>JAYSPV010000072.1:0-35233 GCA_043721915.1 Ilumatobacteraceae bacterium | reverse complement strand
GAGCTGATCTTCTGGTCGCGAAAGAAGATCACCTTCCAATGCAACAGCGCGGCGCGGATGCCGGCGATTGTGTCGTCGCTCAGTTCGTCGCGGAGATCGACACCGTGGATCTCGGCCCCGATCGAGGGTGACAGAGGGCGGGCGACGATGGTGCTTGCCGGGGTCTCGGTAGCCGTCATCCGCTCACGGTAACGCGTTCCGTGACGGCCGCTTGCGCTCGGGCAGTAGCGTTCCAGCATGAGCGCTCGTCTTCCCGCCGTGTCCCTTGCTGCGTCGCCGGGCCGGCGTGCCCAGGCAGTGGAGATGGCACAGGAGATCGAGCGGCGCGGGTTCTCTGGTATCTACTGCCCGAGTTTCGGCGACGCAATGGGGCTGTGCCTCTCGATTGCGCACGCGACCCAGACCATCGAGTTCGGCACGTCGATCCAGCCGATCTACCTGCAGCACCCGGCCGCGCTCGCCACGTCGGCGGCGTACCTGCACGAGATCGCGGGCGGGCGCTTCCGGCTCGGGGTCGGCGTCACGCACGGGCCTGTGATCAAGCGGCTGGGCGTGGAAACCGGCAAGCCACTCGGCGACATGCGCGAGTACGTGGGCGCCATGCGCACGGCGGGCGAGCAGCTGGGCGGGCTGCCCCCGGTCGTGTTGGCGACGCTGCGCGACAAGATGGTGGGGCTGTCGGTGGAGGTGGGCGAGGGAGCGGTGTGGGCCAACGCATCGCGTAGCCGGATGGCGCACTCGTTGGGCCTGGTGCCCGCTGCACGCCTGGCCGATGGCTTCTGGATCGGCAACATGATCCCCACCGTCATCGATGACGACCTCGCAGCCGCCCGCGCTCGCAACCGCAAGACGCTGCAGGGTTATGTGGCGCTGCCGAACTACCGCAACTACTGGATCGACGCCGGCTACGGGGCCGAGATGACCGCCGTGATCGCCGCTCTCGAAGCCCGCGATCAGGATGCTGTGCTCGCTGCGATGAGCGATCGCTGGCTGGACGATTGCACCCTCTCGGGCCCGGTGGCCCGCGTGCGCGACGGCATCGAGGCCTGGTTCGACGCTGGTGTCACTGCCCCCGTGATCGTGGCGTCGTCCACCTCCGGCGGCCAGGCAAAAGCGTTCTCCGAACTCTTCGACGCCTTTGCCTGACGCGCTCGGGTTTCCAGCGCCTGAGACCCGCTCTCGGATCAGGCGAGTTCGAAGCGACCCAACTGCATCACCTTGTTCCAGGCGGCAACGAAGTCAGCGACGAACTTCTGCGGAGCGTCGGCCGAGGCGTAGACCTCGGCGATGGCCCGAAGCTGCGAGTTCGAACCGAAGACCAGATCGTTGCGAGTGCCGCTCCACTTCACCGTGCCAGTGGCGCGGTCGCGGCCTTCGAACAGATCGTCGGCGCCGGCCACCGGCTTCCACTCCGTGTTGACGTCGAGCAGGTTGACGAAGACGTCGTTGCTCAGCGTGCCGACCCGGTCGGTGAGCACACCGTGGCCGGAGTCGTCGGCGTTGGCACCCAGCGCCCGCATGCCACCGACCAGCACGGTCATCTCCGGTGCGGTGAGCGTCAGCAACTGGGCGCGGTCGACGAGCAGCGCTTCCGCCGGCAGGCGGTGGCCCTTGCCGAGGTAGTTGCGGAACCCATCGGCCTTCGGCTCGAGCACCGCGAACGACTCCGTGTCGGTCTGCTCCTGCGAAGCGTCGGTGCGGCCGGGCGTGAACGGCACCGTGATCTCCTGGCCGGCGGCGCGGGCAGCGGCTTCGACCGCGGCGCAACCGCCGAGCACGATCAGGTCGGCCATCGACACCTGCGTGCCGGAACCGTTGAACTCGGCACGTACGCCGTCGAGGGTGGCGAGCACCCGACGCAGCTCTGCCGGGTTGTTGACCTCCCACTCGGTTTGCGGGGCGAGGCGGATGCGGGCGCCGTTGGCGCCGCCACGCTTGTCGCTGTTGCGGAAGGTGGAGGCCGAGGCCCACGCCGTGCGCACCAGTTCCGAGATGCTTAAGCCGGACGCCAGCACGGCCGCCTTCAACGCAGCGACGTCGCTGTCGCCGATCAGGATCGTGTCGGCGGCGGGCACCGGGTCCTGCCAGATCAGCTCTTCGCTGGGAACTTCCGAGCCGAGGTAACGCGCGATCGGGCCCATGTCGCGGTGGGTGAGCTTGAACCAGGCCCGGGCGAAGGCATCGGCGAACTCGGCCGGATTCGCGTGGAAGCGACGCGAGATCGGCTCGTAGATCGGGTCCATCCGCAAGGCCATGTCGGCGGTGGTCATCATCGGGGCGTGCGACCGCGACGGGTCGTGCGCGTCGGGCACGGTGCCCTTCGCCTCCGGGTTCGAGGGTGTCCACTGCTGCGCGCCGGCGGGGCTGCGCGTGAGCTCCCACTCGTAGCCGAGCAGCGTGTCGAAGTAGGTGTTGTCCCACGTGATCGGCGTGCGGGTCCATGCACCCTCGATACCGCTGGTGGTGGTGTCGACACCCTTGCCGGTGCCGAGTGCATTGATCCAGCCGTGGCCCATCTGCTCGATCGGCGCCCCTTCGGGCTCGGGCCCCACGAGCGCCGGGTCGCCGGCGCCGTGCGCCTTGCCGAAGGTGTGGCCGCCGGCGATGAGCGCAACGGTCTCCTCGTCGTTCATCGCCATGCGTGTGAACGTCTCGCGGATGTCGCGTGCCGAGGCGAGCGGGTCGGGGTTGCCGTTCGGGCCTTCCGGGTTGACGTAGATCAGGCCCATCTGGACTGCGCCCAGCGGGTTCGCCAGTTCGCGGTCGCCGGTGTAGCGCTCGTCGCCGAGCCAGGTGGTCTCGGGGCCCCAGTAGATGTCTTCCTCGGGCTCGAACACGTCGTCGCGGCCACCGCCGAAGCCGAAGGTCTCGAAACCCATCGTCTCCAGGGCGACGTTGCCGGCAAGCACCATCAGGTCGGCCCAGGACAGCTTGCGGCCATACTTCTGCTTGATCGGCAGCAGCAGCGTGCGCGCCTTGTCGAGGTTGCCGTTGTCGGGCCAGCTGTTGAGCGGGGCGAAGCGCTGGGTACCGCTGGCGGCACCACCGCGACCGTCGTGGATGCGGTAGGTGCCGGCGCTGTGCCACGCCATGCGGATGAAGAACGGGCCGTAGTGGCCGTAGTCGGCGGGCCACCACTCCTGCGAGTCGGTCATCAACGTCGCGAGGTCAGCCTTCACCGCGGCGAGGTCGAGCGTCTTGAACTCGGCTGCGTAGTCGAAGTCGGCGCCCAACGGGTTGCCGGCGGGTTGGTTCTGGTGGAGCATCTTGAGGCTCAGCTGGTTCGGCCACCAGTGCTGATTGGCGGTGGCGCCAACGGCCGTGTGCGCCGAGTTCGGGCCGGCCATGACCGGACACACTGCCGGGCCCTCATTGATGTCTAGAACGTTGCCTTCGTCAGTCATTGGTGCTCCTTAGGGAAGAGTTGGTTGCGGTAGAGACCCGGTTTGGGATGTGATTGAGGTGCGACAGGCGGGGCAGGTGCCCCAGTAGATGACTTCGGCTTCGTCGATCTCGTAGCCGTGGTCGTCGTCGGCGATGAGGCACGGCCGGTGGCCGACTGCACAGTCGATGTCGACCGTGGTGCCACAGTCACGGCAGATCAGGTGGTGATGGTTGTCGCCGACGCGGCACTCGTAGCGGGCCGCGGAGCCACTGGGCTGAATCCGGCGCACGAGGTTCTTCTCCACCAGCACACCAAGTGAGTCGTACACGGCTTGACGGGAGATGGTGCCCAGGGCATTGCGGACGTCTTCGGCCAGTTCGTCGGCTGTTGAGTGTGCGTGGGATGACAGAGCACGCATGATGGCGAGCCGCTGTGCAGTGATCTGTACGCCGTGCAGGCGTAGAACCTCTGTGGTGTCGCTCATCGACTGATGATGGCATCGATAATGGATCGTGTCAAGTGGTGGATCTATACCAGTAACAAGAGGTTGACGCAGAGGGTGAGCCAACGATGTCACGTCGGCGGGTCGGCCGAGGACCGTGGGCGACACGAGGTTCATCGGCCGCAAGCTCTGGTCTGCGCGTCGGTGATGCCTCGGGATCCCAGTACGTGCTACAAATCTGGCGAGCGTGTACCCACGCTGAGGCACACCTACCAGAGGATCCGAACGTGACTGCTACGTACCCCATCGTGCTCATCGATCAACTCTGGAGGCGGCCGTCGATCCGCAACCTTGCGGTGGCCCGCACGGTTGCACTGGTCGTCGGGTTCGCGTTGCTCACTGCCGCCCTGGCTCAATGGGAGTGGAAGCTCGGCTTCACGCCGGTGCCGATCACGGGCCAGACCCTGGGTGTTCTGCTCGCCGGCGGTGCGCTCGGGTGGCGTTCGGGCGCGGCATCGCAGATGCTGTACTGGGTGTTCGGGTTGGTAGGGCTCCCGTTCTACTCGGGTGGCGACGGCGGCTGGTCGATCGGTACCGGCGCAACGATGGGCTACTTCGTCGGCTTCGTCGTCGCGGCCGGTGTCGTCGGGTATCTCGCCGAGCGCCGCCAGGACCGCAATCTGGCTTCCGCATGGTCGGCGATGGCATTGGGCTCGGTCATCATCTACGTGTTCGGTGCAGGCTGGCTGGCCCACGACCTTGGCCTGCCGGTGGCCACCGGCGACGTGAACGCGCTGTCGCTCGGTGTCACTCCGTTCCTGATCGGCGACATCGTCAAGCTGACCCTTGCCGGTGCGTTGCTGCCCGGTGCCTGGGCGCTGGTCAACCGCAAGGGCGAGTGAGGCGCACGGCACCAGGCGCAGCGGCGTCGATCAGGCGATGACGACGGCGAGAGCGCTGAAGTCGCCGGGGTCGGTCTCTAGGCCGGCGCCACCGATGATCATCAGCACGACGACGTCACCACTGGTGGCGGCCGTCAGATCGAGATGCACCGAGTAGGGGAGGCTCTCACCGAAGTTGCCGGCCATCGTGACCTCGCGGTCAAATTCGCTGGCGGCGTTGCCCGCGAGGAACGCGCTCACGATGATCGTCGCCTCGAAGCCTGTGCCGAGACCTTCGACGCTCAACAGTCCTGCGGGCACGGTCGCCAACAACGCGGGGGTGGTGATGGTCTGGACGCTGGTAGCGGCGAGGACGAACCAGCCGTCACTCGGGCCGAGCTGGCGCAGCATCAACACGCTGCGCGGCTCGCCGATCGGGGCGCCGTCGACGGAGGCGAACACCTCGATCTCGCCGCTGCGTGAGTCGCCGGCCATGAAGTCGCCGAGCAACGGCCCCTCGCCGAACACTGCTGCGAGGAAGTCGGCTGCTGCGGCCTCCGGTGTGGTGAACACCACGTCGGTTGTCGGCCAGATGGCCATCTGCGTGGCCGCGGGGACGGTCGTCTCGGGCACTGTCGTGGGTGCGACGGTGGTCGCCGCTACGACGGTCGTCGGCGTGACGGTGGTGACGGGTAGTGCCGTGGTCGATGTCGTCGATGCAGCGGTCGTGGACGAGCTGGACGAGTCGCTGCTGCACGCGCCGATCAGCGCGAGCGAAGCGATCAGGATGAGGGATCTGCGTGTGTGAAGCATGGTGTGCTCCTTGCTGTGTTGCGAGGTCGCCGGAGTGTCCATACCGCATGCGCGTGTCTGCGAGCTCTGCGATCTCATGCTGCGCCACGAGCCTCGGTCGCGCTAGGGCACTACGTCCCCCCAGCTGCCGCGCCGTTGCGGTGCGGCGGGTTGCGACGGGCTGCTAGCCGGCGGTCGGGTCGAGCCCGGCCTCGACCTTTGCGACCGCGATGGTCGGTGCCATGCCGTGGTCGATCACAGCCTCGAGCGCAGGGATGAACCGATCGGCAGTGGTGACGTTGGCCGTGATGACGTCGCCGACGAAGTTGGTCAGCGTGTCGGTGTCGAGCATCGCCAACGATCGGATCGGCACCGCTGAACGAAAGCGAATCGTGCCGTCGTCGAAGTTGAGCTCGAAACACCCGTCGACCAATCCGTCGTTCATTCGCGTGAGCAGTTCCAGCACGGACACTTCGTCACCGAAGGGTGCAACCGGCGGCACGATGCTGTGCACGACGAGATACGAAAGGTCGGCGCCGACCACCGACACCACCAGCGGCCAGGTGCCGTGTTGACCCTTGACCGATGTGATGGTCACGCGATCCGCTGCGGTGTCGACGGCTGCGCCCAGCGCACCGTCGTCCTCGCCGAAGTGGTCGATCGGCCAATCGTGCCGTTCGAAGAACGCGGCGATGGCGGCGACGATCGTCATTCGGAGCCTTCCCCGGAGTCATTCCCCAGGTCGTCCTTCAGTCGTTCCGCGAACGCCTGGGCAAACACGATCCGTTCGAACTGCGAGCGCTTCATGTCGTTCATCGCCTTCTGCAGGTCGGGCGTGCTCATCGCCTTCATCTCCTTGATCAGCGACTCCTGCAGTTTCGGGCTGGTGATGTTCGGGTCTTCGACGCCACCCTTGTGACCCTTGACCGTCATGCGATCATCGCCCTGTTCGACGTTGTGAGCGGCGATCCGCCGAGCGAGCGCAGCGTCGGACTTGAACCACATCTTCATCCGCCAGCCGAAGCCGCGCTTCTTGCCATCGACCGTGGTCCGTGCACTCGCCAGCGTGCTGACGTCGGCGGCCTTGTCCGACATTGCGCCGGCCTTCGACTTGATCGTGTTGACCCCGTCCTTGAGCTTGTCCAGCGTCGTCTTCGGCTGGTCCGACTCCTTCAGGATCTTGAGGATGCGATCGTGTGCGGCGGCGATCTCGTCGGTGCCGCCGGTCGTGAACTTCACCCCGTAGCCGTCGCGCAGAGCGCCACGGGCGAGGGCTTGCGTCGCCTTGTCGCCCTTGGTGGCTGCCGTCAGCAGGGCATCGATCGCGTAGCTGGCGTCCTTGCTGAGCACCTGTTCGGCTGAGCCCTCCGACTTGCCCACGAGCTGTTTGCGTGCCCCCTTGGCCTGCACGGCGAACACCTCGTCGGCCACGAAGTGACCGAATGAGTGTGCGGCGTCGATGACCAGCACCGCGGTTTTCAGACCAGTGGTTGCACCGAAATCGGCGCCGCCGGAAGCGAGCTGAGCGATGCCCAGTGTCAGTTTCACCACTGCCGAACTCGTCGAGTACAGCGACTGCTCGAGGAGTTGGCCGTTGCGGCGACCGAGCCGCTGTAGCAGCAACACCAGCTCAGGCCGATCGGCGCCACGGGCAAGATAGATGTCGCCGACGGTGCTGCCGAGGCGCATCGCGTTCGGCACCGACTCCGCGATACCGGAAGCGATCGCGATCGCATTGCCGATGACGTCAACGATCGGGATCATGCTGGCCACCGCGCTGAGTGAGCTCTCGCTGAGCGCTCCGGCGATCTTCATTGCGGAGCTGACGTTCTTGTTCAGCTGGCCGACCTGGTCGAGCCCGGCCTTGATCGCCCCGCCGATGTCGTTGTAGTCGAGCGAGGTCTGGCTGGTGAGCTGGCTGATCAGCGCAACGAAGTCGCGGATGCCGATGATCGAATCGAGCACACCGGTGACCATGTTGGAGATGCTCTCGACGCCGCCGCCACCCATCTCGCCTTGGGAGAGTTTGGTCTTGTCACCGTCGTTGAAGCCCATCTTGACGCCGGTGCCGATCTTGCTGGTGACCCCCATCGTCACCTTCGCAGCAGTGACGCCTTGCTTCAGGATGTCGGAATTCGAGCCCTCGGGCTTGGTCGCGACCCTGCCGACTCGTTTCGCCGCGATCTCGTATGCCGCCGCCTCCAGCTTCGAACCGACCGCCGGTGCCTTTGCGACAACCTTCTTGTCCGCTTTCGACCAGATCCTGGCGTGTGCCATCTTCTCCGCCCTGCTACGCGGTTCGCCTTCGATGACGAGACGCTCGACCTCGGTCAACTCCGCGACCATCAGGTCCTCGACCTTGCGCGAGACGAGCGAGCCACCCTTGTCGTTCGCTTCGTTCTTCTTGGCGCTGGCAGCAACCGCCATCTCCGTGCGTGTCTCGCCGGTCTTCGAGATCAGCTTCTCGGCCCGGGTTTCGCGCATCGGCCGCAACGCCCGCAACTCGGGGTCGGCTTTCATCCAGATCTGCTGGTAGGCCTCTGTTTCCGCCTCCTCGGGCTCCGTACCGGAAGCAATCAGTGACTCGCGCAACTTCGCCTCGTCGGCCAGCGCCGTGTTGAACCGGCCGGTGACGTCACCGAGCACCGACGGATCGTCGCCCACCTTCTCCTTCAACGCAGTGCGTTGCTGATTCCCGAGCTCGCGTTCGCCGTCGAGGCGCTTCTTCTCGGTGACTTCCTTCTTCTTGGCGATGGCCTGTGGGTCTTGCTTCTTGGGCTTGTCGTCCTTGCCGAACGACCACCGTTGAATCGAACTGTCACCACCGTCGTGCTGCAGCGTGTGCGCCAACTCGTGCGCAAGTAGTTGCTGGCCAGCGGCGCCACCCGCGTCGGGCACTCTGCCGTTGAAGAAGATGTCACTGCCGACCGTGAACGCCTTCGCCTGGAGGGCGTCGTTCAGCGCGCTCGATTGCGAGCCGGAGTGAGTTCGTACCGCCGAGAAGTCCGCGCCGAATGCGGCTTCCATCGCAGCCCGCGTCGCCGGGTCGAGTGCGCTGCCCGACGATCGGGCGGATTCGATCTGAGACTCCACCGAGGCCGGCAGCCCGCCACCCTCGGCACCCACCACCGCGTTACTCGCGGGCGCGGCGGCCGAGCGTTGGACTGGTGCGGTGAGGGGTGAGGAGCCAGCACTGCGCGACACAGGTGCGGAAGAACCTGCGGCAGCCGGCTGGCTCAGCCGTGCCACCACCTCGGCAGCGGCTCGATCCGCAGCGACTTCGTAGCGGTCGTCAGCGGCGCCGACAAGCAACTTTCCCGGCTGTGGCGAAGACTCCTCGAGCTCCGCCTCCTCGAGTTCAGCTGTCGGTGCGCGTCGGACGTGTGTGTACATGCCGGCTCCTCTCAGCAGCGGAGCATAGCTCAGCCGCACGCGGCGGCTTGAGGCGATGTGCTGCCTGCCACCCCCGTTCGATTGCTGTGGGCGAACACCAAAGTCCTGGCAACATGTACCGATTGATACGCGTCGGATGTGGCGATCCGACCCGAAGCTAGCGAGGGACAAGTGATGACTGAAGCGACCACCACCACCACCGGTGACGGCGACGTCGACGGGAACGGCGAGATCCCGACTGGCGTCGTGTCGTTCACCTCGATGGCCGAGGGCAGCGAAGCCGACTACGCACTGCTCGACCGCTACGAACGCGTCTACGCGGCGAGCCTTCCCGACCGGATCATGACCGCGCTCGGTCATCTCGCCGGTTCGCTCGGCGGCTACCAGATCACCCGTCTGGAGCACTCGCTGCAGGCCGCCACCCGTGCCCGCCTCGATGGCGCCGATGTGAACTGGGTGGTCGCCGCGCTCGTGCACGACATCGGCGACGAGCTGGCCCCCTACAACCACAGCGAGCTCGCGGCGTCGATCCTGCAGCCGTACGTGCCGGCGGAGGTGCACTGGGTGGTGTTGCATCACGGGGTGTTCCAGAGCTACTACTACGCGCACTTCCACGGTGGCGATCGAAATGCCCGCGATCAGTACCGCACGCACCAGTGGGCCGGCTTGTGCGAGGAGTTCTGTGCCAAGTGGGACCAGAACAGCTTCGACCCGGCATTCCCGACCCACGACCTCGAGTCGTTTCGCGCTGACGTCAACGAGGTGTTCAGCCGCCCCGCGTGGTCGGCGGTGTGATCCCCGGTCAGACGATGTCGTGTTCGTCGACGAACAGTCGCACCCTGCTACGTACGTGCGCCATCGAGTCGGCGGCTACCTGCTTGCCCAGTTCGGTCGCGTAGGCCGCGTCGAAATCGGCGCGGCTGTCGAACCACAGCTCGGAGACGCCATCGACGTCGTCGTGTTCGTGCGTTGCGTTGAACACGATGCGGCGCACGTTCGGCAGTTGTGCCGCAAGCGGCGCATGCTCGCCCAGCCACCAGGCGAGGAACTCCTCGTGTGACATGTCGTCGCGACGGGAGAGGAGGATGATCGCCTTGCACGTCACGACGGGGCGCCGATCCGGTGCAGCGGCCGGCCACCCACGCCGAGGGCGAGCACGGCGACAATCTCATCGGGCCGCGGTGCGTCGTCGACCGAGATCGCGATCGCATCCATGTCGTCGAACACCCAGATGTCGCTGCAGTTGGTGAGCGGGGCCACGATGCGTGTGCCGGGTCCGCCCATCAGCTTGGTGGAAGGGATGATCGCCGGGCCTCGACCGAGCGCAGCCCGCACGGGAGCGCCGAACTTGGGGTGGATCAGCGCTGCCCCGTGCTCGATCTCGCCGGCATGGCCGACGATCACGGCCTTGCCGTAGGCCGACACGTCGTCGGCCGGGCGGCCGAGCACCGCGAGCGCTTCGTCGACGAGCAGCTGCCCGAGCGGCGCGCCGAGATCGACGAGTTCGGCCAGATCATCGACGTAGCGGCCGGCGAACGGGTTGGTGAACACCACAGCCGTGGCGACCTTGCGGTGCAAGCCATCCACGCTGCGGCCCATCTCGCGGTGGGTGGTCTCCACGCAGGAGACGATCTTGCGGACTTCGAGTTCCATGGACCGCCAACGTACCGGAGCTTGTGGTCGGCTGACGATCTACCGTGGGGACGTGCACGAGAGCCGTCGCCAGGCCACCCAACGACATGCCACTCAACGTCATGCCACTCAACGTCATGGGTGGGCGTGGTGCGCGTTCGCAGCTGTGCTGTTCGGCGCCGCCACCCCCGCCACCAAAGTCGTGGTCGACAGGGTCGGGTCGGTCACGCTCGCCGGGCTGCTCTACCTGGGTGCCGCGGTGGCGGTGGCGCCATTCGCACTGCGCGACGAACGGCCGGTCGCCACTGCCCGTCAGCGCTATCGGTTGCTGCTCGCCGTCGGCTTCGGTGGCGGGATCGCGCCAGTGCTGTTGGTGCTCGCGCTCGATCGCACACCGGCCGGCACCGTCTCGCTGTTCCTCAACCTCGAGGTGGTGGCGACGGCAGTGATCGCTCGCGTCTTCCTGCAGGAGCACATCGGCCGTCGAGCGGGCATTGGCATCGTGATCGTGGTGCTCGGCGGGGTGATCCTCGCCGGCACGTCCGAGGGCGGGGTTGCCATTGGTGCGCTGCTGGTCGCGGCCACGTGCGTCTGCTGGGGCATCGACAACTCGATCACCGCCAGCCTCGACAGCTTCACACCTGCGCAGATCACGCTCGCCAAGGGTGTCGTTGCCGGCTCGGTGAACCTGTTGCTCGGGCTCGCGCTCGATGGCGGCCCTGTCGCCCGCTACGCGTTGGCGGGCCTCGCGATCGGCGCCGTCGGCTACGGCGTGTCGATCACGATGTGGATCACGGGCGCACGGTTGGTCGGCGCCGCCCGGGGCCAGGTGATCTTTGCGCTCGCCCCGTTCGTCGGGGCGCTGCTCGCGTGGCCGGTCAACGGCGATTCCCTGACAGGTTCGACGGTGGTGGCCTTCGCCGTCTCGTTGCTCGGCGTATCGGTGGTGGCCGCAGCGCACCACGCGCATGCGCACGCCCACCCGCTGATCGAGCATGCCCATCCGATCGACCCCGACGATGTGCACCATCAGCCCGACGCGATCCACGTGCTGTCCGGCGACCGCCACCGGCACCTGCCGTCCCCTCACGAACACGAACATCTGCCGGACATCCACCACCGGCACGTGCACTGACGACGCGCCACTCGTTCGGAGTCCGTGACGGAACGTTCCTCGTGCGAGGCTTGTCCCATGCAACTGGCACCTCACTACGGGCCCGATCCGATCATCGTGCTCGACGGGGATCCGTCGGCGATCGCTGCGCCTGCCATCCGCCAGCGCCGCCGCCTCGCCGCTGCGCTGGCCACCTTCGACGACGAGCAGTGGGCGCACCCCAGCCGTTGCGACGGGTGGTCGAGCCACGACGTGATCGTGCACCTCATCTCCACCAACTCGTTCTGGACGATGTCGATCGCTGCCGGCCTGCGCGGCGAGCCGACGCGCTTTCTCTCGACGTTCGATCCGGTGGCGTCGCCGGCGCAGATGGTTGCCGCGGCTGCCCCTGCATCGAACGCCGAGGTGCTGGCCCAGTTCCGCGCCACCTCCGACGCCTTGGCGGATCTGCTCGGTTCGCTGAGTACCGACCAGTGGGAGCTGCTGGCGGAGGCGCCTCCGGGGCACATCAGCGTGTCAGCGGTCGCCCACCATGCGCTGTGGGATTCGTGGATCCACGAGCGCGACATCCTGCTGCCGTTGGGCCTTGCCCCCGAGGAGGAGGCCGACGAGGTCGCCGCCTGCCTGCGGTACGTGGCCGGGTTGGGGCCGTGCCTGGCGGCGAGCCGCGGGCGAACCGGCCGGGCCCTGTTGGTGATCGATGCGAGTGGGCCGAGCGACGCGAAGGTCTCGGCGATGATCGACGTGACGGACCGGGTGATCGTTCGAGACGGCATCGCTACTGGCGTTGCCGGCGATCTGCGGCTCTCGGGCGATGCCGTGCAGCTGGTCGAGGCGCTGAGTGTCCGTGCGGCGTTGGCGCAGCCGATCCCGGAAGTCACGGCATGGTTGGTGAGCGGTTTGCTCGAGACGTTCGACGCGTTGCCGGGTTGACCCGGGTCGGCCTGGCCGCACCGGTACGGCGGGCGCGGCCACGTCATCGGCCATACTGACTTCGCATGAAGGGCAAGCGTCGAAACTCGATCACGGCGCGTGACTCGTGGCTCGTGATCGCGGTCGCCGTTGGCTCGGGCGTGCTTGCGGCGTTCGCCGGCTGCCAACCCACGGGCGAGTTGTTCTCCGATGTGGCAGTCACGGCGATGTTCGCCGCGTTCGTCACCTGGGCTGCGGCCTCGGCTCCGTGGTGGGCGATGATGGCGTCCGCCGGGGTGGCGGCGGTGTTCGCCTCGGCGCAGCCAGTGTTGATGGTGACGGCGATGGCCGCGTTCGCACTCGGTGCCCTCGTCGGCGCCTATCGCAACAGCCTGCCGCCGCTGCGTGCGGCGAGTGGTGCGCTCACCGTGCAGGTGGTGCTGCGATTGGAATGGAACCCGATGTTCCTCGGCTCGGCGATGGTGGCAGTCGCGGCGACCGGGCTGCTGGTCGTCACTGGCGTCTCACGTCGCCCGGGTTACGTGCGCCGGCGCACCTATCGTGGTGCAGCGATCGCCGGTGGGTTCGTGTTGATCGCGCTGGTCGGGTTGGGCCTCAGCGGCGGTCTCGCCAGGTCGGATGCGAATGCGGGCTACCAGGATCTGGTCACTGGCCTGAAGGCGGCGCGCAACGGCGATCCCGTCGCGGCCGCGCTGTCGTTGCACAAGGCCGCGGCGACGTTGCGCGAGGCCAGCGATCAGTGGTCGGGTCCGTTCTCGCAGCCGGCGCGTCTGGTGCCGGTGTTGGCGCAGAACGGCGCGGCGCTGGGCGACATCATCGAGGCCGCCGGCGACGCTGCCGAAGCGGCTGCCGATGCGCTGGATCTGGTCGATCTGGAGCAGTTGCGCGTGATCGGTGGTGTCATCGACGTGGAGGCGATGGCGTTGCTCTCGGGACCGATCGGTGAACTCGAGCAAGCGGTCGCCGACCTCGCCGGCGCGCTCGATGCCACGGATTCCCCGTGGTTGCTGAGCGGTGTGCAGAGCCGGCTCGCAGATGCCGGCAAGCTCGCCGACGAAGTGGTCCGGTCTGCTCTGACGGCCCGCAGCGCCGCCGAAGTGGGTCCTGCCATGTTGGGCAACGACGGCCCGCGTCGCTATCTGCTCGCGTTCACCAGCCCTGCCGAGGCGCGCGGCCAGAGTGGGTTGATGGGCAACTGGGCCGAGATCACCATCACCGAGGGTGCGCTGAGACTGACCGCCAATGGCCGCACCAACGCACTGATCTCGGGTCTCGACGATGCCGTGCTCGAAGCCCCTGCGGACTACTTCGCGCGGTACGGACCGTACGGAGCGGGGGGCGATGGCAGCCCGGTGCATCCGAAGTACTGGAGCAACGTGACGATGTCGCCGAACATGCCGTCGGTGGGCTCGGCGATGGCCCAGCTCTACGAGCAGGCGATGGGCCGCAGCATCGATGGCGTGATCGTCGTCGACCCTGCGGGTTTGGCGGCGCTGCTGGATCTGACCGGCCCGGTGACCGTCACGGATGCGAGGGTCACGCTCTCGGCCACCAACGTCGAGCGATACCTTCTGCTCGACCAGTACTCGTCGTCGGAAGCGCAACGCGAGGATGTCTTGGAGGCGGTCACCCTCGCGACCGTGGATCGTCTGCTTGTCGCCTCGCTGCCCGGGCCGCAGGTGCTGGCTGCCGACCTGGGGCCGGCGGCCACGGAGGGCCACATCTCGATCTGGGCAGTGCGGCCCGACGAGCAGCGCCTGATGCAGCTGATGGGTGTTGAGGCGGCCTTGCCCGCGTTGGACGGCGGCGACGGCTTGGCCGTGGTCAACGACAATGCCAGTGGCAACAAGATCGACAGCTTCCTGCATCGCAGCGTGACGTACCTCCCGGTGTTCGACGAACGCACGGGGCGCACGTCTGCGACCTTGACGATCGAGCTCACCAACGACGCCCCGGCTATCGGCTACCCCGACTACGTCATCGGCAACCTTCTCGGGCTGCCCGCTGGTACCAACCGCACGTTGCTGAGCGTGTACACCCCGCTGTCGTTCACGACGGTCACGCTCGACGGCGAAACGATCGGCATGACCGGTGGTGAGGAACAGGGGTGGAACGTGTTCTCGACGTTCTTGACGCTGGCCCCGGGCGAGCAGCGGGTGATCGAGATCGCTTTGGACGGGGTGCTTGCAGCGGGTGACTACCGACTGTTGTATCGTCCGCAGCCGCTGGCCAATCCCGAGCGGCTGGACCTCGAAGCAACGAGCCCTGACGGCCGGACGCTTGCCGGGTTCTCCGGCAGTCTGGGGCGCCGTTCGGTGCTCTCGGGTACCGGAATCGCGCCGTGGAGGTGAGCCTCGGGAACCGCGCCAGCGCGTAGGCTCGTGGCGACCACACCCAGCGAAGGACGATTTTGGACACGAAGGCAGTACTCGAGGCGCTGCGGCGACGGTGGTGGATCCTCGTTGGATTTACCGTACTCGGAACGGTGGTCGCGGCGCTGCCATCACCCAAGGCCACTACAGACTCCACAGCCACCAGCTGGACCGCCGCGCACACACTCCTGCTTTCCAGTACGTCGGCAACCGCGACGATCTACAGCGACCCCGTCACGTTCAACCAACTGCAGTTGTTCGCGACCACGGGTGAGGTGCCCAAGCGGGTCGCCGATGCGCTCGAGTTCGACGGGCCGCCGGCAGCGTTGGCCGCCCAGGTCAGTGTGGCGGTCGACCAGAACACTGGTGCAGTACGGATTTCCACGCGCCAGCCCACCCAAGCGGAGGCCGTACGCATTGCCGACGAGTTCGCCGATCAGCTCACCAGCTACCTTTCCGAGCGGCAGGACAGCCTGAAGGCACTGCGCATCGCGGCGTCGCTGGAGCAGGTCGATTCGCTGGAGAAGGAGATCAAGGATCTCGGCCGTCGGCTCGCGGTGAAGGCCGGGGATGCTGTGCTCACAGCGCAGCTCGATGCCCTGAGTCGGCAGTACAGCGCCGCCTTCGAGCAGTACCGGTTGCTGCAGGTCGATCAAGGTCAACTGCAGCTCACCACGCTCGAGCGTGCTCAGGCGGTCGCGGTCGTCTCGGGCGGCGCCGGGCTGGGCGCTCCCCGGTCTCGCGTCAGCCGGGGTGTGTTGGGCGGTCTCGTTGGCACTGCATTGGGTTTCGGTGCAACGTTGCTCCTCGCCCGCACCGATCGGCGCATCCGCAGCCGTGTGCAGGCCGAGGCGATCGTCGGCGTCCGCAGCCAAGTGGTCATCCCTGACTCCGTCGATCGCAATCTCGGAATCGTGGTGGTGCCCGAGAGGCACGACCCGCTATCCGATTCCTACCGCACCTTGCGGAGTGTCGTCGGTTTCATCGAGAGCGGCTCTGCCCACGCCGAAGGTCGCGTACCGGTTGTCCTGGTCGTCTCGGGATCATCCGGCGACGCCAAGACCTCGGTGGCCGGCAACCTGGCTGCGGCGTTCGTCGAGACCGGAATCCGGACCGTGGCCGTCAACACCGACTTCCGCCGTCCGGCGCTGTCACTGCGCATCCTTGGCCACAAGGTCGCCGGGCTCGGGCTCACCGCCTACGAGCTCGGTCGGGTCCCTATCCGCAAGCTGCTCACCAGAAGCTCGCTCGAGGATCTGGTGGTGTTCGATCTGGCGGGCGAGAATGCTTCTCCGGGAGACTTGGCGCGCATCACTGCTGCCCGGATTCCCGAACTGCAAGGCGTCGGTGCGTCGGTGGTGGTGGTCGACACCTCGCCGGTGGGCCTCACGGCGGAGGTGCTCGAGCTGGTGCCGGTCGCCGATGTCGTCGTGCAGGTGGTTCGCATCGATCACAGCTCGATCGAATCCGTGACGCGTGCATCGGAGACGGTCCGAGCGCTGACCAAGGCACCGTTGGTGTTGGTGGTGGTGGGCGAGAATATCGATTCTTCCAACTACTACGAGTACACCGGTGATCTTGACGACCCGAAGCGCCGGTCGTCGGACCGTAAGGACTGACAGTGCATGCTCGCGCCGAACCGCTCGTTCTTGCGGCGGCCGCGATCTACGTGCTCGTCGTCGGGTGGGCGATGTCGTCGCTCAGCTACGACATCTGGGGTGCGCTGGTCGTCGCGCCGCTGCTCGTGCTGGTGACGGTGCCGTTGCTGCGCAGGGTGTTCTCCAGCGAGCTCGGGCACCTGTTCCCGCTCGCCGTCGCCGGTCTGGTTGCCAAGTTCGTCGGGTCGGCGTTTCGGTATTGGGTGGCGTTCGACGCCTACAGCGGCGCCGCCGACGCTGGTGCGTACCACAACCGGGCCACGCAACTCGCTGCCGGTATCCGCAGCGGGTCGGTGAGCCTGCTCGAAGCCATCCCGCACAGCACGGGAACGGAGTTCATCGACCAGCTCACCGGGCTGCTGTACGCGGTGTTCGGGTCCAGCATCCTCGCCGGGTTCCTGTTCTACGGATGGATGGCGTTCTGGGGCGCAGTGTTCTTCGTCCGTGCAGCCGTCATCGCCGTGCCAGGTCTGGCAGCCAGGCGATATGCCGCACTGCTGTTCTTCGTTCCGACGATGCTCTACTGGCCCTCGTCGATCGGTAAGGAGGCATGGCTGTGCCTGTGCCTGGGCCTGGCTTCGTACGGCATTGCTCTGCTCCTCAGCGGCCGAAGGAGCTTCTCCGCACTCGTGGTGACGGGTTTCGCCCTCGCAGGCGCCGGTTTCGCCCGGCCACACTTCGTGGCGATCTGGGTGGGGGCGCTGGTCGTGGCGCTCGCCGTCGGTGTGCTCACCGGGAGCAGTGGCAGATCAGGTGGGGGCCGGCTCAGCGCAGCGATACTGGTCGGCGTCGCAGCAATCGGACTGTTCTTTGTCGCGACGGCCACAGTGCGTTACCTGAACCCCCAGGACGACAGCTCTGCTGTCGCTACGACTGACCGGCTCGACGAGATCTTCAACGAGACTCAGCGCCGCACCGGCCAGGGTGGCTCGTCGTTCGAGACGGTCACCATCTCAGGGCCGCAGGACTGGCCCGAGGCAGTGGTCCGCACGCTCACCCGGCCGATGCTCAACGAGGCCGGCAGCCTGGCGGAGCTGCTGCCTGCCATCGAGATGACGCTGCTGTTCGTGTGGGCGGTGGTGAGCTGGCGCCGATTCGCCAACGTCCCTCGGCTGTTCCTCAAGTCCTCGTACCTTGTGTTCGCCGCGATCGCGTTGTTCATGTTCGGGCTGGCCTTCGCCCGCGTCGGTAACCTGGGCATCCTCACCCGTCAGCGGTCGCTGGTCGTCCCGCTGTTGCTCGTGTTCTGGTGTGTGCCGCGGCGAACGTCGCCTGTTCCGAGGCCAGTGCCCGCCCCGGTCGACTTCCCGGATCTGCTGGTGCCGCGATGACGCGAGTGCGGCGGGCACCCGGCAGTCGACCGCGACTGGTGCACCTGACCACCACCGACATGAGCCTCGATTGGCTGCTCGGCCCGCAGTTGCGGGCGTTCGCCGAGGCCGGCTACGAGGTGATCGGGATGTCTGCTCCGGGCCCGCACGTCGCCAACCTGGAGGCGATGGGCATCCGCCACGTTGCCGTGCCTGCGTTCACGCGGAGTTCGAACCCGCTGCAGGACGTGAAAGCGTTCTGGCAGCTGCTGCGCCTCCTGCGTCACGAGCGGCCCGACATCTTGCACACGCACAACCCGAAGCCGGGCATCCTCGGTCGTGTCGCGGGGCGCTTGGCGCGGGTGCCGCGAGTGGTCAACACGCAGCACGGTTTGTATGCCCAGCCCACGGATCGCTGGCAGCGGCGCTGGCCGGTGTACGCCGCCGAGCGGATCGCCGCCGCGTTCAGTCACGCCGAACTGGTGCAGAACCCCGAGGACGTCGCAACCCTTGTCAAGGTGCTGCACGTGCCCGCTGCCAGGGTGCACCTGCTGGGCAATGGCATCGATCTCGCTCGTTTCGATCCTGCAGGAGTGCCCGCCGGAACCCGCGAACGCTTGCGTACGGAGTGGGGCATCGCCCCAGGCGAGATGGTGTGCGGCGTGGTCGGCCGGCTGGTGCGCGAGAAGGGCATCATCGAGCTGTTGGAGGCAGCGCATCTGCTGCACGCGCAGGGGTCACCGGCACGGCTGGTGATCGTCGGCCCTGTCGATTCCGACAAGGCCGATGCGATCGACGAGGCGCTGATCCGGCGTGCCCGCGATCAGGGTGTGGTGTTCGTCGGCCAGCGAACCGACATGCCCGAGTGCTATGCCGCGATGGATGTGTTCGTCACCGCCAGCTGGCGCGAGGGTTTCCCCCGTGCAGCGATGGAGGCCGCGGCGATGGCGTTGCCCACGGTGGCCACCGACATCCGTGGCAATCGCCAGGTGATCGCTGACGGCGAGAGCGGTGTACTGGTGCCGGTTCGCCATGCGGTGGCTCTGGCTGCGGCGACCGCCGGCCTGGTGGACGACGATGATCGGCGTGCCGAGATGGCGTCGAACGCTCGCACCAGGGCCCTCGACCACTTCGACCAGGCAACACAGGTTCGCATCACGCTCGCCGCCTACCGCGACGAGTAGTCAGCGAAGCTCGATCTCGACCGGCCGCCCTTGTGGCTCAGGGCCGGCCGTCTCTTCACGCAGTTCGTCGGGCGGACGCTGCGAGCGGCTGAACCGTGAGGGCAGCGCAGGGACGCACGGGATCAGCAGCATCAGCGGCACGATCAGCGACTTCTGTCGGGCCAGCACGCCGAGGTTGGCAAAGCTCGAGTAGGCGAGGCCGCCCAGAAAGAGCGTGATCATCGCGAACGCGATGTAGGGGTTGGTGAACATCAGCCGGGGCAGGTTGAGCAGGCGGCGGTACGAGACCAGGACCAAGCCGATCAAGGCGGTCATTTCGAGTGCGGTGATCAGCTGGAACAAGTTGCGGGCTTCGATGAGCAACGGTCGGGTGAGGGTGCGAATCGAGGCTTCTGGCCAGTCCACGGGCCCGGTCACGACCACCGGTCGGAAGTTGGAGCCGGCCTCGGATGTGCGCCGTGTCGTCTCGCTGAGGATGTTGGTGAGGCCGTCTGAGCTGACCGTGGTGGTGCCCTCGTTGAACTGCAGGTAGCGCATCGTGGTGGAGGCCACGAAACTGAGCCCGGCCACGGCGACGGCGATCACGGCCAGCAGCACGATGCGGTTGGCGCCGCGCCCGCGCCGGGCGTCGCCGATCCTGACGCGCCCTTTGACAATCATCACCACCAGTGCCGGTACCAGCCCGGCGACCCACAACCCGCCGATGTGAGGCCGGATGAACATTGTGCCGGCGATGCCGGCCACCGAGATGATCGTCGGGATCAGAACCCCTCGGTGCGAGAGCAGCCGAGCGAACCCGTAGGAGGCAACGCCCAGCGCGAGCATCATCGGCGCTTCCTTGCCGATCGACGACGGCCAGTACACCACGCTGGGCGCGAAGGCGCAGAGCGCTGCGTACCGACGTTGATGCACACCGGGGATGGCGATGCAGGCTGCCTTCACGAACAGCACCACGCCCCAGTAGGCCATGAATGCGAACACGACGAATCCGGCGAGCCTGCTGGAACCGACCAGTGTGTACACCATCCCGGTGAACCGCTGCATGAACTCGGTGCCCGTGCCGTAGGGGATGACCGCGAGGGGGCTGTCCTGGCCGCTCCACACGCGTCCGGCGGCGGTCACCCCGGCTGCGTGATACCGCGCCGCGTCGGTGGCCCCGCCGTAGGCATCGAAGCTGACCCAGTAGCGGGCGAGCGCACCTGCGAGCTTTGCCGCCAGCCCGAGCATCATCACCCTCGCCAGCGGCTGGTGCTCACCCGAGAAGACTCGCTTGATGCCGAGGATGCCGACGATCGCCAGCGGTGGCAGCACCACCAGGACTCCCCAGACGTCGTACGACACGTTGCTGATGCACCAAGTGAGCGCGAGCAGGTACCCGATGCCGGCGGCGACGAGCCCACGTTCTTCGATGCTGCGGTTCACTCGGCGGGCTCGGACTGCCGTTCTCTTGCGAGACTGGGGTCGGCGAGTGGCCGCGCCGCGAAGCCGCCGGTGACCGGCTGAGCCTCTGACCGCAGTGCCGCTGGTGTGCCGGTGGCGGCAGCGCGTCGCCGTTCGTCGCCCCCGCCCGCACGAAGGGCTGCGCGTCGCCGTTCGGGCCCGGTGTACTTCTTGCGGAATGGCTGCCTCCAGCTACGGCCCGACGATTCACGGCGACGGTCGTTGTACTGGTAGTAGTTCGATGCGTAGGTCTTGGTACCGGTGATGACGAGCAGCACGGGGACGGTGGTGAGGTCGCGCAGGACGGTGATGGCTCGTTTGGCGGCGTCGGCCTGGGTGTGGCCGAGGCGCACCACCATGACGATCACGTCGGCCACAGGCACGAGCTCGAGTACCTCGGCGGTGGAGCCCAGCGGGGACGTATCGATGACGATGTCGTCGGCCCAGCGCGACAGCGTGGGCACCAGGCGAGCTGTGGTGCGCGCCAAGTCGCCGGGCTCGCCGAGCTTGCTGAGATCCAGGATCGAGAGATCTGGGTCGTTGGTCTTCCACAGCAACTGCCGAGGGCTGAGGTGCTCGGCGTGCTCCAGGTCGAAGGGGTGGCGTGGGGGTGCTTCGCCGGTGATCGCGCGGGTGAGGCGCGGCCGTCGGAAGTCGGTGTTGACGGCGATGGTGTGTCGGCCGGTCTCCGCGAACGCGGCGGCGAGGTTGGCAGCCAGCGAGGTCTTGCCTTCGCCCGCGCCCGGCGACACGACCAGCGTGATGCGGGCACGGTGCTCGAACTCGAGCTCCTCGTGCACGAAGGCGACGACGTTGCGCATCGTGCGGAACGCCTCCGACAGTGGGTCATGTCGGCCGTGCGCGACCACCAGCCCTGCCTTGCCTGCATCGGCGGACATCGGGATCGAAGCGCGGGCTCGCATCCCCAGCACTTCCTCGGCCTGTTCGGGGGTGCGGATGCGGCGATCGAAGATGCCGACGAGCATTGCTATGCCGAGGCCGACCGCGGCCCCGACGAGCAAGCCCATCGCCCCGCGTGTGGTACGAGAGGTGGGGGCAGCAAGCCCTTCCTGTTCGGCGGGTACGGCCTGCGCACGTTCGAGTGTGGTGAACGCCAGCGGGGCGCTGGCTTCACTGAGCACTTGGTTCTGCTCGAACGCCACGCTGTACTGGCGGTTGAGCGCATCGATCTGGGCGCCGATCACGTTGTTGTCGGGCTCGTCGGCCTTCTGCGCGGTGAGATCGTCGATCTTCGTCGTCAGCTCGGCGAGCCGGTTGTTCGAGGCGGCGAGGCGGTCCTCGTAGTAGGCGTCCTGACGCTCGGCGAGGTACGTGTTGAGCTCCTCGGCAAATGCATCGGCGACGGCCTCTGCCTGGGCCTCGGTGTCCTGGTTGGTGGTGACGGTCAGCGCACCCACACTGGAGTCGAAGTTGACGACCACCTGGCTGGCGAGTTCGGCCGGGTTTCCGGCGTACCCGATCCGCTCTGCGACCCGCTTGGGTACCTCACCGGTGACCGCGAAGAACGCCACCTGGTTGGGCGAGACACCGGAACTGCCTGACTGCGATTGGTCGACGTCGTTCAGCAGCATCGTGTGTGTTGCGTCGTAGCGCACGGCTTGCTGCTCGACGCGGGCGGGGGCAGGCAGTGCGCCGAGCACGGCCCCCAGTCCGGCCATCAGGAGGATGATCCACCAGTAGCGTCGCGCGGCCCCGAGGGCTGAAAGGTTGTCCATAAAGATTCCGACTCTACGAGCGTGAACAGCGTACCGATCGCCGGTTCCGCTGTCAGGTCATCGGCAAGGAATCGTCAAAGCATGAGTGTGCGATAGCGGATCGAGCCCTCGATCTGGCCGAAACGGTTTCCGGCGATCCACAGCCAGCGAGCACGGCCGTTGCGGGTGACCGTCTTGGGCAGCGTGGCCACCAGCATGACCCCCGGTTTCCAGCCCCCGAGCTTCGGTGGGCGGGGTCGCCCGGCCCCGACGAGCATCTTGGCAATCAGTGGCCGGTGCGAGCCGTAGATCCTTCACTGGCGCCACAGCGATCGCGCGTCGGCCCGGTACCGGTAGTGCACGACGGCACCGGGCAGCCCGGCGATGTCGATGCCGTGCAACCAGCAGCGCAGCGAGAACTCCACGTCGGCCACCGGCAAGGTCACCACATCGTGTTCGGCGAGCCCGGCGGCGATTGCAGCCAACCAGCCGTCGGCCACTATGTCGTCGGCATCGCACAAGACCACGGCGGGGGCGGTGGAGCCGGTGACCCCGGTGTGCCGCATACAACTGATCGCCCCGCTCGGGTGCCTGGGCCAAGCGGACACGTGTGTCGTTCCTTGCGTAGTCGAGGACGAGTGCGGCAGTGCCGTCCGTCGAGCCGTCGTCGACGACATTGATCTCCCACTGGCCGTTCCACTGCTGGCCCAGCAACGCCTCGAGTTGTGCTCCCAAACGATGTTCTTCGTTCCGTGCAGGGACGACGACACTCAGATCCATACCGGGCAAGAGTTGCTGCCGGCGTGTCTGCCAGGGGGCCAGCGATCGGAGCTGACGAGGAACGTATGACCAACCACCTGCCTGGCCGTGGGTCAGCGACGCCGATCGAGCTCAGCGTCCGTGTTGCCGGAGCTGGCCTCGGAATCGTTGACGAGCATGGTGTGGGTGGCGGTGCAGCGCAAGGCTTGCTCCTCCACCTTGGCGGGTGTGGGAGCGCGCCGAATGCCGCGCCGACGACTGCCAGAGCGAGCACGATCCACCGGTGCCGCATCGGCTGCAGTTCAGATCACGTGATCCCAAGGAGTTGGCCGGCGAGCTCTGACCCCGTGACTGCGGCACTTGCGTCGCTGTACGCTTGTCAAGATGCGGGCATTGGTCACTGGAGTCGCAGGGTTCATTGGCAGCGCGCTGGCTGAACGCCTCATCAGCGACGGGTGGTCGGTTCGGGGTGTCGACTGCTTCACGCCCTACTACGACGAACGAAGCAAGCGCTCAAACCTCGTAGGACTCTTGAATTCGCCGAAGTTCCAGTTGATCGAGGCCGACCTACTTACGGCAAGCCTGTCGCAGTTGTTCGATGGAACCGACGTGGTATTCCACCTCTCAGGCCAGCCAGGCGTCCGTCTCTCCTGGTCCGACGGTTTTCCTACGTACGTCCACCTGAACATCAGTGTTACTCAACGCCTGCTAGAGGCCTCCAAGGACACCGAACTGCAACGATTCGTCTATGCGTCGAGCTCGTCGATCTACGGCCAAGCTGCCGTGGCGCCAACAGACGAGGACCAGCCGACACGGCCGTACAGCCCTTACGGCGTCACCAAGCTGGCGGGTGAATTGCTGTGCTCGGCATACGCCGCCAATTTCGGTGTACCCACCGCAAGCCTGCGTTACTTCACCGTGTACGGCCCACGGCAGCGGCCCGATATGGCAACCCACAGACTCGTCGAGGCCGCTCTCGACGGCCAGCCCTTCCCGTTGTTCGGCGACGGTGAGCAGGTCCGCGACTTCACGTTCGTCGACGACATTGTCAATGCCAACGTGCTCGCAGCCACGGCCGATGTTCCGGCTGGAATGGTGTGCAACGTCGCTGGCGGCGGGTCGGTTCGGTTGATCGAGCTGGTCAACCTGGTTGGTGAACTCGTCGGCAGGCCGGTCAGCATCGACTGGCAGCCGGCGCAGCCGGGTGATGTGCGCCGCACGGGCGGCTCGATCGAGCGAGCGAAGCAACTACTGGCCTGGGCGCCAGCGGTAGATCTACGAGCGGGTGTCAAGCGACAGGTCGAATGGCACCGAGCACGCCGCTGAGCAGTATCGATGGCGCGCCCATCAAGCTCAGCGTCGTCATCCCCGTCTACAACGCGGCCCACACCATCGCCGCCCAGCTCGATGCTCTGCTGAGGCAACAATGCACCGCCGCGTGGGAGATCATCGTTGCCGACAATGGGAGCACCGACGCCAGCATCGACGTCGTCGTTGATTACGCCAGGCAACACCCTCGGGTACGATCGATCGACGCCAGCCAGCAGCGCGGCCCCTCATACGCCCGCAACGCCGGCGTGGCCCAGAGTTCCGGCGAGCTCGTTGCGTTCTGCGACGCGGATGATGTCGTAGCAGACGGGTGGCTGAGCGCGGTCGAGACCACTCTCCAACATCATGCGGCCGTGACTGGTCCGCTCGAACTGGCTCGACTGAACCAGGAGTGGCTACAGCACGCGTACGGTACCAAGCTGGCAACCGAGCCGCAGTCGTTCGCGGGCATCTTTCCGTTCGGAGCGAGTGCGAACCTCGGCGTCCGCCGGAGTGTCTTTCGTGAGATTGGTGGTTTCGATCCGGCTATCGAGGTGGGAGAGGACATCGAGTTCTGTCTCCGCCTCTGGAGCGCTGGGTATTCGCTCGGTTTCGCTCCCACGGCCACCGTTCACTACCGGCTCCGAGACACCCGCATCGCGTTATGGCGTCAAGCTGTGCAATACGGCGGCGCGACACCGCACATCTGGAAGCTGCTTGCTCGACGCGGTCACCCCGTGTCCGGAAGATTTCGTGGAACGCGCAACTGGCTGTGGCTCGTGAGAAACCTCCCGAGCCTGCGCACCCCAGCGGGCCGTCTCCGCTGGATGGTCGTTCTCGGCGGCTCGGCTGGGCGAGTCGTGGGAAGCGTGCGGCATCGGTGTCTCTACTTTTGATAAGTATTTCCCGGAAGGGTGATGCCTCGTAGGAGCGCTTCGAACCTCTGTGCGACTGCAACCACCGAGATCTCATCACGCATGCTGTGTTCGCGGGCCTTCGTCGACAGCTCTTCGTAAAGAAGGTTGTCGGACCACAGATTGATGATGGCCCCACACCACCCGTCGATATCGTCCGCTGCGACGACAATCCCTCCGGGACCGACAGCTTCTGCGAGGGCGGGAAGGTCGGAGGCAACGATCGGAATTCCGTTGGCTTGCGCTTCCGCGATGACCCGCGGCCGGTTGTCGACGAGATACGGCACTACCAGCACTCGCGCGTCCTCATACAACTGAGGCCCTGGCGGAGCTGATTGCCTGAACTCGACATTCGGGAGGCGATCGACGTTTCTGATCACCGCTTCGAGTTGAGCCGGCTCGAGAGGCCATGACTCCTGCAGAGCGAAAGGGACATCAACGAGTCGTTCAGCGAGTTGCCAGATGGTGTTCACGCCCCGACTCTCAATCGGGTTGATGACGAGAGCGACACGGCGGCTCGAGCTCGTGGCAGTGACACTTGTGTCGATGACCGAGGGGATGAACACGCAGTCGACGCCCAACGCTCTCACAGCCCGAGCCAGGCTGTCGGCGTTGGCTACTACGGCATCGGCGCCAGTTCCCCCGACCGCGAAGTGGTTCAGAGCCACGTCTTCACGAATGTAGAGAACCGTTGGGATCCGGCGTTCGGAGCAGAGGCGCCGAATTTTGCGCCAGGCCAACCTGGGGATGCTGCTTCCCACGACGACATCTGGGCGGAACGACCTGATGACACCGGGCGCGGCGTTCTCGGGCACCGGCGACAACAGATGGGGCACACCGTCGAGCGTGTCGTTCCCGCAATGACGCCCCGGGAGACTCTCGACGAATCGCACTACCCGAGCGATCTTGCGATCACCGAGCCGAACGGCGAGGTCGGCCATTTGCTCGTACCACCAGCGAGAGACCCTGCCGGTGGATTCCGGATCAACGAGAAAGCAGACCTCGTGGCCGAGCCGGACTAGCTGGCTCGCAAGTTCACGTTGGCTTCGGCCCGAGCCCCCGACCGTTGTTCCGGAGACAAAGAGCAAGCGCATCTCGTCAATGTAGAACGCGACGGTCCACCGAATGCGAACGCCAAGGCCCGAGGCGCTCCGCTATAGGGTTGGCCGCGTGGAAAGCGCTGTGCATGCCATCTATCGCATTGCCCCGACCCGCAAGTCCGAAGTGCGTCCCGATTGGTTCAGCCAACGTTCATGCCTGGGCAGCTTCATGGCGGCGGTCGAGGAGGCCAGGTCGGCTGGGATAGCACTGCGCTCCACTGTCGTCATCGACGGTGAGCTGAGTCCAGATCTGATGCCCGAGCTCGAGTGGTTCGACCACCTCGATCACATTCGCCTACTGGGGAACTCACCTGCCTTCCGTTACGCATTCGAGGTGGCAACCAACAGCAATGAGGAGATCATCCTCTTTGCCGAGGACGACTACATGTGGACCCGCAACTCCATCCTGGAGACCATCCGATTGCTCCTACAGGATCCCACCGCCAGCTACGCCTCGCCCTATGCGCATCCGGTTCGCGACGACGAATCGCAACCAGATGTCCGTCGCCACCGCTCCGTCTCCAGAACTGTCGCCGATGTCGTGTGGCGCTCGACCAGCCGCACCACGATGACCTTCGCATGTCGCACCCAGGGGTTACGGCAGACGCGCCAATACTGGTGGCTCGCCAGCTACGGCAAGTCCCCCAAGGACAGCTATGCGTTTGGGGCGGTTCTCGAAGGACGTTGGTTCAAGTTGGTGGGTAACGCAGGGTTCCGCGATGTCCGACGCGTCATAAATCTCGCGACCGTCCGTCTCGTAGCCGAGTGCACGCTCCGACGTCTCCGACCAGCCACCCGACCCATCTTGTTCCAGCCCGAGGAGAGCCTGGCGACACACGTCCACCAACCGTTCATCACAGGTGCCACCGACTGGAAAGCACTCGCAAGCGCGTGCGACGGCCGTCCGGCCTAACCATGCGGTCGACTGTGCGGGTGTGCGGATGAGGCTGCATTGGTACTGGCCGTTCGTTCGCGTCGAAGAGCTGTCGATGGCCCACGCTGTCGTGAACGAGGGCGACACGTTGACCATCGAGGCGGTCAACCGCGACGCGGCACCTCTCGCCCAATCGTCGGGTGGGGTCACGGTGGTTCGGGACTTGCCTGATGTGAACCGCGCCGTCGGTCCACTGCGCTGGGCCCCCTCGAGGGCCAACACCTATCGACGGCGAGCCCGGGTTCGCGCCGAGCACTGGAGGTCGGACCGATACGACCTCTTTCACATTCACTACCTCAACCGCTTCACCGACTCGACGGCCAAACTTCCAGCGCCGCTGGTGATGAGCGTCCACGATGCCGTTCCGCATGTCCCTCGCATCGGGTCGTGGGCGGAGCACCGCCTGCTCAAACGGCTCTACGCACGGCCTGAGGCGCTGGTCGTGCATCATCAGCGGGTCGCCGACGAACTGATCGGAACGTTCGGGGTGGCTCCCGGACGAATTCATGTGGTTCCGTATCCGGTGCTCACCCGCAGCGAGCACCCCGAGCCCCCGCCTGCCGGACCTCCGGTCGTCCTGCTCTTCGGGGCTCTCCGCGAAAATAAGGGGCTCGAAGTACTGGAACAAGCCCTGGAAATCATCCCCCACAGCGACATTCGGGTTGTCATTGCAGGCCGCGGTCAGCGCGAACTCGAACAACGGGCTCTGAGCATGCAGGAACGAGACCACCGAGTAACTGCGGAGATTGGGTTCGTGTCGCTGGAACGCAAAGCTGAACTGTTCGGCCTGGCATCAGTCGTGGCGCTGCCGTACACGTCCTTCTCGTCGCAGAGCGCGGTCTTGCACGATGCGTACGGCTATGGCCGGCCAGTGGTCGTCACCGACGTGGGCGCATTGGGAACGACGGTGGTCGAGGACGGCACCGGCCTCGTAGTGCCGCCGCACGATCCGGCCGCGCTAGCCGAGGCAATCGATGAGCTGCTCGAACCGCATGTGTGGGCTCGTACTGCGAGCGCGTGCGCCACCGTCTCGGCAGAGCGATCTCCGGAGGCGTTTGGACGAGGACTTCGCTCGGTATACAAACTGGTCCTGGGATGAACGAGACGAGCCAGACCGCCGGGCCAGAGTTGACCGTCATCATTCCTGCTCATAACGAGGAACGACTGCTCGGCGAGCAACTCGCTGCGCTCGCCGACCAGGCGTGGCCCGACGGTGAGTGGGAACTCATCGTGGTCGACAATCGTTCGACAGACCGAACCGTCGCGGTGGCGGAGAGCTTCGCCCACCGCTTCTCCAGCTTTCGGGTGGTGTCGGCCTCAGATCGGGCGGGGCTCTCATACGCGAGGAATACGGGCATCGCGGCGGCACGGGCTGATCACATCGCGATCTGCGACGCCGACGACATTGTTGCGCCTGGATGGGTCGAGGCCATGGGGAGCGCTCTTCGCCAGCATCAGTTCGTCACCGGGAAGCTGGAGGTCGACCGGCTGAATCCCAAGTGGCTAGCCGACAGTCGCGGACGCAGTGGCGACAGCGGGCCGACCCTCTTTGCCGGGCACTTCCCGGGCGCCTCTGGTGGCAATCTAGGTCTGCATCGCAGCGTGTGGGCGGAGATCGGTGGCTTCGCCGAAGGCGTTCAGGGAGCGGAGGACACGCTGTTCTCCATGGAGGCGTGGCGGAGATGTGTTCCGCTGTTCTTCGAGTCGCGAGCCGTGCTGCACTATCGCTACCGCGCGGACGCCAGATCGCTCTGGCGACAGGGCAGGGCATACGGACGATCTCGGACCATCGTCTACAAGGGTCTGCGACAACATGGTTTCGCCGCTCCTCGGTTCGGCGGCTGGCGATCGTGGTTGTGGCTCGTTGCCCACATGCCGCAGCTCTACGCGCGGGAGAACCGCCTGGTGTGGCTCTGGGTGGCAGCGAATCGGGTCGGTCATCTCGAAGGCAGCATCCGCAACAGGATCATGTGCCTCTGAGCAACACGGTCGATCTTTCCTGATGCCGACTACCATCCACTCACAGTGAACGCACGGCGACGGCATCTCCAGTGAATCTCCAATCGCAACGTCAAGGGTCCCTCGCCGACCGAATCCTGGCTGGGATCGAGCGTGTCCTGCGCCTCACCGGCCGCCAGGTCCGAAAAGTGTTCGTACCGGGTCTGGTTCGCCAGCCGTTATATCGAGGTCCGGTCACCGACGACCTGCTCTTCGGTCAGCCATTGAACACCGTGATGAGACTTGTGCACCGCTGGGGTCGATCGCGGCCGGTCGCGGCCGAGGGCGCCAGTGTCGTGGTCGTCAATTGGAACACACTCGACGTTCTCAAGGTCACCATGGAAGCACTCAGGCGGTTCAGCCCGCCGTCTACGGAGATCATCATCGTCGACAATGGTTCAACCGACGGAAGTCGCGAGTGGCTCAGGACTCGGCCGTTCTCCAGTCGAGTAGCCCTTTTACCGACCAACATCGGTCACGGGCGCGGACTCGACGTAGGAGTGGCGATGTCGCGACGACCGATCGTCATCACCCTCGACTCCGATGCGTTCCCCTACTCCGATCGTTGGCTCGACACTCTGCTCGAACCCATACTCCGTCACGGGAAGCTTGCGGCGGGCATGTGGGGCCGACGCGACCGGGTTCACCCGGCGTGCGCTGCCTTCACCCGCTCCAGCTTCTACGAGTCGAACCTCAGCCTGATGGGGTACATCCCGTACGTCGACCGAGGGGAGGAGCCAACGCTGGGCCAGAACGCCTGGGACACGGCCGAGATGTTCTTCAACTCCCTTGGCAGCGATGCCACCACCATCTTCCCCGCCGACGAGACAGATTTCGAAGGCTGCACAATGGGCGGCGTCGTCTATCACCACTACAACTCGACCACGCTGCGCATGGGCGATACCGACGCCGAGTACCTCGGCACTCACCAGTCATCGTGGAGCCGTGCCGTCGAAACCCTTCTGGGCCAGCCGCCGCTCAGCTGAGCGATCGTCCACCAACTGGCGAATGCGCGCTCAGGCGTAGCGTGCGACCGCCGAACGGAACTGATCCAGGCCCGCTTCGCGATCCTTCCCCGTTGTTGCGTGGAAGTTGTGATACAGCAACCCGCCGAAGACCGTTCCGTAGAGGCCCGGGCCTTCTACCGAGGTGATGGGGACACGGTGATGAGAGGACGATCCGAACCTCACGGCCAACGATTGGCAGAAGGCCTCGCCGGTGTCGAGAAAGGTGCCGGGCCGGCGACGCCCCGCCTTCGGATAGCGGCCGCGAGCGCGAAGGCTGGGTCCTTGCGCGAGCAGGGTTTGACGACGAGCTACGAGGAAGCACGGGTGGATGTAGCTGCGATGGATGTACGCGCCGCACACTTTCTTCCCGCCAGCAAGCGCATCCTCGACCTCGTCGAGCCAATTGTCAGCGATCGGAAAGGCATCGACGTCGAGGACAGCGATCGTCTCGGTACGAGCCTTCGCCACGCCAAGGTCGAGCGCGACGCCGTGCCCCACGTTCAGTGGCAGCAGAATCGAATCGACGTCGGGACGACTGCGGAGGAACTCGCGCGACCCGTCAACGCTCCCGTTGTCGACCACCACGATGCGGGTGCCTTCGGGAGAGTGCCGCTGCACCGCTGACACCAAGGCCTCAAGGAACGGCAAGGTGTTCCAGTTGGCGGTGACGACTGTGACGCCCGGGACTTCTTTCGCTCGCAGCGCCGAACGCCTCCCGATGGCCACTAGCGCAATGCCCACGGATTCCCGAGCCGCCCTTGTCTGTCGACGGCCGAGCCCACGGATCTTTTGCAGCACTGTCATTGACCAAACCATAGCGGCACAGGTCATTGCCCGAATAGGATCGACCGAGTGCCGAGCATCGCCACTTCAGCCCGTGGAGGGTCCGTCGGCAGCATGTGGCGCACGGTCGCCGGCCACGGCGGCGCCCTACTCCGGCGGGCCGAAGCTCGCATGGCGACTCCCATGCGAGTGCTCGTCTACCACCGAGTTGCAGAACCATCGCAAGACCCGGCGCAGCTCGCGGTGAGCCCCGAGCATTTCGACCAGCAGATGTCAATCATCGCAAGGAGGGCTCGCGCAGTTCGGCTCGACGCCGAGGTTCAGGGTCGAACCGCGCAGCGACCTTCGAGGAAAGCCCCACGCTTCGCCATCACGTTCGATGACGGATACGTCGACAACCTTCACACTGCCCTGCCGGTCCTCGAGCGGTACGAGGTGCCAGCCACCATCTTCATCATCACCCGCTGCATCGACCAGCCGTTCTTCTGGTGGACGCATCTGGCCGACATCATCTTCGGCGGCCCGCACGACCTGCCCGACACCGTGGAAGCCTCGTGCTGCGTCGGCTTGCTCGACGCGGCAGTCGATTCGACCATTGTCGATCAAGGGCCGAACGCCGTGTACGTTGCGATGCACAAGGCCCTCGCACAGCGCCCCTTCGACGACAGGTCTTCGCTACTCGATCAGATCGCGACGCATCTCTCCTTCACACCGCCTGCAGGGGCGGCGCGGCCTGTCACGACAGCGCAGCTTCGCCAGCTCGACCACCATCCACTGATCACTATCGGAGCGCACACGCACTCCCACCCCCGGCTCACAGAAGTCTCCCGCGAGGAGGCGCTCGATGAGATCGTCCAAGGCGACAGGCACCTCGATGCCTTGCTCGGCCCTGGTCGCCGACTGTTCGCCTATCCCTACGGCAACGCGAACAAGGCAGTGGTGCAGGTCGTTCGTCAGGCCGGGCACGACGTTGCGTTCACCACCGTGTCACGACCACTGTCCCGGTTCGACAACCCGCGCCTGCTTCCTCGGATAGCCACCAGTGATACGACTGGCGCGGAATTTGCCCGGCTCCGAGGGCTCAGCGACGTTGCAGCCGGCTGATCGGGCGGTTGGGGTGCCGATGCTCGTGCCCTCAGATGCCATGCTGAGTGAATGCCATTGACCAGGCCCGATCCCTTGCTCGCCCGCAACAGAGTCGGCATCGTCGTCGTGACACACCAGCAGGAGTACCTCGAGGAGTGTTTGGCATCGGTGCTGAACCAGTCCGTGGCACCGTGGTCGATCGTCCTCGTGGACAACGCGTCTCCCTCCGATGCTCGCGCCAGCGACATCGCAGAGCAGATGGGAGTGCACGCAGTACGGCTCGGGCTGGCACGGAGTTTGGCAACTGCCCGCAATGTCGGTTGCGAGGTGCTGGATGAGTGCGGCTACATCCTGTGCCTCGACGGTGACGATCTCCTGGAGCATCGATTCGTGGAGGTGTATCTGAACGCTGCGCTACGCCAAAAGGCGGACGTCGTATATGGGCCGGCCGAACTGTTCGGCACGATGTCCGGTGTGGTCTTCGCTCCCGCCGCCGATGGTCGCCAACCGGACCTTCGGAGAGGCAACTACATTGCCGCCACCTCCCTGTTCTCCCGGGACATCTGGCGCACCGCTGGCGGCTTCGACCCCGAGCTTGCCTTCTACGAGGATTGGGACTTCTGGCTGTCGTGCGCCGAGAACGGGGCTCGAATCGTGTCTGTCGACGACGCGCTGTGGCGCTACCGACGGCACGGCACGAGCATGCTCGCCACTGCGGTGGAGGAGGACAAATCCCGCTCCCGTCGCTACATCCGGGCGAAGCACCTTCCCTACATCTGGGGGCCGTTTCAGTGGCGCCGCGCCGCCCGCAACATCCAAAAGCTTCGCGGACGGGGGTAACGGCGTTACCCCACGATGTGTTGCCGCGGTCTTGAGTGCAGCAACTCTGCTTCGCCGCCAACGACCTACTCGCCTGGGCACAACACATCGGCTTCACCGGCCAGATGCAACGAGCAACACCCAAGACGATCCGTCACCGACTCCTCCACGTCGCAGCCGCGATCACCCCCAACGGCCGCCGCCTCCACCTCGACAGCCACTGGCCCTGGACGCACTAATCGACGCCATCCACCGCGTCCGCACCGCCTTCCAACACTCACCGTGACCGACAACAGACACCCCCGCTCAAAGCAGGCCTATGAAAGATCCGGACTAGCGACGGTCCACTCTTGAACCCGTAGGCAGGGGAGCGTAAAGGCTAGATTTAGGTGCGATGTTTGACGGAAACGGGCTGCCCCAACGGAACGCTCAACTGCTGGCGGATGATGCCTCGTGCCCCATCCAGTGCACAATCTGGATCCTCACTTTCAACTCTGTCAATACTCTCGAAAGATTGCTGGATGCCACCGGAGTGTTCGCTGAGCGAATCATCTGTGAAGGCGGCAGCACCGATGGAACGCTGGAGTTGGCCCGGCGCTTCGGCTGTACGGTGCTGATGCAGGAGTCGCAGTTCAAGCGGTCTGACGACAGCCTGCGAGACTTCGCGGGCGCCATGCGCCAACTCGTTTCGGCTGCCTCGATGCCCTGGTTCTTCAAGGTGGACAGTGACGAGGTCGCCTCGCTTGAACTCCTGAATGAGCTACGAGGGACGCTCCGCCCGGACTGTCGAGCGGATGGTTTCACCGTGCCGCTCAAGTACGTCGTCGGCGACGAGATCATCATCTGTGCGACCACGTATCCGATGCGCCAGCTTCGAATCATTCGGGTCAGTTCGGGACTCACCTACACCGGCCAGGTGCACAAGCGGATAGATTCGGCCGATCATCTCGTCGAGGAACTGGTGCACCCGCAGCTTCTCCCGCAGCCGGCCATCCGAACCCTCATACCCCGATGGTGGCGATATCAGAAGATCGAGAAGGATGTCGCACGTCAGCTTCCACGACGCAGTCGATGGCAGGTCCACGCACGGTATTACCTTAAGGTTGCCAAGTACTTGGCATGGCGTTACACCAAGGTTCTGCGGTCAGGGCTCAAGCCGCGGGCTGCCGGTGCGATACGAGCTGCTGCGAATCACTGCTCATCTTGTCTGCGTCGTCAACCTAATGGTGGCACGACCATCGGCACTGCGGGATGGCTCTGATGGCTGCTGATGTCGAACTCACCGTCATCCTTCCTGTGTTCAACGGGGCGGCAACCATCGAAGAGCAGTTGATCGCACTGGAGGGCCAGGGGTGGGAAGGCGTGTGGGACGTGCTCGTCGTCAACAATGGGTCAACAGACGCCACGGCCGAGATTGTGAGCGAGTTCTGTCGCCTTCATCCCGGGCGCTTCAGGATGGAACTGGCAGATGCCCGCAACAACGTCAGCTTCGCTCGAAACGAGGGAGTTCGGCGCACGTCGAGCAGATGGCTGGCCTTTTGCGACGCAGATGATGTGGTCGGTGTCGGGTGGGTGTCGGGTATGGCAACGGCGCTCGCCGACAATCCGCTCGTAGGATCACGACTCGATTTCATGCTGCTGAATGACCCGGACCATGGTGCGCGGCAGACATTTCAGACATCGAAGGTGGAATCAATCTTCGGGATTCCTGCCGTTGCCAGCTGCGGATTAGGTTGCCACCGCGACCTGTGGGAGCGCCTAGGTGGCAGCGACGAGCGGATGCTCGCCGAGGATACGGATTTCAGTATCCGGGCGTTCCTCCATGCAGACGTCAGTCCCGTGCTCGCTACGGCCGTCTACTCCTACCGATTGCGACGAGAACCTCGCGCCGAGTTCCGGCGCAGTATGCGACAGGCGCGCAGCGAGGTACAGATCTTCCGCGCCTACGGCTCCGATGCCCATCGTCCGTCTGGCAGGAGTGCACTTCGTAGGTGGGGCAAGGCATTTTCGTCGCTTCGACACGTTCGAACCTTCGATGGTCGTGTCAGCGCCGCACGCCACTGGGGTACCGTTCTCGGCCGAATTCGAGGGTCAGTGGCCTACAGGACCCTGTACCTTTGAAAATCGGGTCACTGGTGGATCACCTGCATTGGCCCTCTTCAAATCTGTAGATGCGGTAGCCGCAACCCGGTACGTCGAGTGCGCAGGTGACGCCCTTGATGCCTGTCTGATTTCACGCAACCCGCGGCGCACCCCCTCTTCTCCGACACCGAG
>JAYSPV010000071.1:0-12248 GCA_043721915.1 Ilumatobacteraceae bacterium | reverse complement strand
GCTTGCGGCGCTGCTCGGGTACGTGGTGCCCAAGTTCCTCATCCCTGCACTCGACGACACCGTGTGGGCGCATATCCCGGCGCGCCTCGCGGACGACTCGTTGCCGTTGCTGATCGGACTGGAACTGCTGTTGGTGGGCGGCGCACTCGCGATCTTCGCAGGCAGTGGAATGATGCGCCGCCGGCGCCGCTGGAGCACGCCCGTCAGCACCTACCGCTACAACGAGGAACGCCGCTGGAGCTGAGAGGGGCAGATACTGCGGCTCAGCCCACGAGCTCGGTGACGAATTCGCCGAACACGTTCGCGTACTGCAACGCATCGGCGTCGGTGTGCAACACCGAGATCAGCCACTGCTCGTCGAGGCCCGGCGGCAGCAGGACGCCACGGTTGATGCCGTGGATCCACTGGGCGAACGCGAGGTCGAAGTCGGTGGCCTTGTAGTCCCGGTAGTTGCGGATCGGTTCAGGCGCCCAGGTGACGCAGCCCTTGGCACCGAACTGCACCGTGTGAGCGGGCAGCGAGGCATCGGCGATGATCCGATCGCAATGGTCGAGCAGCATCCTGTTACGCGCGATGGCCTCGCCGGTGGCCTCCGGCGTGCAGATCTCCGTGAGCACAGCACGCGCTGCGGCCATGCACAACGGGTTGCCGTTGTACGTACCCAGGTGCAACACCCGACCCACGGTGATCTGGTCCATGCACTCGCGGGTACCACCGAAGGCACCCAACGGAAGACCACCACCAATGCTCTTTGCCAACGCCACCAGATCAGGCTGCACGCCGACTGCACCCGTCGCGCCACCCCACCCGGCGGTGATCCCTGTCTTCACCTCGTCGAAGATCAGCATCGTGCCGTACTTGCGGGTGATCTCGCGCACGCCCTCGAGATAACCGGGGAGCGGCTTGCAGATGCCGATGTTCTCCATGATCGGCTCGACGATGAAGCATGCAACATCGCGACCCGAGAGCGCCCGCTCGAGCGCGGGCAGATTGTTGTACGGGATGACACCAGTGTCCCCGAGCACCGCTCGCGTGATGCCTGCAGTCGAGGGGATGGCCCGCGGATTGTCGGCCGGGCCGGCCTCACTGATCGGGGGCTTCATCGAAATCATCACCTCGTCGTGGTGGCCGTGGTAGCCGCCCTCGACCTTGACGATCTTCTCGCGCCCGGTGACGCCGCGGGCCACTCGGATGGCGTCCATCGTGGCCTCGGTGCCCGAGTTCGTGAAACGCCACATCGGCAGGTTGTACCGGTCACGCAACAGCTCAGCGACCTCCGCGTTCATCTCACACGGCGTCACGAACAACGTGCCGTTGTCGAGCTGAGTCTCCACGGCACGCCGCACAGCAGGATGGCAGTGGCCCGCGAAGAGGGCGCCGTAGCCCATGTCGAAGTCGACGTAACGATTGCCGTCGACATCCTCCATCCAACCGTCCTGCGCCCGGCGGACGACGATCGGATGTGGGTCGTAAGCCTGGAAGCTGCTGGGCACGCCCATCGGCAGCACCTCGCGGGCCCTGGCCGTTGCCAGCTGCGACCCTTTGGTTCGGGCGATGTAGGTCCGTAGCTCTCGCTGCGTGATGACCTTCGCTCGTTCGGCAAGTTCACGCGTGGGAATGCTTTCCGTTGCGCTCATGTCGTGTCTCCTCTGGAATTCGTTCCCCTGAGCCTAGCAGACAGTGGAATTCGTCGTGAACAGAGCACCTACGACACGCGATACCACAGTGTCGCGGCAGTTTCGCAACGATCGACCAGCAAGCCTCGACGCCCGAAACAGTGGTGGAATCTCGCAGCGGATGTGGCACACTGCATGCCTTCATGGTGGTCGTAGCTCAGCTGGCAGAGCATCAGGTTGTGATCCTGAGGGTCGCGGGTTCGAGCCCCGTCGATCACCCCACGGCAAGCAGGTAGGGGGCAGCGCTCCGCTCCCCCTACACTGCTGGCCAATGCGCCTCTAGCTCAACGGCAGAGCAACGGACTCTTAATCCGCAGGTTCTGGGTTCGAAACCCAGGGGGCGCACAGAAGAGGAAGCAGGGCGGACTTAATAGTCCGCCCTGCTTCTTGCGTTTTGGGCGTGCTCTGGCGGCGAACCGTTTGTTGGGTTGAGCCGAGGCGCGGCTGGGTACGAAGACCCCGTGACGAGATCGACCACTTCCGCCCCGGCGCGCGCCTCGGTACCCGAATTGGACGACCGCCCTTGGCGCATGGAACTTGTCGAGGTCGTGCGTGCCGTGTCGGGTGGCCTGCTCTTCGGCGTTCCGTTGCTGTACACGATGGAGGTGTGGTGGATCGGCTCACACACGGAACCCGGTCAAATGTTCGCCGTCGTCGCGGCGTCGAGCGTTCCGGTGTTCCTGCTCAACGTGACGAGCGGGTTCCGAAAACGGTCGAGCGTTCGGCTTCGCGACGCCGTCGCCGACACTGTCGAGACCGTCGCCATCGGCATCGTCGTGACCGCTGCGGTTCTGGCGATGCTGCGCGAGATCACCTTCGACACACCGCCGATCGAGGCGCTGGGCAAGGTGCTATACGAAGCAATGCCGTTCTGTCTCGGCGTTGCGCTCGCCACCAACCTCCTTCGCGGCGGCCGGACCGATGCGGGCGACAAAGTCGACGCTGCTTCGTCTTCGGACGACGAAGGGCTTCACGCCACCATCGCCGACCTCGGCGCGACTGCCATCGGAGCCACGTTCATCTGCCTCAGCATCGCCGCCACTGACGAGATACCGATGCTGGCGAGCGCTATGAGCCCGGCCTGGTTGCTCGTCGTCGTAGCCGCCTCGCTCGCCGCCTCGTACGCAGTCGTCTTCGTTGCCGGCTTTTCCAAGCAAGACCAACGCCACGCTCACGAGGGCGTGTTCCAACGCCCGGGCAGCGAAACCATCGCCTGCTATCTGCTCTCGCTTCTCATCTCGGCGGTGCTGCTGTGGTTCTTCCAGCGCGGACTGCAACCGTGGAGCGACGGGCTGGCCCGCGTGATCGTCCTCGGCTTTGCAGCAACCATCGGCGGCGCCGCCGGAAGGCTCGCAATATGAGTAAGGCCGGCGCAACGGGGAAGGACGGCCGCAGTGTCGCCGAATGGACGACCTTCATCTCGTCGTGCGTGGTGCTGCTGGCGGTCGTCGGCTTGGTCGTCGCTCAGATGTTCGGGTCGTCGACGCCACCGGCTCCGGTCGCCGAGCTCCACCTTCCCTACCGAGCGGAGGCCGGCAGCTTCCACATCAGCGTCGAGGTGTCGAACCATGGCGAGCAGACCGCCGCCAACGTGCAGGTCACCGCGACGCTCGAGATCGGTGGCGAGACCAGCACCGCCGAGCAGACCGTCGACTTCCTTGCCGGCGACGCCGCACAGAACCTCGTCTTCGTCTTCGAAGATGACCCCGCAGACGGAACCCTCACCGTGGCCGTCAGCAGCTACTCACTCCCGTGAGCCAGGCCCACTCTGGGGATGTACAGACCTGCTTTCAATCGCTGCCGAATGGACAGCACTGGTGCTCCACAAGTCGGTTATCGTTGCGACATGGCACGCAACGCCGACACCCTCCCTGTGGAGCCCGTCATCGACCTCGTCGACGACGGCCTGAGCGACTCCGAGATCGCCACCCGCTTTGCGGAGTGGCTGTCGGACCCCTCGATGTCGTCCCAGTAGTTGTTCTCCCGGTCAGCGCGATCGACGAGCTGCGTCGCGCCTACACCGACGACGACGTTTGACAGCCGCAATCGTCATCGATGCCTCGGCTGCTGTCGAGATCATCACACGAACTGAGACTGGCGTGCGCCTTCAAAGCCTGATTCCGGCTGGCGCGACACCGTGGGTACCAGACGGGCTCTTCGACGCAGAGGTGCTCGCCGTTCTGCGTCGATGGGAACTTCGTTCGATCATGTCGCCTGCAGACGTCGCTGGGGCATTCCACCGATTCACAAGCTGGCGACCGAGGCGAGGGGGCGTGACGACGCTCACCGCTGGGGCCTGGACCATGCGATACAACATCACGTTCACGGACGCCTGCTACGTAGCCCTCGCTCGGCGTCTCGATGCTCCGCTTTTGACCACGGACGCCCACCTCGCCGCCGCTCCGAATCTTCCAGTGAAGACGCTCGGAGTGTCATAGCCGAGTACGAACCCGTGGGTGCCACCGACACGTTCTGCCGCGAATTCTGCCGCGAAACTCGTCGACACGGGACGGCACAGACTGTACTCTGATGGACATCACACCTACCCTGAGCAGGTCAAACAACACCCGGCAGTACGGGCTGACACAGGCTGAAGCCGACTCTTAATCCGCAGGTTCTGGGTTCGAAACCCAGGGGGCGCACCAAGAAGTACCAGCTCAGAGGGCACCCGCAAGGGTGCCCTCTTGCTGTTCCCGGCCCAGGTGACCAACGAGGTGGCGGGAGGGTTCAGGTCACTGTGAAGACGGCGACACGAGCGACCTGGTCGGGGTCGGTCATGTCAGCCTCCGCGTAGATCGGGGCGTCGATCAGTTGAAGATCCGCGATACGGCCGTCACGAACGAGCTGGTCGAGCGCGGCACCGAAGCCGGCCGCGACGAAGTGCGCGGCGTTGATGCCGATGGCTGCGCGACCGCCTGCGCGGACAATGCGGATGACCTCGATCAGCGCTCCGGGGCCGACATGGCCGTGGGTGAAGGTACCGACGCTCACCGCCCCGGCGTATGTGCCATCGTCGACAGGAACCCGTCGGGTGAGGTCTGCTTCGATGAGCGTTCGATACACCGGGCTGCCGTTGTCCATCTTTGAAGCCGCCTGCTGCAGCATCTCGGGGGAAATGTCGAGGCCGTCGATGATGAGCGCGCGGTGAACTCGTACGGCTTGACCACCGAGGCCGGTCCCGCACCCGATGTCGACGACAGCCTCGGCGGGCCCGATGCCCTCCAACCCGCCGGCGGCGAAGATGTCGGCCACTTGCTCTGGGTAGTGGTAGCGGCTGTCGGTGGCGAAGCCACTGTCGTACGTGTTGGCCCAGCGCGCGTACAGATCGCGATTCGCGTCGGGGCCGTCGAGTCCGTAGGCGGCGGCAAGCAATCCGTCCACCGCTTCGCTTGCGTGTCTTGGAATCATGCGCTGCTCATCATCGCGCGCGGCGATCGGCGGCTTGACGGTCAGGGCACCAGCACGCTCTTGCCAGTGACCTTGCGGTCCAACTGGTCCTGCAGTGCAAGAGCCACATCGGCCAGCGGGTACGCCGTCGGCTCCACCGGGTGCAGCTCGCCAGCCGCGATCGCGCCCAGCACATCGGCGAGGAGCTGTTCGTTCTCGGCCTGGTGAGTGTTCACCCAACCGCCCCAGTCCACTCCGGTGACCCGGCGATTGCGCAGCAGAATCTGGTTGGCCGGCAGACGCGGAATTCCACCGGCGGCAAAGCCGATGATCAGCAACTGGCCGTCGTCGCGCAGGCTGCGCAGGCCGGCCTCCGCCAGCGCTCCGCCCACCGGGTCGTAGACGGCGTGCACTCCCCCGCCACTGAGCTCCTTGGCTCGTACCTTCACGTCCTCCGTGCTGGTGTCGATCACCGACTCGGCGCCCACCTCCATTGCGATGGCACGCTTGGCCGCGCTCGAGGCCGCGGCGATCACGTGCAGACCCATGGCACGGCCGACGTCGACCGCTGCCAGGCCGACGCCACCGCCGGCGCCCAGCACCAGCAACGTCTCACCGGCCGCCATGCGCGCCCGGTTGTGCAGCGCGAACCACGCAGTGCCATAGCTCTGCACGAACGTCGCCGCCTGGCCATCGGTCATCGCCGCCGGCGTGTGCCACACCCGCTTGGCCGGCCAGACCAGCTCGCTGGCGAAGCCACCGAGGCCTGTGCTGGTGAACACGCGGTCGCCGACGGCGTGAGTGGTGATGCCTTCACCGACCTCGACGACCACACCGGCCACCTCGCCGCCGGGTACGAACGGCACCGGCGGCTTGATCTGGTAGAGGCCTTGGACGAACAGACCGTCGACGAAGTTGACGCCTGCCGCAGTGACCGAGATGCGCACCTGGCCCGGCCCGACCGGCGCCGACGGCCGCTCCTCGATGGTCAGGTTGGCGACTGACCCGAAGCTGTTGCATGAAACGACCCGCATGCATGCCGACCGTAGTGCGAAGCTGTGCGACCATGCGGCTCGAACCGTTCACACTCACCGGCACACACGTGCAGCTGGAACCGCTCACACACGGTCACGCCGAGGCGTTGCTGCACGCAGCCAACCGCGACCGCGACAGCTACGGCTACACACCGGTGCCGGCCGACGATGCGTCGATGGCTGCGTACATCGACTGGCTGCGCGGCGATGCCGAACGCGACGTGGTGGTGCCGTTCGTGCAACGACGCCTCGCCGACGACATGCCGGTCGGCTGCACTCGCTTCCTCAACGTCACCTGGTATGCAGGGCGCGACACACCCGCCGAAGTGGAGATCGGTGGCACCTGGCTCGCCGCCGACGCCCAACGCAGCGTCATCAACACGGAGACCAAGTTGATGCTGCTCACCCACGCCTTCGACACGTGGAACGTGCTGCGCGTCGCGATCTGCACCGACGCGCTCAACCAGCAGAGCCGCACCGCGATCGAACGGTTGGGTGCCACCTTCGAAGGCGTCCTGCGCCAGCACCGCGCCGCTACCGGCCACCTCTCCACACCCGGAACCGCCCGCGACACCGCGGCGTACTCGATCCTCCCCGCGGAGTGGCCCGCCATCCGCACGCGCCTCAGGAGCCGCCTCGATGGCTGACCAACGCCACGTCATGCTCGTCACCGGCGCCGCCCGCGGCATCGGCGCCGCGGTCGCCCGCCACGCCGCAGCGAGCGGCTACCACGTGGTGCTCAACTACACCGCGTCGCGTGATGCGGCAGAAGCCCTCGCCGCTGAGATTCGCGAAACCGGCAGGCGCGCCCTCGCGGTGCGGGCCGACGTCGCCGACGAGGCCGACGTGCTGGCGATGTACGCGCTCGTCGACGAGCACTTCGGCCGGCTCGACGTGCTGATCAACAACGCGGGCATCGCCGGCGGGTACGGCCCGCTGGCCACGGTGACGCCCGAGATGATGACCAGGCTGTGGGCGGTCAACATCACCGGTGCGTTCCTGTGCGCCCGCGAAGCAGCGGCGCGAATGCGCACCGACCTCGGCGGGCGCGGCGGCAGCATCGTGAACATCTCCTCCAAGGCAGCCGTCCTCGGCGGCAGCACCGAATGGGTGCACTACGCCGCCTCGAAGGGCGCGATCGACACGATGACGGTCGGGCTCGCCAAAGAGCTCGCCAACGTGGGCGTCCGCGTGAACGGCGTCCGCCCCGGCCTGATCGAGAGCGACTTCCACCTGCACGCTCCCCCAGGGCGGGTGGAGCGGATGGCTCCGATGATCCCGATGGAGCGCAGCGGCACCGCTGACGAGGTTGCGGGCGCCGTGGTCTGGCTCGCGTCGGGCGAGGCCAGCTACGTGACCGGCACCTTCATCGACGTCACGGGCGGTCGCTGACCAGGCCCGAGCTGGCAACCAACCGAAGGTGCCCTGCGCGCGCCGGACGGATAGCGTCGACGGGACATGCAGGTGGTGATCGTGTTGGCGCATCCGAATCCCGACAGCTTCACGCACGCCATCGCACAGCGCGCGGCCGACGGCGCCCTAGCAGCCGGCCACGACGTGCAGTTGCTGGATCTCTACGCGCTGGGCATGAGGGCGGCAATGAGCGCCGACGAGCACCGGGCATACCATGGTGACTCCCCGCTGCTCGACCCCGTGGTTGCCGCACACGCCGCGCTCGTGAAGGCGGCGGACGTCCTGGTGTTCGTGTATCCCACCTGGTGGAGCTCGCTGCCGGCCATCCTGAAGGGCTGGCTGGAGCGCGTGATGGCGCCCGGAGTCGCCTTCGTGTTCAACGCGAAGGGCAAGGTTCGCCCGGGTCTCACCAACGTGCGGCGCATCGTCGGCATCAGCACGTACGGTTCGCCGCGCCTGTACGTGCGGCTGGTCAACGACAACGGCCGGCGCACCCTCACCCGAGCGCTGCGGTTGAACACCGGCGTCCGCACTCGCAGGTCGTGGCTGGGGTTGTACGCCATCGACACCGCAACGCCAGCAGAGCGCGAGGCGTTCCTCCGGCGCGTCGAACGGAAGCTGCGATCGTTGTGAAGGTCTACGTCGTCCACTGCCACCCGTCGGAGACCTCGATCACCGCGGCAGCCCGCGATCGGGCGATCGTCGGGCTGAAAGCCGGTGGCCACGACGTGCGGATCACCGACCTCTACGCCGAAGGGTTCCGGCCCGAGCTGTCGGCGTGGGAGCGCACCAACCACCTCGCCCCGCCCGACACGAAGCCCGACATCGCCCCGTACGCAGCGAACCTGCAATGGTGCGACGCGCTCGTGTTCGTCTACCCCACGTGGTGGGCCGGCCAACCGGCAATGCTCAAGGGCTGGATCGATCGCGTCTGGGTGGCGGGCGTGGCCTACGAACTGCCTGAGGGCGCGAACCGAATCCGGCCGCGGCTGCACAACATCACCCGCATCGTCGCCGTCACCACCCACGGCTCCACGAAGCTGATCAACATGCTCGAAGGCGAGGGCGGCAAGCGGATCATCACCCGTTCGCTGCGGGTGCTGTGCAGCAGGCGAGCGCGAACGAAGTGGATCGCGCTCTACAACATCGACCGGGCCACTGATGCACGACGAGCGAAGTTCCTCGACAGAGTCGAGTCATCGATGCGCGACCTCAGGTAGCCGTCGGCCGGCCTGCGAGCACGTCAGGCACGGTCGAAGCGGGTGACGACCTCGACGTGGGGCGTGTGTGGGAACAGGTCCAGCACGGTGGAACCGGTGTGCACATACCCGTGCGCCGCGAGCAGCGTGGCGTCGCGAGCCAATGACACAGGGTCGCAGCTCACCAGCACGACTCGCGCAGCGGAGGTCGCCGCCAAGACCTGCGCCGCCTCTGCGCCGAGGCCGGCGCGAGCAGGATCCACCACCGCGAGATCCACCGGCCGTGGAGTCCATTCCTCGAAACGCGAGCGATGCACCACCGACTGTCCGCGAAGGTTGAAAACCGCGTCGGCGCACGACGAGGCCGAGCTCTCGACCAGGATCGATTGCTCCGCGCCGAGCGTCGCCGAGAACAGGCCGATGCCGCCGTAGGCATCGAGCAGCGGACCCGACAGATTCGTCAACGCTTCCCCGCACCGTTCTCGCACGGTGCGCACGAGCAGCTCTGCCGCCGCCGGGCCCGACTGGAAGAACGACGCCGCCGACACCTGCAACGACGAGTCGCCAACCGTTTCGTGCAGCACGGCTTGTTCGCCGACCTGCGCACCCGGTGGCAACCCGGTGATCACCATCGAGTGGTCCGGCGACCACGCGGTGCATTCCCCCGTCGCCAGGCTGACCCGCAGCGTCACCTCATCGGTGCCTGCGACGCGGACATCGGCCAACAGCGCGGAGAGCCACGGGTGGGCAACAGGGCACTCGGCCAGCGTGACGACCCGGTGGCTGGACGCTGCGCGCAGCCCCAGTCGCCCGCGATCCCCGACCGCCAACCGCATCGTGGTGCGATACCCCCACGGTCCGACGCTGCCGCCGAGCGCGACCTGTGCCTCGGGTAACCTCGCGGTCCGTCGCAGTGCGTCAGCGACGATGTCGGCCTTCATCCGCAACTGCGCCGCCGGCTCGATGTGTTGCCAGCCGCAGCCACCGCAGCCGTTGGCCAGTTCAGGGCACGGCGGCGCCACCCGATCCCCTGACGCCTCGATGACTTCGGCGACCGACCCCTTGGCGAAGTCCTTCTTCGCGGTGTTGATGGCGACCCGAACCGTCTCGCCCGGCAGCGCCCCTTCCACGAACACCACACGGCCATCGGCGAGCCGGGCGATCGCATCGCCCCCGGCTGCCATCTTCTCGACCAGCACGGTCTCGTCGGGTAGGTGCACGGGTGGCGCGGACGGACGGCGCCGATCCCTCGAACCCGCCTGCCGCCGTCCCGGTCGCTGTGCCATCGTCGACGAGCCTACGGACCTCGCCCACCCCTCATGCGGCGCACTACCCTCACGACGTGCCCCGGATCGAGATCGCCCCCAGCGTGCTGCCCGCCGACTTCTCCAAGCTCGGTGAGGAGGTGGCAGCGCTGGAAACAGCCGGCGTGGATCGCATCCAGTGGGATGTGATGGACGGCCAGTTCGTTCCCAACCTCACGTTCGGTCCGGATGTGATCGCATCCACCCGTCGGCACACGAGCCTTCCCTTCGAGGCGCACCTGATGGTCCTCACCCCGGACAACATGGCCGCCGAGTACGTCAACGCCGGTTGTGAGCGGCTGATCGTGCACGCCGAGGCCTGCACCCACCTGCATCGCACGCTCGGCAACATCGCAACACTCGGCGCCAAGGCCTCGGTGGCACTGAACCCCGCCACACCCGTGTCGGCCATCGAGCACGTCCTCGATCTGGTCGACATGGTGCTGATCATGACGGTCAACCCCGGCTTCGGCGGCCAGCAATACATCGCGTCGATGGAGCCCAAGATCCGCGAGCTGCGCACTCTCATCGCCGCTCGAGGTCTCACCGACTCGGTCGACATCGAGGTGGACGGCGGCATCGGGCCGACCACCATCGCTGCCGCCGCCGGCGCCGGCGCCAACATCCTCGTCGCCGGCAGCGCGCTCTACCGCGACCCGCAAGGCCTGGCTCACGCCGTCGCCGACCTGCGTTCGCGAGCCGAGGCTGCGTTCCTCAACTGACCTCGCGAGCCGAGGAGAGCGGCAGCGAGCCGGACTGTCGCGCACCCCTTTCGTAGAGTGCAGGGTGATGGCACTGCAGCGGCTCACCACTCCGTACGGCGAGCCCGCGTTCAGCGCGTTGCGCGCAGTGGTCGACGGCCTGCAAGCGGGCGATCCGTTGGCTGCCGTGACGGTGCTCGTCCATTCCAACGCGGTCGGCGTCGCGGCGCGGCGATGGCTCGCCGCGCACGGCGGTATCGCGGCAGCCCAGTTCGTCACCGCGTTCCGTTTCGCCGAACTGCTGGGTGGTCAGGCGCTCGCGGCCAGCGGCCGCCGCCCGGTGTCCACCCCCGTGGTCGATGTCGCCGTGCGCCAGGTGCTGCACTCCTCGACGGGGTTGTTCCAGCCGATCGCTCACCACCACGCCACCATCACCGCGGTGCGCAACACCTATCGCGACCTTCGCCACGTACCTGCGCCCCAGCGACGGCGCCTCCTGGCGCACGGCTCCACCCGCGGGCGCGAGGTCGTCCGACTGTGCGAGCAGGTGCATGGGGTGCTCCAGCGCGACTGGTACGACGAAGCCGATCTGCTGGCAGCGGCCAGCGCAGCGGTGGCGCATGCACCGGCTCGCACGATCGTCTTCCTGCCCCAGCGCCTGCGGCCGACCGAGCAGGCGCTGCTCGATGCGCTCGCTCAGCACGGTGAGGTGGTGGTGCTGGAGGGCGAGCACCGCACGCCTGAAGGACTTCAGCTCGATCTGGTGGATGCGTCCGATGCCGACGAAGAGGTGCGCGAGGCCGTGCGTACCGTCGTCGCCGCAGTCCGCGACGGCACGCCTCTGCACCGGATCGGCATCGTGTGGCCCCGCAACGAGCCGTACGCACGGCTGGTCGGCGAGCATCTGCATGCCGCCGCCATCGCGTGGAACGGTCGGCCGGGCATCGCCCTGCACGAGCGGCTCGCGGCGCGTCTCGTCCTCGATCTACTGCGGCTCGATCGCCGTGGCATCCGCCGAGCGGATCTGTTCGCCCTGCTCGCCCATGTGCCTGCCCGCATGGAGGATGGTGCTCTGGTCCCACGCCAGCGCTGGGAGCGCCTGTCGCGCGATGCCGGCCTCTCCGGCGACGCCGACTGGTCTGATCGGCTCACTGCCTTCAGCGAGCGACTGAGCGCCAGGGGCAAGGAACGCGACATCGCCGACGCGGCGGCCGCACTGCAGCTACAGGCCTTCGTCGCGGAACTACGCACGCAACTCGGCGCTGCCGATGCGTTGCTGCCCTGGCAACACTGGGCCGACCTTGCACATCGCATCCTGGATCGCTGGTTGGGCGGCTATCGCGGGGTCAACGCCCTGCCACCGGACGAGTTCGAGGCGTTCACCGCAGTGCAGGCCGCACTCGACCGATTGGGCAGGCTCGACGCATTGGCGCCGTCGGTCACGCGCACGATCTTCGCCCACACACTGGAGGCCGAACTCGACAGTGCACCGGGCCGGGTCGGCCGAATCGGTGTCGGCGTGCACGTCGGTCCG
>JAYSPV010000070.1:0-6989 GCA_043721915.1 Ilumatobacteraceae bacterium | reverse complement strand
GCAAGATGATGCCGGCATACCTCGAGCAAGGCCTGCTCACTCGTAACCCGTTCGAGACGATCGACAAGAACGGCGTCGGAGAGCTGGTCAAGATGGGCGCCGCCCGAGGCCGTTCGGTCAAGAAGGGCCTCAAGCTCGGCGTATGCGGCGAGCACGGCGGCGATCCGGAGAGCATCGCGTTGTTCTACGAGGCCGGCCTCGACTACGTCAGCTGCAGCCCCTTCCGCGTCCCGATCGCCCGTCTGGCCGCAGCGCAGGCGGTCATCGGCGGCTCGAAGAGCGACACGAAGTAGCCACTTCCGGCCGCGGCCGGCCCAACTGAAACGGAGCACACCGTGCAGGTTCAGACTCGACAAGGTCCCGCTTACGGGGTAGCCAGGCTCACGCTTGCCCCCAACGAACCGGTGAAGGTGGAAGCCGGTGCAATGATGGCGATGTCATCGGGGGTGGCGCTCGCGGCCAAGGCCGAGGGCGGCATCATGAAGTCGCTCAAGCGGGCTGCGCTCGGTGGCGAGAGCTTCTTCGTCAGCACGTACACGGCACCGCCTTCGGGCGGGTTCGTCGATGTGGCAGCCCGCCTGCCGGGCGACATCACCACCTACGACCTCGTGCCCGGCCGTGCGCTGTTCATCCAGAAGGGGTCGTGGTTGGCCAACGACTCCACGGTCGCCATCGACGCGCAGTGGGGCGGCTTCAAGAACATGTTCGGCAGCGAGGGTGCCTTCATCGTCCGCGCCGAGGGCCAAGGCGCGATCGTCTTCGCATGCTACGGCGCGCTCGAGGTCTGGAACCTGGAGGCAGGTCAGAGCATCACCATCGACACCGGCCACATGGTGGCCTACGAGGACTCGATCACGATGGGCATGCGCAAGGCCAGCGGCGGCGGCATGATCCAGAGCTTCAAGAGCGGCGAGGGGTTCGTCTTCGATTTCACCGGCCCCGGCAGGGTGTGGACGCAGACGCGCAACCCGAACGAGCTGCTCGGCTGGATCACGGCGGCCATCGGCACCAGCAACTCCGGTGTCGGCGGTGGCGGTATCGCCGGTGGCCTCTTCGGCCGGGACTGACTGGATGCTGCTCGGCTCCGAGGCGGCAAAGAGAAACTTCGTCGACCTCGATGTCGCGGCCATCTGGTGGATCGGTCTGCTCGGCGTCATCGCTGTCCTCCTCTTGGTGGACCTGTTGGTGGTTCACAAGGAGAGCCACGAGATCCGCACCAAGGAGGCCGCGATCGAATCGGCCGTCTGGATCTCCATCGGCCTCGCGTTCGGGCTTGCAGTGTGGTGGGGCTTCGGTGTCAGCGCAGCCGGCGAGTACTACTCGGGGTACCTGATCGAAAAAAGCCTCAGTATCGACAATGTCTTCGTGTGGGCGCTGATCCTGAGCTACTTCAAGGTGCCGGCGCGTTACCAACACAGGATTCTGTTCTGGGGCATCTTCGGTGCGTTGGTGATGCGTGCGATCTTCATCTTCGCCGGCATCGCATTGATCGAGAAGTTCAGCTGGGTGCTGTACGTGTTCGGTGCGTTCCTGGTCTTCACCGCGGCGAAGTTGGTGTTCTCCGGGGATGACCATGTCGACCCCGCCAACAGCGCGTTCCTGAAACTTGTGCACCGCGTCGTGCCGCTCACCGACGAGCTCGACGGCCAGAAGCTGTTCACTCGCGTCAACGGGAAGCGGCTGGCAACCCCGTTGTTCGCTGTGCTGCTGTTGATCGAGGTCACCGATGTGCTGTTCGCCGTGGATTCGGTACCGGCGGTGCTTGCGGTCAGCCATGAGCAGTTCATCGTGTTCGCCTCGAATGCGTTTGCGATCCTCGGCCTGCGAGCCCTGTACTTCCTGCTCGCCGATATGCACGCACGCTTCAGCTACTTGCAGCTGGGCCTCGCCATCATCCTTGCGTTCGTGGGTGTGAAGATGATCATCCACGAGTGGTATCAGATCCCCACGTGGCTGTCGCTGCTGGTGATCACGCTGGTACTGACTGCTGCCGTGGGCTTCTCGATGCGAGTGGAACGGGCTGCCGATTCCATCTCGATCCCCGAAGACCTGCCGCCACCCGACGAGCGCTGATCGCCGTTCCTGCATCCGCCGGGTCACCGGTAAGGTGCAGACGATGGCGATCAACGAGGACGATCTGGAGCGGCTGCGGGCCTCGCTCGTCCTCTCCGATGTGGTTCAACGCCACCTCGCCCTGCGACGGGTGGGCCGCAACTGGGTGGGGTTGTGTCCCTTTCATGCGGAGCGTTCGGGCTCGTTCAACGTGCGCGACGAGACCGGTCGGTATCGCTGCTTCGGGTGTGGCGCGGCAGGCGACGTGTTCAAGTTCGTGCAGGAGATCGAACACGTCGACTTCGTCACGTCGGTGGAATCACTGGCCAACAGCATCGGCATGGAGTTGCGCTACACCACCGGTGGTGAGGGCGGCGACCGCGCTCGCCAGCACCGTCGGCAACTGGTGGAGGCGATGGGGAAAGCGGTCGACTGGTACCACGATCGCCTGCTGAACGGGCCCGATGCGCGCCAGGCCCGTGACTACCTGCGCAAGCGTGGCCTCGCGGGCGAGACAGCCCGCACGTTCCGTATCGGCTGGGCGCCCGACGACTGGGATTCGTTGTGCCGTGACATCAAGCTGGCACCCGAGGTGCTGCGCGAGACCGGTCTCGGGTTCACCAACAAGGCTGGCCGGATGCAGGACTCGTTCCGCGGGCGGGTGATGTTCCCCATCCTGACGGAGAACGGTGAGCCTGTTGCGTTCGGCGGGCGCATCCTGCCCGGCAGCCCGGATCCGGCGAAGTACAAGAACTCCTCGGAGACACCGATCTACGCCAAGTCCAAGACGCTGTACGGGCTGAACTGGGCGAAGGCCGACATCGTGGCCGCGGATCAGGTGATCGTCTGCGAGGGCTACACCGACGTCATCGGGTTCCATCGCGCAGGCGTGCGACGTGCGGTCGCAACGTGTGGCACCGCTCTCACCGAGGACCACGTGCGACTGTTGAAGCGGTACGCGTCGTCGGTGGTGCTCGCGTTCGACGCCGACGCCGCCGGCCAGGGTGCTGCACAACGCTTCTACGAATGGGAGGAGCGGTATCAGGTACAGGTGAGCGTTGCTCGCTTCCCTGATGGCAAGGATCCCGGCGAGCTGAGCGTCACCGACCCCGACGGGCTGAAGCACTCGGTGGATCAGGCACTGCCCTTCCTCGGGTTCCGCCTGAACAGGGTGCTGAACAGTCGCCGGCTGCGCTCCCCGGAGGATCGCGCACATGTCGCCGGTGAGGCGATGGCGCTGGTCAACGAGCACCCGAACGCGGAGGTGCGCAAGCTCTACGCCGCGCAGATCGCCACGCATGTAGGCATCCCGCCTGCCGATCTTGTTGCCATGGCGGCCAAGCGGGTGAAGGCTCCAGTGATCCGTGTGGCACCGGTGCGCCGCGTTGGGGCGCCTGAGAACGCCGAGTTCGTGGCCATCGCCATGCTGTTGCAGCGTTGGGACGACATCGCCCCGTGGGTGATCGAGGAGCTGTTCGCCGAGGAGGTGGCTCGCCGGGCGTTCGTGGCGGTCGCCGAGGCGGGCGGTTCGGTCGAGCGTGCGCTCGATCTCGCCGATCCCGACGCGCGTGAGTTCCTCGAGCGCGCATCGGTGGCCGATGTGGATGCCGATCCGGTGATCGAAGCCCGCAACTTGGTTGCAGCTGCCACTCGCCGGCAGTTGGCGCAGATGGTCGGGGTTGCCGGTGCGGATGCCATTCGCGCAATGACGACAGCACGCATGTGGCTGGATCAGCTCGACGATTCCGAGCAGGCGGATGTCGCGGCGGAGGCGTTGCTAGGGTGGCTCCAAGGGGCGAGTGAAGGGTCCGAGTGAGCAACAGCACAGCTGACGCAACAATCGGGTCGACCCCGTACGAGGGGGTCGAATCCGGCGAGTGGCAGGCGATGGTCGCGCGCGGCTCCAAGGCGGGCGTGCTCCACGCCGACGACATTGCCCACGTCCTGCGCAAGGTCGAGCTGAACGCCGATGTTCTGGTGGAGGTGCACACCACCTTGGGCGGGCTGGGGATCGCAATCGACGACGGTGTCGACGACATGCACGACGACACCCCGGCGCCCGGCGTCGAGCGCCCTCGCTCGGTGGAGGTGGAGGACACCGAGGGCCTCCTTGCACGTCGCATCCGCCGCCGCAGTGAGCGGATGAACGCCGACCGCAGTGATGTCGGGAGTACTGCCGACACCGTGCGGATGTACCTGAAAGAGATCGGGCGCGTCGATCTTCTCACCATCGACGACGAGCGCCGTTTGGCGCAGGCGATCGATGAAGGCAACCGGGCGGCGGTGATGCTCGATGCCGAGCATGAAGGCACCGTGATCGAGCCTGCCGACCACCGTCGGATGATGCGCACCGTCACCGCCGGCCAGCGGGCGAAGAGCGAGCTGATCCAGGCGAACCTGCGTTTGGTGGTGAGCATCGCCAAGCGCTACAGCGGTCGCGGCATGCAGTTCCTCGATCTGATCCAGGAGGGGAACCTGGGCCTGATGCGCGCGGTTGACAAGTTCGACTACACGAAGGGTTTCAAGTTCTCCACCTACGCCACATGGTGGATCCGTCAGGCGATCACCCGCTCGATCGCCGATCAGGCCCGCACCATCCGCATCCCTGTGCACATGGTGGAGAGCATGAACCGGGTGCTGCGGATGCAACGCCAGATGCATCAGGAGCTGGAGCGTGAGCCCAGCCTCGACGAACTGGCAGATCGCTGCGGGCTCGCGCCCGACAAGATCCGCGAGATCCTGCGCATCTCCCAGGACCCGCTGTCACTCGATTCACCCGTCGGTGAGGAAGATGACAGCAACCTCGCCGATTTCATCGAGGATCTCTCGGCCGAGGCCCCCGCTGACATGGCCACCAAGCACATGCTGACCCAGGCCGTGGAGGCTGCGCTCGGCGAGCTCACCGAACGCGAGCAGGAGATCGTGCGCATGCGATTCGGTCTCGACGACGGCCAGGCGCGCACGTTGGAGGATGTCGGCAAGGAGTTCGGGGTCACTCGCGAGCGAATTCGTCAGATCGAGGCGAAGACGCTCGCCAAGTTGCGTCACCCGATGCGCAGCCAGCGTTTGAAGGAGTTTTTGGAGGAGGAGTAATCGGAAGGGTTTGCTATCCTCAACTCGCCTTTCCGAGATAGCTCAGCTGGCAGAGCGGCTGACTGTTAATCAGCATGTCGCAGGTTCGAGCCCTGCTCTCGGAGCACGTGTCACACGGCCCGCCCTCACCGGCGGGTCGTGTGTCGTTTTCGGCTGTCGCCCGTGTTGCGTCAACTGGCTGCCCGGAACGACGCCCTCCTGTGATGTGGAAAGATCGCGCAGGACGGGGCATCGCTGCCCGGGACGGGGGGCTCAGATGGCCAGGATTCCAGGGACCACCGCGGACATCGATGCCGCGTGGTTGAACGAGGTCCTGTCGCACCAGGTACGCGGCGGAGGAACGGTCACCGACGTGGGTGTGGAGGTGATCGGCGAGGGCGTCGGCTTTCTCGGCGAGGTTGCTCGGCTGACGTTGTCGTACGACGCGGCGGCTGTCGGTGGGGTTGCCTCGGTGATCGCCAAGCTGCCCACCGCCAATGCGGGTTTTCGGCACATCGGGCTGATGTTCGGGTTCTATCGCAAGGAGCATGGCTTCTACGCGGAGGTGGCGCCGGAGGTGCAGTTGTCGATCCCTCGCGCCTACCACAACGCAGCCGACGTCGAGGCTGGAGAGTACGTACTGCTGTTGGAGGACATGGCGCCGCGACGGCCCGGCAACCAGCTGGCGGGATGCACACTCGAGGAGGCCGAGCTGGCGTTGCGGGAGGTCGCAGGATTCCATGCCACGTGGTGGGAGCATCCCTCGTTGGAAGACTTCTCGACGTGGTTGCCCGGCCCGGATGATCCGTACTTCGCGCTGCTCGAAGCCGTCTATCAGGCCGCTCTGCCAAAGTTCGGGGACGTGTTCGGGTATCTCGTCGGCGACAAGATCGTCGAACTTGCGGGTCGCTACTCGGGGATGTACGCGGAGGCCGTGCAGAGGGGCGTCGGTCGGCTGCCGCACACGTTCATCCACGGTGACTTCCGACTCGACAACATGATGTTCTCGGGTTCGGGTGATGCGCTGCAGTTCTGCCTGCTCGACTGGCAGTTGCCGTTCAAAGCCAACCCGATGTGGGACGTCGTGTACTTCCTGGCGGGCAACTTCGAGCCGCAGTGGCGTCGCGATCATCAGGACCAACTGCTGCGTCGGTATCACGACGCGCTGGTCGCCGCAGGCGTCTCCGGGTATCCCTTCGAGCAGTGCGAGGAGGACTACCGCGCTGCCGGACTGGTCCTGCTCGGCTACCTCGTCAGCGGAGCCGGCGATGTGGATCTGGCGACCCTCAACGAGCGCGGGCGCGAGTTGATCGAGACGATGTTCACTCGCTATGCGCTGGCGATCGAAGACCTCGGCTCGGCTTCATTCCTCGACTGACGGCGAGTGGCACGCGGCGTCGTTGTCGATCGACGGCGATGGTTCGCTACCGTGGAGGCGTTTCGGGGCGGTAGCTCAGTGGTTAGAGCACGGGACTCATAATCCCTCGGTCGTGGGTTCGATACCCACCCGCCCCACACATATCTAGCTGGGATGATGCGCAATTTCCGGTGGTCGCCGGAGACCTCCATCCAAGATTTCCAAGACAAATCCAAGTTTGTGGCGTACGTTTGTCCCATGGCCAAGCTGCGAAGTGCTCCAGGGATGCGGGAGCGAGCGCCCGACGTCTGGGAGCTCGTGGTCCAGGCAGGCCGCGATCCGGTCACTGGCAAGCCTCGTCAGGTCAGCCGTACCTTTCGTGGGAATCTGCGCGATGCGAAACAGGCGCGAGCCGAGCTCATCGTCGAGGTGACCAAGGGCCGGCACACCGGGTCGCGGGCGACGGTCGAGGATTTGTTCGCCGATTGGATCGTCGAGCTGCAGCGCA
>JAYSPV010000069.1:0-16656 GCA_043721915.1 Ilumatobacteraceae bacterium | reverse complement strand
ACCACCGAAGCCGAACCGCAGCACGACGGCAGCACCAGCGCGCTCATCCGCTGGTATCGCGCCAACCGGGTTGGCTGATCAGGCTTTCGCGACGGTGTTCGTGCCGGCGGCGACGACGTAGGTGCCGTAGGTGGTGACTGCGCTGTTGGGGTCGTCGACCTCATCGACGATGCGGTATTCGGCCGTCCAGTTCTCGCGAGTGACCGTGTGCAGGCTGTAGCCGCGGTGTGTCAGCTCGGCATCGATCAGTGCGGGGAACGTCTTGAGCACGTCGGTGAGCTCGTCGCCGACCAGCCCGTCGGAGCTGATCGAGGTGGTGACGAATTCCACGCCGACGGGGGTGCCGGTGCCGCCGTCGCCGGCGCGAAGCTGTGCCACCGCCGCGAGGTGGATGTCGCCGGTGACCACCACGAGGTTCGCAATCGCGGCGTCGGCGAACGCCTGCAGCAGGCGGGCGCGTGCCACCGGGTAGCCGTCCCACTGGTCGAAGTTGAGCACTGCGCCGTTGAAGGTGGCATCGGCGAGGATCACCTGGTTCCCGATGACGTTCCACACGGAGGTGGATGCGGTGAGCGTCTCGAGCAGCCATCGCTCCTGCTCGGCGCCGAGCATCGTGCGCGCCGGGTCGGCCGCCTCCGGGCAGGGCGGCTCGATCTGCAGTGTCGCATCGCCGCACGCCTGGTCGCTGCGGTACTGGCGGCCGTCGAGCAAGGTGACCTGGACCAGATCGCTCCACTGAGCGTCGCGATAGATGCGGTACTCCTGGTCGGGGGCTGTGGGGGGCTGCAACCGAACCGGCTGATGCTCCCACCACGCCTGGTAGGCAGCGAAGCGGCGAGCCTCGAAGCCCGCAGCATCGGCGGGGTCCTGGGGGGTGAGGTCGGCGTAGTTGTTCTCCACCTCGTGGTCGTCCCAGATGACGAACCATGGGCAGACCGCGTGTGCGGCCTGCAGGTTGGGGTCGCCTTTGTACTGCGCGTAGCGCATCCGGTAGCCGTCCACCGTGGTGGGCTCGTCGCCGACGTGTTCGCGGGCGGCGACGTCCGGATCGAACGGCAGGCCGACGCCCTCGTAGATGTAGTCGCCCAGCCAGACCATGAAGTCGGGCTGCTGTTCGGCGATGTCGCGGTGGGCGGCGTAGTAGCCGTCGCTGTAGTTCTGGCAGCTGCCGACCGCGAACCGGGCCGTGGACACCCCGTCGGCAGGTGAGCGGCGGGTGATGCCGACGGGGCTGATGTACTCGCCGAGGCGGAAGCGGTAGAACCAATCGCCCTCGCCGAGCGTCGCAAGGGCGTGCACGCTGTGTCCGAAGGCGGCCGTCGCGATCTCCGTGCCGCTGACCGCGATCTCGGCGAAATCGTCGGTTGCGCTGACCTCCCACAGCACCGCCACATCATCGGCCGGCATGCCGCCACCGCTCATCGGGTCGGGAGCGAGCCGCGTCCAGAGCACCACACTCGTCGCGTCGGGGTCGCCTGACGCGATGCCGAGTGTGAACGGGTCACCTCCGAGATCGACGGGCGCCAACGTGGAGGTCGTGGTGGCTGCGGCGGTGGTGTCTGGGGCCGCGGTGGATGCAGTAGTGCTGTCGGTGAGCGGTGCATCGGTGGCTTCGGACGACGTGTCGTCGTCACTGCAGGCGGTGACAGCGAGTGCGGCGGTGCCTGCGAGGAAGACTCGCCGAGAGATGGGTTCCATGTGCGCCTGTCTGACCCACTGCACCCGTCGTTACGGCACTCGGGCGAAGACTGCCTTGAGGTAGTGGCCTTGCGGGAAGTCGACCGGGTGGTCGAGCGGGTGGCGCGTGCGGTTGAACTCTTCCAACGGCCGCCCCGCCTGCGCAGCAGCGTGCGAGACGGTGGTGTGGAACTGGTCGGCCGTGACACGACTGCTGCACGAGGCCTGCACCAACACCCCGCCGGGCCGAACCAGCTTCACCGCCTTGGTGGTGAGGAGTGCGTACTGCGTGAGTGCACGGTCCACGCTGGCCTGGCGCGGCGTGAACGAGGGCGGGTCGACGATCACGACGTCGAACTTGTCGCCGCTGCGGATCAGGCGGTTGAAGGCTTCCAACGCGTCGGCCTTCATCGGGCGGAAGTTGCATGCGGCGACGCCCGGTACATCGAGGTTGTGTTGCATGTTGCGGCTCGCGACTGCGAGGGTGGGCTCGCTGAGATCAACGGCGATCACCTCGTGTGCGCCGCCCGCTGCGGCATTGACCGAGAACCCGCCGGTGCTCGCGTACATGTCGAGCACTCGGCAGCCGTCGGTGATCCGTCGCACGAATGCCCGGTTGTCGCGCTGGTCGAGGAAGTGGCCGGTCTTCTGGCCGTGCACGACATCGGCCTCGAACGTCAAACCGTTCTCCCGGAAGAGCACCGGGTCGGCGGGGGACACGCCGATCAGCGCCTCGCCCTCCTCCAGCCCGAACAGACCACCCTCGTCGATGTTGCGCGCGAAGCGCAGTACGACGGCCTCAGGGCGGAACACGTCCTCGATCGCGGGGATCAGATCGGCCAGGTGGGGCACCCAGATCGTGGAGTACAGCTTCAGTACCAGGGTGCGGTCGTAGCGGTCGAGCACCAGGCTGGGGAAGCCGTCGTTCTCGCCGTTGATGCAGCGATACCCAGTGGTCGGGTTGTCGGTGCGGGAGCTGTCGATCAGGGTCTGGCGGCGGGCGAGTGCGGTGGTGATGTGCGCGACCCAGAACGCGCGGTCGATCGTGACCGGCTTGCCCTCGTGGATCAGCTTGATCCGGATCGGGCTTGCCGGGTCGTACAACCCGATGGCGGCGAACTTGCGGTCGGCGTCGAACACCACTGCCAGGTCGCCGGGAGCGCCGTCAGCGCCCGACGCAGCGCCCTTGACCGACTCGATCGACGTCTCGTACACCCACGGGTGGCCGCCGCGGATCTGGCGCAGGGCGTCGGGCGTGACGCGCACCGCGAGGCGACTGGTGGAGGGCCGGGGAAGGCGGCTGAGCGAAGACACCCGCACAGGGTACGGCGGCGCCTGCGCAGTCGCTGACCGAAGGGCGCGCGGCGTGCGTGCCGATCGGGCAGAGTAGAGAGATGCAGATCGAACGTGTCGGTGTGGTCGGAGCGGGCCTGATGGGCTCGGGCATCGCAGAAGTGTGTGCTCGCGCGGGTCTCGAGGTGATGGTGCTGGAGGTCAGCCCCGACGCCTGCGAACGCGGTCGCACGAAGGTGGTCGGCAGCCTCGACCGTGGCGTGCGCAACGGCAAGATCAGCGAGGGGGAACGCGATGCGGCCATCGCCCAGCTGTCCTTCACGACCGACTTCGGCGACCTCGCGGATCGGCAGCTGACGATCGAGGCGGTCATCGAGGACGAAGCGCTGAAGACCAAGATCTTCCGTGAGCTCGACAGGGCCGTCACCGACCCGCAGGCGATCCTCGCCAGCAACACCAGCTCGATCCCGATCATGAAGCTGGGCATCGCCACGCAGCGGCCCGAACAGGTCATCGGCATCCACTTCTTCAACCCGGTGCCCGTGCTCAAGCTGGTCGAGCTGGTGACGTCGTTGCTCACCTCGCCGGCCACCACCGAGCAGGCCAACCTGTTCGCGACGGAGGTGCTGCACAAGCGCGTCATCCGCAGCCAGGATCGGGCAGGGTTCGTGGTCAACGCGCTGCTCATCCCGTACCTGCTGTCGGCGATCCGCATGATGGAGTCCGGCTTTGCAACTGCCGCCGACATCGACGCCGGCATGGTCGAGGGCTGCAACCACCCGATGGGGCCTTTGCACCTCACCGACCTGATCGGGTTGGATACGACGATGGCGGTCGCCGACAGCCTGTACGCCGAGTTCAAGGAGCCGCTGTACGCGCCGCCCCCGCTGCTGTCGCGCATGGTGGAGGCCGGGCTGCTGGGCCGCAAGACGGGCCGCGGCTTCTACGACTACCAGGCCGGTCGCTGAATGGCCGACGCACTCGAGCGGATCACCAACCTGGTGGCACTACTGATGGCAACGCGCGCTCCGCTCACCCAAGAGCGGATCGTGCACGAGTTGGCCGGCCAGTATCCGGCCGGCGACGCAGCGCAACGGGGCGCGTTCGAGCGCGACAAGGCGCTGCTGCGCGAAATCGGCGTGCCGCTGGAGACCGAGACGCTGTCAGGCAGCGATGCAGGGCGTACCGCGTATCGGATCGATCGCAAGCGTTACGAGCTCGCCGACCTCGAGCTCGCCCCCGACGAACAAGCCGCCCTCCAGTTGGCCGTTGCGGCCGCGCGTCTGGCCGACGCACAGTTCGGCCTGCTGAAACTCGGTGGCGATCGCAGCTCGGCGCCGGTGGTGATGGCCAACATCCCCGAACTGCCTGCGTTGCCCACACTGCGCGAGGCCACCGCGGCGAGAGCGGAAGTGCGGTTCGGGTACCACGGTTCGCCGCGCCGGTTGTACCCCTACTCCCTGCTGCTGCGCGAGCGGTTTTGGTACGTCATCGGCCACGACGTCGATCGCGATGAGGTGCGCACCTACCGCGTGGATCGTTTCGATGCCGACGTCCAGGTGGGCGAGCCGGCGTCGTTCACGCGGCCCGAGGGCTTCGATCCCCGAGCGACGTTCCCCACCGACCCGAAGCTGTTGGGGGACGAGCCGGCTGCACGCGCCGAGGTGCTCGTCGACGAACCGCGGGCGGCGGCCGTGGAACGTGAGATGGGTGCCGACGCGGTGAGCGCGCGGCGCCCGGGTGGTGCGATCGTCGTGTCGGTGCCGTGCGCCAACCTCGACGCGTTCCGCTCGTGGCTGTTCGGTCTGGGTGAACACGCCGAAGTGCTCGGCCCGCCCGATGTGCGTGCATCGGTCGTCGAGTGGTTGCAGGCGATGGCGGTTGCGAGATGACCGCCCGACGCGGCCCGCGCCCCACTGGCGATCGCCTGCGCCGCCTGCTGGTGATGCTGCCCTGGCTGATGGAGCGCGGCGAGGTGACTGTGTCGGAAGCGTGCGATCGCTTCGAGCTCACCGAGCCCGAGCTGGTCAAGGATCTCGAGCTGGCTGCGATGTGCGGCTTGCCGCCGTTCGTCGACGAGATGGTGGATGTGTTCATCGACGAAGGCGTGGTGTTTGCCGGTGTGCCGCGGCTGTTCACCCGCCCGTTGCGGCTCACCGCACCGGAGGGTTTCGCGCTGCTCGCGGCGGCGCGTGTCGCGATGTTGTTGCCCGGCGCCGACCCCGATGGCGCACTCGCGCGGGCGTTGCAGAAGCTGGCTGTGGCATTGGGCGACGATGCGGTGGTGGTCGAGACCCCGCCCCCGCCCGCCGCCGGCGCCGTGGCGGATGCCGCGACGGCGAGCGAGCGGTTGCGAGTGGAGTACTGGTCCGCGGCCGCCGACGAACGAAGCACTCGCGAGATCACACCCAGGCGGGTCTACATCGACGGCGGTCAGTGGTACGTGATCGCCGACGACCACCGCAGCGGCGAGTTGCGCACCTTTCGGATCGATCGGATCGAGGCCTGGGCCCGCACCGGCGTCGTCGACGAGCCACGCGAGGTCGCGGTGCCCACGGGCGACAGTTGGTTCACCGACGACGAACTGCCCGTGGCCCATCTCAGGGTTCCTGCCAGTGGCAGTTGGGTGGCCGAGCGCTACCCGACGCGGTCCGTCACCCGGATGGACGACGGGTGGGCGATCGATGTCACCGTGGCCAGCGAACGGTGGCTGCGCGAACTGCTGTTGCGTCTCGGGGCCGAGGCAACAGTCGTCGATCCGCCGGAGTGGCGCGACCTGGGTAGCCGCGCCGCTGCCGAGCTGCTGGTGCGCTACGCGGCGGGCAGCGACGGCAGCTGATCGACCGTTTCGAAACCGTGCGCCCGGAGCAGGTGCGAGAGCACGGCAGCGGTGGCATCGGCATCGGCCAACGCATCGTGCGGGCGCACGAGCTGTATGCCGTAGCGGCCGCACACATCCGACAGGCGGTGGGAGAGCTGCCGCTGCGGATCGAGCTGCCGTGACAGGCGCAACGTGCACAACGGCTGTTCGAGCGGGAGCGACACGCCGCTCTGCAGCGCAGCCTTGCGGAGGAACGCAAGGTCGAACTTCGCGTTGTGGGCCACGAACCTGCTGCCATCCAGCAACTGCGCGAGTCGGGCCATGACCGTTGCGCACGACGGGGCGCCCCTCACGTCGCGGCGATGGATGCCGTGCAGCTTCGTGGGCCCAACGCGGAAGAACCAACGAGATCTGGGCGCGACCAGGCTGCTCCAGCGATCGAACACGTTGCCCGCGCCATCGACCACCACGACACCGACCTGCACCACGTGGTGCCGGCGCACCGAGAGGCCCGACGTCTCGACATCGACCACGGCGAACCGCTGGGCGCTGACCGAACTGGACATGTGCTGCACTTTACGGCAGGGGTGTCAGGGAGTTGGCGTCCACCGGCGCGTCAGCGCGCCATGAGCTTCAACAGCGTGTCGCGGTCGAAGTAGTCGCGCCACAGTGTGATCTCACCGTGCTCAACCACGAACAGTCCGGCGACGGGCATCTCGAGCCACGAGTCACCCTTCCCGAACCGGTCGAGCCGCTCGTTCATCACCACGCCGTGCTCGCGGTTGCCGCTGGCAACCTGGTGATGCACGACCCACTCGACCCGGTCGTACCCGGCCAGGAACGGCCCGAGTGCATCGCGTACCTTCTCGCGGCCGACGACCTTGCCGAGCGGCACGTTGTCGTACTCGCAGTGCTCGCTGAGCAGGCTCAGAGCATGATCGAGCCGGTCGTTCTCGATGGCGGTGATGAACTCGGTGACCAGTGCGGCGGGCATGGCGAGCACGTTAGCCAGCGCAGTGGCGAACCCTCGACGGGTTCAGTTGCGCATGCCTCTGGCGCGGACGCCGATCGGCGCACTCACCGTGTAGCCGGCGAGGTGCCGATCCTCTTCGCTCTCCCCGGCCCAGAACCCGTACTCGTGGTGCTCGCGGGCGAACTGGCGGCACTCGTCGAGCACCGGGCAGGTGCAGCAGATGCGGCGCGCCTTGGCTTCGCGGCGCTCACGAGCCTGAGGGCGCTCGGCCTTGGGGGGAAAGAACAGCGGCGTGTGCCCTTTGCAGGCGGCGAGGCCCATCCACGCCAGCGTGCCGACTTCGACAATCTCAACGTCTAGCGAACCGATGGTGGTGACCAGCTGCACGGGGCTCATGAACGTCTTCCTCTCACGCGACGAATGTGTACAACGCGTGAACTCATTTACTACTAAATTAATTCCAACGTGTCAACGGTTTGTTCGTGACCGTGCCGAGTCCGGATGGGTCAGTGCGCAGTCGGACGCTGACCTGCGAGGGAGACGACCACGGGTTCGGTCGCTTCGTGTCGGCGTGGGCGTTACAGCAGTTCGGCGGCGAGGCTGGCGACGGCGCTGCGTTCGCAGGCGCTGAGCGTGATGTGACCGAAGCAGCGTTGGCCGCCGAAGGCCTGGATCAGCACCGCAAGGGCGTTGTTGGACTCGCCGAGGTACGGGGCATCGATCTGGCTGGTGTCGCCGGTGAAGATCACCTTCGTGCCCTCGCCGATACGGGTGAGCACGGTCTTCAAGGTGGTCGGCTCGAGGTTCTGTGCTTCGTCGACGACCACGATCTGGCGGTGCAGGCTGCGACCGCGCAGGAAGGTGACCGACTCGAGCGACAGCTGATTGCGGCCGACCAGTTCGTCGACCATGTGGTGCGCATCGTGCGCGCTGCGCTGATCGGTGAGCGCGACGATGGCGTCGTGGATGGCCGACATCCACGGATCGAGCTTCTCGTCGAGCCCACCGGGAAGGAAGCCGACATCGGCGCGGCCGACGGGTACCAGCGGACGGTAGACAGCCAGCTTCTCGTACGCCCGCTGTTCGACGACCTGCTCAAGGCCGGCAGCGATCGCGAGGAGGGTCTTGCCGGTGCCGGCTCGCCCGTCGAGAGCAACGACGCTCACTTCGGGATCGAGCAGCAGCTCCAGCGCGAAGCGCTGTTCCTTCGAGCGCGCTCGCAGGCCCCACGCCTCCGGCGCGGCCTGCGGCAGCACGACGAGCTCGCCGTCGGCGCGACGAACCAACGCGCTCTGCGAGCCGCTGCGCAGTACCGCGAAGCCGTTCTCGTTCAGCTCGCTGCCGCCGGCCACCTCGTCGCAGCCGACCCCACCTGCGGCGTACAGACGATCGATCGTTGCGTGCTCGGTCTCGATCGTCATCCACCCAGCGGAGCGAGTGGCCGACGACCGTCCGATCGGGTGGTGCTCGGTGGCCTCCAGTCCGAGGTGGGCGGCCTTGATTCGCAACGCCGCGTCGTTGGAGACCATTCGTACGGGCGCGTGCATCGCCTGGCCGAGTGCTGCCCCGATGATGCGGTTGTCGGGGATGTTGGGGTCGAGGCCGTGCTCGATCAGGATGTGCTTCTGCACGCCGTTGATCTCCACCTGCAACGTGCCGTTGTCGGCCGGGTCACCGATCGCGAACGGCATCGCCAGCGAACCACCGGCTTTGATGCGTTGCTCCTCGATGGTGCGCAGCGCTGTGCGAGCGGCCCGACCGACGTCATCGGGCCTCGTCTTGAGGCCGTCGAGCTCCTCGATCACGGTGAACGGGATCACCACGTCGACGCCGGCGAAGTTGTGCAGGCAGCCCGGATCGCCGACCAGAACGGAGGTATCCAACACCACCCGTGTGCGCACACCTCCCTCCACCACATCGCCATCAAACCGGCTGGGTATGAGATCGGTCAACGCCACTCCATTCGTGCGGAGAGTTGGACGGGTGAGCAGGAAGTTCCGCTGCGCATCTCTTTGTAGTCCACGTCCTCGGTGCGTTGGTGGATGGCACGAATTGTTCACACAGTGTTGGCCCGTCGGTCGGAGCGAACTGTGTCGCGTGGCACTCTGTGCAAATGCAACAAAGAGAATGCTTGTAATCGGCGCGCGAAACAGATTCGATACGCGTGCGTAACAATCCGTTACCCAGAGCAATCCGGTACCCGGAGGTATCAAGTCACATGACCACCAAAGCAGAGCTGATCGACGCCATCGCAAACGACGCAGGTGTGAGCAAGGCCGACGCGGAGCGTACGGTCGCAGCGTTCTTCGACATCGTCGTGAAGGCGGCGCAGAAGGACGAGAAGATCGCATGGCCGGGCTTCGGTTCGTTCAGCACGTCGAAGTCGGCCGCGCGTACCGGTCGCAACCCGCAGACGGGCGAGGCCGTGAGCATCAGTGCCTCGACGCGTATGAAGTTCACCTCGAGCAGCACGCTCAAGGCTGCGCTCAACCCCAAGAAGAAGTAGTTCCCGCAAGTCCCGACATCCCGTCAGCATCAATAACCCAACGGAAGGAAATTCAAGTGGCAGCAACGAAGAAGGCTCCGGCCAAGAAGGCCGCTCCGGCCAAGAAGGCCGCTCCGGCCAAGAAGGCCGCTCCGGCCAAGAAGGCCGCTCCGGCCAAGAAGGCCGCGCCGGCCAAGAAGGCCGCGCCGGCCAAGAAGGCCGCGCCGGCCAAGAAGGCCGCTCCGGCCAAGAAGGCCGCTCCGGCCAAGAAGGCCGCTCCGGCCAAGAAGGCCGCTCCGGCCAAGAAGGCCGCTCCGGCCAAGAAGGCTGCGCCCGCCAAGAAGGCTGCGCCGGCCAAGAAGGCCGCTCCGGCCAAGAAGGCCGCGCCCGCCAAGAAGGCAGCTGCCAAGAAGAAGTGAGCCTCGGCTCGATCGGTGTGTGAACGGGGGGCCGCGTGCCCCCCGTTCGCCGTTTTCGGGGGCCGTGCGAAACACTGTGGGCATGGACTCGATCTGCGACGACCTGCATGCCGAACACTGCGCGCTCGAGGAACTGGTCGCCGAGCTGAGCGAAGCGCAGTGGTCGCTACCGACGCCTGCCGCCAGTTGGTCGATCCGTGACCAGATCAGTCATCTGTGGTTCTTCGATCAGCGTGCTGCGATGGCGTTGCGCGACCCCGAAGCCTTCGCCGCCGACATGCAGTGGTTGATGGCGTCAGGCGGCACCCACGCCTCCGTCGAGCCCGGTCGTGCGATCACCGGTGCCGAACTGCTGGCCGCGTGGCGTGCGGATCGCGACGACCTCATCGCGTTGGCCCGCACAGCGAATCCTTCCTCGCGTGTGCCGTGGTACGGCCCGGCAATGGCGGCGCGCAGCTTCATCACTGCCCGCCTGATGGAAACGTGGGCCCACGGCCAGGACGTGGCCGACACACTCGGCGTCACTCGGCCAGCGACTGCACGGCTGAAGCATGTCGCTCACATCGGCGTGCGTGCCCGTCCGTTCAGCTACCTGATCAACTCGCTGCCACTGCCCGAGGCGCCCGTGTACGTCGGCCTGACCGCACCCGACGGCACCCTGTGGGAGTGGGGCGAGCCCGCAGCCGACAGCGTCCGGGGCAAGGCGCTCGACTTCTGCCTCGTTGTGACGCAGCGGTGCCACCACTCCGACACATCACTCGTGGTCGAAGGCGGCGCGGCGCAGGAGTGGATCGGCATCGCCCAGGCCTTCGCCGGCGACCCCGGTGGCGGCCGCGCCCCGGGCCAGTTCGCTGGCTGAGCCTCGGCGACGAGGCTTGGCAGCCGCAGGCATGGTTGGCTTTCCGCGTTGACAGGTTTCCCTGCGCCGCGACCAAACCCTCGCGCAGGGAAACCTGTCATCCGTGAAACCCGAACGAGGTGGGTCCTCGTTCGGGGCATCGGTCGACCGTCGTCGACGTGTCCACGGACGCAGCGCTACAGGTCGCTGATCCTCGCGAACACTTCCGCTGCGCCGAACCCGTACTGCGCGCCGAAGCCGCTGAGACGGGTGGTGATCCGCTCGCGAAAGGCACCCATCTGTTCTTCGTCGACCGCCTTCATCGTGCTCTCGAACTGACTCTCGTGGGCCGCCAACGCGTGCAGCTTCGTGTCGATGAAGCCGGTGACGTCCTCGGCGTGATGGACGGTGTCGGCCTCCCACAGCAGCAGGGTCTCGGGGCGGTGCGAGGCGAGGCGGTGCTCTTTGAAGAAGTGCGGATCGCGCGCGGCGACGATTCCGTCGCAGGCGAGCAAACCTGCCTCGCGATGATCGGGGTGCAGCCGGTACCGCTTCCACGGATCGTGGGCGAGGATCACCTGCGGGCGAAGCTCGCGGATCACGCGCGCCACCTCGCCGCGCAGCGGAAGGTCGTTCTGCAGTTCGCCGTCCACGCGGCCCAGGAAGACCACCTCGCCCGCCTGTGCGCCGCCCAGGCGTCGCGCAGCTTCGCGCTGCTCGTGCTGGCGGGTGACGATCAGTGCCGGCACATCTGCGTCGGGGTTCCAGGTGCCCTTCGAACCGTCGGTGAGCACGAGGTGGTGGACGACGCAGCCGGCGGCGGCCCACTTCGCCAACGTGGCGCCGCACCCGAACTCGACGTCGTCGGGATGCGCCCCGATCGCCAGCGCGGATGACGGCACGGACAGGTTGCGAGTGATCAGCGCATGTGTGGTGTCGGGTTGGCCCGGTTCGTTGGCAGCCACGGTGGCAGCACCTCCTGCACCAGCGGGTGCGTCAGATCGGATGGAACGTCGATGTCGATGGCGAGCAGCGTGTCGCGATGCACCCGAACGGCGAAGCCGCCGGCGATCGCGAGCGCGAGGTGGCGAGGGAACGAGCCGGCGCCGTACGCGAACTGGAACGGTGCGTCGGTGGGCACGGCAGCGACGTTGGTGCCGTCGCTGCGGGCGTCGGGCACCAGCACGATGGTGCCCTCGGTGGCCACGGCAGCCAGCGGGGTCGGCCGTGGCAGGTCGCCGTGAGCGACGATCACGTGACGTACGTCGCGTTCGCGCAGTTCTGCGACGCTGCGGTTGACAGCCGCATTGAGGCCGACACCGGGGTGCCACAGCACGGTGGCACCGTGCCCGGCGGCCCACTCGGCGACCTCGTCGTCGTCGCAGGCCACGAACACGGCCAGTTCGCCGGCGGCGGCCACCACCCGCTCGGCGGTCCAGCGCGCCAGCGCATGACGCTCTGTGGGCGACAGCACCGGCGCAAGGCGGGCTTTGGCATCGGAGAATGCCTTCACCGGCACGAGCACCACGGGGTTCACAGCGGGCATCGTAGGGGCCGCCGCCCTCGCCGCGGCCTACGCTGTGACCCATGACGATCAAGGTGGCGGTCATCGGGGCAGGTTCGTGGGGCACCACCGTTGCAGCGCTTGCCGCGGTCAACACCCCGACGATGCTGTGGGCCCGGCGCGAGGCGCTGGCCGACTCGATCAACACCGATCACGTCAACACCGACTACCTGCCGCAGTTCACGCTGCCCGAGCAGTTGCGGGCCACGTCCTCGCTGGCCGATGCGGTCTCCCACGCCGATGTGCTGGTGATGGCCGTTCCGTCGCACGGCTATCGCGAAGTTGCCGCCGAGGCGGCTCCGTACCTGCGCCCGTGGGTGCCGATCGTCAGCCTCACGAAGGGCCTCGAGCGCAGTTCGCGCAAACGGATGAGCGAGGTGACGCGCGACGAGATGCCCGGTCACCCCGTGGCTGTTCTCACCGGCCCCAACCTTGCCAAGGAGATCCTCTCGGGTCAGCCGGCGGCCAGCGTGGTGGCGATCGACGACAACGACATCTCTGCCGAACTGCAGCGCATCTTCGGTCGCCCCAGCCTGAGGATCTACTCGAATGGCGACGTCGTCGGGTGCGAGGTGGGGGGTGTTGTCAAGAACGTCATCGCCATCGCCGCCGGAATGGCGGAGGGCATGGGCTTCGGCGACAACACTCGGGCCACCCTGATCACCCGCGGGCTGGCCGAGATGACTCGCCTCGGGATTGCAATGGGTGGGCAGGCAGCCACCTTCGCCGGGCTGGCCGGGATGGGCGATCTGATCGCCACCTGCTCGTCGAAGCAGAGCCGCAACAACATGGTCGGCTTCGAGTTGGGTCAGGGCAAGTCGATCGAGGAGGTTCTGGCCTCGATGAACATGGTCGCAGAAGGCGTCAAGAGCTCACCGAGCGTGCTCGACCTGGCCCGCCGGTACGGCGTCGACATGCCGATCACCGAACAGATCGTGGCCGTGTGCCATCACGGCCTTCCCGCCCGCGAGGCTCTCGGCTCGTTGATGCAACGCACCCGCAAGAGCGAGATGGAGTAAACACAGCGATGAGCGACGCAGCGAGCACGGCACACGGCATCACCACGGGTGTCACCGGTGGTGGGTGGCGGGCAACCGTCACCGAGTGGGGTGCGATCGAGCCGTGGGCGGCCGGTGAACCCACGCTCGACTGGCACATCGCCGCCGACGACCGCTGGCACAGCCCCCAACGCGAAGCCGCCGTGCGTCAGCAGCGCGTGGAGGGCACGGCGGTGGTGGAGACGCGCGTCCGCATCCCCGATGGCGATGCAGTGCAGCGGGTCTACTCGGTCGCCGGGCGCGGTGGTCTCACGATCATCGAGGTGGAGAACGCGTCGCCGTTGCCCATCGCCGTCGCGTTCACGCATGGTCGGTTGCTGTCGACGCGGCCACCGAGTGCGCCGATCGAGGGCATCTCGCTGCCGTCCGGGAGCGTCGCCTTTCCGATCGGACACCGCTCCACGCTCACCGTCGCGATCGCGCACGACGGTTCCGCCGCGGGCGCGCTCCCGGGCGGGTTGCCCGCCGTCGACGGCGTGGTGCGCGGATGGGCGGCGACGGTCGAGCGCGCCAGCCGGTTGGCGTTGCCCGACCCGGTGCTCACCGAGCGTGTCGTCGCCGAGCGCTGTGAGCTGTCGCTGGTCGGCCCGGCCCACCCAGATACCGACCCGGTGGGTTTCCTGCTTGCTGTCGGCCAACTGGTGCGCATGGGTGAGCGAGCCGAACCATGGCTGGCCGATGTGGCGCATTCGTTGGAGGTCGCGGCGAAGGTGGCGCCGCACGACTGGGCGCTGGACGCCGCGATCGATGCCGTGGATCACGTGCTCGCCGCCGTCGGCGATGCCCGCGCCCGGCGCGACCTCGTTGCGTTCCGGGGTGCCATGCAGAACTCGACCGTGCTGCCTGCCGCAGCGCCCGACGACTCGGCCCGATTCGTCGCCTGGGTGGAGCGCACGCTGGTGACCCCGGCAGCGGCATCGGCCCAGTTGTTGCCCGCCGGGCTGCCAGCCGGCTGGGAGGGCAACCACTTCGAGGTGTTCGGGCTTCCCACGGGCGGCGCCGGGACCATCTCATTCGCGATCCGGTGGCACGGTGCGCGACCCGCAGTGCTGTGGGAGCTCGCCGGCGAGTCGGTGGCGCTGACGTCACCGGTCATCGCCCCCGTGTGGACGACGAGCGAGACAGCTGGTGAGGCACTCTGGCCGCAGCCACCCGGTGTCGTGCCTGCGGATGGCGTCTCGTTCAGCTGATGTGCGACTGTCTCGTCGCGCTGCCGGCTGCCACCGGTGCCACCACCCTGTTTGCGAAGAACAGTGATCGCCCGCCCGGCGAACGACAGGTCATCCACTGGTCGGCACCGCGCGCGGACACCGGCCCGCTACGGGTCACGCACATCGACGTGCCACCTCACGCCGGCGCCACCCTTGCGTGCGTGCTCTCGCGCCCTGTCTGGTGCTGGGGCGCCGAGCACGGCGTCAACGAGGCCGGCGTCGCGATCGGTAACACCACGGTGTACACGACGCTCGATCCGCGAGGCGCCACCGTGGGCCTCACCGGGATGGACCTGGTGCGGCTCGCACTCGAGAGGACTACCGCCGCTGCTGATGCGGTGGAGTTGATCACCTCCCTCCTCGAACGTCACGGGCAGGGAGGCAGTGGCCACGACCTCGAGCTCGTGCCCGCTGGCCGGCCGTACTGGAACTCGTTCCTGGTGGCCGACGCGTCCAGCGCATTCGTCATCGACACGAGTGGGCGCGACTGGGCAGTGGAACAGGTCGAGGATGTGCGTGCGATCTCGAACCGAACCACCATCGCGGCCTTCGACGCCCTCCATCGTCATCCCCGCCAGCCGGTGGCGACGCTGGTCGATCCGCGACTGGATGCCTCGCGGATGGTGCTGTCACGTCGCCCGGTCACCGTCGACCTGTTGCAGGCACATCTCCGCTCGCACGAATGTGGTGAGGAGGGTTGGAGCGTGTGCATGCACGTGGAGGGAGTGCAGGTCACCACCGCCTCGATGATCGTCGCGCTCGGTGCCTCGTCGCCTCCACAGCTGTGGGTGCTGACCGGCAACCCGTGCGTCAGGGAGTACACCCGTTGCGGCTTCGAGGACGCCGCCGGGCTCGACTTCGCCACCGTCTGACCTGCGCTGCAGTCCTTACGGTTCCGGTTGAGCGTCGCGCAACGTGAGCGCCTCGACGACGGCACGCAGCTTTGCTGCCACCGCGTCGACGATCGCTACATCGTCCGTATTGCCCTCGGCGTCGAAGCTGCCGCCGACACCCGACAGCCGAACCGGGGGTTCGACGACCACGGTCGCGCCCATGTAGCCCAGCAGTCGACCGATGTTGTCCTGCCCGTTGGCGCCACCCGACCCGCCGGCCGAGCTCATGAACGCGACCACGGTGCCCTGGATCGCCCGATCGTGAGGCGGCCGCGTGGCCCAATCGAGAGCGTTCTTCGCCAACCCTGTGGGGCAGGCGTTGTACTCCGGCATGCCGACGATGAGCGCGTCGGCTTCGCGCAGCGCAGCCCACCACCGCGCCACAGGCTCCGGCGGCGCTGCTTCCAGATCCGGGTTCATCCACGGCAGCTCGTCGACCCAGTCGATGATCTCGATCGACAGCTCGGGTGGCGCGATCCGCTGGGCCAGCCTGATCAGGCCCGTGTTGGTGGAGCCGTGACGCAGACTTCCGCTGAAAGCGATGGCTCGGAATCCTTGGGAAATCATCGAGACAGTATGGGGTACAGTCGTGCGATCCGTATTTCCGGCCGCGACGAAGGCTCGATATGGCGATACCCATCGAGAAGTTCCAAGAGCAGGGTGGCCGGCTGAAGACCGACGACCTCGACTTCGAAGTGTTCCGACGCGAACCGCTGCACCCCGACGTGTTGCGCTGCATCGAGTACATGCACGACATCGAGTATCAGACGGTCCTGTACACCCGCGAATTGTTGATGACGCCGGCATGGAAGGACCCGCAGTTCACCGCGTTCCTCACGCTGTGGAACTACGAGGAGTACTGGCACGGCCAGGCCCTGGGCCGTGTGCTCGCGATGCACGACCTGCCGGCCCACGATGTGCGCCTCACCGCGATGCGGCGCTTCAACAAGCGCTACCTGTTCTGGAGCCCGGCGATGTTCTGGACGCTCGGTCACGTGGTGCGCAGGTTCCCCGCGGTGCACATGACGTGGGGGGCCATCAACGAGTGGACGGCGAATGCCGCGTACAACCGGCTGGCACAGGTGGCAGACCATGCGGTGCTCACCGAGTTGCTCGGGCGGATCATGCGCCAAGAGGGGCGCCATGGCGCCTACTACGCCAGCTCGGCGCGCGATCTGCTCGACGGCGATCGCCGTGCGCAGCGGGTCACCAAGTGGTTCCTGCAGCACGAGTGGGCAGTCGTCGGCAGCGGCGACGTACCCAAGATAGAGACCTCGTTCGCCGCGGCGTACCTGTTCGGTTCAGGCGATGGTGCACAACTGATCGAACGGGTCGAGGATCGCATCGATGCCCTGCCGGGGCTGAACGGGCTGGGTTTGGTGCGTTCTGCCATCGCTACGGCCACCGAGCACGTGTGCGCGACC
>JAYSPV010000068.1:0-1663 GCA_043721915.1 Ilumatobacteraceae bacterium | reverse complement strand
AGCGGCGCAATGAACTCGGCCTGATACTCGAGCGCCTACGCGATCTCCGAGCTCGGCTGTTCATCGTGTCGCTTCTCGAGGTTCTCGCCTCCAGTTTGGCGCGCATCGGCCTCGTCGAGGAAGCAGGGATTTTCGCCGGTCATCTGGAGGCCCACCAGCCGGCGTGGGCCGGAACGATTACGTTCACTCGTCGCCGAACGATGACCACCATCCACGACCACGCAGACGGCGCCTTGTGGCTCAGCCGAGGCGCCGGGCTTGACCGAGACGAGATCGTCGACAAGGTCCTGTCACTCCTCGCATCCTAGATCCGACCCGCTGCCGACCGACGGGCACGCGGTCGACGAACAGTCGGCGTCGCGTCGAGTTACCAGCGCTGCCAGGGTGGAGTTGGTAAGCCCGCGCCAGAACTGCCAGTGAGAATGGGGGTGTCGGCTTGGTGGTATCCCACTCGTTGGTTGCGGGGCCTGAGAGTCTGATCTGACTTCGGGGTTCGACACGCCCCGTTCCGGAGGGCGACTCGAGCTGCTGCTCTAACAGCTGCTCGGTCACTGGTCTCCTTCACGGGACGTGCGTGCCTGCCCCTCAACTAGGAAAAGGGTTGGCCATGGCCATCGTAGATTTAGCGCGTCTGGTGGTTGGTGGGGTCGACACGCATCGCGACTTCAACGTCGCCGCGGTGGTCGACATGAACGGCGGATTGCTCGGGGTCGAGACATTCCCGACGACAGCTGGCGGGCATCGATCGTTGTCGTCGTGGATGTCTACGTTCGGCACGATTGAACGGGTCGGCGTCGAGGGAACCGGCGCGTACGGGGCGGGCGTCGCTCGCCGTTTCATGGCGGCGGGGTTGACGGTGATCGAGGTCGATCGCCCGAATCGGCAGAAGCGACGCCAGCACGGCAAGAGCGATCAGCTCGACGCGATCGAGGCAGCACGCGGCACGTTGTCGGGTCGCTGCACGGCTCGAGCGAAGACCGGGAACGGGCATGCCGAGGCGTTGCGGGCGTTGCTCGTCGCGAAGCGATCAGCGCGTTCGACCAGGATCCGCACCATCGTTCAGCTTCGCCATCTGATGTTCACCGCACCCGACGAGCTGCGCGCTCGCCTTGGCTCGCTGAGCGCGACGCAGCTGGTCAACGAGGCCGCCAAGCTGCGCCCCCACGCCAGCGGTGACATCGTGATGCGCGCAACGAAGATGACAGCGTTGATCCTGGCGCGTCGTGTCCATGCCCTTGATGCCGAGCTCGCAACGATCGACGACCAACTCGCGCCGATCGTCAAAGCTGCCGCACCCGAGCTGTTGAACGTGTTCGGTGTCGGCGTCGACACCGCCGCGGTCCTGCTCGTCACCGCCGGCGACAACCCGCGACGGATCACGTCCGAGGGGGCGTGGGCGATGATGTGCGGCATCGCCCCGGTGCCAGCGTCGAGCGGCAAGATCGACCACCGGTTCCGGCTCAACAGCGGCGGCGACCGGCACGCCAACAATGCGATCTGGAGGATCGTGATCACCCGCCTCGGGCAACGCGAACCGCGCACCGTTGCCTACATGACCCGTCGCCTCGCCGAGGGCAAATCGAAGCGCGAGATCATCCGCAGTCTCAAGCGTTACGTCGCCCGGGAAACCTTCCGGGCACTACCACGCTGACAAGAACGCGAT
>JAYSPV010000067.1:0-100471 GCA_043721915.1 Ilumatobacteraceae bacterium | reverse complement strand
GCTCCCCACCGTCGCCTGGATCAACGACCCCTCAAGACAAGCAAACATCCAAAGCAAATAATCCCGCTCGTGTCTCAAACCCCTTGACAGGTTCCGGGCGCCGTCGTTGGCTTCAACTCGAAACGGACAGCACATCGTCGGTCGCCCTGAGTCAAGAATCAGCGTCGCTCGCACGTCCGATTGGTCATGGCGTACGCCAATCAGCCCCTGCCAGTCAGCCAGCGCCACCATTTCAGCCACCCCCACCCGGTTGCGAGATTTGAACGATACGCCATCCCGTCATTGCCTTACCGTGACGCGCCCGCCGGCCAGGAGCGCTCCGGAATTCAAGTCGGCGCTTCGCCTTCTGGTCGCCATTCCCGGTACTCACTTGATGTGAATCTCCCTCGGCAGTTGGCTGCTCGTGAAGCCGAGGCGGCGGAGGTGGCGGACGGCAGTGTGAGAGATGAAGCTGGGCCGTGAGATGCCAGCCGCCAACGAGAGGATCTGTTTGACTGGCCAGCGGACGCCGTCGATCTCCACCCAATGCTTTCGGATGACCTCGGGCGATCGGCCAGCCAACTCACGGCGACCGCGAGCGGCATCCAACTCCACCTGCTCGCCGTCAATCGTGACCCTCATGCGCCTCCGCCTTGGTCGGGTCGGATGACGAGCTTCGGGAGGGCGTCTACTACCTGCATGGTTTCCAAGCTGACGGTCACGATTCGAGCGAGGAGGACGATGATGTACCTCGGGTCGTTGACCTCGCGGCCCCAGTCGTTGGGGTCGTTGACGATGCCGGAGTCCTTGTCGGTCTTCACCTGGTAGCGGTCGATGATCCATTCGACCGTCGAGCGCGACCCGAGCATGTAGCGGTACGCCGCCTCGGGGATGCCGGTCAGTGTGATGCGATCGTTGTAGACGATCGTGCTGCGGTCCTTGTTCTCGCCGGCCGCCTTCTGTGCGGCGGTCGGCTTGCCGAAGCGCATCTTCTCGACGCGGAAGAAGTCGTACGCCGCGGCGCCGGCGGGGCCTTCGACGTCAAGGCCGGCGAGCGGGTACGGCGTCACTGACTCGTAGCCGAGGTGCAGTTCCGACAGCGTCCGGCCGGCGGCGATGAACGGCTGCGCATCCTCCACCAGTGGAATGCGCGGCAGCATCTTCTTCAGGTCGGCGGCGTAGTTCTCGCGGTAGTCGGGCGAGTGCAGCAGCCCGTACACGTAGAAGAAGATGTCGTCCTTCGTGATCGCCGCCCCATACGCCGCCTGGAACCTCCGCAACGCTTCGTCCGTGATGTTGTCGATCCGTCGGTACCCATCGACGACCTCGTCGTCGGTGTCGAACTGCAGTGACCCCTCTGGGGAGGCCGGCTCGTTCCGCCATCGAGGCAGGTACTGGCCTCCGGACCCCGCGCCCGTCACGTGTAGGTCAGGAAGGCCCCCAACCATCAGGACACCGAACCCGACGTCGGAGCCAGCACCGACTTGATACATGCCGACGGCCCTGGACTGCTCGCTTACGCCCAAGCTTCGAATCAGATCGCTGACCTGCTGATTCCAGAACGGATCAAAGTAGAGAAACTGATGGAAGAACGGGCGATACGTGGCGAGCCTGAGCCGGGTCGGGTCAACTGGTGGAGCAGGGGTCCCCTTCTGGTGCCGTCGCTCAAGGCTGGCCGACCAACTGATCTTCGATTTGTCGAGCGTTCTAATCCCAGTGCTCACATCACCGGCGTAGGTGTCGGTAGCCCGCTGGACTGTCGAAGTCACGCTTGTCGGCGAAGAGCCATAAACCCACGCATCGCGGTTGGAGACGACGCCCATGCTCTTTGCACCCATCACGCCGCCAGCGCCCTCCAATGGAAGGAAGCGCCCGAAGTCCTCCCGTCTCTGGTTGAGCCAGTCGCCCGACTCGTTCGGAGAGATCTCAACTGCACCGCTGAGACCAAACACTGACTCAGCATCGGCGAGCCTGCTGAGCTTCTCGTCACGCGTCAGAAAGTCGCCGATGTCGGTGTAGCGAATCACAGCTGGGCCCACCTCTCCCGGCCGGCGTACGAGAAGCGTGACTGCGACGGTCGCCTGGCTTCCAGCTCCGAAAACCTGGCCACCCTCGCGACGCCAGTCGCCCGATCTCATGTTGCCCTTGAGGTTGACGACGTAGATGCTGCTGAATTCGTCCGCTAGCGCGCGTCGCATGCCGTCCGCGGTGTTGGAGTCCAGAAAACCTCCGTTGGTTACGAAGGCGATCAGTCCTCGGTCGTTGATTCTCAGCGACGCCCATTTGATGGCCCGGATGTAGCTGTCGTAAATCTTGAAGCGGCTGTTTGCCGTGGACTTTGCTGTGTAGCTGTCGCGGATTGACCGGTCGAGCTCTGGGTACCGCTCATTGGCGTTGTCATCGTTGGCGTCCTTCTGGCCTGAGGAGTACGGGGGGTTGCCGATGATGACGGTGATCGGGAGGGCCTTCAGCTTTTCGAGTCGTTCGTTGTTCTCGGGGAAAACGTCGAGGTCCAGCTTGTCGTCGGCTTCCCAGCTCTGGAAGGTGTCGGTGAGGATCAGGCCCGGGAAGGGTTCGTAGGGGGCGTCGTCGCCGACGCTGCCACGCATGATGTCGTGGTAGGTGGTCTCGATGTTGACCGCGGCGATGTAATAGGCGAGCAGCAGGATCTCGTTGGCGTGCAGTTCGTTGGCGTACTTGCGGGCCAGGTCTTCGGGCTTGATCAGGCCGCTCTGCAGCAACCGCACCATGAAGGTGCCGGTGCCGGTGAAGCCGTCGAGGATGTGCACGCCTTCATCGGTGAGGCCTTGGCCGAACTCGGCGCGCAGCACCTGGTCGGCGGAGTTGAGGATGAAGTCGACGATCTCCACCGGGGTGTAGACGATGCCCAGCTTGTCGACCGTCTTCTTGAACGCGGTCGCGAAGAACTTGTCGTAGAGCTCGATGATGATCCGCTGGCGGCCCTCGGCGTTGTCGACGCCTTCCACCCGTGCGCGCACGCTGGCGTAGAACTTCTCCAGTGAGGCGTTCTCGTTGTCGAGCGCATGCTCGTCCAGCACGGCCAGCATGCGTTCCATCGCCTGCGCGACCGGGTTGGTGGCGGCGAAGTCGTAGCCACCGAACAGGGCATCGAACACAGGGCGAGTGATCAGGTGCTGGGCCAGCATCTCGACCGCATCGTCCTTGGTGATGCCGTCGTTGAGGTTGCCGCGCAAGCCCTCCAGGAACGTCGCGAACTCCTGGGCCGCAGCGGACTCGGTGTCGGCCAACAGGCCCTTGATGCGCACGATGTGCTGCTGTGCGATCTCGGCGACGTCCTTCGCCCACGTCTCCCAGTAGCGGCGCTCGCCGACCTTGCTGACGATCTTGGCGTAGATGCTGTCGCGCCAGCCCTCGATGTCGAACGACAGCTGCAGGCCCTTGTCCTTCGCTGGCTTGGTCTCGCCGTCGCCATCGCCGCCACCGCGGCCGGTGACGTCGATGATCTGGATCTTCCCGGGCCGCTTCTTGTTCAGGTCGATCTTGTTGACCATCGCGTTGAACCGGTCGTCGTGGGCACGCAACGCCTGCAGCACCTGCCACACGACCTTGAAGCGTTCGTTGTCGCGCAACGCTTCCTCGGGTGCCATGCCGGCGGGGATGACCACCGGCAGGATGATGTAGCCGAAGTCCTTGCCCTCGGCGCGGCGCATCACGCGCCCCACCGACTGCACGACATCGATCTGTGAGCCGCGCGGGGTGAGGAACATCACCGCATCGAGCGCCGGCACGTCGACACCCTCAGACAAGCAGCGGGCGTTGGACAGGATGCGGCATGCGTTGTCGCTGGCCTTGGCGCCTTCCTTGAGCCACTGCAGCATCGTGTTCCGCTGGAGGGCGTTCATAGTGCCGTCGACGTGCTGCACCTCGACGCGCAGCGACGCGTCCGCGGCCGCGTCGTCGAGGTCGCTCGCGGCAACCATCTGCACGTGCCGCTCCACGATCTCGGGGAACGCCAGCGCCGCGGCCTTCGACGACTTGATGTCCTTCGCGAACGCGACCGCCCGACGCATCGGCGTGAAATCGACACCACTGTCGGGCTCGACCGACGAACCGAACTTCTTCGCCAACCCGTTCCAGCAGCCGACGATCTTGGCCGCATCGCCCATCTGAATCTCGCCCGACTGGGCGATTGCCTTCTGGAAGTTCTCAGCCACATACTGCTCGTCGACCGTCAGCACCAGCACCCGGTAGTCGGTCAGCAGGTTCTTCTCCACCGCCTCACCGAAACCCAGCCGGTGCAGCACCGGGCCGAACACGGCCTCGTCGTCCATCGACGCCAACACCGCCGCAGCGTCCTTCGCCTTCTCCTTCGTGTTCGGGTCGAACAGGCGCGGCGTGGCCGTCATGTACAGCCGCTTGGTGCCGGCGATGAAGGTGTTGTCGTGGACCTTCACGAAGTGGGACTCGTCGACCCCGGCGAGGGTGACGCCGGTGGTGCGGTGTGCTTCGTCGCAGATGATCAGATCGAACACCGGCATGCCGTCGGCCTGCGCCTTCGCGACCACATCGATGGACTGATAGGTGGAGAACACCACCGTGAACTGTGCGTGCTCGGTCTGCTTACGGATCTCACGGGCCAACACCTTCGTGTCGGTGGTGGCCGGGTAGATCAGGTCGTGCACCGAGAAATCCTCGGTCGGGTTGCTCTTGCCCACCTGCACGTCGGAGCACACCGCGAACGCACGAAACGGCAGCTCGCTCTCCTGCTTCCACTCACGCAACGACTGGTTCAACAACTGGATCGACGGCACCAGGAACAACACCGTCGTCGGCGCCGTCTTGCGGCTGGCCGCTAGTTCCTCCGCGATCTTCAACGCCGTGAACGTCTTGCCCGTCCCGCAGGCCATGATCAGCTGCCCGCGGTCGCCGTCGGTAAGGCCCTCGCGGACCTTCTTCATCGCCGTGCGCTGATGCGGCCGCGCGGTCTTCTTCCCCGTCGTCGGCAGAAACTCGGGGATCGGTGCGAGGTCGAAAACCTGCGACCAGTCGACCTTCGACTCCAACAGATCCGACAACCCGATACGCACCACCGGTATCTGCAAGTTGTCGAGGATCTTCTCCGCAGTCGGGCCCCAATCCTTCGCCGTCGAGAAGATCAGCCGGCTGGTGAACCCGACCTTGCCCGAGGCCGCCAAGAACGCATCGATATCGCCCTTGCTGACGTGATGGTTCGGGTCGTAGAACTTGCACTGCACCGCACACCAACCACCCGTGTGCGTGTCACGAGCGACGATGTCGATGCCATGGTCGTGCTGGTTGCCACGCTCGGGCCAGTCTTGCCACAGGTACACGTCCTCGAACCGGTCCGCGAACTCCGGCGCCGTGCGCAGATAGCTCGCCATCAACTTCTCGAATGCCGTGCCCTTCTCGGTGTTGTTCCCCGCCGACACCGCCAACTTGTCGAGCAGGTCCTCCAACATCACCGCCACGTATCCGTCTCCCGTTCCTATCGAATCGTTCGCTGGCGACACTACTCATGGCACCCGCGGTCGGTCAGCCGCTCACCAAGCTTCGGGTGGTCAGCGGCCGAAGGCGGGGCCAACCCAGCGAGTTGACGATGTGGTGCACCAACGCCGGGCGCAGCGCCTCGGCTACCCCTCTCATCAGTCGAGCCCCAGCTCGTCTCGAAGCCTTCTGGCGGTGAGCGGTAGGCCCATTCGTTCGAACCGCCGGGTCAGTTCGTCAAGGGAGATCGGCGGCTTGCGCAGGGCCGCCAACTGCTGGTGAATCAGCTCGATGCACGCCATACCGGACTGCTCGATCAGTGAGAGGCAGAAGTCGTCGGGTGGACGGCTTCGATGTCGAACGGCTCGAGTGCCTCGACCGGAAAGTCGGCGAGATTGAACGTGACGACAGCCGACGCCTGACAACGGAGGGCAGCCGCAACCACGTGGCGGTCATCCCGGTCGGGTAGCTCGACGCTGTCGATCAACTGCTCATAACCTTCGACGACGAAGTCCGGCACGGCACTCTCGATCTGGGAGCGATGCTGCGGCCAGCGGGTGGCATCCATCGCTCCGTTCCTCACCAGCGCCCGTCCGAGTTCATCGAGGATGGTGCCGCTCGTTCGAGCCCTCAAGTTGAGCTGTGGCGTGTACCCGGCGCGGAGCAGGAAATCGCGGAGCCGCACCGGATACAGGACGCACGCGTCGTAGACGACGGTGAAGGCCACGTGGGTGACCGCTCAGCTCCGAATGAGTGGGTTGGAAAGCTCGTCGTTGTCGACAAGGCCCAACTCGTCGCTGTCGCGCAGGTGCTCGTCGACGCGTTCCTTGTGCTGATCGATGAGCTGGCGGCGGTACGCCAACACATCGCGCAGGGCGAGCTTTCGACGATTCCCCACCCGGTGATACGGCAACGCATCGTGCTCGAGGAGCTTGATCAGGTGCGGGCGCGAGACGTTCAGCAGCTCGGCCGCTTGCTGCGTCGTGACTTCGGCGTGAATGGGTGCGACGGTGACGGCGTCGCCGTCGGCGAGATGGCCGAGAATGTCGAGCAGCAGGCGGTACACCTCAGCGGGCAACTCGATGGTGGTGGGTGATCCGCCAGCCGACACGAGCGCCACGCGACCCGACGGCGTGGGGCGGCGGAGCGCGCCGAGCAGCTGGCGCGCTGTTTCCTGCTGCGCCTCGTCGAGTTGGGTTGGCATGGCACGAAGGGTTGCGGACATCTCTTCTCCCCCTGACTTCAGTAACAACCTAGGACGTTACGTTACTGTTCGCAATATTCGAAACGATAACTCAGACCCTTCACAAGTCGGGAGGCAGGTCGTCGATGTCGTCGACGGGGGTTGCAGCGCGGGCGCTGCGTTCCACTTCGGTGAGTTCGCTGTCGGCCAGGGTCAGCTTGTAGTGAAGTCGGGGGAGACGAATCGGGCACGTCGGGGACCGGAGCCGAGCAAGTACGCTCACACGCCGGGCACCGGCCCACGGACTGGCGGGGTTTTCCCCCACCTTTTCAACCGGTCCCGCCCCTCGCCCCTCTAGCTCAATGGTAGAGCAGTGGACTTTTAATCCATTGGTTCAGGGTTCGAGCCCCTGGGGGGGCACCACGCTGAGCAGGTTGTACATGCGCCCTTCGAGGCAACCTGGCGGGACTACGACAGTTGGATCGTCGTGCAAGACGGCATGGTGACCGCTGTCATCTCCCCAGCGCCGGCCGGTCATGCGCCGGCGGGCTGGACCGTGCATGCGTCGGCGTGGTCGATGGCCCACTGCCTCACCTCGTTCACAGGTGACGTATTGACGCCGTCCTTCCAATCGGAGAGATAGGTGAAAGGCCACACGACACCGCGCCGCACCCACCATTCCTCGGCCGGGCACGGAGGCGACAGGGCAAAGTGAAGATGGCATGCCCCGGCCCGGCCGGTGCGACCCATCTGCCCGACGACCTGCCCTGCCGCCACCCGCATGCCTGGCCTCAGCGACGCCTCCTGCTCCTGGAAGTGCGCCATGTAGTAGCGCACCCCGTCGTCGCCGAGGATCGACACGTACTTGCCGCCACGAGCGGACGGGTCGTCGGTTTGGGCAGACCACAGGTCTTCGCGCCGGATCTCCAAGATCACCCCGTCCACCGGTGCAACCAGTGTCGTGCCGCAACCGCCGGGATGGAAGAGGTCAGTAGCCGGATAGTCGTGGTGGGTGTCGGACCATCCGGCGTTCTCAGCGTCCTGCACCGGAAACACGCGGCGCACGAGGTCGGGGTCGATAGTCGTCGCAGTAGTAGATGCCGTCGTAGTAGTTGTTGCCGTCATCGGTGCGACGGTGGTGGTCGCGGCCAAGGCTGTGGACACCGCCGGAGACGCAGACACGCTCACACGCGACGGCTCGGACGCTGGCGAACTGGAGCACGCCACCAACCACACGCAGCAGACGCCGACGGTCAGCCCGGCGAAGCGACAGGAGTACGGGCCAAACGCTGATCGTAAGCCCCTGCTTGCCTGCAACGGGCAACTCGCTGCACCGACCCTGCTATTTGTCAAAGTAGTACAGCCCGCGCTCGTCGCTGAAGAAGCTCAGCGGCTTGTAGACGAGCGCGAATCGACCCATCAGCGCGCTGGAGTTCGGAGCGTCGAAACACACAAACCCCGACACGAACCCACCTGGAGCAAGCCCACCTGACTGGATCAAGGCGCTCAGGTCCTCGACCAGTGGAATTGTCGGAGACTGCAGGTTGCCGGTGGGCGTCAGCATCTCGAAATCGAACATGTTGTAGGGCGATTCGGACGAATCAAAGTTCTTGAGTCCCACGCTCATACACCAGTACTTCTGCCCGTAGCTCGACACTTCCTGGAGACCTCCAGCCACTATGCCCATGTCGTCCACCTGGAGTGCGTTCGCCGAGCTGGCATCTGCGCCGAGCATCGCAACCTGATCGTCGGAACCTGCAAACGGCGCATCGATCCAGAGCGGGCCAAAGCCGGTCGGAGCGCACACGAAACTGCCAAAGTGACGCTGCAGTTGGGTACAGGGTGTGTTCAGCGCAGCCGGTGCCGTCGTAGTCGTCGGCACGGTTGTGGTTGGCGGCACGGTTGTAGTTGGCGGCACGGTTGTGGTTGGCGGCACGAACGATGTCGGCATCAGCGACGCAAATCCGCCCTTGTCATCACACGACGCTTCATCGCCCATCACGATGAAGGATCCGTCGGCACACTTGCCGTAGGGCGAGAGCCACTTCGACACACCATCGTGTTGGCTACAAGTGCCTGAGAAGTCAGTGTTGTCGGAATACGTGTCGTCGTTGCAGAGTGCAACACTGCCTTGGGCGACGGCCGCGTCAACTGACATCGTGGTCGTCGACGACAACCCAGTCGTCTCGACGACGGTGGCGGCTGCACTCGTCAGCACCGGGCTCGCGCTCTCTTCAGGCTTCTTCTTGTCGAAGATGCTGAGGAAACCGCCCAACAACGCCGCCGCAATCACCCACCCAACCACCTGCTGTCGCGTGGTGAGGGAACGAAACCGTCGCCACAAGGTCAACGTCACGCGCTTGGCCCGCTGCACGCCGGTTTCGGTCGCCTCGTCCGTGATAGCGGATGGATCGCTGTCTGCCACTCCTTGCTCCTCCTGACTCTTTCGACACCCGCTGCGGGCATCGATGCCGACTGGTCCTGCTGGCCTTCAGCCGGTGTAGAGCACCATCGCCTGGGCGGTGTCGAGGTACTCCTCGAGACGGGTGATGCGGCCACCCTCCACCCAGAAGCGGATCATCGCCGGAAGCCGCAGCGCGCCACCCTTCGCCTCGCCGATGAGCACGTGCTGTTGCACGAAGCCGCCGGGGGCGAGGAACCGGCGGATCTCGGTGTACGCCAGTCCGGTCGCACGCTCGTGCAGACCGACCAGCGTCGCCAGGTTCTGGTCGACCGTCTGATCGACCTGATCGAAGTTGTGCCAGATCTGTGCGTCGGTCGCGTAGATCGCCCGCACACCCTCCGCGTCACCGGCCGCGATCGCGCCCACCAAGCGGTCGGCGATGTCGTCCATCTCTGCGTGCGTCAGTTCGGCCATGTCGGCACGGTAGCGCGGGGTCAGGCCAGCATCTTCGGCAACTCGTCGGCGACGTCGACACGACGCGACCCGACGTTCCACAGCTCCACGCTCTGCAATGCCCAGAACACGAGGAACGGCACGATCTCCAAGATCTCGATGACCAGCACGGCATGCCGCCACTCCGGGCCGAACAGCATGACGAGCCCGACCACGAGCCCCGACACGACCATCGCCGCGAACACCGCCCAGTAGGCCCACCGATAGAACTGGTGCGTCGTCGCCATCGCGTTGATCAACACGACGACACCGATGAACACGAACATCAGCCCGGCGGAGACCAGATGGGCGTGATCGGCGAACCACGTCTTCTGCCCGAAGTACAGGTAGGTGCCGAGCAGCAGCACGGCAGCGGACACGAGCAAGCCGACCTGGTTGCGCCGGTCCTTCAGCAGCGGGGTGCTGCCGTCGTTGCGCCGGCGCGAGATCCGCCACACCGCGAAATAGACAAGGGCACCGGCGAGCAGCATCGCCAGCGCGTTGTTGTTCACCATCGGGCGAACGTCGTCGAACCACACCGGCGTGTCCGAGCATCGGTGCTCATCGGGTGGTAGCGACGTCGGCACGAGCGCGACGATCGGTGCCATGAACCCGGCCAGGTTGAGGAACAGATCCTCCGTGCGAGTGCCCTTGATCGCGATCAACAGGACGCCGATGGCCACCAGCGCGCCGACGAAGATCGAGTGCGTCGGCGTGTAGTAGTACGCGCTGATCGACCCTTCGATGCACCTGGCGTTCAACAGCCGTTCGAGCACCACCGACGCCGCCAGCGCGACGACGAGACCGACGATCGCAAGCCGGACGTAGTTGTACGTCTTCTTGGCATCGATGTTGTAGTCGTACTGGTTCATCGCGATACCCCCGTACTCACGTGATCGGCACACAGTAGGCCCGACGTGAAGGGTCGATGTTTCGGTGCCCTCTGCGCGCCGCAGCGTGGCACACTCGCACCATGAGCGGCCCTCACGGACACTCGCACGACCATTCCCACGGGCACCTCGCCCGCGCGGGCGCGCGGTACGCCGGGCGGCTGCGCGTCTCGCTGATCCTGATCGTCACCTTCCTGGTCGTGCAGGTCGTCGCCGGCATCGTCAGCGGATCGCTGGCTTTGCTCTCCGACGCCGGCCACATGGCCACCGACGCACTCGGCATGGGAATGGCCCTTGCGGCGATCAGCGCCGCCAACCACGCAGCCCGTGACCAGGGCCGCAACAGCCACCGTACGTTCGGGCTGTACCGATTGGAGATCCTCGCCGCGCTGCTGAACGCAGCGCTGCTGTTCGGGGTGGCCGCCTACGTGCTCGTCGAAGCCGCGCTCCGGTTCGGCGAGCCGCCACACATCGCCACCGCCCCGGTGTTGATCGTCGGCACCATTGGCCTCACGGTGAACATCATCTGCTTCCTCCTGCTGCGCGGCGGCGCGCAGGACAGCATGAACATGCGCGGCGCCTACCTCGAGGTGCTCTCCGATCTGGTCGGCTCCGTCGGCGTGATCATCGGTGCGATCGTGATGGCGACCACCGGCTGGGCAGGGGTCGACGCAATAGTCGGCGCGGCAATCGGCCTGTTCATCCTTCCCCGCGCGTACCGACTCGGCCGCGACGCGATCCGGGTGCTGGTGCAGGCCGCGCCGGCGGGCCTGTCGACCGACGAGGTCCAGGCTGCACTCGCCGCGCTCGACGGCGTGGCCGATGTGCACGACCTGCACATCTGGACGTTAACGAGCGAGATGGACGTGCTCACCGCACACCTCGCCGTCACCGAAGGCACCTCCACGCAGCAGGTGCTGATCGCCGCGCAGACGCTGCTCGTAGAACGCTTCGACCTGCAGCACGCCACCCTGCAGGTGGAAGCCGGCGGCGACGAGCGGTGCAAGGACATGCACTGGTGACACGTGGCCCGGCAGGCGCGAGACTGGCGAGGTGAGCTATCAGCACCTGCTCGTCGAGACCGACGGCCCCTTCACCACGATCACCCTCAACCGGCCGGAGAAGCGCAACGCGCTCGCGCTCGACGTGATGACCGAGCTGACGCAGGCCTTCCGCGACGTTGCCGCCACCGACGCGACGGGGATCATCCTCGCGGCCAACGGGCCGGTGTTCTCCGCCGGGCACAACTTCGGCGACATGGCCGGCGCCGAGCTCGACGACATCCGCCACCTGTTCGAGGTGTGCACCGAGATGATGGACACCGTGCAGTCCGTGCCGCAGGTCGTCATCGCCCGCGTGCACGCCCTGGCCACCGCCGCCGGCTGCCAGTTGGTGGCCACCTGCGATCTCGCACTCGCCGCCGAAAGTGCAGGCTTCGCGATCCCCGGCGGCAAGGGCGGCCTGTTCTGCCACACGCCGTTGGTCGCGGTCTCGCGCAACATCGGCCGCAAGCGGGCGCTGGAGATGGCGCTCACCGGCGACCCGATCACCGCCGCCACCGCCGCCGAGTGGGGCCTCATCAACCACGCGGTGCCGGATGCGGAGCTGGAGGCCGCCACCCACGACCTGTTGGCCCGCGCCACCCGCGGCAGTGTGCTCAGCAAGGCCACCGGCAAGCGCGGCTTCTACGCCCAGGTCGGGCTCGACCAGCCCGATGCCTACGAGTACGCAGTGGATGTGATGTCGCGTTCCGCGACGACGGCCGACGCCCAGGAGGGCATCGCTGCGTTCCTCGAGAAGCGCAAGCCGAACTTCACACAGCGCGTATAGACGACCAGCGCAGGTTGCGCGCGTATACCCCAGGGGGGTACTATGGCTCCCGTGCACGAAACGCCTGGATACTCGAACGACAAGCAGAAGGTGCTGGCGCGCCTGAAGCGCATCGAGGGCCAGGTGCGCGGCCTGCAGCGGCTGATCGACGAAGACACCTACTGCATCGACGTGCTCACCCAGGTCGCGGCAGTGAGCAAGGCGTTGCAGGGCGTCGGCCTGCACCTGCTCGACGAGCACCTCCAGCATTGCGTGGCCGGTGCAGCCGCCAGCGGCGACGCCGCCCACACCACCGAACTCGTCCACGAAGCAACCAAAGCAGTCGAACGACTGCTCCGAGCCTGAACAGGAACACCACCATGAGCGAACTTACATTTTCCGTCCCCGGCATGACCTGCGGCCACTGCGAAGCAGCCGTCAAGGGCGAAGTCGGCAAGGTCGCCGGCGTCGCCGGCGTCGCTGTCGATCTCGACACGAAGATCGTCACCGTCGCGGGTGAAAGCCTCGACGTCGCCGCGATCGTGGCCGCCATCGACGAGGCCGGCTTCGAAGTGGTGAGCTGATCCACATGCCTCGTGTCGCGAGCCGCCTCGCCGCGTTCGCGCTGGTGTTGGCCGGCAGTTTCGGCTCCGCCTACGCCCTCGGTAATAGTCTGCCCGGTGGCTCGCCCGACCCGGAGAGCGACCCGCACGCGCACTCTTCCGGCGACGCGACCACTCCCGTGCCCGAAGGCACCGAACAGCGCGGCTACCAACTCGTCACCGACAACGTGATGGCCGCGATGAGCGGCATGGAGGGTGCGGCCGGGTTCCACCTGCGCGGCCCCGACGGCAACACCGTCACCGAGTTCGACACGGTGCACGAGAAGCGACTGCACGTCATCGTCGTGCGGCCCGATCTCAGCGACTACCGACACGTGCACCCTGAGGTGCGCGCCGACGGCTCGTGGGACGTCGATCTACCCGGCACCGGCCAATGGCACCTCGTGTTCGACTCCACACCGTCGGGCGAGACCGAACCGATCGTCATCTCCGCCAACATCGACGACGAGCAACCCGTCGCAACCGTGCCGCTACCGCCACCCGACGACACCGTGGAGATCGACGGCCTCGTCGTCACCCGCGCCGGGTTCGACTTCACCATCACCGACGACAGCGGCGCAGCGGCCACCGGCCTCGAGCCCTACCTCGGGCAGCCGGCACACCTCGTCGCACTCCGCCAAGGCGACCTGGCCTACACGCACCTACACCCCACCGGAGAGATGAGCGGGACCTACATGTTCGCCAACGAAATCACCGAGCCCGGCACCTACCGACTGTTCCTGCAGGTCGGCCACAACGGCGACGTGCTCCTCGCGGCATTCTCGGTGGTCGTGCCATGAGCGTCGACCGCGTCACCGTCGAGCACCGCGACCTGGAGCACCGCGACCTGGAACACATCGACCTGGAGCACCTCGACCTCGAGCTCACCGGCATGACGTGCGCCGCCTGCGCCTCGCGCATCGAGAAGAAGCTGAACCGCCTCGACGGCGTCACCGCCACCGTCAACTACGCCACCGAGAAGGCCAACGTCACCTTCGACCCGGCCGCCGCCACCCCCGACACTCTCATCGCCACCGTCGAATCGATCGGCTACGGCGCGGCGCTACCGCGACCGGCCGACGACGACCGGCCCGACCCCGCGCTCGCCCGCATCGCCGACCTACAACGCCGCCTGGTGCTCGCCATCGTCTGCGGCGTGCCGGTGCTGCTGCTGTCGATGGTGCCCGCGTTGCAGTTCCGCGGTTGGCAGTGGGTCGCACTGGTGCTCGCCACCCCGGTTGCCCTGTGGTCGGCGTGGCCGTTCCACCACAGCGCGTGGAGGAACCTGCAACAGGCCGAGGCCAGCATGGACACGCTCGTGTCGGTGGGCGTGACCGCCGCCTACGGCTGGAGCCTCTACGCGATGCTCGCCACCTCTGCGGGCGATCTGGGCATGAAGATGCCGATGTCGCTGATCCCCACACGCGGCGACAGCCACCACCTTTATCTGGAAGTGGCGAGCACCACGGTTGCGCTGATCCTCGCCGGCCGCTGGTTCGAAGCCCGCTCCAAGCGTCAGGCCGGCAGCGCCCTGCGAGCGTTGCTGGCACTGGGTGCCAACACGGCCAACGTGCTGCAGGCAGACGGCAGCGAGTTGGAAGTGCCCGCCGGCACCCTTCGTGTCGGCGACCGGTTCGTGGTGCGCCCCGGCGAGCGAATCGCCACCGATGGCGTCGTCGAAGAGGGCTCCTCCGCGGTCGACATGAGCCTGGTCACCGGCGAGAGCGTGCCGGTCGACGTCACCGTCGACAGTCCTGTCACCGGTGCGACGATCAACACCAACGGCCGGCTGATCGTGCGCGCCACCCGAGTGGGCGCCGACACGGCTCTCGCCCAGATGGCCCGGCTGGTGGAAGCCGCCCAGACGGGCAAGGCGCCGGTGCAGCGGCTCGCCGACCGCATCGCCGGCGTGTTCGTGCCCGTGGTGATCGTGCTCGCCGTGGCAACCCTCGGCTTCTGGTTCGCCCGCATCCCTGGCGGCCTCGCCGAATCGATGGCGCCGGCCATGGCCGTGCTGATCATCGCCTGCCCCTGCGCACTCGGTCTCGCCACCCCCACCGCGCTGCTGGTGGGCACCGGGCGCGGCGCCCAACTGGGCATCCTGATCAAAGGCCCCGAGATCCTCGAGAGCACTCGCCGCGTCGACACGATCGTGCTCGACAAGACCGGCACCGTCACCACCGGCGTGATGAGCGTCGCCGTCGTCCGCCCCGTTGCCGGCCGGCCCGACGACGCCGACGGCCAGGCGGCACTGTTGCACCTGGCGGCAGCAGTCGAACTCGGTAGTGAACACCCGATCGCGGCCGCCATCGTGCGTGGGGCCCGAGCGCTCGGCGGCACAGTGGCCACCGCCACCGAGTTCACCGGGCTGGCCGGCGTCGGCGCCCGTGCGACCGTCGACGGCACAGTGGTGGAGGTCGGCCGCGCCGCACCCGACGAGGTCTCGCCCGAGGACCTCGGTCTCACCGTCGTCGCCGTCCGCGCCGACGGCGAACTGCTCGGCACCATCGCGGTCGCCGACACCGTGAAACCGACGAGCGCCGCAGCAATCGTCCACCTTCGCGAACTGGGCCTGCGCCCGATCCTGCTCACCGGCGACAACGAGGAGACGGCCGCTGTCGTGGCCCAGCAGGTTGGCATCGCTGCGGGCGACGTCATCGCCGGCGTCTTGCCCGCCGAGAAGGTGGCCCACGTGCAGCGGCTGCAAGCCGAGGGTTGTGTGGTGGCGATGGTCGGCGACGGCGTGAACGACGCCGCCGCACTCGCACAGGCAGACCTGGGCATTGCCATGGGCACCGGCACCGACGTCGCCATCGAGGCCAGCGACCTCACCCTGGTGCGCGCCGACCTGTTGGCGGCAGGCGACGCCATCCGCCTCAGCCGGCGAACCCTCGCGATCATCAAGGGCAACCTGTTCTGGGCGTTCGCCTACAACGTCGCGGCGATCCCACTGGCGATGAACTGGCAGCTGTCACCGGTGGTGGCGAGCGCGGCGATGGCATTCAGCAGCGCGTTCGTGGTCAGCAACAGCCTGCGCCTGCGAAGGTTCAAGCCTGGCGTGTAGTCGGGTGCTGTGGTATGCCGTGTGTGCATGGCGGCCATTCCACCGGCGGTGTCGGTGCTCTTCGTGTGTCTCGGCAATCACTGCCGATCGCCGGCCGCGCACGCGGTCGCCGTCGCGCTGTGTACCGACCCGACGATGGCGCGATTCGAATCGGCCGGAACCGGCAGCGCCCACGTGGGCGCGCCGCCGAACCCGATGAGCGCGGCGGAGGGCGCCCACCGTGGCTACCGGGTGGACCACCGCTCACGACAGGTGCACCCTGACGACTTCACGAACTTCGACCTGATCGTGGCCATGGATCGCAACAACGTCGACGACCTCGAACGGATGCGCGGCGGGACCGACCAGCGCACCGGTTTCTACGCGACGGTCGAGCCGGTGCAGGTGCAACTACTCCGCCGCTGGGACCCGTACGCGATGCCGGGCGACGAGGACCTGCCCGACCCGTGGGGGCTGGCACCCACGGTGTACGCCGAGATGTACGACGTGATCGAACGCAGCATCCCGCCGATGCTCGACCACCTCGCCTGGCTGCGCAGCGAACACCCCGCTCGTTGAGCCACCCGCCGCATCAGGCGGCGAGCACGAGTGACCGCACACGATGCACCATCGCGTCGCGGTGGTTGCGCACCGTGCGCTCACTGACATCGAACAGTTGCGCCAGATCCGACTGGCTGCGCCCCTGCGCGAGCAGCACCAGCAGCTGCCGATCGCGCTCGTCGAGCGAACCGGCCGCGGCGATGATGTCGACCAGTTCGAACAGCGGCTCTGCCCGGGCAACCTCCTGCGCCACCAGATCGAGCAGCTGCGGCTCGACCAGCTCGTGCACCAACCGCCGACGCAACGCGCGGCCGAACGCCCGGTACTCGCTCTCGCGCAGCATGCGCGCGACCAGTTGGTGGGTGTGCCGCTCGACCGGAAACTCGCGGATGACCATCCACGCGGCCGACAGCAGCTCGTCGAACGCGTCGGCGGAGCCGCCCTCGCGGTACACCCCCCAGCGCCGCGACCCACTGATCAACCCGGGTAGCAACCGTTGCAGCACCACCCGCGCGGCCACCTCATCACCACGCGCGGCCAGCAACAGCCGCCCCAGCACGGCATCCGCAGACGGTGCGGCTGCGGGCTGTGCGGCTGCGGGCTGTGCGGCTGCGGGCTGTGGCCGCTGGCGAGGAGCGAGCTGGCGGGGAGCGAGCTCGCGGTGGCCGATGGCGACCAGCAGCTCGTCGAGGTTGCTGTACGGCACACCAAGACCCCAGCCCTGCGCACGTCGCACGACGGCCGGGCGAGCGGTGATCGCCGACCATTCGCGCTCGAGACGGGCCAGTAGTGGACGGTTGATGCAGAGGGGAAGGCGGTTGGACATGTCCGGATCCTCCGCGCGGACCCTCACAGGGGGACTCACAGCTCGCCTCACAGCAACCCTCACACGCGGCCCGAGCCGGAGATTTCCTGTGCTGTGTCGGCGGACAGGTGAATACCCGACGGTTTGGCGGTGAGATGTTGTCATACCGCACCTCAGCGCCAAACTGCGTGCCGATCACCTGATCTGGACGCACCCCATACCGCCGGGTGTGCGTGTGATCCATCGTTGAGCCGCACCTCGAGTTCGCCACTCTGGGCGTTCAACACCAGAACGGAAACGTTGGCTGCCAGTGGGCAGTTTCTCGTGGCCACCGACAGTGCCGGCACGGGTTTTCTTGCCGGTCGGAGCGCTGCGGGGTGCCCAGTACCGGTGATGGACACCTCGGACAACCACTGGGACTGCACATGGGAGACCGGCCCCGACGCGGGCGGCGCCCGCCGGCTCGGCCCCGGCCGGCACCTCGTCGGACGCGCTCGCACGGCCGCCGTGCGCTGCGACGACCCGAACCTGGAACCGCACCATGCCTTGCTCGAGCTGCACCCTGACGGAACGTTGCAACTGACCCAGCTCACCGGGTTCGTCCCGCTGCTCCTCATCGATCCGCAGGGCGCCACTTCGGCGATCGAGGCACCGATCGCGCTGCACGGCGACGCGCTCATCGCGCTCGGTGGCAGCACCCTCGCCCTCGTCCGAGCCGCGCCGAGCGCACCCGCACCGGCGACAGCGCACCTGCAACAGGGGGGCCTGGTACGCACCCCGCGGGCGGTGCCGCACTTCACCCCCACCGACCTGCGAGCCCCCCAGCAGCCCCCGGCACGGCCGGACCACACGGGGGGCCTGGTGCCGGCCCTTCTCGCCTTGGGCGGGGCCGGCGCCATCGCGCTGGTGATGCAGCAACCGATGTTCCTGCTGTTCGGCGCGCTCGGCGGGCTGATCGCGGTCGGCAGCTGGGGCGCGCAGCGCATCGCGGGAATTCGACGGCACCGCGCCGCACTGGCCGAGCACGCCACGGCCACCCGCGACTACTCCGTGGCCATCGCGCAGGAACGGGCGACCTTCCAGGCTGCGCACCGTGCGACCGTGCCGACCGTGGTGAGTGCCCGCGCGACCATCATCGAGCGCGGCGAGTCGCTCTGGGCCCGTCGGGCCGCCCACCCCGACGCCTATCTCGTCTCACTCGGCATCGGAGACGTCACGGCGCCGACCAGCGACGACGCCGGTGACCGGCACACAGCGCCCGGCTGGATGCGAGCCGATGAGCGGGCGACGCATCAGGGGTTGGCCGTCGCGGCGTCACTCGGCCCTGGCTCCCGGCTGGCGGTGCAGGGCCGACGCGCCGAAGCCATCGTTCGGGCGCTCGTCGTCCAACTCGCGGCCTCCTGCGGCCCGGCCGATCTCCGCCTGGTCGTGGTCACCGAACACGCCCACCGCTGGGACTGCCTGCGCGGCCTGCCGCATCTCGCCTCGCCCGACGGCACCGTCGCCATCGTCGGCGAAGCGCAGCTGCCCGCAACGCTGGCCGACATCGCCGGTCATGGCGCCCACCTCCTCATCGTCACCGACCACCCCGCCCAGCTGGCAACGCGAACCAGCGCGCTGCGCCGGCTGCTGGCCGACACCGAGTGCCACGCGGTGGTCGTGGCCGTACCCGAGGACGAGGGCGTCCCGCACCTCTGTACCAGCGTGCTCAACGTCACCGCCGGCCCGATCGGCCGATGGGTACCCGACACCCGAGCCACTCTGCTCCCCAGCCCGATCCGCGTGGCAGGCCTCGGCGAGCAGTCGGCGTTCGCATGCGGCGCCGCACTCCGCGGCCTCATCGACCCTGAGGACGCGCTGAGCATGGCCAGCGTGGTGCCACGCGAGGTGTCACTCATCGGGCTGCTCACGTCGGGGAACGCCAGCGGCCACGACCGCGGCCACGACCGCAGCAGCCTGACGGCGGCGGAGATCGTCGCCAACTGGTCGAACGCCGGCACCGACCCAGCGCCGCGGACCGTGATCGGTATCGCTGCCGACGGCGCGGTGGACATCGACCTCGTGCGTGACGGGCCACACGGATTGATCGCCGGCACCACCGGCTCGGGCAAGAGCGAGCTGTTGCGCAGCCTCGTCGCCGGCATGGCGGCACAGGTGAGCCCCACCCACCTCAGCTTCGTGCTCATCGACTACAAGGGCGGCGCGACGTTCGACGCCTGCGCGGCGCTGCCCCATGTGGTCGGGGTCATCACCGATCTCGACGACACGCTCGCCGACCGGGCACTGCGCAGCCTGCACGCCGAGCTCCGCCGACGCGAGGCCATCCTGCGTGATCACCTCGTCGCCGACCTCCCGGGGCTACGCAGCGCAGCACCGAGTGTCGTGCTCCCGCGGCTGGTAGTCGTCATCGACGAGTTCGCCGCGTTGGTCGCCGAGCAACCGTCGTTCCTGCACGCGCTGGTCGGGATCGCCCAGCGTGGCCGCAGTCTCGGTGTGCACCTGCTGCTCGCCACACAACGGCCCAACGGCGTCATCAGCGACGACATCCGGGCGAACACCAACCTTCGCCTCGCGCTGCGCCTGCAGGACACCTCCGACGCGATCGATGTGGTGGGCGACGCGTCGCCAGCGCTGCTCCCGCGCGGCGTGCCGGGCCGGGCGGTGATGCGACTCGGGGCCGATGACCACCTCACGTTCCAGACCGCCCGCTGCACCGGACCGGCCGGCGCGGCGGGCAGCGACAGCGAGCTCGCCTCGATGGTGCGGGCGATCACGACGGCCGCGGAGACCATCGTGTTCAGCGCCCCGGCGCCGCCCTGGCAACCACCGCTGCCGACCACCCTGCAGCGCCACGAGGTGCAGCCGGGCGCCGTCGGGCTGGTGGACGATCCCGACCGGCAACGGATCAACCCGCTGCAGTGGTCACCGGCCAACGGCCACCTGCTGGTTGCCGCCAGTCCGGGGTCGGGCGCCACCTCTGCACTGATCACCCTGGCAGTGCAGGCGATGGCCGTGCGAGACGGTGGACCGCCACACCTGTACGTGCTGGATGGGCGCGGCGACGAGCGACTGGCCGAGCTCGCCCACCACCCGAACTGCGGCGCTGTCGTGAGGGTGCACGAACGCGAACTAGTGATGCGACTGCTGCACCGCCTGTCGAACCGCACCCGCGCCCGCAGCGCCGACGGGCAACGGGTGATGTTGTTCATCGACGGACTCGACGCGGTGCGACGCACGCTCGACGACATCGAGACGGCCGCGGAGTTCGACGCGCTCGACGAGGTGCTCGCCGACGGCGAACACGCCGGCATCACGATCGTCGCCACCGTCGAACACGCTGCGGCCGTCCCTGCCGCGTTCGTCGCACGCTGCGCCCACCGTTGGGTGATGCACCTCCACGACCCGCACGACGGGGCCGTCCTCGGGGTGCCGGCCGCGCGTGTACCGGGGCCGGTGCCCGGCCGGCTGGTCGTCGCCGCCGACGGCCTCCACGCTCAGCTAATGATGCCGGGTGCACGCACGCTCTACGAGGTGAGGCCGGACGCACGAACGGCGCCCCGTATCGACGCGGTGCCGGCGCTGGTGAGTGCGAGCGATCTCCCGACCAGCCGCTGGCAGGACGGCACGACCTGGGTGCCGTGGGGGTTGCACGTGGCCACCGGCGAGGCGCACCTCGCGCCGCTCCTCGATGGCGAACACCTGCTCGTGGTGGGCGGCCCGCGGACCGGACGCTCCACCGCACTCGCCGTGGCCGCGGATGCGTGGCGGGTCGCGCACAGGACCGGATGGATCACCGTGATCGCACCCCGGCCGGGCCGCAGCGTCCAGTGGGCTCGGTTCCCGACGGCACGCGGCGTCGAACTGCTGGACTCGCTGCCGGCTCACGGGCCGGTCCTCGTGATCGTCGATGACGCCGAACTGGTCGACGATCACGCAGGCCGGCTGGCGGCGCTCGCGGCCGGCCAGCGGCCCGACACGTGGCTGGTCGTCGCCGGCAGGCCCGACGCGCTGCGCGCCCAGTACGGGCACTGGACCGCAGTGGTGCGCCGCAGCCGCACCGGAATCGTGCTCACGGGCGGCAGCGAACTGGACGGTGACCTGCTGGGCGCCGTGCTGCCCAGGCGCACACCGGTACCACCACGACCGGGGTTGGCTTGGGCGATCTTCGGCGGCTCACCGCAGCTCGTGCAGTTGGCGGTGCCGGACAACGCTGTCCATGGCAACGACAACGACAGCGACTGCACCGACAACGGCTGCAACGACAACAGCTGGGCGCGTCAGGTCAGTGCCGAGGACCACCGGCGCAGCGCGGTGGCGACGTCCGCGGCGATCTCGGCGTCGGTGCGACCATGATGATGGCGCCGCACCGCATCGCCGGCGATCAACGCGGCCACCACGGGTGCGCCCACACCGTCGGTGAGATCGAGCCACTCGCCCCAACTCGCGGGTGTGTCGTACCAGCGGAGGTATCCGTTGCCGTCGGCGGGCCACCAGCGCTCCTCGAAGCGCAGCAACACCTTCTCGACCAGACCTGGGCTGAGCCGGCCCAGGGCGGCGGCGTGCGCCGACGGTAGGCCGGGGCTGAGCCGCAACTGCGGCACCAGCCACATCGGGATCGTGCAGATGCACACGTCGGCCCGCGAGCCGTCGACGCGCACTCCGTTGCCGTCCCAGGCGATCTCACGCACGGGCGTGTCCAGGTCCACGTGGATGCCCTCGGCCAGGCGCTCGACGAGCTGGCCGTAGCCGCCGGGCAGCCACCGGTCGCCGTTGCCGACACCTGGCTCCTGCAGGACGAACTCGGCGGAGAGCCGAGAGTGCTCGACGCCGTTCTCGAGGTCGATGTCGAGGTCGATCGCATGCCGCAGCGCACGATGCGAGTCCGCATCGGCAGCCGCCATCACGCTCGCCACAACGGCGGCCACCGACGCACCCACATGTGCGCCGCCAAGAGCTGCACCGAGCCGTTCGAGCGCAGCGGGGACGTCGCCGACCCGTCCGCCGGGCGCCGCCGCCAGCGGGGCATGGAAGTCGGTCGCGACAGTGGCAAGGCCCCACTGCTGTGCCAGCCGGGCGAGCGAGTTGGTGTCGTACTGCTGCAGCCACGCCGCTCCGGCGTCAGCCACCACGCCCGCACCGAGCGACACGCTGCACGCGCGCCCGCCCAGCCGATCACGCGCCTCCACGACACGTACCTGCACGCCGGCGTCGTGCAGGGTGCGCACTGCCCCGAGCCCGGCGAAACCCGCACCAATGACGATGACCCGACTCGCACCGGCGACATCGCACGCCCACCGCGCCGCACGTACGCCCTCGTCGTACGCACCGTGGGTCATCGATGGCGCCACCGGGTTGGTGGCATCACCGGCGAGCACGAAGCGCCCATCGATCGGTTGTCCCAGCGTCGCCCTGTCGGCGGGCGAACCGCCCGGTGCGAGCGCGCTCCACGAACCCCCGCTGAACGACTCGTCGCCCCAACGCGCCACGTGCCACGCCACCGGTGAGTAGCGCGACAGCGGCAACGAGTCGGCCGTTCGGGTCATCGCACCATCTTGCCGTGCTGGGCGACGACTGCAGGGCGACGACCGCAGGCCCCCGTTGCACCACTAGGCTCGCTCCCCGATGAAGCGGACCACGAACACTGCCCGATTGCTCACACGATGCCTCGGCCCTGCGGCGCTCGCCGCGCTGGCGCTGTCGGCGTGCAGTGACGATGCGACCACTTCCACCCCGACCATCCTGCTGCCCCCACGAATCTCGGTGACGTCGGTGAAGGGTGACCCGCAGAGCCAACTGATGGCTGCCATCTACGCCCGCGTGTTGGAGGACAACGGCTTCCGCGTCGCCCGCAAGGACCCGGTGGATCTCGACCGCGCCGGCTACTACCAGGCGATCCAGGACGGCGCCTTCCAGCTGATCCCCGACACCACGCTCGACCTGCTGACCTTCGTCTACTCGCAGCCCGGCGCACAGCCGTCGCCCACCACCAGCGTGCCGGCCGGCCCCGCCACCACACAGGCACCGATCACGATCGTGACCACCACGCTGCCGCCCACGACGACCGTCGGCGACACGACGCCCGACTCGACGCCTGCAGTCACCAGCACCACCGTCGTCGTCGGCACCACCACCGAGACGACGGTCGCCGAGACCAGCACCACCGAGACCCCAACGACAGAACCGGCAACGACAGAGGCCGTCACCACTACCACATCGCCGATCACCAACGGTCGCACGGTGACCGAGCAGATCGCCTCCATCAATGCGGGTATGCCCGACGTGTTGCTGGTCAACAACGGTGCAGCCGCCGAGGTCAAGACCGTCATCGCCTGCACTGCCGCCGCCATGGAAGCCAACGCCGGCGTCCAGTTCGTCACGCTCACCGACCTCGCCTCGAGCGCCCCCGGCATTCGGCTCGCCGGCTCGGCAGCCTTCATGGGCGACGACGCGCAGGGCTACCCGGCGCTCGAGCGCTACTACGGCGGCCAGTTCAAGGACGTGCTCACCATCGAGGACGACGCTGTCCCCGAGGCCGTGAAGAACGGCGACGCCGACTGCTTCGCGCTCAACTCGCTGAACCCGGTGATCGGTACGGCCCGGATGACCTTGCTGCTCGACGACAAGGTGATGATCCCGAGCAACGCGCTGATCGCGCTGGTCGACGGCGACGTCGCCACGCCGGAGGCCATCTTCGCTCTCGACAGCATCGGCAGTGCACTCACCACCGAGCGACTGAACCAGATGCTCAACGAGATCATCACCAACGGCACCGACCCGGTTGTGGTCGCCAACGCGTTCGTCGACACGTTGTGATGATCGCCGGATGACCCAGCCGCCGCGATGATCTCGGTCGCCGATCTCACCAAGCGCTTCGGCGCCAAGTTGGCGGTCGACCACCTCTCGTTCGAGGTGCGCCCGGGCCAGGTCACCGGCTTCCTCGGACCCAACGGCTCGGGCAAGAGCACCTCGATGCGTTGCATGCTCGGCCTCGACCGGCCCGAGGCGGGTACAACCCTGTTCGACGGGCGCCCGTACCACTCGCTGCGCACGCCGCTGCACGAGGTGGGTTCACTGCTCGACGCGGGCTACGTGCACCCTGGTCGCTCGGGCCGCAACCACCTGCGCTGGCTCGCGGCCAGCAACGGCATCGCCCGCTCCCGGGTCGACGAGGTGCTGGATCTGGTCGGCCTCTCCGCCGTCGGCGGCGCCCGCCTACGCGGCTACTCGCTGGGCATGCGTCAGCGGTTGGGCCTGGCCGGCGTGCTGCTGGGCGATCCGCACACGATCATCCTCGACGAGCCCGCCAACGGCCTCGACCCCGAGGGCATCCGCTGGATCCGCGACGTGCTGGTGCACCTCGCCTCGCAGGGCAGAACCGTGCTGGTCAGCAGCCACCAGCTGTCGGAAATGGCGCTGATGGCACAGGACCTCGTGGTCATCGGCCAGGGTCGCCTCATCGAGCAGTCAACCGTCGCGGAGTTCGTCGAGCGCTACGGCGAGCGCTGGGTACGGGTGCAGAGCCCGAGCCTGCTGGCGTTGCGCCAGCCCGTCGAGCAGCGCGGCGGCGTCATCGACGAGGTCGATGCCACGACGTGGCACATCCGCGCCCTCACCTGCCCAGTCGTCGGCGAGATGGCCGCCGCACAGCAGGTCGTGCTGCACGAGCTGTCACCGCAGACAGGCTCGCTCGAGGATGCGTTCTTGAAGGCGACCGCAGCATCGCAGGAGTACCGCTCCGGCGGGCAGGGAGCCGTCCAGTGATGAACCTGCTGCGTTCCGAATGGATCAAGTTGCGCACTGTCACGATGCACTGGGTGCTGGCCATCATCGCAGTTGCGTTCCCGCTCATCGTCACCCTGCTGACCGCCATCTTCAGCAGCGGTGATGGTGGCGACGGCGCCGGCCTCGACACCGAGGGTCTCATCGGCGTGCTCACCGGCACCACCGTCGTCGCCGCATTGCTGTGCGGCTCGCTGGCGGCGGCCTCGATCACCGGCGAGTTCGGGTTCGGCACCATCCGGCCCACGTTCGCCGCCACACCCAAGCGACTGAAGGTCGTCGCCGCCAAGGTCATCATCGTCGTGTCGTTCACCACCGAGTTGGCGATCGTCGTCCAGCTGATCGGCTGGTACCTGGGTGGCGCGATTGCCCGCGGACAGGGCGCCACCATCGATCTGGCGGAGGTGCCCACCGGGCTGCCGGCGATGGCGGGCGCCGTCGTGTTGACGGCCTTGATGACGCTCGCCGGCTTCGGCCTCGGGCTGCTCACGCGCAGCACCGCTGTCGCAGTGGCGCTGCTGATCGTGTGGCCGCTGATCGCTGAAGGCCTCGTCGGGCAACTGCTCGTGCTCGCCACCGACAACGAGAACGTGCGCAACTGGATGCCGTTCCAAGCGGGTATCCGCCTGGTGTTCGTCGATGGCCTCGGTAACGGCCCATCACGGGTCGTAGCCGGCTTCTACTTCGGCGCCGTCGCCGCGGCACTGACCGTGCTGGGCGCGTGGCTGGTCGATCGCCGCGACGCCTGAGCGGCGCCGGTTCTTGCGGCGACGTTCGGCCTCAGCGGGCGCGGAGCTGGAGGGCGTCGCGCTTGATGATCACGTAGCGACGCTCGTGCTGATCGATCCAGCCGAGGCGGATGAAGCTGGCGATGGCCTTGTTGACGCGCTCGCGCGAGGCGCCGACCATGCCGGCAAGTTCCTCCTGCGTGATCGGCAACAGGAACTCGTCGGATCCTTCTGACAGTTCGAGCAGGCGCTTGGCGGTGCGGCCGGTGACATCGAGGAAGACGCTGTCGGCGAGGGCTTCGTCCATCACCCGTAGACGCTGCGCGAGCAGCCGGGTGACACCCCACAGCAGCGTGGGGTCGCTACGGAAGGCGCTGACCACCGGATCGAACGGGATCGCGAACACGGTGGAGGGCTCGAGCGCCCGCGCCATCGCCGAACGTGGGCCGGCGTCGAGCATCGCCATCTCGCCGAACAGGTCGCCACCGTCCATCAACGCCACGACGGTCTCGCGATGGTCGATCGGATTGGCGATCGCGATCGCGACGCGGCCGCTGACGACGAGGTAGAGCGAATCGGCGACATCACCCTCGCGAAACAGCACGTCGCCGCGGATGAGGTGCAGTTCGCTGCCGGCAGCCGCTAGGTCACGGACGGTCGCCGGCGGCGCATCCGCGAAGAAATCGGTTCGGGCGAGCAGTTCTTCGTGAGCCATGGTCATTCGAACGGTACTACCCTCGCCGGGGTGTCGTGGCAGCAACCGCAGAGAACGTCCCCAGGCGCGATGTCGCCGCCCGCCGAGCGGGTGTGGACGATCGTCGTTGCGGGCGGTTCCGGGCTGCGCTTCGGAGGGATGAAGCAGTTCGAAATCGTCGGCGAACAGCGAGTGCTCGACTGGTCGGTCGCGGCCGCGCGGGCGGCCGGCGAGGGCGTGGTGGTCGTGGTGCCCGCCGCCGACGCCGAGCGTGAGGGCGGTGTCGCCGGCGGGGCCTCGCGGAGTGAGTCGGTGCGCAACGGTCTGGCGCATGTCCCGGCCGACGCCACGATCGTGTGCGTGCACGACGGGGCGCGCCCGTTCGCCGATGCGGGAGTGTTCGCACGCGTGATCGAAGCAGTCGCCGCGGGCGCCGACGGGGCGATCCCCGGGGTGCCGGTCGCCGACACCATCAAGCACGTCGATGCACGCGGCCTGGTGATCGGCACCCCTCCGAGAGCCGAACTGAGAGCGGTGCAGACCCCGCAGGCGTTCCGGGCGAGCGTGCTGCGCGCCGCCCACGCCTCGGGCGCGGACGCCACCGACGACGCCGCGTTGGTGGAGGCCGGCGGTGGGCGAGTCGTGGTCGTGGAGGGCGATGTCGTCAACCGCAAGATCACCGATCCCGACGATCTGCGCTGGGCCCGTCAGCACGCCGCACCAGAAGGAGCGCAGATGAACGCACCAACCATCCGTGTCGGGCAGGGGTTCGACATCCACCGATTCAGCGACGACCCGGCCCGGCCACTGGTGTTGGGCGGGGTGTTGTTCGAAGGGGCACGCGGTCTGCACGGCCACAGCGACGCCGATGCGATCGCCCACGCGGCCACCGATGCACTGCTCGGTGCGGCTGGCTTGGGCGACATCGGCGAGCACTTCCCCGACACGGATCCCCAGTGGAAGGGCGCCGATTCGCTGCAGTTGTTGCGTCACGCCGCGGGGCTCGTGCGCGAAGCGGGGTATCGCATCGGTAACGTCGACTGTTCGGTGGTGTGCGAAACCCCGAAACTGGCGCCACACAGGGCGACGATGCAGCAGCGGCTCAGTGAAGCCGCAGGTGCACCCGTCACCGTCAAGGGCCGCCGGGCCGAGGGCCTGGGGGCGCTCGGGCGTCAGGAAGGCATTGCCGTGTGGGCGTCCGCCCTGATCATCGGCGATGAGCCCGCAGTCAAGGAGACCGACCAGTGAAGCCTCGTAAACCAGCATCGTCCGGCGGCCCGCGCGGCGCGCGCACATCCGGCACCGGCAAGCCACGTGGAGGCGCGAGCGGCGCAGGCGCGACGCGTGGCACAACAGGGGCCGCCGGCCGCGGCACGGGCACGGGCGGCCGAGTCACGGGCGGTCGAGGCACGGGCACGGGCCCTGCGGCAGAAAGCGGAGCGGCTGCGGGCGAAGGCCGAGGCAGCGGAGTGCGCGGCAGCCGGTCGGGCGCGGGCGGCTCCAGCCGAACGGCCAGCAACCGTGGCGTCACCGGCTCGCGCCAGTACGCCTCGCGTGGCGCCGGCCGCACCGGCCGCATCGCCCAACCCGGCGACGAGCGCAATCGCCCGGTCGACAAGCCGTTGGGTGGCGAGCAGGTGGAGGGCCGTCAGGCCGTTCGTGAGCTGCTGATCGCCGGCAAGCGGCGCGTGCACGAGGTGTGGGTCTCGGTGGATCTCGACGCGGACAGCAACACTGCCGAGGTCATCGGCGACATCATCGACATCGCGAAGACAATGCGAGTCACCGTCACCCAGGTAGCCCGCCGTCGCCTCGACGATCAGGCACGCAGCGAGGCACCCCAGGGTGTGCTCGCCTTTGCCGCACCGTTGCAGGAGACCGAGCTGGCAGCCCTGTTGGTTCGCAAGGGAACGAAGCAACCGTTCCTGGTCGCGGTCGACGGCGTGACCGATCCGGGCAACCTGGGTGCACTGCTGCGCTGCTGCGACGGCGCGGGCGTGCAGGGCGTGGTGCTACCACGCCATCGGGCGGTGCACGTCACCCCCACGGTCGCCAAGGCAGCGGCCGGGGCGGTGGAGCACGTACCGATGTCGATCGTCGGAGGCCTACCGGCTGCGCTCGCCCGCATCAAGGAAGCCGGCATCTGGGTGGTCGGCCTCGATGATGCCGCCGATCGCACGCTGTTCGAGATCGGCGATCTGGCAACCGACGCGATCTGCCTCGTGATGGGAGCGGAGGGCTCGGGCCTCTCGCGTCTCGTGCGAGAGCGCTGCGACATGATCGTCAGCATCCCGATGATGGGCCGGCTCAGCTCGCTCAACGTCAGCACCGCCGCCGCACTCGCGGTCTACGAAGTCGCCCGCCACCGCGTCTGACTTCACGGCGGTTCAGCCCGCTGCGAGTGCGTCGAGGATCAGCTGCACGTAGGGAGCGGGTCCGCGCTCCCCGAGGTGGATGCCGTCCGGCGTCGGCGCCCGATTGTTCGACCACCGGTTCAGCGACGAGCCGATGCCGTGCGAGCCGCTCGCGTGAACGACTTGTGCTGACCAGGGCGCGCGGGAGCCGGTTCGTGAACACGCCGCGAAGAATTCGGGGTTCCGGGTTGACTTCTTGATCGAACACATGTACTGTAGAATACATGACAGCGACGCCGACCAGCGATCTCGGAACGGCCCTCACGGCCTCTGAGTTCGCCGCTGCCGTTGCCGAGCATGAACGACGGGCAGCGGTCTTGGCGCTGCAGCTGCGCCGCCTGGAGACCTCCGGTGAATGGGCCGCCGATTCGCACGTGTCGGTCGCCGCGTGGTTGCGCGACATCTGTCGCATGTCGAACCGCACCGCCCACACATGGGTCCGCCGGGCTCGCCTCCTCGACACCTATGGCGAGTTCGCTGCCGCTGGGGTGACGGGCGTGCTGTCGCAGGGGCAGCTCGATGCCTTGCAGACGCTGCACCGCCCGAAGTACGAAGCCCACCTGGCCGAGCATCACGCCGAACTCGTCGGGCTCGTGCGCCACCTGACGGTCGCCGAGACCGAGGTGGCGTGCCGTCACTGGCGCGCGGATGCCGACTCGGTCATCGAAGGCAAGCAGCCGGCGGCGGAGCCGGATCGGTCGTTCACGTTCGGCCGCGACGGCAACGGCACCCTGCTGGGTCGCCTCGCACTCGACGGCCCTGGCGCCACCGAGATCGAGAAAGCGATCCGCAACGCTGCGACGTACGACGGCGACGACGACCGGCGCTCGCAGGGTGAGCGCAACGCCGACGCGCTGTTCGACATCGCCGCGTTCTACAACAAGAACCACGACAGCGATGGCACACCCCGTCACCTGCCGCACGTGTCGATCTCCGTCGACGAGGCCACCATCCGCGCCGGTCGCCCGGAAGGTCGCGACGACGACACCCAGGAACCCGTCAACCCGGCCTGCACCGACACCTACCTGTGTGATTGCACGATCCACGTCATCCTGCGCGACGCCCACGGTGCCCCGGTCGGCTTCGGTCGATCCCGCTACACGGTGTCGCGCAAGCAGTTCCGCCAGGTCGCGGCCCGCGACGGTGGGTGCCGCATTCCCGGCTGTGACCGCAACGTTCGCCACTGCGACGCCCACCACATCCGCTACTGGCGCAACGGCGGCGGTACGGACTACGCCAATCTGGCGCTGTTGTGTACGAGGCACCACCACCTCGTCCACCAACTGCACCTGGAGCTGAAGTTGCTACCGAACGGCGACCTGCACGTCACCTGGCCCGACGGCCACGAGCGCGTCAGTCACCCACGCGGCGCCCCACCCAAGCCACACCCGCGCCGCTGACAAACCTGCACCCGCCAGCTACCACGCCCCACGGCGCGGTAGCTGCGCGCCATCGCTGCGCGCTACGGGGATGCGCGCTACGGGGATGCGGGTTCGGCTTCCGGCTCGACCACGGTGTCGACCGGGCCGAGGATCGCCGGATCGAGCGTGGTGGTGGTGGCGTTCGACGTCGTCGTGGTGACCACGCCATCGATGTCCGGGCAGGTCACCTTCACGATCTGCTGGCGATCGAAGTTGAACGTCGAGGTGGCCTGATCGCCGTACCGGCCGATGAACTCGGTGAGCGAAGCCGTGTCCTCCGGGCAGTTGCGGTCCACGATCGGCGCGTGCGGAACCACCCACCCGTTCGCCAACCGTACCCAACCGCCGTCCAGCAGGTCGGTGACGGCCGGCAGCTCCAGCGTTGGGCCGGGCACCCCGGGCACGATCGAGAACCACAGCACGCCATCGCCGAGCAGATCGGCTGCAACGGTGCAGCGTGCCAGTTCGGTGAGGTCCGGGCAGTCGATCTCGCCGGGCGTCCCCTTCGTGACGATCATGGTTCGCGTGCCATCGACGATCAGGGCGAAATCCATGTTGGTGCGACCATCGACCATCTCGAAACCGGGCGGAGTCTGGACGGCGAACACCCACGTCACCAGATCGATGGTGCGCTCCGGCGAGGCCGAACCGGGTGCGTCCGACGACTCGCCCGAATCGGACCCGCGACTGTTGGCGACCGCCGCGACGCCAAGGGCCAGACCGACCAACGCGAGCAGCGTCAACCAGTAACGCAGGGTGAAGAACTGCCGCACGGGCCCAATCGTAGGTCAGCTACCGGCGCGGGCGGCTGCAGCCTGCGCGGCAACGGTCGCGGCGCGGCAGGCTGCCGCACCGATCGCCGCCAGCACGTCGTCGGTGTGGCCGAGCCCGACGAACAGCGCCTCGTACGCGCCGGGAGCGAGGGCCACGCCGCCTGCGAGCATCGCGTGGAAGAAGTCGCGGAAGATCGCCTCGTCGGTGGTCTTCGCCTCGGCGAAGTTGGTGGGCGCCACGCCCTCGCCCAGCGCTGCACCGAAGTACATCCCGACGAGCGTGCCGACGACGGGGAACACAGCCGCCAGACCCGCCATCGCGCAGGCCTCGGTGAGCAGGGCGGACAGGCGGGCGGCACGTGCACGTAACAGCTCGTACACCTCGGGGGTCAGCTCGCCCAGCGCTGCACGGCCGGCCGCGGTGGCCAACGGGTTGCCCGCCAGCGTGCCGGCATGGAACACCGGGCCCAGCGGCGAGAGCGTCTCCATGATGTCGCGGCGGCCACCGACGCAACCGATCGGCAGGCCGCCGCCGATGACCTTGCCGAAGGTGGTGATGTCGGCACGGACGCCGAACATCTCCTGGGCACCACCGGTGCCGAGACGAAAGCCGGTGATGACCTCGTCGAACACCAGCAGCGCGCCGACGCGGTCGCATTCGGCGCGCAGGCCTTCGAGGAAGCCGGGAGCCGGAGCGACGACACCCATGTTGGCGGCGACGGGTTCCACGAACACCGCGGCAACCTGCTCGTCGAGCTGCGGCACCACGTTGTACGGCACCACCAGCGTGTTGGCCACCGCGCTGGCAGGCACACCCGCGGTGCCGGGCAGGCCGAGCGTTGCCACGCCACTGCCACCGGCCGCGAGCAACGCGTCGGTTGCGCCGTGGAAGTTGCCGTGGAAGATGACGATGCGGTCGCGTCCGGTGAAGCCGCGGGCAAGGCGCACGGCGGTGCTGGTGGCTTCGGTGCCGCTGTTCATCAGGCGCACCCGCTCGCAGCTGGGCGAGCGGCGGCTGATCTCCTGCGCCAGCAGCATCTCGCCGGGCGTTGGCGCGCCGTACGACGTGCCACGCGTGGCCGCCTCGGTGATGGCAGCCGTGACCGCCGGGTGGGCATGGCCGAGGATGACTGCGCCGTAGGACTGCACGAGATCGAGATAGCGGGTGCCCTCGACATCCCACACCTGCGCGCCCTCGGCGCGCTCGACGAGGTAGGGAGTGCCCCCGACGGCCTTGAACGCGCGGATGCTGCTGTTGACGCCACCGGGGATCACCGCACACGAGCGGGCGAACAGCTCGGCATTCGAACGCGGCAGCTCCACCGGGAACAGTTCCATCAGCGAGCGCCTCCTGCGGCGTGCTCCGCGAACCAGCGCGTGAGGTAGGTGAGGATCACATCGGCACCGGCGCGACGGATCGCGGTCAGCTGCTCGGTTGCGACGGCGTCGTGGTCGATCCAGCCGTTGGCCGCGGCGGCCTTGATCATCGCGTACTCGCCACTCACGTGATAGGCCGCGACCGGCACATCCACGGCGGCCTTCACGGCCGAGATGATGTCGAGGTAGCTGAGCGCGGGCTTGACCATCACCATGTCGGCGCCCTCGGCGATGTCGGCACGCACTTCCACCAGCGCCTCGCGGGCGTTGCGCCAATCCTGCTGGTACGCCTTGCGGTCGCCGCCGCCGACGATCGCGCAATCCACCGCATCCCGGAACGGGCCGTACAGGCCGCTCGCGTACTTCGCGGAGTAGGCGAGGATCGCGGTGTTGCGATGGCCGGCGCCGTCGAGCGCAGCCCGGATGGCGCCGACCTGGCCGTCCATCATCCCGCTCGGCGCCACCACGTGTGCACCGGCATCGGCCTGGGCAACTGCGATGCGGCCGTAGATCTCCAACGTCGCATCGTTGTCGACCGAGGTGTGCGGATCGCCGGCCGGCCCGTCGAGCACACCACAGTGGCCGTGCGACGTGTACTCATCGACGCACAGGTCGGCCATCAGCACCATCCGGTCGCCAACATCGGCCGACAGGTCTGCCAGCGCGAGCTGCACGATGCCCTCCGGGTCGAAGGCACCGGAACCGATCTCGTCCTTGTGGGCGGGCACGCCGAACAGGATGACCGCGCGCACCCCGAGGTCGGCGAGCTGGCGGACCTCCTCGCGCAAGCTGGCCCGGGTGTGCTGCACCACACCCGGCAGCGACGCGATCGGCTGCGGGGCATCGATGCCTTCACGCACGAACAGGGGGGCAACCAGTTGGCGGACGTCGAGGTGCGTCTCGGCGACCAACTCGCGCATCGCCGCCGAGCTACGCAAACGCCGGGGTCGCGAGGCAGGAAAAGTACCGGACACGATGTGGCATCGTAGGCGTGGCCGACACCATTCGCTCAGGTTTGGGCAGCGCCGAGCCGATGAACAACGCGATGGACGGGAACATGGCAGCGGGAGAAGAGCAGCGACGCGGCCACCGCGTCGGCTCCGACACCACCCAGACGCTGGAACGCCGCGCGATCGAAGCGCGCCAGGCCGGCGACTTCGACCGTGCGGCCCACCTGTTCGCACAAGCCGCCGACAGCGCCGACGACCTGCAGATCCACCTGAACCTGCAGATCCGTCAGGCCTGCTGCTGGCTTGCCATCGAGCGCTACGAGGATGCCGCCGCGCTGGCGCAGGTTGTCGCCCAGCGAGCTCGCACCGAGGGCCACCTGCCCGAGCTTGCCGACGCGTTGGGCGTGATCGTCGACCACCACAGCCGCGCCGACCGCCTCGCGGAAGCCGCACACATGCTGTCCGAAGCGGTGTACATCCTCGCCCGCCTCCCCAACGAGCCGGCCCACTATCAGGTGATGCACAACATGGCGGTCACCTACCAGCACTGCGGGTTCGTCGATGCCGCGCTCCAGCTGTACGACCGTGCGCTGCGTCTCGCGGAGTGCGACGCCGACCGTCAGTTCGCGTACTCCAGCATGGCGTCCGCGTATCACTACGCTGCGCAACGCGAACCGGATCCCGCCAAGTGCAACCGGTTGATCCACGACGGGCTCTACGCAGCGACCGCCGCACTGGACCCCGAGGGCGGCAGTGAGATGCTGGCGATGACGCCGGCGCTCGCGCATCGCTCGATGATGCTCGCCGAGATCGGCCACTACCACGCGGCGCTGGACGACGCCCGCACGGCTCGCGCGATGGCAATCGAACACGGCATGCGCGAGGAGCAGGTGGTCGCGATGAGTGGCGAGGCGATGGCGATCTGGGGGTCGAGCCGCAATGCCGACGTGCTCGACCTGATCCGCAACACGCTCGCACTCGCCAACGAGATCAACTTCACCGACTACCTCGATCCGCTGCTCAAGGTGGAGGTGGACGTCCTGTGGACCATGGGGTTGCTCGACGAGGCTCGCGAAGCCCTCGAGCGGAACGTGCGTGACGCAAACCGACGCCTCCACGGCGAACGCAGCGCACGGTGGGAGCATGTGCGGCTGGGCGTGGAGCACCTCCGCGTCGAGGCGATCAGCGAGAGTGACCCGCTGACGGGGCTGCCCAACCGCCGTTTCCTCGCCCACCTGCTCCCCGAGATGCTCGACGAGCACGCTCCGGTCTGCGTCGGCGTGATCGACCTCGACGGCTTCAAGAGGATCAACGACGACTTCGGGTACCAGCAAGGCGATGCCGTGTTGCAGGAGGTGGCCTCCGTGCTGGAGCGGGTGCTGCGCCGCGGCGACTCGGTGGTGCGCCTCGGTGGCGACGAGTTCGTGATGGTGTTGCGCGAAACCTCTCCCGGTGACGCTCGGTTCGTGTTCGAACGCGTCCGCCAGTTGATCGCCCACCGGACCTGGCACGGCCTTCCCAGCAGTGTGAGCCTCACCGCATCGGTCGGCGTCACGGTCGGCAGTGGGGCAGTGGATTCGGCGCGCGTACTGGCCGACGCCTCTGACGCACTGCAGGCCGCCAAGCGCGACGGGCGCGACCGCATCACGTTCCGCTGACCGGTAGCGTCTCAAGGAATGGCAGCTCAGGCTTGGTTCTCACGTGGTGAAATCGACGTCACACCGGGCAAGGTCGCGGTCCTGCAGTTGACGGTCGTCAACCTCGGCGACACCACTGACACGTTCATCCTCACCCCGGCCGGAATGGCCGCCGGGTGGACCACGATCAACCCGGCGACGCTCACGCTGTTCGGCGGCACCCAACAGATCGTCGATCTCGAGGTGTTCCCTCCGATGCTGCCCAGCACGACGGCTGGTCCGACGTCGCTGTCCGTGCGCATCGTGCCCCAGAGCGACCCCGACGAGGTGCGCAGCGCGGAGACCACGCTCAACATCGCCGGCAGCTTCAACCGCCGGCTGGATGTGCTGCAGCCTGCGCTGCGCGGCCGCCGCGGTTCGACCTACGAGATGATGCTGGAGAACCGTGGCAACACGCTCGCCAGCTGTCGCCTGCACCTGGTGGATCCGTCCGGTCGTGTCGAGGCCGACTTCGATCCGCCCGCAGCCGGCGTCGAGCCCGGCGCCAGCACCCTGATCCGGATGAAGCTGCGCGCCAAGGGGCTGCAGTGGGAACGACGGGCGCGCACCATCCCGTTCCGAATCGACGCCGACCAGCCGGGCAGCCCGACCGCTACCGGTTCGGGCACGTTCGTGCAGACCCCGATGGTGCCCGAGCGTCTGCTGGGCAGAGTCGTCGGCATCCTCACGATCGCCGCCGTGTTGGCCGCCGGCTGGTTCGCTGTCATCAAGCCGGCCATCCGCGATGCCGCCGACGACGCCGTTCGCGATGCCACTCCGGCCACCACCACCACGCTGCAGCCGACGATCGATTCGGTCACCGGTGTCACCGTCGTGCCCAGCGTGCCGGAGGAAGCCGACGGCACGATCGTCAACATCCCGCTGCCGGTGTCCACTCCCGTCGGCCAGACACAGGTCAACCGCTACACCGTGCCGGCCGGCCAGCGGCTGCAGATCACCGACGTGTTGGTGCAGAACCCCAACGTCGATGGCGGCACCCTGATCATCCAGCGCAACGCCGTCACGCTCTACGTGTTCGGGCTCGCCAACATCTACGGCGACACCAGCGCCCCGCTGATCACGCCGATCGAGCTGTTGGCCGGTGAGCAACTGGTGGTGCAGGTGACGTGCAGCTTCATCGGCGACATCGACCCGACGCAGGCCAACTGCTCGCAGAACGTCTTCGCCAGCGGCATCCTGCTGCCCGCCTGACGCGAGAGCACGCGCCGCCCGGGCGGTTCAGCTGAACCGGGGCGAGTCGCTCGCACTATCGCCTCCGAACCTTGGCCTCGCAACGGCAGGTTGGCCGCCACGTGCCGAAGCGAGCGAAGTGATCGGTGATCAGGGGATCAGCTCACGCACCCGTGGTACGGTTCGCTGTCTTGTCACGGCGGCAGGGCTCCCAAGGGAGACATGTAATGATGAGATTCATTAGGTTAGCTGCGCCTGTTTTGGCTGCGCTTCCCCTCTTTGTTTTCGCAACCCCGACACTTGCAGAATCGATTGATTCACCATCAGCTGAGGACGCCGCCGAGGCGATCCAGGAAGTCTCGGACCTACCCATCACGGAAGATCCAGTCGTTACCACCAGCGACGGCGTGACGATCGCAGGCGACATCGTCAGCGTGGAGGTCCCGACGAATCCGTCCGATGGTGTGGTGATCACAACCATCGGCGGCGACGAAGTCGGGCTTGGTCTCCCCGGCGCATCGCAAGCCGACAATGGTGTGGTGTCGGAAAATGGCACTGTCGTCTACGAAGATGCGCTTCCAAGCACGACCGTGGCCATGCAGGTGCTCGACGGCGGTGCGGTGCGGGCTCTAATTGTCGTGGACGGTGCGGATGCTCCGACGGAGTTTCGGTTTCCGGTTTCCGTACCAGATGGCGGCGGTATCGCGCTAAACCCCGATGGGTCGGCTGAGGTCTGGAACGAGATCGGAATGACTGTCGCTGTCGTCGAAGCGCCGTGGGCGAAGGACGCCAGAGGGGCCGCCGTCTCGACACGCTTTAGGCTTGAGGGAACGAGCCTCGTACAGGTCGTCGACCATCGCGTTGGTGGGCTTTCCTATCCGGTGGTGGCAGACCCGTCACTGCAGTTTGACTGCGGATTCGTCACTTGCACCTTGCGGTTCAACCGACAGTGGACAAGAAACGTTCGTGACGGCTCCTGGGTGGCGGCGGCCTTCTTGGGGATCTGTACTGTCGCAACGGCGGGTGTTGGTGCGCTGGTTTGTGCGGTGGTTGCTGCGCGGCTTGTCGTCGACGCTGTGGTGGCCGGACGGTACTACGAGAATGGAAACTGCATCAAGTACAAGATTTCTTTCCCGCCGAGCGCGTCGCCTCAGGAGCTCAAGAGGGGAACCTACAACTGTGCCTAGCTACAACGTCGCAGCCGCGTTGCTGGCTCTCGTCGGGATCATCGGCGGGGCGGCCTACCGTGCGAAGCCGCGGTCCTGGGTACTTTGGACGATCGCTGGCCTCGCAGCAATCAATTTCGGCCTCACCCCGTACGTCCTCGGCAAGGTTGTGTTTGCCACAGGGTTCGTGTGGATCATGTGGGTGCTGAGAAGGGACCACGCTCGGCGGGTTGCCGCTTGAACACAGAGCGGAGCTTCTCTCGTGGTTGCTGTGCTTTGGGTTGTCGGGCGTCGGTGGGGCCGGGGTGACGAAGGAGCCCCAACCCCATTCGAGGCCCTGTCTCATTCCATATCGCAGACGCTTGTCCGTTTTTGCAGGCGGTGAAACAGCCGGGTTTGAGTCTGAACGCGCGGTCATGGTCGGCAACGGCACAACTCGGGGTCGGCCTTCTCGGCCTGGACGATCGGGCCGTCATCCAGGCAGCCCGCGGCACTCCGGTAGCAGATGAAGACATCGTTGTACCCGCTATGTCCGGGCCTGCGCAGCCCTAGCGACCGGGCCAGTTGGGGGAACTCGGCCCCAGGCGTTGGGCCGTGTTGGCCACCTGCACGTCGGCAGCGGCCACCTGGCCGTCGGTGGTCTGCGCGACCAGGCTGCGGGCGCCGGGGCGCTCGCCGGGGCGGATGACCAACTCGGCGAGCAGCGAACCGGCGGCATCGGTGACGACGGTGAGCGGCCGGCTGCTACCGTCGGACCAGTTGATCGTGACGGCCGTGTTCGGTGAGAAGCCGGCGCCGGCCACCGTCAGGCGACTGCCGGGCCGGGCGGTCGTGCTGCCGACGGCGAGCTTCGGCTCGTAGCGCGCGTCGCCACTGAGGAGGATGGTGGCGTAGACGCCATCGGTCGTGACGGCCACCACATGCGCAGTGCGACGGCCGGCGGCAGCGGGGGTGAACAACACCTGCAGCCCACACGGCTCGCCGGCATCGATGGTCGTCCCGGAGCACCCGTCGACGATGATCTCGAAGTCGTCGGGGTTGGAACCGGCGAGGGTGAGCTTGCCGAGCTTCACCGGGTTGAACGCGACGTTGTAGAGCGAGAAGGCCATCGGCTCGCCGCGGCCACCGACCACCAGCGAACCACCGAACGCGCCGCCCGGTGCGGCAGCCAGCGCCGGGTCGCCACCGCGACCGGAGAGCTGCCCGGTGATCGACGCCGCACCGAAGCCGTCCTCGCGAACCGTGAGAGTGCCGGTGAGATCGCCTTCGATGCTGGGCATCATCATCAGATTGACGGTGCAGGAACCGCCGGGCGGCACCGGGGTGTTGGTGCCATCGGCGCAGCTGCCACCGCTGATCAGGAAATCCGGGTTGGACACCTCGACGACAGCCGGAACGAACGACGACGGGCCACGGTTGTTGAGCACCAGGAACCACTCCGGCCCGGGGAACCCGACCGCCACGGTGCCGACATCGAGGTTGGCGAGCTCGAGCACCGGACCATGCTCGACGATCGCAACCTGGCGGCCGCTGCCGGCCGGGCTGCCGAAGGCAACGCCTGCCAGCGTGTCGAACACCACGACCCGGCCGGTGGCCGACAACTTCGGGTGAGCGTTTGCGGCCGGCGCTGGAGTGACACCGTCGGCCAGTACCGAGACCCGCTCGACCGCACCGGTGGACGGCACGAACAGCATGATGTCGCCATCGGCGGGGCCACCGGCGCCGCTGCTGCGAGTGCGCGACAGGTTGGTGGCACGTGTGACGTAGAGCAGTTCGTCGCCGTTGTGGTTGAGCACCGGTTGGGTGGCTGCCGCATCAGCGGCGACGGGCGGCACGTTGGCGCCACCGGACACCCGGCTGGCGAGCGAGAGCACACCGGACGCCCGGCTGAACAGGTACACCTGTGGGGTGCACCCGGGGTTGCAGACCGGCAGTTGAGCGCCGGCCACCAGATCCGTGGCGGTGGACACGAAGGCGACGAACTGCCCATCGCCCGACACTGTGGGGCTGGACGCGCCGGTGCTCTGGCCGCTGGGCGACGACGAGATGCGACGGACGTTGGTGTTGCGATCGAGGTTGGTGCGATCCCACACGAACACATGCGACGTGGCGTAACCACCAGCGACCGGGCCTGCGCCCCAATCGGCGAGCACCGTCGACGAATCGGCGTCGGAGGTGAAGGCCAGCGTGGCGCCGTCGGCACTGATGGCGGGCTCGCGCTGGCCGACGTAGAGGAACGTGCTGTCTGGCGTCGCGGCGGGCGTGCCGGCCACCGGCAACGACCGGCCAGGGTCGCCGATCGGGATGGAGAGATCGACCAACGAGACGCCGGTGATGGCTGGGGCCACTGAGCTGAACTGATGCGTGTACGCGATCTCGGTGCCGTCACCCGAGACGGCCGGGGGGTACAGCGGGCTGACGTCGTCGCCCGCCGACGCGTCGAACCCCGAGCCGCGCGACGCGGAGACCAGCTGCCAACTGCCGGGGGTGCCACCGCACGCCGGCAACACCTGACGGTAGACATCCCAGCGGGTGCCACCATCGTCGTCACGGAACAGGTCGTAGGCGAGTTCGGTGATCACCGTCACCGAGCATCCGTCGGCGCTGACCACCGGCCACAGCGAGTTGCCGGGGCGGATATCGCCCGGCTGCGTGGTGAGCTCGACGACAGAACCGTCGGCGCGATCAGTGAGCCAGATGGTGCTGGTACGAGGGTCGCCGGCAGTCGCAGACGCACCGGCGTACACCACCAGACGGCCATCGCCCGACACCGACGGCGTGTGCGACGCGATGTTGGCCACCACCGCCGTGGGGAGCCCCGGCTGCTCGGCGGGTGCGCGGCGAACAGCGGCCGCCTGGGCGGTGCCCAGAGCCACGATCACAACTGCGGCAGCCCCGAGGAGCGCCCAGCGACGTGAAGCCGACGTGCCGTGCATGATGAAGTACGAAAACCGACCGATCTGGTTCAAACCTGGGGAAATGCTAGTCGCTCGCAGCGAGATGTCGTTCCAGCGTGGACACCATTGCGAGCAAAGAATGATCGGCTGAGATCAGGGAGACCTTGAGGCCTGCCTCCGTAACCGCAGCTGCCGTGCGCGGGCCGATGGCCACCACGATCGGAGGGGTCGTGTCGCCGAAAACAGCCACCCAGGCCCGGGCGGCGGACCCGCTGGCGAAGAGCACCGCGTCGGCCGACAGCGCACGCAGGTGTTGGCCCGCCGTGGGCCGCACCGGGCGGCTGCGGTATGGGGCGCTGGCCGTGACCTGCCAACCCTTCGCCGTCAGGCCGGCCTCGAGCGTCGGCTCCGCATCCACCGCCTGCACCAGCAGCACGCGGCCCGTGCCGGCGGGGAACTCGTCCACGAGGCCCGCCGCCCGCTGGACCGAGGGCACCAGCGCGACCTGCAGCCCTGCTGCGGCCAGTACGTCGGCCGTCGTGGCACCCACCGCTGCAACGCGAACCGGCGCCGAGTTGTGCGCTGCGGTGTAGGCGCGGGCGCCGTTCGGCGAGGTCACCACCAGCCAGTCGAAGCGATCCGGCGCCAGCGCGGCCAGCCCGGCGGCGCCGAACGGCTCGACAACGATCTCGATCAGCGGCACCACCACCGGCACCGCACCTGCGGCTCGCAGCAGGTCGGCCAGGTCGTCGGCCTGCTCGGCAGCGCGCGTGACCACCACCTTGCGGCCGGCGAGCGCACCCATTCAGGCCGTCTCAGCCGACCCGGCGAGCGAGCTCGTCGGCAAGATCGCGCGCCAGCGCAGCGGCCTGTTCCAGCCGCCGTGCACTGTCGCCGGTGAGGACGACTGCCTTGGTCACATGGAGACTCGCGGACGGCTCGGCGAGGAAGCCCGAGAGCACGTCGCCTTCGGCATGGGCCGCCACCGGGAGCGAACAACCAGTGCCGAGTTCGGCGAGGAACGCTCGCTCCACCAGTACCGCCGAACGTGTCGCCGGATGATCGACTGCGGCCAACAACGCGGCCACCTCGGAATCGTCCGCACGGCACTCGAGGGCGACGCAACCCTGCCCGGGCGACGGGATGAACTGCGCCGTCGGCAGTGCCTGCGCGATCCGATCGGTGAGCGCCAGGATCTGCAGCGCCGCCACCGCCATCACCAGTGCGCCTCCCTCGGGAAGCTTCGACAGGCGGGTGTGGATGTTGCCGCGCAGCTCCACGAATCTCAGATCCGGGCGCACGACGCTGAGCTGTGCGCGGCGGCGTACCGAGCCGGTGGCCACCGTTGCGCCGAGTGGCAGGTCGGCCAGCGCGGCGCCGACCAGCGCATCGCGCGGGTCGCGGCGCTCGCAGAACGCGGCGAGTTGCAACCCTTCAGCCACTGCGGAGGGCAGGTCCTTGGCGCTGTGGGCGGCGAAGTCGGCATCGCCGTCGAGCACTGCCCGCTGCACCTCCTTCACGAACACGCCCTGGCCACCGATGGTGTGCAGTGGCACATCGGTGCGCCGGTCGCCCAGGGTCTCCACGAACACGAGCTCCACCACCAGGCCCGCGTGGGCAGCCATCAACGCGTCGGCAACTGCTGTGGCCTGCGCGGTGGCCTGCGCGCTTGCCCGGGTGGCGAGACGCAGTACACGGCGAGGAGCCGACCCGTCGGCGAACACGCGCGACATGGCGAACCGCTCAGCCGAGGTCGAAGAGATCGCGCACGGCGGCGGCGTTGCGCTCGCCCTGCGGAGTACCGGCGTCGTCCTTCAGCTTCACTGAGACCTGGTGCAGCAACTTGGCGACGATCCCCTTGGTGACGGCATCCACCGCGTCGCGCTGTGCGGGATCCAGCGACGCCAGACGGTTGCTGAACCGTTCCAGCTCGCTACCGCGCACGGCCTCGGCCTTCTCGTACATCTGGGCGACCAGTGGCGCCGCCTGGCGAGCCGTGGATTCCAATCCGAAGCGTTCGACTTCCTCGCCGACGATGCTGCGCACACGATCCGCCTCGACGGCGCGCAACGCCAGCCCCCGCGCCGCCCAGTCGCGGAGATCGTCGAGGTTCAACAGCGTGACCAGAGGGGCCCGCACGACATCAGCGGCGACATCGCGCGGCACGGCGATGTCGACGATCAGCAGATGTGCGTCGGTGCCCTCGCGGGCAGCTGCAACGAGGTCGTGATCGATGATGATCGAGCCGGCGCCCGTGCACGTGAGCAACACATCGGCGTCGCGCAGCGCACTGCCCAGCTCGCTGAACGGCACGATCCGGCCACCCACGCGCTGCGCCAACTGAGCCGCACGGACCTCGGTGCGATTGGTGACGGTGATGTCGGTGGCGCCCGCCCCGACCAGCGCGACGGCGACACCTTCTCCCATGTCACCGGCGCCGACGACCAACACGCGGCGGCCTGCAATGCTGCCCAGCCGTTCGTTGGCCATCTCGACCGCGGCGTGGCTGACCGACGCCGTGTGACGACCGATCGAGGTTTCCGTGCGGGCACGCTTGCCGGTCTCGATGGCGTGGCGGAACAGCAGATTGAGCGTGGTCTTGGTCGCGCCCTCCGCCTGCGCGATCTCCCAGGCACCACGCACCTGGCCGAGGATCTCGCTCTCGCCGAGGACAGCCGATTCGAGGCCGGCGGCGACTTCGAACAGATGAGCGACCGCGGCATCATCGTGCTGGCTGTAGAGGTGTGAGTGCAGCTCGTCGGGTTGCATCCCGCTGAGCTCGCAGAAGAAGTCGCGGATGTCGGCGTACGCGCCGTGGAAGCGCTCGGCGACGGCGACCACCTCGGTGCGGTTGCACGTGCTGAGGACCGCCGCCTCGCGGATGTTGGGCCGGCTGATCAGCCCGGTGATCGCCTTCGAGAGCTCTGCGCCCGAGAGCGAAACGCGCTCGAGCAGCTCGATGGGGGCCGTGCGGTGATTGACACCGATGACGACGATGCTCATGCGGCCCCCAACCTACGCCGTTGCCGACCGGGTGGCGGTACCAGGGGCAGCATGAGTCGCACCGCCGGAGCGGCGCTGCTCGTGATAGCTGAGGATCTGCAGTTCGACGGCCAGATCCACCTTGCGCACCTCGATCGCCCGTGGCACCGCCAACACGATGGGTGCAAAGTTGAGGATGCTGGTGATCCCGGCCTTCACGAGACGGTCGGCGGCATCCTGCGCGGCGGCACCGGGGGTTGCGACCACCCCGATGTTGACTCGTTTGGTCTGCACGATCTGGGGCAGCTCGTCGATGTGGCGCACACGGACACCGCCGAGCACGCTGCCCACCTTCGAGTCGTCGATGTCGACGATGCCCGCGACGGGGAAGCCACGCTGTCCGAACCCGCCGTAGCCGGCCAGAGCCTGGCCGAGGTTGCCGGCGCCGACGATGACCACCGGCCAGTCGTGGGTGAGGCCGAGCTCACGGCGGATCTGGTAGACGAGGTAGTCCACCTCGTAGCCCACGCCCCGGGTGCCGTAGCTGCCCAGGTACGACAGATCCTTGCGGACCTTGGCGGCGTTGACGCCGGCCAACTCGGCGAGCCCCTCCGAGGAGATGCTGTCGACCCCAGCCTCGCTCTGCTCGCCGAGGATGCGCAGGTACACGGGCAACCGAGACACGGTGGCATCAGGGATGCGGCGTCGGTTGCGGTCAGCGGCCATATCGCTCCCCACGTTAGGCATTAGTGCACGCGTTCACAAAGCCCGACTCGGCAGCATCGGGTGTGACGTGCGGCAACCTGCACCATCGCTGGCTGCTGCGGCGGCGCCAGCACGAACTGGCGTGGACGATCTCGCTTGCACTGTTCGCCTTGGGTTCGGGCGCCCTGTGGTGGGCCGAATCGGCAGGCTCGAGCCTCGGTGCGTTCCGCGTCTTCTGATGGCCGGCGCAGTGTTGAACATGCCTGGCTGGCCCTGGGCACGGTCTTTCTCGACGGGGTCTTCTCGATCGTGACGCCGGCGACGTTGACGGCGACGCAGTTGTACGTGCCTCCCGGCAAGAGGCTCGCCGTGGCACCTGGATGGAGAGTGCACTGCAGCGTCGGGCGCACGCGCCGACGTCAGACGAGGTCGCGGCGCAGCAGCTTCCCGCTGACGTTGCGCGGCAACTCGTCGACGAAGAGGATCTTCGACGGGCATTTGTAGCGGGCGAGGTTGTCGAGGCACCACGAGACCAACGTGTCCTCATGGGCAGCGGCACCGGGCTTGAGCACCACGAACGCCTTCACGGCTTCACCGGTGTGTGGGTGGGGCACGCCGATCACGCCCACCTCGGCAACATCGGGGTGCTCCATCAGCACTTCCTCCACCTCGGCCGGGTAGACGTTGAAGCCACTGACGATCACCAGGTCCTTGGCACGATCGACCAGGTAGAGGTAGCCGTCGTCGTCGACGACGGCGATGTCGCCGGTGCGCAGCCAACCGTCGGCGGTGAGCACCCGGGCGGTGGCTTCGGGTTCGTCGAGGTAGCCCTGGAAGACGTTCGGGCCCTTCACCCAGATCTCCCCTGCATCGCCTTCCAGCGCGTCGTCGCCGTTTTCGTCGACCAGACGCACCTGGATGCCATCGAGCACCTTGCCCACCGAGCCAACCTTGATCGTCATGCCGGCGGACGACGTCACCACGGGCGACGCCTCGGTGAGGCCGTAGCCCTCGCGCAGCGTGATACCGAAGCGTTGCTGCAGGCGGCGGGTGGCCTCCTCCGGCATCTTCGCCGCCCCGGTGAGCGCGAGGCGCACGTTGGCGAAGCTGTCGGCCGGCGCCTCCTCGAAGTGGCTGAACGCCAACCACAACGGCGGGGCACCCGGGATCACGGTGATGCCCCGGTCGGCGATCGTCTCCAGCGCGGTGAACGGATCGAAACGCTGAACGAGCACCACCGTGGCGCCCCGGGCGAGCGTGAGCCCGAGCACGACGTTCAGGCCGAAGATGTGGAACATCGGCAGCACGCCGTAGACGACGTCGCTCGGGTTGATGCCGTCGGTGCTGAGGCCCTGTTCGATGTTGGCCGACAGGTTGCCATGGCTGAGCATCGCGGCCCGCGGCGAGCCTGCGGTACCGCTGGTGAAGATGAGGACAGCCAGATCGTCGGCGGCAACTTCGACGGTTGCCAGTGGCTGGGCGGCGAGCAGATCGTCGAACGCCGAGTCGGCACCCGGCACCGTGCCGGTCTCGGTGGCGACCACGTGCTGCACGCTTGGCAGCCTGGTGCGATCGATCTGCGACCACGCGTGAGCGGCCGACGGTTCCACCACCACGACCTTGGCCTCGACGGTGTGCACCTCGCGCTCGATCTCGGGTGCAGGGCTGGACGGGTTGAGCGGCACGGTGATGGCGCCGAGGCCGAGCGCGGCAAGGTAGAGATCCACGAAGTAGCGGCCATTGCTGCACAGCAGCGCAATCCGATCGCCCTTGCCGACGCCCAGCGCCGCGAGGCCGCCGCGCACGTGGGCCACCTGGTCGCGCAGTGCGCCGTACGTGGTGGCTCGACCGCGACTGAAGACAGCCACCTTGTCGGCAGGGTGCGGATCGATGATGTGCGCCAGATTCACGTGCTGCAGGCCCCCTCGTCGCGGCTGGGAAGATGTTACCCGCCGGTTACCACCCTGCTACGACGTTGCGCGTTGCGGCGGCGCAGTCAGAGGCGCAGCAGCGAGAGGACGCCGGCGACGAGAATGCCCGCCAGCAGCAGACCGAGGGTGAGCGTGGTGGCGGGGCGCATCCGTGCAGGCTATCGGCGCAGCGTGATCGGCACCGACACGCCGGGCGCCTGCTCACCCTCTGCCAGCGGCCGCAGCGTGACCTGATCGGCGGTGGCCAGCAGCAGCTCATCGGCAGCGGAGCGGCGGTCGAGCACCAGTGCCAACAGGCCGTAGCCGTCGACCACCAAGCCCAACGAGCCTGGGCCGAGGCTGCTCACCTGGGCGACACGTTGCGCGACACGGACCTGCTCGCCGGCAGTGACCTGCAGCCGCGCACCCTCACCCACACCCCACGGCGCCACATCGTCGAGCCCGACGTTGAGCTGGCAGCTACCGACCCGGTCGATCCACAGCACCTCGGCGGCCACCCCGCCGCCGTCGGCCTCACGGGGCAGCGGCACGACGCCGGGCAGCAACTCGTCGGCATCGACCAGGGTGCCCAACTCGGCCAGGTCCACCCCGTTGCACAGGTGCGCGGCGATCGGCGCGAACAGGTCGCGGCTGGGCACAATCGCGCCGGGGCTGTCGAGCAGGAACTCGGCGTTGTCGAGGATCACCGCTCTGCCCGCGCCGCCGGCCATCGCCACGGCCGAAGCGAGCAGCCCGTTGTCGGGGCCGATCACCACGCCCTCACCGCCGGCGACTTCGATGGCAACGCCCCGCCGCTGGCCGGCATCGACCACCGCCATCACGACACCTGAGGGGACGTAGCCGATGGCCCGGGCCAGCGCGAGGCTGCCGGCACGCACATCGAACGACGGGATCTCGTGCGCGAGGTCGACCACCAGTGCGTGCGGCGCGAGATCGCGCACGATCGCCTTCACCACGCCGACGTGCTCGTCGGCAGTGCCGAGATCACTCAGGAACGAGATGGTGTCGTAGCGGCGGCCCATGCGGGCAACCTATCCGGCCGGGCGGCCGAGCCGTTGGGACGAGCCTGTCCGAAAAATCGAAGAGGGCCGATGCCAACCCCCCGATGGCACCAGCCCTCCGCGGCGCAGCCCTTGTGAGGCGCGACACCCGAGTGACGAATCACTTGGTCGGTCTTGCGACCGAGGCGAACAATAGGCACAACACGGGCCTTGAGAAAAGAGTCACACCCGAATTTCTTTTCCGGGACTCAGCGCCGCCCGAGCTCCGCGCTGCGTTCGGTGGCCGCCAGCACGGCATCCATGAACGCAGCACGCACCGAGTGCACTTCCAGTTGGTGCAGGCCTGCAGCCGTGGTGCCACCGGGCGACGTCACCATCGCCCGCAGTTGGGCGGGCTCGCCGCGTTCGCGCAGCAGCGCTGCCGAGCCGACGAACAACTGCGTGACCAACGCCTCGCTGTTGGCACGGCTGAGGCCCGCCAGCACGCCGGCATCGATCATCGCCTCCGCGACCAGGAACAAGTACGCGGGGCCGCTGCCCGCCACGCCGGTGACCGCATCGAGCTGCGCCTCGGGTACCCGCACGACGATGCCCACCGAACCGAGGATGCTCTCCGCCCACGCAAGATCCGCGTCATCGGCCGTCGGACCGGCACAGATGCCGGCGGCACCTTCACCGACGAGAGCGGGTGTGTTGGGCATTGCGCGCACCACGGCCACATCTGCTCCGGCGGCCTCCTGCAGGGCCGCCACGGAGATGCCGGCGGCGATGCTCAACAGCCGAGTAGCGCCGGCGCGAGCGGCCACGGCACAGGCGGCAGCGACGTCGTAGGGCTTGACGGCGATCAGCGCAGCCTCACAGGCCGGGGTCTCGTCGGTGACGGTGACGCCGGGGAACATCTCGCGCAGCTGTGCGGCGCGAGCCGGCAGCACCTCGACGATCGCCAGGTCGGCCGCAGGCCAGCCACCCTGCAACATGCCACCCACCAGGGCGGCACCCATGTTGCCGCCCCCCACCACTGCCAACCGGTACGTCGTCATCCCGCCAGGCTACGCGAGGGCGTGTGCGCGAGCCGCGAGTGGTTTCCTCACGGCTCGGTCACGGCCACCTCTGTGCCGGCCAGCAGGCCGAAATCGGCAAGCTCGAGCATCGCATCGGTCGGGCTGCCGGTGGACGGAATTCCCACCAGCGCCCGGAACAGCACGCCAGAACTGGACACGATCGACACCCACACGGTGTTCTCGCCCGCGGCCAACGCCATCGGCTCGTCGATGTTGGATGCGGCCACGCCGGTGACCGGCGGCAGGAACTCGATCACCGTCGGGCCGACCGCCTCTCGGAAAAGGGCCTCCGCCGCGGCCGCGTCGACCGAGACACCCTCCGGCGGTGTCATGTCCCGCAGCGTCGCCAGCGGGGACGACTCGTCGCCGTCGTCCGCGCTTCGGAACATGGGCAGCAGGTCGCGAGCGACGTTGGCCAGGTCGGACGTCGACACCGAGTCGTACGCACCGACCGCTTCACAAAGGCTGCCGGACGGCGTTGCGCAGCTGATCTCCAGCCGACCACCTGTCTGATAGCTCCACATCAGCACGCCGCCGTTCGGCTGCGGCAAGTACGCGGCTGGCTCGCCGCCCAGCACCGTAATCGGCGGCATCGTCGAGCCGCCTGTCCACTCACCAGCCACCCAGTAGGTCGCCGTGATCACCCGGTCGGCCGCGTCGAACGCTTGGATGCTCGTCAGGTCGGGGGAGACCTGCAGCCGTTCGAACCCGATGGGCAACACGGCGCTGATTGCCTGGACGGCGGCGAGGCGGTCGGCGTCGCCCAGCTCGCGGCCGGGGTCGGTGGTCGAGGTGGAGATCGGTCCGGGCAGGGTCGTGGCCGCCGCGAAGTCGGTCGGTTGCAGCGCGAGGTTCTCGATCAGACCGCCCAGGCGCAGCAGATTGCCGTCGCTGAGATCCGTGGTGGCGATCTGGAACCCGACGCCATCGGCACTCACCATCCACGCCACTGCGACCTCGTCGAAGTGGGTGAACCGGCTGCGCGGGTCAGCCATTCGTTCCATCGCCATCGTCGGCACCGACGGGTCCGCCCCCGCCGGGTACACACCGTTGATCACCGTCAGCACCGCGGTGAGCGGCGACGACGACGGACTCAGCCAGGCGACCACCGCAGCGCCGTGGTAGCCCTCGACGTCCCATCCCATGAACGGCCGATCAGGGCGAACGGCGTTGATCCACTCGGCCACCGGCAGGTCGCCAGCAACAGGCGTCGGCTGAGAGAATGCCATCGGCACCGAGTCCATCGGGAATTCGCTTGCCAGCGACGTTGCCATCGCGTGCAACACCTCGGCGTCGATCGCCGCGGCGGTGGGCTGCTCGCCGCACGGAGGGGAGCCGACCTCCGCCAGCGACACCGCAACCGGCGGCATGCCGCACTGGACGAGGACCGAAAGGCCAGTCTTCGCCACGACCTTGACGCCCGACTCGAACTCGTACCACTCGCCGATCTCGTCGGAGGACGTGACGGTGGCTGTGGCGGGCGGCGGAAGCGCGTTCCCGAGGGCGACCGTGACATCGATCTGCTCAGCGGTCGTCGGCCGCCACGCAGAGAAACGGACCAGGCCCCCCGTTGCTTCGAGCAGGGCGATCTGGTCGAAGCCTGCGGGCAGGAAGGGGCGGATGATGCCGTACCACGCGGGCGGCGCCGCGGGCAGGGTGGTCGAGGTGTCCGCAGGGGCGTCGGTGACGGGGTTGCGGACGAGGGCGACCACAGCAACGATCGCTGCCGCGGCGGTCATGACCGCAACGAGGCGACGGCTCTTGCCCCGTCGCGCCGCCGCGGGCCGCGCTCGCAACGGCACCACGATGGTGTCCGCCCTGTCGGCTTCGGTTGCTGCCGGCTCCATGTCGAGCAGTGGCATCACCGCGGTGAACATCGCTCGTAGGCGGCGCCCCACCTCCTGGTCGTCGATCGGGTCGCGTAGGTCGATGGTCATGGCTGCAGTTCCTCCTTCAGGCGCGCGAGCGCTCGGTGCAGGGTGGACTTCACGGTGCCGGCCGGCCAGCCGAGGGTGTCGGCGATGTCGGACTCGCTGAGGTCGCACCAGTAGCGCAGCGCCACCACGGCGCGTTGGCGAGCAGGGAGACGGCGCACCACGGCCCAGGTCTCGTCCAGCTCGGGGTTGTCAGTGACGGGAGCGACCGGCAACGGATTGCGGCCGGCCACGGCTCGACGGCGCAGCAGCTTGATGCCGAGGTTGACCACCGATCGCTGCAGGTACGCCTCAGGGTTGTCGACGTCCGCCCGGTGGCGGTGCAGGCCGGCGAACGCATCCTGTACGACCTCTTCGGCCAGCGAATGGTCGAGCGTGATCGCGGCCGCCAGCCGGGTGAGGCGGGTTCGGTGCAGCCGGTACAGCGCATCCACGTCGACGGCGAGCGCTGGGCGCCGCCGGGCCAGCAGCGGGTCCACCCACATGCCCTCGGCCATCACCGCATCCTGCTCCATACCCCGACCTGACCGCCATGCCCCCGATTCGGTTCCACGCGTCCGCGGACGCGTCGAGTGCCGCCTGGAACCCTGTCAGACCCCCTTGTTACGCTGGTCGAGCGAGCTCGACCTTCCTACACCGAGCACCTCATCGGCCCAAGCGAGTTCCTCGGGGGTCAACGGCCCACCGGTCCGCTCCAACGCATCGGCCGCCGATCGCTTTCCGTAACGCTGCTGTGCTGCCTGCTTGGTGACGCCCAGCATGGTCGCGATCTTCGACCAGGAGTGCCCGCCGAGTCGCGCGGTCATCACGGCCTCCGCCAGCGCCTCGTCGAGTGCGGCGCTCTGGTCGGCGAGTTCAGTGATCCGTTGCAGTGCCGATGCATCGACTGTCACGAGATCGTCGGCATCGATGCCCTCCGACCAGGCTTCGAACTTCGCCAGCTGACGGCCTCGTCGCTCAGTGGTCACTTCGTCCACCAACCCTTCAGAAACCTCACGCGCGCACTCACTGCATGAATGACCACCGTCCAGCACGCCATGTTTGCGGGCTGATGCATCGATGGCGATCTCGATGTCGGACACTACCCAGCCACTCCCGCCTCGTCAATGAAGGTTGACGCACCCGCGTGGCGTCACTGCGGGGCGGGCGGACGACTTCCCCGACGTGCCGCCCACCCCGCACCTCTACTGGGCACCGGGAATGAGGCGGACCGGAAAACGAGTCAGGCGAATTTGCTGGCGAAGGCCAGTCGCACCAGCGCCGGGAAGGCGCTCTCGGTGTAGCTGTACAGCGACCCGATGATGCGATCCAGTTCGGCCTCGTTCAGCCACGAGAGCGGCAACTCGCCGCGCAGGAACAACGCATCTTCGACCCCGATCGCGAAGTGCGCGCCGACCATTCCACTGTTGCGGCGCAGCGCCAGCTCGTAGACAGCGGCGACGTTCTCGGCGGGCGCCGGCAACACGTACACCTCGTAGCGCAGGGTGCGCTGCCCGAGGGTGAACCAGATCGTCATGTGGCCCTTCTCCTCCGCGGCAAGGCGCACGTACCAACGCGGCTCGGCCTCGCCGGGTTCACCACGATCGACTGCCTCGAATGCGGGGTTCTCGGTGGCGAAACCGTGCAACCAGCTGGTGATCGCGGCCTCGTGCTCGGCCAACGACGGCGGAAGGTGGTAGTCGGTCATCCCCGCGACCCGGTCACGTGCACTCCACCAGTTCACGGGCGCCGAGATCGTTGTAGACACGCCGCAGGCGAGCGGCGGCGAAACCCCACGTGTAGCGCTTCGCGCGCTCGGCGCCGCGGCGGCCCAGCGCAGCGGCGTGGGCCGGATGATCGATGATCTCGCGCAGGTAGTGCGCGAACAGCACAGGGTCGCGATCCGCGAGGAGGTACCCGGTCTCGCCGTGATCGACGAGCGTGAGCAGGCCACCGACACCCGCCGCGACCACGGGTATGCCGCACGCGGAGGCCTCGAGCGCGACGAGACCGAAGCTCTCGCTACGGCTGGGAACGATCACCGCGTCGGCAGCGCGGTAGTACGTGCTGAGGATGTGGTGCGGCTGCGGCGGCACGAAGCGCACCTGCTCACGAACACCCAGTGCATCGATCAGGGCATGGAGCGACGCGACCTCGCTGTCACCCTCCTGGCCGCTGGCGCCGCCCACGATCAGCAGCAGCGCATCGGGCCGGCGAAGCTCCGCCAGCGCGCGCACTGCGATGTCGGGGGCCTTCAGCGGCTGGATGCGGCCGACGAACAGCAGCACCGGGGCATCCAGGGGAAGGTCGAGCGCACGGCGGGCGCCGCTGCGCTCGCCGGGTGCGAAGAACGCGTGCTCCACACCTGGAGCCACGATCTCGATGCGCCCCTTCGGATTCCCGTAGAGGCGACGGAACTGGCTTTCCTCCTCGGTGCAGCTGACACAGATCGCGTCGGCGCACCCGATGATCTCCTGCTCGGCGCGGTGACGCCATTCGGGCTCGAGGTCGCCGCCCTCGGCCTTCACCTTGGCCAGCGTGTGGAAGGTGCTCACGAAGGGGATGTCGAGCTCGTGCTTGATGCGGTGTGCAACCAGGCCGCTGAGGAAGTAATTGGCGTGCACGACATCGGCAGGCGACTCGTTCTTGAGGTGATCGATGACCGAGTCACCGAACTCCACGAGCACGCTGGGCAGCTGCTCCTTGGCCAAGTCGAGCGGGCCGGCATCGATGTGCACCACCCGATGGCCGGGCTCGACCAGCACGACATCGGGTTGATCGGCGCGGGTGCGACGGGTGTACGTGGTGCACTCCACACCGGCCTGCGACAGCGCCGAGACCAGCTCGCGCACGTACACGTTCATGCCGCCACTGTCGCCCGACCCCGGCTGCGCCAGAGGTGAGGTGTGGAGAGAAAGCATTGCCACGCGTTGCACGACGGTTGGAAACACTATCTCCGGGGTCGACATTCCCCGGTCAGCGACCGAGTGCGGCGGCCGCTGCCGCAGCCATCGCTGCGTCACCGACTTCGGTGGAGCAGTTGGCCCGCGCCCACTCATGCCCGCGCGCACCCAGCGCCGCTGCCTCGGCCGGGTGTGCGAGCAACGCCGACAGCCGGGCGGCGAACTCCTCGGGCGCGTCGCACACGACGGCGTGTTCGTCGGGCACCAGGCCCAGACCTCGCGCTCCGACCGACGTGGTGAGCACCGCTCGCGAGTGGGCGAGCGCCTCGAGCACCTTGATGCTGGTGCCCGAGCCGGAGAGCACCGGGCAGGCCACCACCAGCGCGTCGCGGTAGAAGGGGGAAAGATCCGCGACGCGACCATGGGTGACGGCGGGGGCGGCGAACCCGAGCGTCTGGCCGTCGGCACCCACCACCGCCAGCTCCTGCAGGCCGTGCACGCGTGGCAGCACCTCGCGGCGCAGCCACTGCGCCGACTGCCGATTCGGGCCGTACCCGAAGTTGGCCACGTACAGCACCCGGCCGGCGAGGCCAGCAGTGGTCGCCGCCGCTGGCATTTCCACGCAGTTCGGCGCCACCATCACGGGGGCAGCAACGCGCGGCGCCAAGGCCTCCACGTCGGACGGTGACGCGGCAGTGAGCTGCGCGGCGAGATCACCGACACCGTGCAGCAGCCGTTCGAGCGCGTCGGCGTGGACCCCGCCCGAGCCTGCTGCGAGCGTGGCCTCGTCGTCGTCGAGGTCGACCAGCAGCGGCACCTGGCACTCCAGTGCGAGGTCGGCAGCCATCGGTGCGACGGCCATCTTGAAGGCCACCACCAGATCCGGGCGCCACGGCAGGCGCGCGAGCAGATCGCGGCCCATCCACGCAGGCGCCCGCGAGGCCGAAGGCGGCAGGGGGTCGGCGCGCACCATCCAGTCGCGCCAGCGTGGTTGCATCAGCAGCGGTGCACCGGCGACCAGTGCGCGATCGTCGGGCAGCACCACCCGGTGGTACGCCGATGCAGCGTCGCTGTCCACCACCGGCACCACCACAGCATCGAACGCTCCGGCGACTGCCACCAGCGCCTGGCACCACCGCCGAGCGCGCATCGACGAGCCGTTGCCGATGGCGGATGGATCGAACGCCGACACCAGCAGCACCCGCTGCCCGGCCAATGCGCCGCCCGCGCGTGAACTGGGGGGAGACTGCGTCACAACACGGCAGGTTCGAGCAGGCGGAACGTGCGGGCGTCGCTGTCGAGTTCGGCCAGCACACCGAGTGGCATGATCCACTGTGGGTCGGTGTGGCCGAAGTCCATGTTGGTCACGATCGGCAACTCGGCGGCACCGAACTGGCGCACCACCACGTCGCACACCATCGCGTCGAGCGCGGCCTTGGCGTCGTCGCTGTAGCCGCGGGCTCGCCCGATCAGCAGGCCGGCGGCGCAGTCGAAGACGCCCTGCACGCCGTAGTTGAACAACCAGTAGCGCAGCTGGTCGACGGTGGGCATCTCCTCCGAGGTCTCCAGGAACAGGATGCGGTCGTGCCAGAACGCGTCGGCGGGCCAATGCCGCGAGCCCTTCAGGAACTCGAGCACTTCCACGCAACCGCCGAACAGCCGGCCCGAGCGGCGACCCGCGCCGTTGAGCCAGTGCCATCCATCGTGCGGTCGGGGCTCACCGATGCGCGCCGCGTTGTCCACGTCGTTCCAGTCGGCATAGCCGTCGATCCACTGCGAGTAGGGCTCGTAGGTGAACGTCGGCGCCGGCTCCATCAGCAATGACCGAACGTGCGCCTCGGCGGTGGCGAAGTGCGACATCTGGGCAAAGCCCGCCATCACCGACGGGCCGTTGAACGTCACCAGCCCGAGCAGATGGCAAAAGACGAGTTGTGTTGCGGTGTCCGAGTACCCCATCAGCACCTTCGGGTTGGCGCGAATCAGCTCGGCATCGAGATGGGGCAGGATCAACGCTGAGTCGTCGCCACCGATCGCGGCAAAGATCGCGGCCACCGACTCGTCGGCGAACGCGGCGTTCAGGTCGGCTGCCCGGGCTCGTGGATCGGCCGACGGCGAACCCGAACGCAGCCGGGTGGTCGGGTACTCGCGGATCCGCAGCCCGAGCCGTTCGGTGAGCGCCGCGCAGCCCGCTTCGAACACGTGAGGGAACACGGCGGGCCCACCCCACGACATCGAGAGCACTGCCACCGTCTCGCCCGCGCGCAGCCGGTTCGGGCGGATCACATCCATCTACTTGCGGCGGCCGCCGACGAAGCTCTCGTACACGTTGAGCAGCGCCTGCTGTTGCTCCTGCGTGAGCAGCGGATCGGCGGCAATGGCTTCGCGCACGCTGCGGGCGTTGGCATCGGGCACCAGCAGGCCCGCCCGCTCGTAGAGCGTCTCGGCACTGATCTGCAGGGCCTTCGCGATCTGCTGCAGGATGTCGGCAGAGGGTTTGCGCAGCCCGCGCTCGATCTGCGACAGGTACGGGTTGCTGACGCCGGCCACCTCGGCCAGCCGGCGAACGCTCATGCGCGCGACCTCACGTTGGCTGCGGATGAAGTCGCCGACATCGGCGAGGCGCTTGTCGAGTTCGTCGCGTACGTCAGGCACTGGCCGGCCCGTCAGTCACCGGCGAGCAGGCCGTCGACATCGGCCTCGCCGTCGCGATACCTGCGGACGAGCTCGGCGCTCAGCGCGTCGATGCGACCGAACAGCTCTCTGCGCTCGTGCGAGCGGGCCTGCTCGAACGCGTGGAGGTTGGCAGCGAACGCGGCTAATTCCTCGGCGTTCATCGAGGGCAGGTCGGTGCTGCCGGCCTCATCGCACAGTTCCTCCAGCGCAAGCGCCATCGGGTGGTGGCTGAAGTCGTCGGCGGGACGCGGCGGGCGCGGAGCGCCACCGGTGAGATGGCTGCCGAGGATCGCCGGCAGCTCGCCGGTGATGTTCTTGTCGTCGCCTGCCGCACGACGGCGCATCTCGGCGCGCACCAGATCAAGGCGTGCCTGAGCGAGGCGCCGCACGTAGCTGATCGCGTCGTCCTCGGTCTGCAGCTGCGAGCGAATCGCGCGCAGTTCCGCCAGCGGCAGATCGGCCGGCTCGGTTGCGGGCATCGTCATGTGGAACCTCCACTCACGGGCGGCAGAACCGCCACTTCGTCTGCGGCGCCGACGACGGTGCCGGGCTCGGCGGCTTCGCCGTTGACCCAGACTCGGCAGCTGTTGAGCACCGTTCGAAAACCGTCGCCGTACTGGGCGACGGCCGCGGCCAGCACATCGCCCACGGTGGCCTCGTCGAACTGGGCCGACCCGGTACCCGCGGATTCGCGGGCCGCGGCGAAAAGACGAAGGGTGGCCATGGGCGCATGGTAGTGGGCATGATCCTCATGGGGACGGCTACCCTCGACCCGGTGCAGCAATCGCCCGACGCAACGCAGCGCTCCACCCCCACGGACCGCGCGTCCGCCGGTGCGCCGACGCGGCTCCTGACGCTGCGCCACGGTGAGAGCGAGTGGAACGCGATCGGCCGCTGGCAGGGCCAGGAGGACCCACCGCTCACCGACGCCGGCATGTTGCAGGCGGTTGCCGCCGCCGAGGTGCTGGGCACGTTCGATGCCGTCTGGGCAAGCACCCTGCAGCGTGCGGCGTACACCGCCGCGATCATCGCCGAAGCCTTGGGCATCGGCCCGGTGCAGGTGGACCCGCAGCTGATGGAGCAGGCGTTCGGCTCCTGGCAGGGCCTCACGATCGGTGAGATCGAGCACGGTTGGCCAGGCTTCCTCGCCGAGCACCGCCGGCCCGACGACGCCGAACAGCCCGACGAGATCGTCGCCCGCGGTCTGGCCGCGCTGCGCCGGATCGCGGCCGAGCACCCGGGCGGGGAAGTGCTGGTGGTGACACACGGCGGGTTGATGCGGACACTGCGCCGTTCGCTGGGCGCCGACGAGGCGCGCTTCACCAACCTCGGTGGCTGCTGGTTCGAGGTCCACACCGACGGCCGCGTGGTGGCCGGCGAGCTCGTGCGCCTCATCGACCCACAGGCGTACGGCGACACCCTCTGACCGCCGATGACCGACGCATTGCAGCTCCCAGGCTTCGGCCCCGAACCCGAGCCCGTCGACGAGCGCGCCGCGTTGGACGAGCGCGCCCCGTTGCGAGTGGAGGTGGTGCGTTCCACCCGTCGCAAGCGCACCGTCGGGGCTCGCCTGGTGGGCGATCTGGTGACGGTCAGCGTGCCATCGTGGATGAGCCGCGCCGAGACCGAGATGTGGGTCGCGAAGATGACCGCCGGCTACGAGCGCAAGCGTTCTGCAGCCCGGATCGACCTGGCCGCTCGCGCCGTCATACTCGCCCGCCGTTACGAGCTGCCGCGCCCGCGAGACATCCGCTGGGCCGACGACATGACAACCCGCTGGGGTTCGTGCACGGTCACTTCCGGCCACATCCGCATCTCGACGCGGTTGGCGGCGTTTCCCGGCTGGGTGATCGACTACGTCATCGTGCACGAACTGGCCCACCTCGAAGTGCACGGCCACGGCCCGGACTTCTGGCGCCTTGCGCACCGGTACCCGAAGGCCGAGCGTGCGATCGGCTACCTGATCGCCAAGTCCGGCGACAGCGACGAACCGTTCGCCGCCGACGACTGACTCAGGCACGCTCAGCCAGCGGCTCGCGAACGCGGACGGGCCAGCCCGAGCAGGAGGCTGGAGCCCAGCAGTGCGGCCAACGCCAACACGAAGACCGACAGCGACGAGTGGTCGCTGCTCTGGCCGGCGAGTTGCGATGCCATCGGCGCGGGCAACAGCTGCGGGGCGGGGCCGGGGGCCGCCGCTACCTGCCAGTCGGTGGCCGCTCGCCGCAGCCGCAGACCGAGACGACCGGCCTCGACACCCGGCGATGGCGTGGCGCCACCCGGGTCGTTCGAGGAGATGTCGTTCGAGGAGGGGTCGTTCGAGAAGGGGCCGTTCGAGGAGGGGTTCGGCACCGAGACGTCGGCTTCCACACGCTGCAGTTCGACGGTCGGTTGAGTATCCGTTGGACTGCTGACGTCGAACGCGACTGCGACCAGCGGCGCCTCGCCGGTGGCGACATCGACCGGCTCATAACCCTCCGGCGGCGCAACGATCGCCCAGCACGCCTCGCCGGTCAGCGCCAACGAATAGCCCCCATCCTCATCGGTGATCGTCTCGACGGCAGCGTCGTACTGGTCATCGGCGGTCCCCCACACCTCATCATCGCCGGGCGCCAGGGAACACACGCCGACCACCACGACGCCCGCCACGCCTTCCGGCGCGGCGGACTCGACGACGGGCGGATCGGTCGTCGCGATCGGTTCGTCGACGTCGACCAACGAGACGGGCACGGTGGCGGCAGGGTCGGGATCGGCAATGGGCGGTTCGCCGGTCTCGACGATCGTGCCGGTGACCTGATGCACGAAGGGGGCCGACGCCGCGACCGTTGCCGGCGCGGCACTCCCGACGACACCGGCGAGCGCGAGCATCGCGACGACGCGCACCAGCGTCCGACCGGGCGACGGCTCCGCCGGCGGTTCCTCGAGGTAGATCATCCGTCCCTTGTCGAGGACTGATTGGCTCGGCATCACGCCAAGTTGCTGCCACATCGGCTCGACGGTGCAGAACTCGGCGAGCGCGTTGGCCGTCGCAGCGTCGCGGTCACCGAACTCGACGCCGATGCGGTAGTCGCCGCTGGGTAGCAGCGAGACGTTGCGCACGATTCCGGGGATACGGACGGAAGTGACCCCGGATGTCGTCGCGATCACGGTCTCCAGCACAGCACGTTCCAGCGGCTCGATGCCGGTCTGGCTGAGCACGCCGGCGCCCACCGAGGTCAGGTCGACGATGCTCACCGTGCGTTCGCCCATCGTTGCCGGCAGCGACGAGACGACGCGAGCGGTTCGACGCAGTTGCCGACGACGGCCCAACACCCGCAGCAGATCCAGCGAGAGTGCGAGCGTCCACAGCGTCACCAGCAACAGGGCCATCAGCACTGAACGCGGCATCGAGCCGAGCGTGTGAGTGAACCGGTCGCTGATGCCGCGGACGAGGACCACCCCGCTGAGCATGACGACCACGCCGACCAGGCCGGCCCCGTACTGGCGAGACGGCAGGTCGATGATCGGGGCGCGCGTGTGCCGGTCGTGCCCTGAGCCACGCAGGCTGGCCAACGACGACCCGATCGAGTGCAGTGACCAGCGAACACGGTCGCCGGGGCGCAACGTCCAGCCGCTGAGCAGCGAGACACCGAGGGACATGTAGAGGAACGACGGCATCCATGCGCACACCAGGATGATCTGCTGGCCGCGGAACGGCACGGTGCCCGACAGGATCGCCGCGCCGAGCAGCGTGACGAAGACCACGCGGCGCAGTGCCGACAGCGGGCGCACCGACCACGCGAGCAGCGCGAGTCGCTGGCGCCATTCGAAGCGGCCGCGCAGAACGCCACGGCGACCGAAGACCAACCGGCGAGCGGCGCGGGCACGGTCGACGCGATCGTCGAACACCTCGGCCTCCGCGTGAACCGTGCGGTGAGCGAACACGGGCACGTCGCCGGGCGCCGTCAACCGCCAGCCGGCGGCCGCCAGTTCGGCGCCGATCGCCCAATGCGCAAGGAGGGCCCGATCGGTGTTGGCGGGCACTTCCCGCAACGCGTCGATGCGCACCAACGAACCGCTCCCCAACCACACCGCGACGCCGCGGGCACCGAGCGACGGGTTCAGCGACGAACGCTCGAAGAGCAGCTGGTGGCGTCCGTTCGGGCCGTGCTCGGCCGAGTCGTTCGCTCCGGAGGAGCCGAGGCCCTGGACCACCGCCACTCGCGGGTCGGCGAGGTCGACGCCGAGGCGGGCGATGATGTCTCCTGCCGGAACGTCGCCGGCATCGAGCAGCAGGAACTGCTGGGTACGCACCGTGGCCAGCGCGACGCGCAGCCCGTTGCTGTCGGCAGGGTCGGTCGCTGCGTACGTGGCCCCGAACTCGATGGCGAGGGCGGCGATCGCCGGGCGGGCGTCGAGATCGATCACGATCACCTGCTGCGCGTCGGCCAAGCGCCCCGCGGCCAACAGCGTCGCACGGACATCGTGCTCGGCCTGCTCGTGCACCCGCACGACCACATCCGAAGGGAACAGCGGCGGTGGGGTCAGCCCGGCACCGGATACGACAAGGGCTGCCGGCGCCGGCCACAACGCCCAGACGAGCACGGCGGAACCGGCGAACGCGATCACCTCCACCAGCAGCACAGGAACCGACAACCACATCTCGCTGCCGCGGAGTGAGTAAACCGCCCGCCACCCGAGATAGACGAGCGTTGCGAGTACACCGACTGCGGTGACCACACGAGCCCCGAGATGCTCTGTACGCCTCATTGTGAACCTTTCGAAAGCCTGCCCGGCAAGGGGCGTGCCGCCATTCCCCTGTCTTGCCTCATCGGCACGCGGCGTCGACATGTTGAGCGTTCCTTGCAGATTCACGTGTCGTGTGCGTCGGTTCGCGAGACGGCGCGGCGGCTCGTCCGGTAGCCTCCTGTCCTCGTGGGTACCGTCAAACGTGAACGACAGAAGGCCAACCGCCAGTTGCGGCTCGAAGAGCTCGCCAAGCAGGCGCGCAAGGACAAGACGAAGCGCTTCAGCCTGCGCATCGGTCTCGCCCTCGTCAGCGTGGTGGCGCTCGTCGGCGTGCTCTACCTGCTCAACGGCGGCGATGACGACTCGACGGTGGCGGGCACCACCACCATCGACCCTTCGCTGACGGTGCCGGTGGGCCCCTGCCCCAACGCGCCCACCCCGCCCGACGTTCCTCCCAGCACGACAGCACCGACGAAGCCGGAGATCGCCGGCCCGGCTCCTGCGGAGATCACCGCACTGAAGGTCACCCCGATCACCGAGGGCAGCGGTCCCGCCGCTGCCGAGTGCGACCTGATCGATGTCAACTACCTCGGCTACACAAGCGCCGACGGTGTCGAGTTCGACAACAGCTACGACCGGGGCGCGTCATACCCGATCGTGATCGGTGCCAGCAGCGTCATCGAGGGTTGGACTCTCGGCCTGGTCGGCATGCAGGCCGGCGGCCGCTACCAGCTCGACATCCCCGCCGAGCTGGCGTACGGCGCAGACCCGTCGGCCACCGGCGGCCGGCCGGCTGGCGCGCTGACGTTCATCATCGATGTCATGTCGGTCACCCCGGCGACGGCCGACGTCACGGACACCACCGCCGACACCACCGCCGAGACGACACCGGCCACGACCACGTCGCTGCCGGCTCCTGCCACCACCTGATCGACGCCACCTGATCGACGCGGGGTTCGGCCCCGGGTCAGTACCGCCTACGGCAGGTCGCCGTGCACTTCCGCGCCGCCGACCGTCTCCCACCCTGCCTGGGTGTGCACCAGCGCATCGCCCGTGCGCAGCACGCAGAACGCGGTGTTGGCCAGCTCGCGGGTGCGGTGCAGCCGCTCGGGCGACCAGCTCTCCGCCTCGGTGACCAGTGCGAGGTTCGGGACGAGGCCCAGGCCGAGTGTGAATGCTCCGCCACGCGGATCGACCATCGGATCACACATCCCTGCCGCGCTGCCACCGGTGGCTGTGACGAGACCACCGTTGGTGAGCACGTCGCGCAGCGCATCCCAGACAGCCGTGTCCTTCATCACCGAGCGGAGGTGGATCGGCTGATCGCCCACGAAGTAGACGGCCTTTGCGTTGCGCACCACCGTCGCCGCGGAAACTTCCAACGCCTCACTGCGGCGCATCACCATCAGCGCCTCCACTTCCACGCCCATCCGCTCACCCCAGGCCATCGCGGCAGCGACCAGCTTCTCGGGCCGCTCGAACGCATCCGCGGTGGGCAGCACCACGACCCGATCGGCTCCCACACTGGCGAGCAGCCGCCTGTCGAGCTCGTCGTTGGCGGTGAAGGCACCGCCGCCCTGGAGTGCGATCGTGCCGTGGAGGGGAAGAGTGCCGTGCTGCGAGATGGTGCCGCTCATGGCGCCGAGCGTACGCCGCGCTTCACACGAGCAGTGCAACCGACAATCGCTCGAGCGCCTCGGGGCTGACACCGAGGCCGAGGGTGTAGTCGCGAATCGTTCCGTGGGTGGTGATCGATGCGATCACACGCTCCATCGCTTCAGGGGCGGCCGCCATGAACGCCGATGGGGTGTCGGCCATGCTCGCCCACATCTCCGGTGCCATCCGTTGTGCCCACGCGCGCATCCGTTCGATGCCCTCGATGGTGAGGGCGTAGTCGGCCACGAGGAAGTCGTGGGGCACGCCCAAGGAGCCCAGCAACAACATCGCCAGCACGCCCGTGCGGTCCTTGCCCGCGGCGCAGTGGAAGACCGCCGGCAACGCCCCGGGCTGGCTGAGCTTCTCGATCGCCTCGACGAAACGGTGGGGGCCCTGGCGCAACATGTCCTGGTAGGCCCACTCGAGGAAGGTCACCGGGTCGTCGGCGTCGGGTCGATCGAGGTGCTGCCAGGTGCTGTCGATCACCGGTACGTGGTGGAACTGCACCGCGTGCCGTTCGTGCGGGAACGTGCCGCGCTCGGCGAGCTCGACGTCGGTACGCAGGTCGATCACGGTGCGCAACCCGAGCGCGCGGACGACCTCGAGATCGGCGTCGGTGAGGCGATAGAGCCCGTCGGCGCGGAACAGGGTGCGCCAACGGGTGCTGCGGCCGTCGCTGGTGGGGTAGCCACCGACGTCACGGAAGTTGTGCACCGCATCGAGGGAAATCAACCGGCGCGGATCGCTGCCGACATCTGGGAGTGTGCTCGCGCTCATGGTGCCTTCACGGTACCGATGTCCGGTGAATGCAGTCCCCACCGTTGGTGAATCCGGCGTGAACTTGCGAGTCAGGCGGGGTGCACGGCGTCGAGGGCATCACGCAGCGTGCCGATCAGCTGCTCGATCTCTGCCTCGGAAATGACGTATGCGGGTGCCACCATCACTGCCTCCGCCACCGGGCCACTGCCGGCGGGATACACCCACAGGTCGCGGTCCATCGCAGCCGTCACCACCGCGTCGCGGCTGCAGCGCAGCTCGAGGCCGTAGAACATGCCGCGGCCACGGATCTCGACGACCGCCGGGTGGTCGGTGAATTCGTCACGGAGACGACGGCCGAGGTGAGCACCCATGGTCGCGGCGCGCTCGACCAACTGCTCGCTGCGCATGATCTGCAGCACCTTCGCACTGGCAGCACAGGCGGCGTCGTTGCCGGTGAACGTGAAGTACATGAACCCACTGCCGCGCAGCGCCTCAGCCACTTCGTCGCGGGCGGCGACCGCACCCATCGGCACGTACCCGCCGCCGAGGCCCTTGCCGCCGACGATCACATCGGGATGGAACGGGAAGTGCTGATGACCGAACTTGAGCCCGGTGCGGCCGTAACCGGTCATCACCTCATCCGCGATCAGCAGGATGTCGTGCTCGCGGCAGGCATCGCTCACCACCTGCCAGTACTCGTCACTCGCGGTGAGGCAGCCGCCCGCCGCGCCGGTGATCGGTTCGGCGATGAAGCCGGCGATCGTGGCCGGGTCTTCGCGCTCGATCACCCTCAGCACGTCGGCCGGGTCGTCCCAGGCCACCTTCGGGAACGGCAGCAGCAGCGGCTCGTAGCCCAGCTGACGGCCGCTGTGGCTGGCGGCCGCCATCGTCCCGATCGTCATCCCGTGGTAGCTGGGATGACGGCCGATCACCTTCCACCTGCTCGCGCGGCCCTTCGCCACCTGATACGCACGAGCGAGGCGGATGGACGAATCCGTGCTCTCACTGCCGCCACTGGTGAAGAACACCTGGTTGAAACCCTCGGGCAGCCAGTGCTCCACCAGTTCGTCACGCAGCGCGAGCCGGCTCGGCGTGGGCCACAGCGGCACGACGTACCCCATCCCCATCACGGCGGCGGCGGCTTCCACCACCTCGGTGCGGCCCCAGCCGATGTTGCCCACGATCGCTCCGGCGGCGCCGTCGAGGATGCGGCGGCCGTCATCGGTGATCAGGAACACGCCATCACCGTCGACGATCGTGGGGTACTGGGGTGACCCCGGCACGAACGCGTAGCGGCTGGAGTCGAGAGAGGAGGCCATCGCTGGCAGTATCGCGCTCCGCCGCGTGGCGTCGCTGGTCGGCACCGAGACCGGTCAGCTCGGTGGCTGCCAATCGGCCAGGTTGTGGCGGAACATGATGCTCAGCCGAGGGCCGCCGACGTGTGCGGCCTTGGGGACGCAGTGCTCGTACTCGTGCTGGCAGGCGCCGCCCATGACAAGCAGATCGCCGTGGCCGAGGTGCCAGGTGCGTGAGACAACGGCCCGCGCCGCGTCGCCGCGGCGGGGCCGGATGTGGAACGTGCGCGGCGCGCCGGTACTGATGATGGCAACCACCGGATCCTCGTGGTGGTAGCGCTCGCGATCGGCGTGCCAGGCCACCGAGTCGCGGCCGTCGCGGTACAGGTTGAACCCGATCGAGTCGAACGGCCGCGAGTACTGGCGGGTGAGCGCCATGCGAGCGTCCTCCAACACCGGCAGCGGCTCGGGCAAGCCGTTGGTGGGGCTCCACCATGCCGTCAGGCGGGGTTCGGGCACCCGCCGGTCGTACATCGTGACCTCGCGCTGGCGCCACGCCAGCCGTGCCACCAGCTCGGCGAAGACCAGATCGGCGCCGCCCAGCCAACGCGGCACGTGATCCACCCATGACGTGGCGTCGAGCCAGGTGCGCTGGAGGCCGCCGAAACCAGCATCGACGGACGGATCCTCGAACGCGAAGAGGCACTGTTGCCAAATGAGTTCGGCGTCGGTGGAGTGGCTGTCGAGCGTCGTCATGGCGCCATCCTCGCGCGGCGAACACACGTTCGCAACACCTTTCGGCTGGGCGCGGGCAGGCGCCGACCGCGACACAGCCGTAGAGTCGGATCGTGCCGATCGAGATCGAGTCCGCCGACGACCCACGCGTGGCCGAGTATGTCGGCCTTCGCGACCGCCCCGAACAGGACGAGTTCTTCATCGCCGAGAGCAAACTGGTCGTCAGCCGGCTGGTCACCTCCAAGTACAAGGTGCGCTCGTTCCTGCTGTCGCCCGAGCGCTACGAGCGGATGCGAACAGTCATCGATCCGGTGGACGCGCCGGTCTATCTCGGCTCGCGCGCCATGTTGGAGGCGATCGCCGGCTACGACGTGCACCGCGGTGTCCTGGCCTCGGCCACTCGCCGCCGGAATGTCACCCTGCTCGATGCGCTGTCGGGAGCGACGCGCATCGTCGTGCTCGAAGGCGCCAACGACGCGACGAACATCGGCACCGTCGCGCGCTCGGCCCGCGCTCTCGGGTTCGACGCGCTGATCCTCGACCCCACCTGCGCCGACCCGCTGTCGCGCAGATCGGTGCGGGTGTCGATGGGTGAGATCCTCCACCTGAAGATCGTCCGCTGCTCCACCTGGCCCCAGCCGCTGGAGTACATCCGTCACGCAGGGTTCGAGACGTGGGCGCTTACGCCGGCCAGGGACGCGAACAGCCTGTTCAAGATGGGCATGCCGGAGAAGGTCGCCCTCGTCGCCGGTGCCGAAGGCCCCGGCCTCACCGAGGCAACTCGCCGCACCACCGATTTCGACGTGTGCATCCCGCTGCACCACGGGGTGGACTCGCTCAACCTCGGCCACGCCCTCGCGATCGCGATGGCGGCTGTCTCCCCGCCCGTGGGTGACTGAGCGGGTCGGCACCAAGCGGCCGCCGCCACATCTGTACGCTTCGGCGATGCGGCACGTCATGACCGGTTTAGCTGCACTGATGCTCGCTACCGGGTGCGGCGATGGCGGGTCCACCGTCTCGACGCAAGGCGCGATCGACTCCGGGTCGATGCCCAACACTGCTGCGGCGTCCGAGAGCAGCGTCAACGGTGCCGACCTCGACGGGTTCGCGATCCAGATCCGCCCGGTGGTGCAGGGGTGCTTCGAGGTTGTCCCGGGGACGAGCGGTGGCAAGCTTCCGGTACCGACCTTCGTGCCCGAGGATGACACTGCGCTCGTGTCATTCGGCGGTGGCACTCAGTACTGCAGAGTAGGCCCTGCTCAGGCGGACGGCACTGTGTTCGAGACCGACGCCACCGCCCAACTCGACCCCACGAACGGCTGGGTCGTGACTGCAGCGTTGCGGCCGGGTGCGGCCGGCGAGGACCAGTGGAACGCGATCGCGGCCCAGTGCTACGAGAGGGTGGCAACCTGCCCTACCGGCCAACTGGCGATCGTCGTCTCGGGCGTTGCAGTCAGTGTGGCAACAATTCAGGTCCCCGAGTTCAAAGGCACGGTGCAGATCAGCGGGTCCTTCACCGAGGCAGAGGCCCGGGAACTCGCGCGGCAGATCAACGCAGCGAGTCGATGACCGCGTGCAGTTGCTCGATGGTTGTCTGCGGGTTGACGAGGCAGACGCGCAACATGGGCTGACTGCGGAACTCGCTGACCGCGATGAAGAACTCGCCGCTCGCGAGGTGCGCAGCGCTCCACCGCTCGTAGTCGGCACGCGTCCAGCCGGGTCGCACGAAGGTCACGATCGACAGCGTCGTCGGCGCGAAGACTTCGAGGTGCGCGGAGGCTTCGATCGCAGCGGTGAAGGCGCGGGCGGTCGCGATGCAGGTGGTGACCGCGGTGCGGTAGGCGTCGGTGCCGTGCACGGCAACGCTGAACCAGAACGGCACGCCACGGGCCCGGCGGGTGAGGTGCACCGCATAGTCGCTGGGGTTGAACTCCTCGGCCGTCACCTCGACCGCATCCAGGTACTCGGCGGTCTGGGTGAAGGCTGCGCGAGCGATGCGCACGTCGCGGTAGAGCAGCGCACAGCAGTCGTAGCCGGCGAACAGCCACTTGTGCGGGTCGACCACCATCGACTGCACGCGTTCCAGCCCGCTCAGTGCCGGGCGGCCGAGCGGCGAGAGCACCGCCGCACCGCCGTATGCCCCGTCGACGTGCAGCCACAGGCCTTCGCGATCGGCGACGTCGGCCAAACCGTGGAGGTCGTCGACCATGCCGAGGTTGGTGGTGCCAGCGGTCGCGGAGATGGCGAACACCGGCGCACCGCCGGCGGCGCGGTGCGCGGCGAGGGCGGTCTCCAGATCGGCCGCGTGCATGCGGCCGTACTCGTCGCCGTCGACCACGAGCACGTCGCAATCGAGCACGCTGGCCACCATGCGGATCGAGGAGTGGGCCTGCTGCGCGCAGGCGATCGCGAGGCGATCGCGTGAGTGGCCGATGTGCTCGGAACGCCACCAACGGCGTGCGGCCGCAAGTGCTGCAAGGTTGCCGGGCGTGGCGCCGCTGACGAACACTCCCCCTGCGTGCTCGCCGAGGCCCACCTCTGCGCACAGCCAGGCGAGGGCATGGTTCTCGGCGGCGATCGCACCGGCGCCCTCCAGCCACCAGTCGCCGATCACGTTCTGGCTCGACAGGATCACGTCGGCCGCGAGCGACGCCGGGGTCGCCGCTGAGGGGACGAACGCCCACACGTTGGGGCTGGACACGTTCATGCAGTTGGCGGTGACCACGTCGCGCAGCACATCGATCGCACCTTCGTTGCCGATGCCGGCGGCGGTGATGGTGGCGGCGAGGCCGGCGTAGATCTCGGCGGCGGGCGCCGGCGAGCTCAGCGGCTTCACGGTGGTCAGCGCGTCGCGCGCCATCCCGAGTGCGAGGTGGACGAGTTGCTGATCATGATCGTGCATCGAAGGCTCCCAGATGTTCGGTCAACGATGCCACGCCACAGTTGCGAAACCCACCCCGGCCGGCGGCGACGACGCGGGGCCAGGTTGTGATTCTCCTGTTGTAATGATGTAATTATGTAATGACAATTACTCAACAACCGCACCACACCGAGGCCACGATTCGCGCATGGCTCGCCGGCGCATTGACCAACGACTGGGCCGGCAGCAATCCGGCCATCACCATCGACCGTGACGAGATCATGATCGTCGTCGCCCTCAGCGCACCCGAAGTTGCACCCGCCGACGACGATGTCACTCGTGCCGCCGCCGTCGACGGCCGCATCACCGGGTTCCGCGCCGACACCCGCGACCGCCGCATCGCTGTGGCGCTCGAAGCCGAGCACCGCTTCGGTCGCAAGGTGTCGTGGGGCGCGAGCGTGTCGGGAGGTGCGGCAGGCGACTCGACGGTGCTGTTCACCACCTTGTCGGCACCGGCAATGACCCGCCTGCGCCAACCAGAGCGCAAGGTGCTCGACACGTTGGTCGCAGGTGGCGTCGCTCGTTCACGCTCCGATGCGCTGGCGTGGTGCGTGCGGCTGGTGGGCGAGAACGCTCAGACCTGGTTGGCCGACCTGCAAGCCGCGATGGCCGACGTCGATCGCATCCGCGAGCAAGGCCCGCTGCAGTCGTAGTAACCAGCCGCGGGTCGCTGCTGGGTCGCCAGGGCGACGGCTCGTCAGCTGTCGCCGGCCATGCGTTGGGCCCGGTGACCAACGAGGGGTAGCCGGTGACGGGCGGCAACGGCGCCGGCTTCGGCCACCAGCACGTCAGCTCGCTCGCTGTCACCGTCGGTGTTGCGCAGACGGAGCGCGCCGGCCAGGTCGAGCGACGTGCGCGCCAGCCAACCAACGGCACCGGCCGTTCGGTTGCGATCGATCGCGTGCTCGAAGTGGTCGATGGCACCTGCCAGATCGCCGTCGAGCAGCCGTACCTCGCCGAGATAGCGAGCAACTGAACCCACGCCGGCGAACCACATGTTGGCGATGAGTTCGCGGTGCGGCGCCAGCACGGTCTCCACCAACAGTGCGTCTTCCAGCTCACCGAGGCCGACTGCGATGTGCGCCAACTGGCTCTGCACGCACAGCCACGCCTGGTGCTGCAACGGATGAGCGAGCAGCGGCCGCAGCGAGTCGTGGATCTCGCGCGCCTGTTCGAACATCCCCAGATCGACGCAACGATGCGCCACCGATGCACCGGTGCCGAACGGGGTGATGAATGCCAACCGCCAACCGGCCTCCATCGCGGCCAACTGGTCGGCGACCGGGGAGTGGTCGAAGTCGACCCAGAACATCTCGCCCGAGCGGCGTAAACCGGCGTCGGGTTGCTTGGTCGCCTTGCCCACCTCGTACGCGCGCTTCACGTTGGCAACGCGGCTGTCGTAGTCGCCCAGACGAGAGCCGCGGGTGGTGGCCATGCGCGTGTAGTTCCACCACGCCATCGCCGAGTCGAGCCGCTCGGCGATGACCCCGGCCTGTGCGAAGAGGCGTTCGGCGTCTTCGCCATCGCCCGCGCGTTCGGCGTTGAAGTAGGCAATGTCGAGCGCCTCCAGCAGCAACGCAGGGTCGTCGGTGCGGCGCACGATCGCATCGACGCTGTGTTGCCAGTCGAGCCGATCGGGCAGCGATTCGAACAGCGTCCACTGGCGCAGCACCAGCACTCGGGCCAGCACCACCTTGTCGTCGAGTTGCTCTGCCAGGCGGACTGCGCGGTCACTGTGCTCGCGCGCGCGGTCGAGATGCTCGCTCCAGGCCAGCTCCACACCGAGGCGCGCCAACAACAGTGCACGCATGCTCGAGGACTCCTCGCCGAGCAGGTGCAGCGCACGTTCGAGCATCCCGATGAGCTCGTGGTTCACCACGAACGCCTGATGGAAGGATCCGCGATAGCTGGCCATCAGCGCGGCGGCCATGCGCGCACCGTCGCCGCGCTCCGAGGCGGCCGCAGCAGCAGCGAACAGCACCGGCAGGTAATCGGAGTGTCCGAGCCGGCGCAGGCACTCGCCCACCCGGATGTCGACGTCGATGCGTTGCTCGGCAGGTGACGCGGGCAGCGCGTCGAGCAGCGCGATGGCGCGCCGGTACCCGTCGAGCGCCTGCTCGTTGGCGAACGCCGCCAGCGCGGTATCGGCGGCAGCGAGCGTGTAGTGCACGGCACGCGCCGCCTCACCCACGACCGCTGCCGCGCGGAAGTGATGAGCGAGCACTTCTGCCGACGCACCACGCCGCTCGAGCGCGAGGGCGAGCTGCTGATGCATTCGCGCGCGGCGCAGTGCGCTCATCTCCTCGTAGAGCGCCTCGCGAGTGAGCGCATGCACGAACTCGTGCGCGATCTGCAAACCCTCGACCCGTTCGACCACGACGCCCGCGGCGACGGCCTCGTCGAGCAGATCGAGGAACGACGCAGCGTCGACCGCACCGACCTCCACCAGCAGCAGTGCATCGAACGACAGGCCCATCACGGCCGCCGTGGCGAGCAGCGCACGCGTGGGTTCGCTGAGACCGGCGATGCGGCGCAGCACCACCTCGCGCACCGACTCGTCGGCCGACGCCGCGCCGGAGTCGTCGATGGTGCGCAGCAGCTCACGCACGAAGAACGGGTTGCCGTTCGATCGTCGGTGCAGCCGCTCTCCGAGCGAAGGGTCGGCGCCTGGGGGCAGCAGCTCGGCGACATCGGCGGGCGACAGGCCTTGCAGCCGCACATCGAGCGCGCCGGCGCGGCGCATGTCGACGAGCAGGTCGTGCGCGATGCCGGTGGTGGGCCGCGACACGGCGACGAGGAGCAGCCCGCACGACGCGGCCAGCGCGGTTGCCTCGGCAAGCACCGTCAGCGTGCCGGGGTCGGCCCAGTGGAGGTCGTCGACGATCAGCACGGTGCCAGCGGAGCCGCAGTGCGCCAGCCACCCACGGAACGCGTCGAGCAGAAGGTTGCGTTCGGTCTCGGCGTCGGAGCTGACCGGCCGGGCGAGGTGCGGATAGCGCTCGCGCAGCTCGGGCACCACACGCGCGAGTTCGGCTGCCGCCGACCCGAGTGCCACCGAACCGCGCGGGTCGCGCGTCAGCACACGCCGCACCATCTCGACGATCGGCGCATACGCGCGTCGCGCGTGCTCGTCGCATCGCCCGTAGAGCACCGGCACCTGCAAATGCGACGCAGCGCTTGCAATCCGCGTGAGCAACGCGCTCTTCCCGGCGCCCGGCTCTCCCACCAGCGCGACCACGCCGCCGGTGCCGTTCGCCGCCAACGACTCGATGCGTTGCTGCACCGCCTCCAACTCCTCGCGTCGCCCGGCGAAGGGCTCGGTGCCCAGCTGCAGCGCCGGCGGCAAGCCCAGCGCGTCGGCAACCGTCGGCGCCGGCTCCCACGTCAGCTGCGCTGCGAGCACCGGTTGCGCCACGCCCTTCAACGCACGCGGGGTGAAGGCGTACTCGTGCGGGCTGCCGGCAAACTCGGACACCACGTCGCTGAGCAGGCATGTGCCGGGTACGGCGGCCTGCGCGAGGCGGGCCGCAACGACGGTGGCCATACCCATGTTGTCGTCGTCGGCCAGCAGCACCTCGCCGACGTTGAGCCCGATGGCGGGTGGATGATCCGCGAACAACAGCCGGGCGCGCTGCTGCAGCGCGCGTGCCGCAGCGACGCTTTCTGTCGCTGTGGCGAAGCACGCCAGCACGCCGGTGCCCAGCCGGCGGGTGAGCAGCGCGCCGTGAAGGTCCGTCACCTCGCAGTCGGCGGCCTCGATGACGTTGCGCAGCGGGTGGTCGGAGGGCACCGAAGGGTGCAGCGCGAACAACACCGAGCACAGACGCACACCATCGGCCACGAACACGGGGCCGAGAGTAGTCGGGCCGTTACCGAGCACCTGGCCGCAGATCTACACTGCGCCGAACGGAGGGCTTGATGAGCGACGCAACTGGGAGACGAACCAAGGTGGTGGTGGTCGGCGGCGGCCCGGGTGGCCTGTCCACCGCGTACCACCTGACGGCGGCATCGAACCCGCGCGCCGCCGAGCTCGATGTGTCGGTGTATCAGATGGGATGGCGGCTCGGCGGCAAGGGCGCGACCGGGCGCGACCCCGGCAACGACCGCATCCTCGAGCACGGCATCCACGGCTTCGCCGGCTTTTACTGGAACGCCACCGAGATGCTGAAGGGCGCTTACGAGGTGCTGCATCCGGGTGCGGTGCCCAACCTCTCCGAGTTGCCGGGCAGATTGCCACGCTGCATCGAGGAGGCGCTGCTGCCGTCGGACTCGATAGTGATCACCAACTACTACGCCGGCCGGCAATGCCAGAAGACGCTCGTGCTCCTGCCGGGCAACGGCCCGCACCCGTGGGAGGGCGTGCCCGACCTGGCCGCAGAGCACGTTGTCGGTGCGATCGCGCAGTACGCGATGGCGCTGGTGCAGGCACTCATCGAGACCAACGAAAAGAAGGGTTGGTTCGCTCGCCTACTGCTGTGGGGGCCTGAACGCATCGAGCGCAAGCTGGTCAGCGAGCTCGCAGAAGTCCTCGGTCGTGCCAAGCCGGGTCGCCATGAGCACCTGCTCAAGGGCTTCGACGAGCTGCTGGGCTGGCTCACCGATCACGCGCTGCGGGCCTCCGACAAGTGGGACACGGTGCGCCTCGCGTTCAACGTGATCGACTACTACCGCACGATCATCAAGGGCCTCATCGCCGATGGACTGCTTGACATCGAGAAGGAACCCGATGGCACGGGGTCCGGCGTGTCGTTCACCGTGAAGGGCATCGATTCGATCGACCACCTGAACTACACGGAATGGTTGGAGAGCCACGGCTTGCACCCGATGACCATGGCCAGCTCGTTCACCCACAGCACGGCGTACGTGTGTTTCTCGCTGCCCGACGGCGACAGCAGCCGCGTGCCGACGATGAGCGCGGCCAGCTTCCTGCTGTGGGAGTTGCGCACGGCCTTCAGCCGTCGCAACCACTTCTACTGGTTCCGCCTCGGCACCGGCGAGACCATCATCAAGCCGATCTACCAGGCGCTGCAGACCAACGGTGTGCACTTCGAGTTCTTCCACAAGCTGATCGACATGGAGATCGCCGCCGACGGCACGACTGTGGAGTCGCTCACCTTCCAACGCCAGGCACGCGTGAAGGGCAATGCCGCCTACCAGCCGTTGCGGCCGGCCAAGCGCGCCGAAGTCGGCGAGGTGTGGCCCGACGAGCCGCTGTGGGGTCAGCTCGAGCAGGCCGACGAGATTCGCTCACAGCTGCGCAGCGACCCCCACCTGGGGATGCCGACTCTGGGGCTGGAGAGCGCGTGGTGCGCGTGGCAGCCCAACGACCACGTCGTGCTGCGCCGCGGCGTCGATTTCGACATCGCCGTCGTGGCGATGCCTCCCCAGGCCATCGCCCACTTCGTGCCCACGCTGGCGGCCGACCCGCACATTGCCCCTGCGGTCGAGCAGCTCAAGAGCGTGCAGACGATGCAGCTGCAACTGTGGTTCAACAAGACCGTCGAGGAGATGGGTCTCCAGGTGCCCCAGACCCCGGGTTCGGTGAACCGCTACACCTCAGTCTCGCTGCCCGACCCGCTGAACGCGCTCGTCGACTTCACCGACACGATGGCCTACGAAGGGTGGACCGGCGCTGATCGGCCGAATTCACTGGTGCAGCTGTGCGGTCCCCTGCAAGACCTGGGGCTGCGCGACAGCGATTACCTCAACGCCGACTACCCCGAGCAGATCTGGCGGCGCGCAGCCGCCCTTGCCGGGCAGTGGATGCGCACCGCCGGTGTGGCGCTGCCGGAGGCGCAGGGCGACCGCCCGATGAACCAGCTCAGCTTCGATTTCCAATCGTTGTGGCACGAAGACGACGATCACATGGGCGAGCAACGGCTGTGGTCGCAGTACATCCGCGCCAACATCGACCCGAGCGAGCTGTACGTGCTGGCCCCCAAGGGCAGCGCCGACGCGCGGCCCCAGCCGTGGGACGTGCTCGACAACCTGGCCGTGGCCGGCGACTGGGTGTACACGGGTATCAACATCGGGTCGTTCGAGGGGGCCACGATGGGCGGCAAGCTTGCCTCGTATGCCGTCACCGGCTTCCCGACGATGGAGCAGATCGCGGGGTACTCGCTGCTGCACGGCGACAATGCACCGGTGAACGACGGACTGCCGCTGATGGACCGTCCTCAGGCCGACGGCCGCAGCGCCACGTCATCCGACTGAGCGTCGTCGCTGACGGTTTCGGGCAGCGGCTCGGTGGTGGCGGCGGGCGCCGAACTCGCTGTGCGCACGGCGAGTGCTGAACACGCGACTGCTCCGGGTGGGCACCGACGTTCGAGGCGAGCGGCGGCCACCAGCGCGGCGCCGGTCCATGCGCTGCCGTCGCGGCGAACCTCACCGACAGCGATGCCGATGCGGTAGTGCGGGGCACAGAGCGCGAACGCCGCGCTGATCGCCGCCGACGCGGATGGAAACAGGGCGATGGCGCCGTCGCCGGTGAACTCGAGCACATTGCCGCCCTGGTCGCGAACCGCAGCGGTCATCTGTGCCCGCTCGGCCCGGTCGATCTCGTTGGCAGCCACCTCGCCGAGCGCTGCGCGCCGACTGGTGGACCCCACGCTGTCGATCACCATCGTGGCCGCCAGCACCGCATCGCCGATGTCGTTGCTGCTGTTGTTGGCGATGTCGTTGCTCGTGTTGTTGCTCATTGCGCCTCCGGATGACATCGTGCCAGGTACCGGACACGCCCTGCTACCGCTCTTGCGTCGTCACGGATGGGCTGGCACTGCCCGTTCGGCATCGACGTCCTTTGCCGCGAGTAGCAGTTGGGTTGACGCGCTTGCAGCGGCGACGCGGCGTATGCGTCGTAGCCACCATGCTCGGGCGCTAGCCGTGTTGGCCTCCTTCTCGAGACGCTCGAACACCGCTCGGGCGGCAGCACCGTGGTCTGTCCGTGCGATCGTCCAGACGACGCCGTTGGTCAGCTTGACGAAGCCGGCGCGACGCCAGGCCTTGCGAACCTTGAGCTGGGCTTCGGGCCCGGGGCGACGGTGGAAGTAGTCGGTGCCGAGCTGCCCGTTGGGGGTCACGAAGGTCGTCAGCGCTGCCGGCGTGAGGAAGGTCGCATCTACCCTGAGAAGATCCGCGGCGAAGTGCACCAGCGCCGGCCCGATGCGGCGGCCCCGCCAGTGCTTGTCGACCAGCACGAGATCCGCGATCACATAGCTGCAGTTCATGCCCGCGGCGATGCTCCACTCCGACAGGGTCTCCTCCGACGAGACGATCGCCCACGCAACACGACCAAGATCGATGGAGGTGCAATCGAGGTCAAAGTGCGGGTCGAGACACAGGTTGTGATCGACCCGCCAGATGTCTGCCTCGACGATGACGACGTGGTGCTCCTCGGATAAGCCGGGTGCGAAGCCCGACAGCAGCACTTTCATACTCCAGTACTCGATGCCCAACCGTTCGCTCCAGAAGTGACTCGCGGCCTCATGGTTGGCGACAACGCTCATCCTTAGCGCGGACGTCGATCTCTGAGAGCTCATGATTCGGCCGGCCACGAACAGTCGCGGCACGGGTTGTCGACGGCGAAGCTGCGCACTTCCACGGGCAGTCGCTCACTGAACCCGAGGATCCCGACGACGGTTGCAAGGAGCACCTGCACCAGTTGCTGCCACTCGTCATGAACGAGGGGCAGGTACCAGTTGGCCGGCATCTCGTCGGGGTCGTCGAAGTCCGCTGTTGGGGGCAGCCATCCAGCCTCCGCGAGAAGGCTCTCCTGCTCATCGGTGAGCCGAGAGTCGCCGCTGAGGTAGACGTTGCTGCTGGCTTCGGCGTGGGCGATGCCGTGGCCGATCATCACCTGCACGTACCGTTCGCAGAGCACCGGTTGCTCGATGATGACGGCTTGTGTCGGCTGGGAGCCGATGCGCTGGAAGAGACGCACGAGCGCAGCCGACCAGGCAGGCCAGCCGCCGCCGTCCGCGGGTGCGACCACGTACTCGTACGGCCGGGGGCCCTCCGGTCGCAGCTGCCTACAGACCGGACAATCGTCGACGCCTTGATCGCCCGACACGTGTCCGTTCGTGTCACCTGTAGTGGTCATCTCGGGTGCGATCTGGTCGAGCTGCTCATACATGATGAACGCGCGAACCAGGCCGGTACGTGACCCCCCTTCAGCGCCCAGCGCGGCCCCGGGCGACACCGCGGAAGGTCCGTGATCGCGGCGGGTAGATCCTGGGTTGCCCGTGTCCAAAACGCTGCCCGTTCCGCCGATCACGCGTCGCCCGGCAGCGCGCGTTTCCACGACGTCCGCCCATCCGTCACACTGGAGCACCATGCCCACGCCAGACTTTCCCATCCGACACGCCGTGGTACTCACCGCTCTGCAGGTGCAGCGTGCCGTCGGGCAACCCGCCACTCGTGCGGGGTCCTGAGCGGATGAGCGAGCCCACCACACCACCTCGTCTGCTGACACCGTCGAAGGTGACGGCGTGGCTCGACTGTGCACACTTCCTGACGCTGCAACACGAGGTGGAGGGGGGTGTCCGCGAGAAGCCGAGCGGCGCACTCGGCGAATTCGCACGCCTACTGATGGACAAGGGCCTCGAGCACGAGCGCGCATGCCTCGCCGAGTACGGGATCGCCACGGGCGATGTCTACGAGGTGCCCGATTGGGATCGAAATTCGGAGCGCTTCTTGGCGTTCGTCGAACGGGCGAGCGACGTGCTGGCCCGCGGCCACAGGGTCGTGTACCAAATGCCGTTCGTGCACGACGGCATGCGCGGCATCGCCGATTTCCTGCTGCGCGTCGACCTGCCCGACGGCAGCTTCACCTACGAGCCCGTCGACGCCAAGCTCGCACGCAAGGCGGCCAAGCCCGCCCATGTGCTGCAGCTGTGCTTCTACGCCGAGGCGATCGAGGCACAGTTGGGGGTGACGCCCAAGTACCTGCATGTGTGGTTGGGTTCCGGCCGTCTCGAGTCGGTCCGCTTCGCCGACGTGCGCGCGTACTGGCGGCGGTTGCGCACGCAGTTGGCGGTCGCACTCCAACCAATGGCCGACGCGGCGCCCACTGTGCCGGTGAAGTGCAACCACTGCACGTACTGCGCGTTCGCCGACGTGTGCGATGCACAGTGGCGCGCGGCCGACGCGCTGCAGTTCGTCGCCGGGATCCGCGCCACCGACACCGTCGCGCTGGAGTCGGAAGCGGTCACCACGCTGGCCGGGCTGGCCGCGCGCGCGGCGCCGGTGGCCGACCTGAAGCCGGAGCGTCAGGTGCGCCTGGTCACCCAGGCAGCGCTGCAAGTGCGGGCGCGCGAGCAACCTGCCGATGCGGCGCTGCCGTTTCGGCTGCTGGCCGACCTCACGCCCGACGAGGCAGCGGCCGGCCTGGCCGCGCTGTCCGAACCCGATGACGGCGACGTGTTCCTCGACTATGAGGGCCACCCCTTCTGGCGCGCCGATGCTGGCCTGTTCTTCCTGTTCGGCCTGCTCACCAAGGGTGCGAACGGGCAGTGGGTGTTCGAGGGCCGTTGGGCACACGACAAGGTGGGCGAGGGCGACCAGGCCAAGGCGCTGATCGAGTACTTCGCACAGCGGCGCCTCACCCACCCGGGCATGCACGTCTACCACTACAACCACACTGAACGCTCGTCGCTCGAGGCGATGGCCGCCGAGCACGGTGCCGGCCAGGCGTTGTTGCAGCAGTTGGTCGAGACGGGCCTGTTCGTCGACCTGCTCACCGTGGTGCGCAACGGGTTGCAGGCCGGCGTCGAGTCGTACAGCCTGAAGATGACCGAGCGCCTCGCCGGGTACCAGCGCAGTCACGACATCGACCAGGGCGCGAACGCAGTCGTGGAGTACGAGAAGTACACGCACGACCCTGTTGCCGGCGCGGCGATCCTGCCCCGTATCGCGGCCTACAACGAGGATGACGTCCGCGCCACGCTCGCTCTGCGCGACTGGCTCGTCGGCCTGCGCGACGCCCAGGCGGCCTGGCGCAAGGCGACCATCGAGCAGGACGAATCGACGTACCCCGAGATCGACGAGCTCATCGCGACGCTGATCGAGTTCGACGTCGGAACCCCCCAGCACCTGATGGGCGACCTGCTCGGCTACTGGCTACGCGAGGGCCGGGCGAACACGGCGAAACTGCTCGCCCGCGCGGGTAAGGAGCCCGACGAGTTGCTCGCCGACCCCGACGCGATCGCCGAGCTGACGTTCGTGGGGGTGGCCGACCGAATCGGCAAGAGGGGAACTGCGCTCAAGTGGCCAGGGGCGACGTTCCGGTTCCCGCCGCAGGTCATCGGGACCGGCCTCGATCCGGCCCTGCATCCGCGAGGGGTGAGCACGTGCTTCCGCGTCGATGAAGCCGCCCCGGGTTGGCTGAACGTCGACTCGATCGCGCCCCACGAGGGGCTGGTCACGTTCATCTGGGACCAGAAGTGCGACGAGCTCGGTGTCCACCCGACGTCGGTGGTGCTGAACGGATGGGTGTCGCCGACCCCGAAGCCGAAGGCACTGTCGGCGGTAGCCACCGATCTGCTCGCCGACGCTTCGGCTCCGGCGGTCGCGACTGCGCTCCTGCGCGCCGCGCCACCCGCGTTCACGGCGGGCGGCGGGCCTACGGATGGCGTGTTCACCGACGACCTGGCCGACGTGACGCGCTGGGTGCTACACCTCGACCACAGCTACGCACCCATCCAAGGTCCGCCGGGCACGGGCAAGACGTTCACCGGTGCGCACATCGTGCGGGCGCTGGTGAAGGCCGGCCAACGGGTCGGGATCACCGCGATGAGCCACCATGCGATCGACAACCTGCTCACCGAGATCGTCGAGGTCTTCCGCACGGAGGGCCATCTCGAGGAGCTCGTGGCCGTGCGCCGCGGAGCGCAACCGGGGACACCCGACATTCCCAACATCACCCCCGCCGGCACCAACGCGAAGTGCGCCGACCTGTCGTTCAATGTGGTGGCGGGCACCACCTGGCTGTTCGCCGGCGACGACATGCACGACGCCAAGGTGGACGTGCTGATCATCGACGAAGCCGGCCAGCTCGGCCTCGCAGATGCGCTGGCCGCCGCTCGCTCGGCGCACAACGTGGTGCTGCTCGGCGACCCGCTGCAGTTGCCGCAGGTGTCGCAGGCATCGCATCCCGACGGCTCCGGGGCCAGCGTCCTCGAACACGTCCTCGGCCCCGGCGTGGCCACGGTGCCACCCGAACGGGGTGTGTTCCTCACCGAGACGCGGCGGATGCACCCCGACGTGTGCCGCTTCATCTCCGAGCAGATATACGACGGCCGGCTCGGCTGGCACTCGTCGTGCGCGGTGCAGGGCACCGATCATGGCACCGGCTTGCGTTGGTTGCGCGCACACCACGAGGGCTGCTCCACCGAGTCGCCGGCGGAAGCCGAACTGGTTGCGCACACGGTCGCCGGCATGCTCGGTTCGTGGTGGACCGATGCGCACGGCACGCGCAAGCAGTTGGCCGGCGAGGACTTCATGGTGGTGGCGCCGTACAACGACCAGGTGCGCCTGCTGCGAGCCACGTTCGATGCCGACCCGAGACTCGCCGGCGTCAAAGTGGGCACCGTCGACAAGTTCCAAGGGCAACAGGCGCCGGTGGTGTTCTTCACGATGACCACCTCCACCGCGGCCGACATGCCGCGAGATTCAGAGTTCCTGTTCTCGCGGAACCGGCTGAACGTAGCGCTCAGCCGGGCCCGCTGCCTGGCCTACATCGTGTGCACCGACGAGCTGCTGAACAGCCGCGCACGCGACCTCGACGAGATGATCCTCATCGCCACCCTGTGCGCCGCAGTCGACTACGCGCAGACCTGATGTCGACACCGCGGCTCGTCGCCACGCTGCTGGCACTGGCCTGGATGGGCCCAGCCGGCTTCTTCGCAGCAGCCATCAGTGTTGCGTGAACGTCACCTTCCGGTGACACCGCACATTCGCAGTGCGCTGAACACGACTGCGGCTACATCGGGGGGCAGGGGCTGGTTGCGCGGGCCGAGTGCTTGGCGGACTCGGCGCTCGACGGGGTCCACCTCGACGCAGCCGATGAGGTGGTCATTGCGTTCGATGCCGATCACCCAGCTGCGTCCGTTCACGACGGCGGTGCCGAAGTCGCCGACGCAGGTGTGCAGGACCCTCCCCCACCGGCGGAGCTCCTCGCGCCTGGTCGGTACGACGAACCGCAAGCCGCTGTGACTGAAGTCGCTGATCGCCAGCAGCGGTTGAGGGATCGGCCAACCGACCACACCCAATACGCGCTCGCCGACGGGCACGGCCGGGGCCCGGCGGGGCACCTCGTGCGGTGCTCGCTCGACGGTGGCCACGGCGGTGCGCGCGGGCGCCAAGGGCGTTGGCCGCGCGGCCGGCGTCGCTGCCGGTGTCGGGGGCGGTTGTCGTGGTCGCGCGGGTCTCGTCGCACGCGGCTCTGCCGGTTCGAGCGCTAGCTCTGGCGCTCGGCGGCTGGGCCTGTTCGCGGGAGCGAGCACGGTGACCAACCGGCCGCACACTGCCTGCAACTCGGCAAATCGAACCGGTAGCGGCCTGGGGGCTTTGTCGCGCACCCACCAGAACTGGCGCATCGCCGTCGCCAGGGCGATCGGGTCACCGTTGGTGGCGCTGTCGAGCAAGAGCGCCGCCCGCCGGTGTGCCGGCCACAGCTCCAGCCCGCGGCGAACCTCGCGGATCTCCTCTGTCGACGGCATGGCCATGGCCTGTTCGGGCAACCGCGCTTCGAGCACGTTGGCGAGTTCGTCCACGGACACCAGCCCGGCGCCCATCACCGCAAACGCCAGCGGCCCGAGCTCAGCCGGTGCCGGCGCTTGCCGGGCAACGAGGCTGCGCGCGAGCGCACGCGACAGACGGCGAGTGGCAGCAGGGTCCATCGCTCGCGCCGCGCTCGCCGCGTCGGGGGAACGCAGCACATTCAACGACCAGCGCGGCAACTCGCTCGTCGCCGCGTGGCCCCGCTCGTACACCGGCAGCAGCAGCGGATGGGCGAGCGCGCCAGCCGCCGCGACGAGCATGCCCGGCTCCTGCGCGCACCACGCCAACGAACCGCTCCACTCGCGCAGAGCGGCGAGTGTTGCCAGCCGCCAGCGGTTCGGGTCGATCGCGTGCTCGCGAGCCGACACGTCGATCTCACGAGCGACCACTCCTGGCTGGAAGGACACATCGACACCAAGCCTGCCCATGCCGAACCGCAGCGCAATCTGAACGAGGTGGCCGCCGCGGGTGAAACGGAGAGCGGAGGCCCCACCGGGGAAGACGATGTCGAGCGTGGAGTGGTCGATGCGGGCGACCAGTTCGCCCCCGAGGTCGCGTTCCACAGGCATCACCCGAATCAAACACATGTTCCCTGTGGGCAACAAGTGGATAACCGAGATGTGTAGAAATCAGCCCGAATACTCGAGCTCGGCCGACGACGACGACATCGCAGCCCGCCGCAGACCAACCCGGCGCCGCGTGGCGCTGAGGCGGCGGCTGACCGTTTCGCGCCGTTGGCCGCACAGTTCGGCGACCTCTTGCACGGTGTACCCGCAACCGTCGACCAGCCACAGCTCGCGGAACTCCACGGGCGTCAGGCCTTCGCAGGCACGCCGCAGCAACGCTCCGGCGACCAGGCGGTTCGCCACGGAGGCATCGAGCGACTCGCCGCGGCCGATGGCATGGGAGAGCAGGTCGCCGCCACCCTCCGACGCGTCGGCGGACTCGTAACGGCGGCCGGGTCCCTGGAGGCCGTCGCTGCCGACAACCAGGCGGGCGCCTTCGCCGCGCTGCACTCGCTCGCGCCGGTCGAATGAGATGCCGGCGTGGCGTGCCCGTTGACGGGCGTAGTGGACGGGGTTGGGGTAGCCGCCCATGATGATGGCCGGTCGGTCGGCCACGGCGAGGGCTACCTCGCCGGCGATGTCGTCGGCATCGAAGGGCCTGCGGGACCGGGCGGCGATGCGAGCCACCTCACGGAAGACCGCCATGACGTACGACTCCTCGGCAGCGGAGAGGCGGGCGACCGACGAACTGTCGGTGGGCGCTACGCCTGCAACCACGACGCCTGCAACCACGACGCCTGCAACCGGCGCCGTGGGGGGAGTGGGTGTGCTGGTGGGGAAGTTGTTGCCTGAACTCTCCTGTCGGGCTGTCGCTCGGTGGCCCGGGCGACTCGTGGATCTGACAACACCCAGTATGAGAAATGGGTGTGACACAGTGCCCGAGCCGCTCAGGCCTCCGGGGCGGTCGGCGGCCCGTAGTCGGTGCGGCGGCCCTTGGTGGTGCTGCGCGACATCGAGTACTGGCGCTTCGAGTCCGTCGGCGACCATGCACCCCGCTGGAGTGCGGCGGCGTCGCGACGCAGCTCATCGATCTCGCTCTGCGGGGCGCTGGTACGGGTCAGCAACTCGGCGCTGGAAGTGAGCAGCCGCGACGCGGAGTCGAGGTCACCGCGTTCGGCGGCGTTGCGGGCCTCACGACGGTTGCTGGCCACCTCCAGGAGCAGCACCTCCTCGGTCACCTCTGGGTCCGCGGCCGCGTCGGCACCGCTACCGGCGGTGACCATCACGGGCACCGTCACCGTGTGCAGCGCCACATCGCCGGTGACCGCCGCCCAACGGATGGTGAGTGTGCCCACCTCGATCGGGCCCGAGCTGGCGACCGGGCGTAGGTGGAACCTGGCCAGCAGCTTGCGCCGCTCACCGCCGTACGCGTCGCCCAGCGCCACCTGCAACCCGTTGGGCAGCTCGGTGATCGGGAACTCGTTGAGAACCGCGGTCGCCGCCACCGCTGCCGACGGCGTGATCTCCACCGAGACGTTCTGGGCCACGACGGATGCCAGCCCACCGAACTCGTCGGCGAACACCTGCGCCGCCTGGTCGGGCCCGGCACACCAGTAGTCGTTGCCCATGCCGCCATCGGCGAGCGCCGCCAACAACTGTTCGTCGTAGCCGTCGCTGAACCCGATGCACGACGTCGTCACCCCCTGGCGGTACCCACCCTTGATCAACGGCACCAGCTCGGCAGCGCCCGTGATGCCCGCGTTGGCGTGACCGTCGGTGAGCACGATGATGCGTCGCAACGCCTCGGGCCGCGGTGAGGTGGTGAGCAACTCGAGGCCCTTCAACCAACCGCCCGACAGGTTGGTCGAGCCGCCCGCCCCGATGGAGCGCACGGCACGGCTCGCCACATCGGGGTCGTGATGGGCAAGTGGGAGCACCAACTGCACCTGATCATCGAACGCGACCACGGCCAGCCGGTCGTCGGGGCCGGCCAGACGCAGCAACTGTGCGGTGGCCGCGGTCACCGAAGCGAGCGGCTCGCCACTCATCGAGCCCGACCGATCGAGCACCACCACCACGTCGAGTGGGGCACGCTCAACCGCCACGGCAGGAGGCGCGGCCAACTCGAGCATCACATGCACCACCTCGTCGAGGAGAACTGTGACGAGGGTGCGATCGAACTTGATGGTCGGCTTCATGGCGGGCTCCTTGCCGGCCGGCGCGCCCGGTTGGCTGCTCGGCAGGAATCGAACGCGCGAACACTCCCGGCGCGTGAGAGCGCGTTGGTGAGCCACACTGGGCAGGTGGCGACTCTCCTTCCGGCGGACTTCGATCTCACGTTGCTCCCCCACTCGGAGCTGCGCGTGTGCAAGGCCCTGATGCAGGGCCTCGACGATTCGTGGTTCGTGATCCCCAGCGTGCCGATCCTGGTCGACCATGTGGATAGCGAGATCGACATCGTGCTCGTCTCGGCCACCCGCGGGGTGATCGTCGTGGAGGTGAAGGGTGGCGTCATCTCGATCGAGCAGGGCAAGTGGGTGCAGAACGGCCGCCCACTCGCGAAGTCGCCCACACAGCAGGTCGTCAGCACGAAGCACAACCTGTTGAAGCGGCTGCGGTCGGCAGCCATCGACCTGGAGGGCATGTTCCTCTGCCATGCGATCGCGCTCCCTGATGTCGGCTCGGTCCCGCCCGGCGGGCTCGGCCCCGATGCCCCCGCCGAGATCGTGTTCGCCAAACCGGAGTTGGAGTTCCCGGCGATCGCGGTGAACAGGTTGCTGCGTCAGCACGGCCCGATCCCACCCGAGCGGATCACCAGGCTGCTCGCCGCACTGCGACCTGACATCGCGCTCGACGGCAGTGATGGCCAGGTGCTGCAGTGGGCGGGCACGCAGTTGGATGCCGAGACGCGAGTGCACCTCGCCAACGTGCGAGGGCTCGACAAGAACCGTCGCGTGCTGGTCACCGGCGGTGCGGGCACCGGCAAGACGATGCTCGTGCTCGAGTGGGCCAAGCGCGCGGTGGGGCGAGGCGAACGAACCCTCGTGGTGTGCTTCAACAAACCGATCGCGGATCAGTTGCAACGATCGCTCGCCGGCACGCCAGCGATGGTGGGCACCTACCACGACATCGCCGTCAGGTTGTTGGAACCCCACGGCTTTCGCGTGGGCGCGAGCCCGACACAGGAGTACTGGCGGCACGTCCCCACCGATGCGCTCGCGTTTCACGCCGAGCGCATCGGGACCCCCTTCGACACGATCATCGTCGACGAGGGCCAGGACATGCACCCGCACTGGTTCGACTCGCTCGAACGGCTGCTCGACCCGAAGGGGCCGCGCAAGCTGCTGGTCGTGGCCGACCCGGCGCAAGCGATCTACGTGCAACCGTGGGAGCCGCCCGCCGACATGGTGGAACTGCCGATGGTGTTCAACCTGCGCAACTGCGCGGCCATCGCCAAGCTGGTACATCGCCTCGGCGGCCCGGCGCCGCTGCCCTCGGCCCCCTACGGCGATGCCGTCACCCATCTCTACGCCGGCGGAAGTCGAGAGGTCCGCAAGCGGGTGCGCGACGCGGTGTACTCGCTGTCGTCCGCGTACGGCATTCCGTTCAGCCAGATCGCGGTGCTCACGACTCACACCAACGAGCGCGACGCGCTGCTCGGCGAACCGATCGACGGCTGTCCGCTGGTGCGGTGGAGCGACCGCAGCGAGGATGCCGTGCTGTGCGAAACGGTCCACCGGACCAAGGGCCTCGAGCGGACTGCCGTGATTCTGGTCGACATGTCGGGCGAGCCCGACAAGATGCTGCTGTACATCGGCGTCAGCCGCGCCGTATCGGTGCTCCGGCTGGTCGGCCTCCACGCCTTGGCCCACTCCGTCGGCGTCGCGCCGGGCGCAACCTCATCGAGCACGAAGTGATCACGGTTCGCGGCCCTTCAGGCGTTGGAGAGGTATGCATGTGATGGGGCCCGCAACCGTGAGCGACGGAACTCGACTCGACGGGTACGACGTGATCGGCGACGTTCACGGCCATGCCGCCAAGTTGGTGGCGTTGCTGCGGGAGATGGGCTACTCCGACGAGCTCGGTGCCTGGCGGCACCCCACCCGGCAGGCCGTCTTCGTGGGTGACCTCATCGACAACGGGCCGCAACAGCGGGCCACGATCGCGATGGTGCGAGCGATGCTCGCCGCCGGGTCGGCGCTCGTCACGATGGGCAACCACGAGTTCAACGCCATCGCATGGCACCGCGGGCTTCGAGAGCGCAGCCCGAAGAACCTCGAGCAGCACACAGCGTTTCTCGCTGAGGTGTCTGACGGCTCACCGATGCACGACGAGATCGTCGACTGGTTCGCACGTCTGCCCCTATGGCTGGAGCTCGGCGGTGTGCGGGTGATCCACGCCTGCTGGGACGAGCAGGCGATGGCGGCGCTCGGGCAGGCACTCGAGCCCGACGGTTCGTTGCACGTGGACGGTTTCAGGCGCGCGGCGACACGAGGCAGCGCAGAGTTCGATGCCGTCGAGATCCTGCTGAAGGGGCCGGAGGTGCCGCTGCCCGAAGGGCTCGGTTACCTCGACAAGAAGGGCCATCGACGCGACCGCGCCCGATTCGAGTGGTGGAGCGACGGGCCGGCCACGTACCGCCAACGCGCGTACCTGCCGCCCGACACTCGGGCCCTCGACGGCCAGCCGCACCCAGCGTTCCCCGACGATGACCTTCCGCTGCCCCTGCCGGTCCAGTCGTACGACGGCCCACCGGTGATCTACGGGCACTACTGGCACACCGGGCCCCTTGTGGTCACGACAGCGCGCACAGCGTGCGTCGACTACAGCGCCGGCAAAGGCGGCCCGTTGGTCGCGTACCGCTGGAGCGGCGAGACCACGCTGACCAACGACCACATGGTGTCGGCGCCGTAGGCAGGCAGCCTGTCGTCCCACACTTCGCCGACCGCGTGGCGCAGCGGCGGTTCGCCCGCTTCGCGTTGCCGTTCGTCGCGCTCGCGCTGGGTGCCCTCGCGGTCGCCTCGTATCGCACGCTGCGGGACAAGGGCGGCATCTGTACCTTCGGCGTGGAGGTGCGCGGCGGCGAGCTGATGGCACTCGGCTTCCCCCTGTTCGCGCTGTTGGCGGGCACGGTGATCGCGGGAACCGTCATCGGGCCGCTCGCCGGGTTGTCGCGGCGCACCGGCGGACGGCTGACGCGTGCCATCCGCCTGGGCTGGCGGCGGGTCGTGCTGGAAGCCGGGCCGACGGTCGCGACGATTGCAGCGGTCGCGCTGGCCGCGGGTTCGTTCGTCGCGGCCTCGGCACTCTCCGACGGCGCCCGCCGGCAGTTGGTGGACAAGGCGGCGGTGTACGTCGGCAGCGATCTTGCGATCACCGTCTCCGACGAATTCCGCCGCGCTGCGGCCGAAGGTTGTGCCGTGCTGGTGGCCACCCACGACGACGCCGCGGTAGCCGCGGCCGACCGCGTCCTCGACCTCCAAGCCGCCTGACGGCGCGGCCGATCGCACCTCAGAGTTTCGGACGGTCTCCGCTCAGAGCGAATCGCACGGCGGCGCCGGTGTGATCGCTGACAATGCCACCGGCATCGCTGCCGGCGACCCAGCCATTCCAAGCGGTGGTCTCCGCGCCGCCCACACTCGCAGGGTTCCGCGGAGAGCCAGCAACGCCATGGTCAGGACGGCGCGTCGATCAGCACCTGATCGATGACGTGCACAACGCCATTGCTGCCCAGGAGGTCGCCGCGCAGGACCTTGGCACCATTCACGAATACGTCGGCGCCCGACACCGTGATCTGGAGTGGGGTCCCGAAAATCGACGTGATCGACTCGCCGTTCATTCCTGCCAGCTCAGCCAGCGATCGAACATCCAACCCAATGTGGCCCATGAGGAGCGCGTTGGCGTCACCCCCCGTCGTGGGAGTGGTGCCGGCCGGGTCGAACACTTCGGCCGAGGCGATGAACGCGGCATTCACCGGTACGAAGACCATCAAGGGCTGCGGGGACGCCAAGATGTCGAAGACACCGAACGTCTTGCTGCCTTCGGTGAACACGGAGAGATCGAGTTGCGACGCCATTGCGTCGGCGACCGACCCACTGCCGGGCGGAATGGGCGGCGACGCATCACCACCCGTCAATTCGGGTGGCAGGACGACTCCATCGACGATGTGGATGACATTGCCGGACGCATCGATGTCAGCCGTCGTGACGGCGACCCCATTCACGTGCACGATGGAGCCGCTGACGGTGATCTTCACCGTCGACCCGTTCCGCGTCGGGATTTCCTGACCGTCGAGAGAGGCTAGGTCCGCGGCGGTGTGGCGGCCGTCGATCACCGAGTAGTTGAGCAGCGACGTCGCTTCAGCTCGCGTCAGCGGGATCTTGCCGAGCGCGTCGAAGTGCTGCATCGCGGCGATGAGGGCGTCGTTGGTCGGGGCGAAGCCGGTCACTGGGCCCATGCCGGCAAGCGTCTCCACGTTGGCTTTCGCAGCCATCAGGAGACCGGTGCTCAGGAGCGATAGCTCGGGGATCCCATCCGCAGCCATCGCGATGGCATCGACGGTCCGGGCAGTTTCGATCGGCGCGACCGACGTCACGGCCGCATCCACGGTCGCGACGGGCGTCAAGTTGCCACCGTCGGCACTCGAGGGGGCACTGGCCTGGGGGATCGTCGGCTCGGCGCTGGTCGAGCCGGCAGCGTCGCCCCCGCAACTCTCGGCGACCGCGAGCAGGGTGACGGCCAACCCACCGGCCAGGAACCGGCGGCGGCCGATGCCGCCTGCGTCGAAGCTGTCCATCGTTACTTCCTCCCGAGTCGGATCGGATCGCCGACGTACCTGCTGTTGTACCTGCGCGCAGGTCGGGGCGCATCGTGGGAACCCCGTGTCCGTAGTGGATTACTCAGCGTTTGCCGGGCGGCGCAGATCGGCGTCACCGATGGCGCGCGCTGCGAGCTCGCGCCGGTTCTTCACTCCGAGCTTTCGAAAGATCGTGGTCAGGTGGGTTTCGACCGTGCGTTGACTGACAAACAGCTCCAGCCCAATGTCGCGATTCGAGGCGCCGGCAGCAACGAGGCGCGCCACACGGAGTTCTTGGGATGTCAGGATCGCATGGACGGGCAACGAGGTGTCCGCGGACGCGCCCGCTGCTTGCAGTTCTGCCTCGACTCGCGCTTCCCAGCAGGCGAGGCCCACCTGGCGGAACAGAACCGCAGCGCGCTCGAGGTGGACGCGGGCCTCTGCTCGACGTCGTTTGCGGCGCAGGCGCTCGCCCCAGGCCAGCTCGGCCCGACCCTCACCGACATAGTTGCGCCCCGCTCGACATGCCTCGATCGCCGCCGCGAACCGCGCTGCGGCCAGCTCGTCGTCGGGGGTCAACATGGCGATGACCCGGCCCAGGATCCCCGGACTGCGCTGGACGAGCCCGTCGGACTCGAAACGGTCGAGCATGGACCGCGCCTCCGATAACCGACCGAGCCGCACGAGCGTTTCGGCGTAGTCGGCTTCGAAGGTCAGGAGCGGATCGCCGAAGCCTCGCACCCGGATCAGCGCTTCCCAAGCCTCGAGTGCTTGCTCCGGGCGGCCGGCGCTCAGGTGCAGTACACCGAGCCCGGCGAGTCGCGCGGCCTCGGCGTGTGGGTAGGAAGACGTCTTCAGCAGCGTCGCGGCGCCGTGGTACGCAACCGCGTCGCCCGCGATGGCAGCGCCGATCGCCAGCCCGATCGCCGCCATCATGGCGAGCTTTGGTCGACCGATCTCGCCAGCGAGCTGGATCGCCTCTTCGCCAGCCCCGATCGATCGCGGCTGATCGATGCCGAAGTTTCGCAACTGCTGCGCGGCGAGCACCGAAATCAGCGGCACGATGGCAGTGCGATCGCGCAGGGTGCGTTCGACGGAGTCAAGCACGCGACCGAGTTCATCCCCGCGATTCGCGTAGGCGAGGATCGGCGCGATGACTTCGGCGATGAAGGGAGCCGTCGCAATGACACCCTCATCCCGGGTCAACGCATCGATCGAGGTCATCGCCTCGGCCATCGAACCGCCGCTGACCAGCGAGAAGACTGCGTGAACAGCGTTCGCCCGGACGGCATCGTCGCCGGTCAGCAGCGGCCGAACGGTTTCGAGCTGTCCGGTGACGTCGAGGACCTCGAGGAGCCTGCCCTCGCGTACCATCGGCGCGAGGCACTCGACCAAGAGTTGTGCCGCACCGTTGGGATCGACAGACGCGACCCTGTCCGCAGTCGAACGCAGCAGCCGACAACCAGCGTCATCTCGTTCTTGGAGGTGCAACAAGCGGGCCCTGGCACGCGCTGCGAGCACATCGCTGGTTCCCTCTGACGCATCACCGAGGAGCACCTCTGCTGCGTCGATCAATCCGAGGTCCAAGAACAGCTCGGCGCCGCGCACACGACGCCTGAACGCATCCTCCACCGACGGCGAGAGTTCCGCAGCGCGAACGAACTGGGCAGCTGCGACCGCCGCAGCCCCACGGCGCCTGAGTCGTTCTGCTGCGGATTCGACCATCACTGCGATGACCTCATCGGGCCCAAGTGTCGACGCGGCGAGGTGCATCGCGATCGCGATCGGATCCTCCAGGACCGTGGCGGCCAAGCCGTGCAGGCGCCGCTGGTCGGGCGGGGTCGATGTGCGATAGGCCGCAGTTCGCAGCGTCGGATGGGTGAACCTGATCGTCTCGCCAATCTCAACGACGCCCGCACGCTCGGCTTCTTCGAGGCACGCAAGATCTGAATCGAGCGCGTCGAGGATCCGACGAGCCTGTGGCAGCGACGGCGTACCGAGGACTGCCGTCGCTGCCAGCGCCTGACGTGTCCGATTCGAGAGAGCGGCCAGCTGACGATGAGCTCCCTCCATGACCGTTGCCGCAAACTGCATCGGATCAGGGAGTGGCCTGCTACCGCGACGAATCTCGGCACTCAATTCGCGAGTCGCGCTGATGAGCAGGAGCGGATTCGTACCCACGGTGTCGATGAGGGCGTCGCGCACGGCAGCCGATGTCACCCCATGGCTTGTGAGTATGTCGGCAGCCTGGTCCCTGGCCGGAGCGGCGACCGTGGCGAACGGAATCGAAGCGTCAGCTCCGCTGGAGCGGGATGTCGCGACGAGCGCGGCGTGCTCCTGATCGAGGCGTCTGCCCACGAAGGCGAGCGCGCGTGCCGATGCCGGATCGATCCAATGGAGGTCGTCCACCAACATCAGCACGGGACGAACTGCGGCTGAGATCGCGACCAGATCGACTAGCGCGAGGCACAGCGGATAGAGCTCGATCGTCACCTCACGCCCGTCCTTGTCGAGCGGTGAGAGCACGTCCTCAAGGATGCGTCGTCTCGACGGTGCGAGCGATGTCTGGTCGACTGCGGCGAGCAACGGTCGAACAATCGGCGTGATGCCGCTCCAGTTGAACCCCATCTCACCTTCGATCCCGCGTGCACGCAGGATCGTCATCTGTCCCTGAGCGATGTCGGCTATGGCATCGAGCAGCGACGACTTTCCGACCCCCGCGTCACCGATCAGGATGACCGCACTTCCCAGACCCTCCACGGCACGATCGATCCGGGCACGAGCGTCCTTCAGCTCGGCCCGCCTTCCGATCAACTCATGCACCTTCGGACTCTATGCACGGGAGGTGTCGTCGACGGTGTCACCACCCCCCGTGTCGGTAACCGCCCGCGACATGGTCCGTAGAAGTCGAATGTTCTCGTCGAGCGCAGGACCCACGGTTGTCTCCCACGATCGCCGGATCGAGTCGGCGCGCTCGCCAAACCAATACTCGCCACGCAGGCGGATGTGGAGCTGCACACGCAGCTGTTCAATGCTGCTGGCGGCTAGCTCGATCTGTTGGCTCAGATCGCTGCCCGCCGCCGAGTCCAAGACCGCGTCAGGGTCCATGCGAGCCAGCGATCAGAGCCCATGGAAGTAGGGCTGGGTCGTGGACGCCGCGGCGGCTACGGACTCATGGCCTGGCGTGCAGTCGTCAGGCCAGGAAGCCGCCGCGTCCGGTGTCGGCGTGCTCACTGACGAGAACGTACCGACCCAAGCCAGTACCTCGCCTCCAACGATGATGACTGGCCGCAACGCAGTATTGGCCACCACGTCGTACCCGTGGTCGGCGAGCAATCCACTGCCGTCATTGGCGACACACTGGTCCTCGTAGGTCACGCTTGTCACAGCTGCGCCGTCCTGCCATGAGAAGGTACTCGGCTCCTTGTTGTTGGCGGGAGCGGCGCCCGTTGCGTCGACCGTGCACGGGCCACCAGCGCAGGTCGCGTCCATGCTGATGAAGCTGTTGAAGTGGACGTAGTCCCCAATCCCAGCTTGGTGATCGAGGTAGTACTGATCCGCGCCGACAACGCTGCCGCCCCAGTCGTACGTACCGAAAGTGAGTTTTGTCGGATCGACGTTGGTCCACTGATCGAGCGGCTGGGCAATGAGGCTCTGCACGTCATGGAATTCGACGCACCCGGCCGCAGTGCCTGCAGGATTCGGAAGTTGGTTGACCGTGAGCTTGCCTTCGAGGCGGGGCGCCTCCACGCCGTCGACCGCGACGAACACGAGGTGATAGCCGCGCGACCGCTCCGCTGCTTGGTCAACCGATGAGCCGTCAGAGCCAACGCATGACGTCGTGCCGACGGTGTCGACGCCGTCATACGATCCATCCGTCTGGAGTTGCAGTGTGAACACCCGTGCGCCATCATCGGCCTTCGATGGCCAACCCGCAGGTAGGTAGCCGTTGTCACCAGGTGAGACCTGCAGATCGCATGGACCTGTTTCACACTGCGGACTGATCACCCACTGCTCGGCATCGGGTTGACCGTCGATGAAGTCTGTGTACGGCGGATTGGCCTCCTCGAGGCGGCGGACGAACGTCCATGTTCCCTCCGGCCGGTCAGATGCGTCTGCGGGCGGGGGGGTGTCGACTGGTGCGTCCGTGGCAGCCGGTCCCCGTGGTGTCGGCGTCGGCAAAGGCGTGGTCGCGTCAGATGGTGGCGTCGAGTCGCCCGTCGCACTACCCGAAGCGCCCCCACATGCCGCCAAGGAACAGGTCGCCGCCAGCACGGCAATCGATCTCAACCAAGCTGAAGTTCCGAGTCGCTGCATCCTCGCATTGTGTGCCCGTCTCGGACTGCTCGCATCGTGGGAACCCCGTGCTGTCAAGTCCGGTAACCGTGCACGTGGCCGGCCTCGAGCTCGGTCACTTGAACCATCGCGTGCGGTGCACGGTGCGCCGGACGATCGCGATCAGCATGGTGCCCCAGCCGGCCGACAACTTGTTGCTGGCACTCACCGGGCGAGAGAACCTGGTGATCGCCGGCCGCCAGCGCGGGGTGCAGGGCGACCTCGCCGCGAAGGCCGACGAAGTGCTCGAGCGCATGCAACTGCAAGCCTTTGCGGACCAGCCGTGCTCACAGATGTCAGGCGGCGAGCAGCAGCGGATCGCGCTGGCAGCATGCCTGCTGAGCGATGCCGTGGTGATCCTCGCCGACGAGCCGAGTGGCGCGCTCGACCGCGCCGGCGCTGCCACGATCGTCGACGCGCTCGCCACGGCCGCGGCGGCGGGCGCGACGATCGTGGTCGCCACCCACGACCCGAACATCGTGGCTGCAGCGAGCACGGTCATCCGGCTGGATCACGGACGGAGGGTGCAATGATCGAGGCACGCGAGCTCACCAAGATGTGGTCGCCTTCTGCAGGTCTGCGGACAGTGTCGTTCACGGTTGCCGCGGGCGAATTGGTGGTGGTGCGCGGCCGTTCGGGCAGCGGCAAGTCCACCCTGCTGGCACTGCTGGGCGGGCTGTGCAACGCCGACGGTGGTTCGTCGATGGTGGCCGGCGATGCACCGCGAGCCACGACGCCGTGGGCGCAGGTGGCGACGGTGCCGCAGGTGCTCGGCCTTGCGATCGAGCTGTCGATCCGCGAAAACATCACCGACGCTGCGGCAGGCTCGCTGGATCGCGCTCGCCTCGATGGCCCGCTCGATCGACTGGCCCTGCGCGGCTTCGCCGACCGCTGCATCGACGAGGTCTCGATGGGCCAACAGCAACGCGCCGCTGTGGCGCGTGCGTTGGTGCAGGTGCCGACCGTGCTGCTGGTGGACGAGCCGACGAGCTACCAGGACGGCACCCACGCGCTGGCGGTCGTCGACGAGTTCCGCCGCGCTGCGGCCGAAGGTTGCGCAGTGTTGGTGGCCACCCACGACGACGCCGTGGTAGCCGCGGCTGACCGCGTCCTCGACCTCCAAGCAGCCTGACGGCGCGGCCGGTCGCGCGGAGGAGCAGACGGGCTCAACCCTCGACGGGTGGTGAGTCACCCTCTTCGGTCTCGCGCAGGCGGAAGCGTTGGATCTTTCCGGTCGCGGTCCGCGGGAGGGCCGTCGCGAACACGACGGAGCGGGGGTACTTGAACGGGGCGATGACGGCTTTGACGTGGTCCTGCAGGCGCAGCACGGTGGCCTCGTCTGCGGCGACGCCGTTGCTCAGTACGACGTGGGCCTGCACGATCTGCCCGCGGGCTTCGTCGGCGACACCGATGACGGCGCACTCGACCACGTCGGGGTGGGCGAGCAGTGCAGCCTCCACCTCCGGGCCGGCGATGTTGTAGCCACTGGAGATGATCATGTCGTCGCTGCGGGCGGCGAAATGGAAGTACCCGGCCTCGTCCTGCACGAACGAGTCGCCGGTGAGGTTCCATCCGTCGCGCACGTAGTTGGCCTGGCGCGCATCGGCGAGGTAGCGGCACCCCGTCGGGCCCTGCACGGCCAAGCGGCCGACCGTCCCTCGCGGCACCTCCTGCATCTCCTCGTCGACGACCTTCGCCCGATAGCCAGCGACGGGGGTGCCGGTGCAGCCGGCGTGGGAATCGCCGAAGCGGTTGGAGATGAAGATGTGCAGCATCTCGGTGGCGCCGATCCCGTCGAGCATCGGCTTGCCCGTCGCTGCCATCCACGCGTCGTACACCGGCGCCGGCAGCGTTTCGCCCGCCGAGACCGCGGCGCGCAGCGAGGACAGGTCGGCCCCTTCCTCCATCGCGGCCAGCATCGCCCGGTAGGCGGTGGGTGCGGTGAAGCAGACAGTGGCGCGGTACTGCTGGATGATCTCGACCAGGTTCGGCGGCGAGGCGTTTTCCAGCAGGGTGGCCGCAGCACCGAAGCGCAGAGGGAACACCGCCAGACCACCGAGGCCGAAGGTGAACGCGAGCGGCGGCGAGCCGACGAACACGTCGTCGGGGGTCACGGCAAGCACTTCACGCGCATAGCTATCGGCGATGATCAACAGGTCGCGATGGAAGTGCATCGTCGCCTTCGGCCGGCCGGTGGTGCCGCTGGTGAACCCGAGCAACGCCACGTCGTCGCGGCCGGTGCGAACTGCGTCGTAGCGGACCGGCTTGTTCAGTGCGGCGCGGTCGAGTTCCGCGTCGTGGTTGGCGGTGCCGTCGAAGCCCACCACCCTGTGCAGGAAACTGCTGCCGGCGGCACATGCCTCCAGCTCGTCGAGCATCCGGGTGTCGCACAGCGCCAGCGAGACTTCGGCGATGTCGACGATCTGGGTCAGCTCCACTGCCCTCAGCATCGGCATGGTGTTCACCACGACGGCGCCGGCCTTCGTCGCCGCCAGCCAGCAGGCAACCATCGCAGGGTTGTTCGCGGAACGGATCAGCACCCGGTTCCCCGGCTGGACCCCGTAGTCGTCGACCAGCACGTGCGCGAGGCGGTTGGTCCAGTCGGTCAGCTCCTTGTACGTGCGCCGACGGCCGTTCCCGATCAGCGCGGTGTTGTCGCCGAATCCTTGCTCGACCATGCGGTCGGTCAACTCGACCGCGGCGTTCAGCAGTTCGGGGTAGTCGAAGCCGTCGAGCAGTAGTTCCGGCCACTGGTCGAACGGCGGAAGGTTGTCGCGAGAGAACGTGTCGACATGCCCGCTCGGGCCGAGTTCGACGGTCACGGCACCACCGCCGTGGCCTCGATCTCCACCTTGGCGCGAGCCTCCATCAGCGCCACCACCTGGACGACCGCCATCGCAGGGAAGTGTCGCCCGATCACCTCTCGGTACGTGCGGCCGATGTCCGCCAGGTTGGCCAGGTACTCGTCGCGGCTGGTCACGTACCACGTCAAGCGGACGAGATGGTGGGGCTCGCCGCCTGCTTCCGCGAGCACGTCGACGATGTTGCGGAGGCATTGGCGGAACTGGCCGACGAACTCGTCGGTCTCGAACTCCTGCTGGCCGTTCCAGCCGATCGTGCCGCCGAGGTAGACGGTGCGGCCCTCGGCGACCACCCCGTTGGCGTAGCCCTTGGCGGGCTTCCACCCCGGCGGGTCGAGGAAGTGGTGTGGTGACTCGCTCATTGGTTCCCTTTCACTGCGTCTGCTCGGCGGCTTCGGTGAGCGCGGTCGGCCATCAGTCGCCCTCGAAGACCGGGCGCTGCTTGGCGACGAACGCGTGATAGGCGCGCTCGAAGTCGCGGGTCTGCATGCAGATCGCCTGTGCCTGGGCCTCGGCTTCGATGGCCTGCTCGATGCCCATGTTCCACTCGTGGTTGAGCTGCGTCTTGGTGATGCCGTGGGCGAAGGTCGGGCCGTCGGCCAGGCGCCGGGCGAGGGTGTGCGCGGCATCGTCGAGCGCGTCGGCTGCGTGCAGCGAGTTGTAGAAGCCCCACCGCTCACCCTCGTCCCCGGTGAACGAGCGGCCGGTGTACAGCAGTTCCGCCGCGCGGCCCTGGCCGATGATGCGCGGCAGGACCGCGCAGGCGCCCATGTCGCACCCGGCGAGACCCACTCTGGTGAACAGGAAGGCGGTGCTCGCCTCGGGTGTGGCCAGGCGGAGATCTGCGGCCATCGCCATGATCGCCCCGGCGCCCACGCACACGCCGTCGACGGCAGCGATGATCGGCATACCGCACCCGACCATCGCCTTCACCAGCTCGCCGGTCATGCGCGTGAACGCCAGCAGTTGCTTCATGTCCATCGCCACCAGCGGCCCGATGATCTCGTGCACGTCGCCACCCGAGCAGAAGTTGCCGCCGTTGGAACCGAGCACCACGACGTGCACGTCGTCCGCGTGGGCGAGCGCGCGGAATGTCTGGCCGAGCTCCGCGTAGCTCTCGAAGGTGAGCGGGTTCTTGCGCTCCGGGCGGTTCAGACGGATGGTGGCAACGCCGTCGGCGACGCTCCACAGGAAGTGCTGTGGCTGCAAGCCGGCCAGTGAGGTGGGGTTCATCGGGAGCCTTTCAATTCGGGTAGGCGACGACCCTCCAGCCGATGGAGCAGATCGTCGAGAAGGTCGAGGTCGGCGGCGGAGAGGCCGGCGAAGAGGGCATCGACACGTGCCTCGTGAGGTGCCGCCTGTGCCTCGAACTGGCGGCGGCCCTCGTCGGTGAGCTGGGCGAGGATCACCCTCCGGTCGGCGGGCGACGGCGTCCGGCGCACCAGGCCGTCGCGCTCGAGCCGGTCGACGACCGCAGTCGCGTTGCCGTTGGAGACGAGCAGTTGCTGCGACAGCTCTCCCATCGTCAACGGACCGTCGGCGCGGAACAGCGCGGCGAGCACATCGAATCGGGGCAGGGTGCCGGCGTGTTCGACGCGCAGGAACTCGCGCAATTCGGCCTCCATGGCGCGGGTGGCGCGCAGCAGGCGGATCCATGTCTTCAAACGGTGCTTCGACAACGGCTCGCTCATGTGGCGCCACCGTCGATCGCGATCGCCTGACCGTTCACGGCATCGCTGCCGGGTTGGCACAGCCAGAGTGCGGCGGCCGACACCTCCGCGGGTTCGATCAGCCTGCCGAGCGGGCTGTCGGCGGTGAGCGGTGCCAACGCTTCCTCGCGGCTGCGGCCGGTGGTGGCCATGATGTTCGCCAGTGTGCGTTCGGTCATCTCGGTGGCCAGGAAGCCTGGGCACAGCGCGTTGGCCGTCACCCCGGTGCCGGCGATCTCCTGGGCGACTGCGCGCACCAGGCCGACGACACCATGTTTCGCAGCCGTGTACGCGCTGACGTAGCGATAGCCACGCAAGCCCGCGGTGGACGACACCGCCAGCAGCCGGCCCCACTCGCGACCGCGCAGTTGCGCCCACCCCTCGCGCAGGGTGAGGAACGTGCCAGTGAGGTTGACGTCGATCAGCTGCTGCCACATGTCGAGCGAGGTGCGATGCAGCGGGGCGCTGTCGGATGCGCCGGCATTGGCGATGACGATGTCGACCGGGCCGGCCGCGGCGAACATCGCCCGCACCGACGCCTCGTCGGTGACGTCGGCGCACACCACCGAGACGCCGGCGACGCGCGCCGCCAGCTCGTGCAGTGGCTCGGGCCGGCGGCCGGCCACCACGACCTGCGCGCCGTGCGCGGCGAACGTCGCCGCCATGTGCGCGCCTACCCCGGTGCCCCCACCGGTGATCAGTACTCGGCGACCATCGAGGCTCATGCGCGGATCGTCTCCTGCGACCGCTCGGCGAGCCGGAACGCCTGATCGCGACCGTTGAGGTAGGGCAGCGGCCACTCGGTGCCGCGGTCGCCGAGCGCCGCGGCCGCGTGGAGCGTGAAGTACGGGTCGGCCAGGTGTGGCCGCGCGAGGCACACGAGGTCGGCGCGGCCGGCCATCAGGATGCCGTTGACCATGTCGTGGTCGGTGATGTTGCCCACCGCCATCGTTGCGATGCCGGCTTCGTTACGGATGCGATCGCTGAACGGGGTCTGGAACATGCGGCCGTAGATCGGCGCGGCGTCGATGCTGGTCTGGCCTGCGGAGACGTCGATGATGTCGGCGCCCGCTGCGTGGAAGCGACGAGCGATCTCGACCGCGTCGTCCGCGGTGATGCCGTTCGCGCCGATCCAGTCGTTGGCCGAGATGCGCACGCTCATCGGCTTGTGCGCGGGCCATACCGCGCGCATCGCCGCGAACACCTCCAGTGGGTAGCGCATCCGGTTGTCGAGCGAGCCGCCGTAGTCGTCGGTGCGCAGGTTCGAGACTGGCGAGATGAAGCTGGACAACAGGTACCCGTGCGCCGCGTGCAGCTCGATCATGTCGAACCCCGCACGCTCGGCCATCTCCGCCGCGGCGACGAACTGCGCCGTGACATCGTCCATGTCGGCACGGCTCATCTCTCGCGGCACCTGGTTGCCCGGCGCCCACGGAACGGCCGAGGCGGACATCACCGGCCAGTTGCCCTCGGCCAGCGGTGCATCCGCGTCCTCCCAACCCAACTGGGTGCTGCCCTTGCGGCCGCTGTGGCCGATCTGGCAGCAGAGCTTCGCCGCGGTCTCCGCGTGCACGAACCCGACGAGCCGCGCCCACGCCGCCTCGTGTTCCGGCGCGTACAGGCCGGTGCAACCGGGCGTGATGCGGCCCTCGGCGGACACGCACGTCATCTCGGTGTAGACGAGCCCGGCGCCGCCCTTGGCCCGTTCGGCGTAGTGCACGAAGTGCCAGTCGGTCGGGCAGCCGTCGACCGCGCGGTACTGGGCCATCGGCGACACGACCACCCGGTTCACCAGTTGCATGTCGCGCAAGGCGAAGGGGGCGAACATCGGCGCCCTGCCAGGCTGCCCACCCGCCTGCTGCTGGAACCAGTCCTCCGCCTGCCGCAACCACTGGGGGTCGCGCAGGCGCAGGTTCTCGTGGCTGATGCGTTGGCTGCGGGTGAGCAGCGAGTAGTTGAACTGGGTCGGGTGCAGGTCGAGGTAGCGCTCGCACTGCTCGAACCACTCCAGGCTGTTGCGCGCCGCGGACTGGAGGCGCAGCACTTCCACGCGCCGTTCCTCCTGGTACCGCTCGAAGGCGGCCCCCATCGTCGGCTCGGTGTGCAGGTACTCGGCGAGCGCGATGGCGCTGTCGAACGCAAGCCGCGAACCCGAACCGATGGAGAAGTGCCCCGTGGCAGCGGCGTCGCCCATCAGCACCACGTTCTCGTGGAACCAGCGTTCACAGATCACGCGCGGGAAGTTCATCCACACGGCAGAACCACGGAGGTGGTGCGCGTTGGACATCAGCGCGTGCCCGTCGAGGTGGTTGGCGAAGACGCGCTCGCAGGTGGTGACCGTCTCTTCCTTGCTCATCTGCTCGAACCCCCACGCGTCCCACGTCTCCTGGGTGCATTCGACGATCGCCGTGGCGGTGTCCGCGTCGAACTGGTAGGCGTGCATCCACATCCAGCCGTGCTCGGTGTGTTCGAAGATGAACGTGAAGGCGTCGTCGAACTTCTGATGCGTGCCCAGCCAGATGAACTTGCACAGGCGAAGATCGACATCGGGCCGGAACGTGCTCTCGAACTCCTTGCGCACCAGCGAGTTGATGCCGTCGGTCGCCACGATGAGGTCGTAGTCGCCCTGGTAGTCCGCGGCGGAGCGGAACTCTGCCTGGAACTGCAGATCCACGCCCAGTTCACGGGCCCGCTCCTGGAGCAGCAGCAGCATCTTCATCCGGCCGATGCCAGCGAACCCGTGGCCTCCGCTGACGGTGCGCACGCCCTGGTGGATGACGGCGATGTCGTCCCAGTAGGCGAAGTTCTCGCGGATGGCTGCCGTGCTCTTCGGGTCGTTGTGCTCCATCCGCCCGAGCGCATCGGCGCTGAGCACCACGCCCCAGCCGAACGTGTCGTCGGCCTTGTTGCGCTCCATCACCGTCACCTCATGGCTGGGGTCGCGCAGCTTCATCGAGATCGCGAAGTACAGCCCAGCCGGGCCTCCCCCAAGACACAGCACCTTCATCCCAGCCCCCTCACGGCGTCGTGGTGCACGAAGTGTCGCGCCGTCCAGGAATTATTTCAAGTACGAAATACTGGCCGGCTCAAGGCGGCCGCCTGGTTGACCGATGAGCACCGAAATCCCGGGCGCGCGACGCTTGCATCGCCGATCTCCAGGTAGATGATCTGCGCCACTCCATCAGCGTCGAGCACGGCGTAGACCGCCATAAACTCGACGAGGTGTCCGGACGTGACGAGCACGCGGATCTCGGAGCCGGCAGCAATCGGGACGGTGGACGACTCGTACGACTCGGCCAGACGATCGATGACGGCTGGCATGTCGTGGAGCAAGAAGTCCGCCGACGAAGGAGTCCCGTCGACACCGCGCTCATCATCGAGGAGTTCGTCGAGCCGATCGAAGAACGCCTGCGCAACACGAACCCGACGACGCTCGGTCACCCAGTTGCCGCCTGGTCCCTTTCGGTGGCCAGTCGTTGGCCGGTGGCGACGACACGCTCACGGAAGCCCTCGGGCAGTTCGTCGAGATCCATGACGATGCGGTCAGCGAGGACAGCAGCGCGTTCGTTCGGTGACATCGCGTCGAGCTGCTCGGCGGTGACGAGACGACGGTTCGAACTCATGATGGCGAGCGTAGCGCGCTGCTGCAAGGTGCGGTCAGGATCACTCGCAGTCGATGCTGGCGTAATCCGTTCTGTGCTGCTTGGTGTTGGCGTGTGATGGCCAGAACCGCTCGATGCCGTATCGTACTGTGCACCTGGTGTGCACCTGGGAACGACAAAGGCCCCGCCGAGCGGGGCCTTCATGCGGTCTGAGCTGGTGTTATGTCGGGTGGAGACGAGGGGAATCGAACCCCTGACATCTACCTTGCAAAGGTAGCGCTCTGCCAACTGAGCTACGTCCCCGC
>JAYSPV010000066.1:0-2026 GCA_043721915.1 Ilumatobacteraceae bacterium | reverse complement strand
TCGCGCTTGACCACCTTCCCGGTTGCATTGCGCGGCAGGTGGTCTACGAAGGTGATCCGCCGTGGCACCTTGTACTCGGAGATGCGCTCGGCGCAGAAGGCCGTCAGCTCCGCGGCATCAAGCACTGAGCCGGGCCGCATGACTACCCAGGCGGCCACGTCCTCGCCGAGTACCGGGTGCGCGATTCCCGTCACCGCCGCCTGCGCCACAGCTGGGTGTTCGTAGATGACTGCCTCGACATCGCCGGCGTGCACGTTGTTGCCGCCCCGGATAATCACGTCCTTGCGACGGCCCACGATGTAGAGGTACCCGTCGGAATCGAGGTAGGCGTCGTCGCCCGAGTGGAGCCACCCGTCCTTCCAGGTGTCGGCCGTGCCCGCTGGATCTCGGAAGTACTCGCGCTCACGTCCCGGGTTTCGCACCAACAGCTCACCGGTCTCACCGGCGGGCAGCTCACTGCCCACGTCGTCTACGACGCGGAATTCGGTGGGCGGGATGGGCCGTCCCACCGAGCCAGCTCGGGCCGCTTGCTCCTGCTTGGGCAGGAAGCAGAACGCCGGGCCCGCTTCGGTCATTCCCCAGGCGTTCGAGACCGAGGCCTCCGGGAGCCGTTCGCGCAGGCGTTGTAACGTTGCCGGGCTGATCGGCGCGCTCCCTACCGTGCACATCGTGATGCTGGACAGGTCGGCCGAATCGAACCTCGGCGAGCTGACCAGCAACTCCACCATCGCGGGTACCAGAAACACCGCACTAGGACGACGTTTCTCGACGACTGTGAGCCAGCGATCCGCGTCGAACCGGGGTAGGTACAGCAGCTGCATCCCCAGCTTCATCGGGTTATAGACCGAGGCAATTCCGGCGAAGGTGAACATGGGCGACGAGTGCAGCCACCCTGCGCCCGTCCAGTTGGGGAGGCCGTTCGGTAGCAGCGACGCACTGCGATGGCGGACCACAACGCCCTTTGGCCGCCCAGTTGTACCTGATGTGTACATAAGGTCTGCGATGTCGTCACGGCCGACGGGAACCTGGAACTCTGAGGCGTCGCTGTCGGTCGCGTCCTCGTAGCGCACCAGCCTGTTGTTCCAGTCGCCCTCCTCGATGGTGATGTCGCTCGTCATCACTACGGTTCGCAGGTCGGGAAGCGCGGTGCAGGCCTGTAACAGAGCGGTTGTAGTGGTTGGGCTGCTGATGGCCACGACGGCTCCTGAGTGACCGAGTATCTCGACGAGTTCAGGCGCGACGAGACGGGTGCTTGTGGGTACGGCTACGCCGCCCGCTTTGTGCACGGCGGCGTAGCTCACCAGGAACTCGGTCGATTCGGCGGGCGGCAGGTGTACCGCCACCCGTTGTCCTGGCGTCACGCCACGCGCCACCAGCCAGCGGGCGAGCTGATTCGATCGTCGTTCCCATTCGCCGAACGTGAGGTCGACATTCGCGTCGAGATCGGTTGCGGCGACCGTTTCACCGAATGTCGAGGCCATGAGTCGCAGCTGATCGGTGAGCAATCCGCTCATGCCGGTTCCGGATCCCTTGGCAAGCCGAGCAAGCGCTCGCCGATCACGTTGCGTTGGATCTCGCTCGTACCACCGGCGATCGTGAGGCAGCGGTTGGCCAGGAAGCCGAACGTCCACTGGGCCGCGTCGCCCTCGACCGTTGAACCCCAGGGACCGAGCAGACCCAGTCCGAACTCTTGGGTCCGCTGATCGTGCTCGGCGCTGAGCAGTTTGCGGATGCTCGACTCCGGTCCAGGTCCAGCCCCGGCGACCGACCGGTGAGCGGCGCGGGCGCCCAGAGCCGCGACAACGTGCGACTCGGCGACGAGCATCCCGACCTCGTCGAGCAGCAGATCGTCGACTTGAATCTCGCCAAGGTCGCGTCTCGTCACGATCAGCGAGAGCAGAGCCTCGATACCACCACCGAACGACGAGCCGCTACCCATGGCCACCCTTTCGTTGCCAAGCGTTGTCCGGGCCAGCGGCCAGCCGCCGTCGACTTCGCCGATCACGCAATCATCGGGCACGAAGAC
>JAYSPV010000065.1:0-2589 GCA_043721915.1 Ilumatobacteraceae bacterium | reverse complement strand
GGGTAGCGCGGCCAGATCGACAACTGACGGGTGAGGCTCCAGTGCCGGCCGCCGATGCCCCCGATCGCGGATCCACCGATCGCCACCACAACAACTGCGACGAGCGCGACCAAGGGATTCGGCAGCCACCGTGCCAACGCGACAGCGAGCGACCCGGCGCAGAACACGAGCGCGAAACTGACCATGATGTCGCCGATGCTCGCCGCGTCGATCGCGCCGAAGTGGTCCGTCAGGAAGCTCCCGCTGGCAAACGTTGCGACGACGAACACGATCTGGACGACAAACGCCATCCACACCGATCCGAGATGCCCGACGACACGAGTCGTGGCGGTCGCCGGCAGTGAACCGAACAGCTCCTCGGTCCCCTCGCGTCTGGCACGCAGCGCCGCGAGGTTCATCGCCACCAACGTCATCCCTGCGAACGGGAGGCTGAACACGGGCAGCAACGCCAACCAGTACCGCCACGAGTTGTTCGCGCCGAAGTTGTCCGAAGCCCACACCAGACCGAAGATCACGAGGATCGCGATCGACATGAAGATCGCGACGATGAACACCTCGTTACGCAACAACTGACGACCCTCGACCCGGGCCAACTGCACCCCGGCAGCGCGTTGAGTTCCGGAAACTGCAAGCGGCGTGCCGGAGCCGCTCGTCGGCACAGAGATGGATTGAGCCGGCTGCCAGTCGTCGGTATCGATGCGGTTGCTGCCGCGGTGGGTGATCGCGTATGCGATCCCGAACACCAGCGCGCCGACGATTATCGCTTCCACGACGACTCCTGCAGCACGGTCGCCCCGACGAGCAACAGATACCCGTCCTCGACCCGGGGTTCGTCGAGATGAGCATTCGGTGGTGGTTCGCCGACGTGGCGGACCATCCCGTCTCCGGTCATCCACGCCAGCTGAGCCGACGGGTCTCGTGCATCGGCGAGCCATACCCGCCCGGCCGCAAGACCGGCCAGACCAGCGGGGGTGCCGTCGTAGCGGATGACCCCACCGAGCATCACAACGACTCGCTGGCACAACGCGGCGACATCGTCGGTCTGGTGCGTCGAGAGCACCACGGTGGCCCCGTTGGCAGCGGTCGACAACAGCTCACGGAACCGAAGCCGTTGCTCCGGATCGAGACCAGCGGTTGGTTCGTCGAGGACGAGGAGTTCGGGTGTCCCGAGCAACGCCTGCGCGATCGCTACCCGTCGACGCATTCCACCCGACAGCTGCCGGATCCGCTTATGCATCACCGACGTCAGACCGACCACGTCGAGCACACGTCGGACCTCGTCATGTCGCGCTCGCCGATCGGTGATCAGCTTCAGCACTGCCACGTAGTCGACGAAATCGAACGCCGAGAACTGTCGATGGAAGCCGGGCTCCTGAGGTACGTAGCCCAGTCGCCGACGTATCAGCTCGCGAGCGTGGGCGTTGGCAGTCGTGTGACCCAACAGCTCAATGTTCCCGCTGTCAGGCGCCAGCACCGTCGCCATCATGCGCAGCAGAGTGGTCTTGCCGGCACCGTTCGGGCCGAGCAACCCGGTTATCCCTGCTCCGATCGACAGGGTCACATCGTCGACTGCGACCGTTCGCCCGTAGCGTTTGGTAACGCCCGCGAGAAGTACGCCACTCGTTGTCATCGTCGAGTCGTTCATCGTTGTCCTCCACTTGCGGTCATCACGTCGAATGAGGTCTTGCGGGTCGCTACGATCGCCGCTCCGATCGCGGCGACAACGGCGACGGTGGTCTGTCCCGAGGAACTGAAGATCAACGACTTGTCCACGAAATCGCCTGCCCGGTCGCGGTCCATCAGCGCGACCAACGCCACCAACCACCCAACAACCACGACGGCCCCGGCGCGTTCGGGTGGTATCGCGGTCGACAACGCGAGCGTGATCGCGACCAACGCGAACGATGGCAGCACCCACCCGAACACGGCCCACCCGCCACCGGGCACAACGAGCGCGGCGAGAACCAACAGCGGCATGGTGGTCGCGAGCACCGCCAACGTGCGCAGCAACATCAACCGCAGGCCACTCATCGGCGCCGCCACTCCGATCTCGTAGGTCGGGTCCAAAGCGGGCCCATACGCAGTCGCGACACCGGCGACCGGCAACAGCGGGGCGATCACGAGCAACAGCCACGGACCATCCCGCTCAACGCGGGCGGATGCAACCGCGAACGCGGCCACGAACACCACGGCGACCAGCCACGCGAGACGCAGCGCCGGTGTCGTCGCCAGCAGCTTGGCCGTGTCGGCCCGAACTCGCATCACGCCGAGCAGCCGCTCGGTGATCGAACGAGTCGGTCGATCGACCCGCTCCAACACTCCGTCCCACACCGACTGCTGGTTCATGAATCCGCCATCGGCCGAGATGGCCACGCCAGCGAGTTTGGAGCGGCAACTGGCGCAACTCATAAGATGCGCCTCGATCGCCGCGGCCGTGGCAGCAGTCACCGACAGCTCGCAGTAGCCGACCAACAGTTGTTCATCGATATGGGTCACGTTCACGTCAATGCTCCTCGAAGTTGGATGCGAGCCCGCATCATCCGTGTCTTCACCGTGCCGGCAGGAATGCCCAACAGGCGCGCCGCCTCG
>JAYSPV010000064.1:0-20441 GCA_043721915.1 Ilumatobacteraceae bacterium | reverse complement strand
CCGAGCACATCACGCGCAGCCTCGACGCCCGCGGCCAGGTCACACTCGTCGAGCTGTGCCGCACCCAGCCGATCGAGCACGGTCTGGCCGAGGTGGTCGGCTACCTCCAGTTGGGTAGTGAGCGCTTCGACGCCACGATCGACGAGTCGGTCACGGATCTCGTCACGTGGTCGACAGATGGAGTGGAACGATCGGCGAGCATGCCGCGGGTGGTCTTCGTCGCATGAGCGATCCCGAGCTCACCGATGGCTCGATGGATGCGCCACGTCCTCCCGTGGTGACGGGCGACGACCTCTCGCGTCTCCTCGTCCTGCTGCTGAAGGGCGTCGTGTACCGCGAGTCCGACGTGGGAAGTTGGGCACAACTGGTGACGCTCCAGGCGCGCTCCCGCGACTACTTGGTGGTGCTGGGTCTCGACCTCACCATCGACGAGGCCGAGGGGTATGCGTTCGTCCGCAGTCGCGCCACTGAGGTGGACCAAGAAGCCGCCGACGACGGCCGAGCGACGGTGCCACGGCTGGTGGCACGGCGACAGTTGTCGTTTGCGGTGAGCCTGCTGTTGGCGTTGCTGCGCAGGAAGCTCGCCGAGTTCGATGCACGCGACGGTGAGAGCCGACTGGTACTCAGCCGCGCCGACATCGTCGACCTGCTGCGCGTGTTCCTTCCCGATCGCGCCGACGAAGCCAAGCTCTTCAGCCAGATCGACACCCACATCCAGAAGGTGGTCGATCTCGGGTTCCTGAAGCGACTCGGCGGCGCTCACGCAACCGGAACGCCCATGTACGAGGTTCGCCGCATCATCAAGGCGTTCGTCGACGCCCAATGGCTCGCCGACTTCGACACCCGCCTCATCGAGTACCGCGAGTCACTCGGCCGGGACCTGAAGGCAGGGGGCAGCAGCGATGACGACTGACAGCCCCACATTCGAATTCGCCACCGACGACACCGCCACCGGCTTCCGGCTGCATCGGCTGGAACTGCTCAACTGGGGCACCTTCAACCAGCACGTGTGGACGCTCGACCTCCACGGCCAGAACACCCTGCTCACCGGCGACATCGGCTCGGGCAAGTCCACCGTCGTGGATGCCGTCACCACCCTGCTCGTCCCGGCTCACCGTGTGGCCTACAACAAGGCCGCCGGCGCCGAAGGCAAGGAACGCTCGTTGCGCTCCTACGTGCTGGGCCACTACAAGTCTGAACGCAATGAGGTCGGCGGGGCCTCCAAGCCGGTGGCATTGCGCGACGACTCGACGCTCAGCGTCATCCTCGGAGTCTTCCGCAACGAGGGCTTCGACCAGACCATCACCCTCGCCCAGGTGTTCTGGATGAAGGAGGCCGCGGGTTCCCCGGCCCGGCTGTATATCGGCTCCGAACGCGACCTGTCCATCGCCGAGCACTTCACTTCCTTCGGTGCCGAGATCCCCGCCTTGCGCAAGCGCCTGAAGGCTCAGGGCGCCGAGGTGAGCGATACGTTCCCGCCGTACGGGGCGTGGTTCCGCCGGCGGCTGGGCATCCAGTCCGAGCAGGCGCTCGACCTCTTCCACCAGACCGTCTCGATGAAGTCGGTGGGCAACCTCACCGCGTTCGTGCGCGATCACATGCTCGACGCGGGCAGCGCCACCGACCGGATCGACAACCTGCTCGGCCACTTCGACGACCTCAACCGGGCTCACGAAGCCGTCCTGCGCGCCAAGCGGCAGATGGAGATGCTGCAACCGATGGTGGCCGATTGCGATCGCCACGACCAACTGGTCGGCGAGCGCACCGCGCGCGAGGCCTGCCGCAACGCACTGCGCACCTACTTTGCCGACGTGCGGTCGCGCCTGCTGCTTGAGCGGCTCGACGACCTGTCATCACAGCAGACACGGTTGGCGACGAGGCAGGCGGCGCAGGATGCCGAGCACCGCAACCTGCTCGGCCGGCGCGAGTCGCTGCGCAACGACCTTGCCGCAAACGGCGGCGACCGACTGGCCGCCATCGAGGCAGAGATCGCTCAGCTGGCTGCCGAGCGCGACCGACGCAAGACGAAGTTCGAGAACTACGCACAGCTGTGCAGAGACCTCGACGTGGCGGTGCCCGACGATGCCGACGGCTTCCACGCCACGCAGGCCTCCGTGGGCGAACACCGAACCGACCTGGAGCGACGAACCGACGACGTGCAGAACGAGCTCAACGAGTCCGGCGCCGATCTCCAGCAGGGCAGGCGTGAACACGAGGCACTGGGGCACGAACTCGACAGCCTCCGCTCGCGGACGAGCAACATCCCGCGCGAGCAGGTGGCGCTGCGCGAGCAACTCTGCGCCGCGCTGGGCATCGACGAACGGGAGGTTCCCTTCGCCGGTGAACTGCTCCAGGTACGCGACGACGAGCGAGCGTGGCAAGGCAGCGCCGAGCGGGTGATGCGTTCATTCGGTCTCGCGATGCTGGTCGCCGACGAGCACTACGCGGCAGTGCAGGCGTGGGTCGACGCCACCAACCTGCGCAACCGCTTCGTCTACTTCCGTGTGCGCGACGACATCGGCCGCGGTGCCCCTGCCGACCTGCAGCCGCAGTGGTTGGCACACAAGATCGAGGTGCAACCCGGCACCCGTTGGCGGCGCTGGCTCCACGGCGAGGTGTCCCGCCGCTTCGACTTCATCTGTTGTGACACGCCGGAACAGTTCCGTCGCGAACGCCGGGCACTCACGGTCGCAGGCCAGACCAAGGGCGGCGACGAGCGCCACGAGAAGGACGACCGCTTCCGTCTCGACGACCGCAGCCGCTACGTGCTCGGCTGGTCGAACGCCGCCAAGATCGGTGCGATCGAAGAACAACAACGGGAGTTGGCAGTGCGCCTGCGCCCGCTCGGGGACCGCATCGCAACATTGGAGCGAACGCAGAAAGAGCTGCAGCTCGCCGCTGCGAAATGGGCCCAGCTCGCCGTCTACGACGACTACCTCGACCTCGACTGGCGCACGCCGGCCCGGCAGATCGAGGACCGCAACGACGAACGTGATCGCCTCAGCGCGGCGTCCGACCAGCTGCGCCATCTGCGCGCGGAGATCGCCGCGAACGACGGGGCAATCTCCGCGATCGTGGCCGCGATCGAACAGGGGCGCGCCGAGTTGGCCGCAATCACCGCCCGCGCAGATCAGTACCGCGACGACCTGCGCGAGCAGCAGGACGTGCTCGCCGACGCAGGCGCAGCGGAACACCTCGCCAGAAGCAACGCCATCGACTCCGCCCGCCTCGAACTCGAGCTGGAGCCGTCAACGCTGCGGACGTGCACCCAGGACGAGCAGAAGATCCGCGACCACCTGCAGCGACGTATCGATGCCGACCAGAAGGCCCTCGAGCGGGCAGCGGAACGCATCGTGCAGGCGATGCAGGCATACCGCCATGCATTCCCAGCGGAGACCACCGATGTCGACGCGTCGGTCGACGCCGCGGACGCGTATCGCGCAATGCAACACCAACTCGCGACCGACGACCTTCCCAGCCACGAGGCGCGCTTCAAGCAGTTGCTCAACGAGAACACCATCAACGAGATCGCCAACTTCCAAGCGCAGCTGATGAAGCAACAGGCCGATATTCGCGAACGGATCGACGCCATCAACGGGTCGCTCACGCACATCGACTACAACCCCGGCCGCTACATCGCACTCGAACGGTCGGCCAGCGGCGACCCCGAGGTACGCGACTTCCAGCAGGATCTCCGCATGTGCACCGAGGGGTCGTTGATGGGCTCCGACGACCCCCACTACGCCGAGCGCAAGTTCCTCGAGGTGCGTGCGTTGATCGACCGCTTCCGCGGTCGTGACGGCCTGACAGACCTGGATCGACGGTGGACCGCCAAGGTCACCGACGTGCGCAACTGGTTCGTCTTCGCCGCGTCCGAGCGCTACCGCGAGGACGACACCGAACACGAGCACTACTCCGACTCCTCTGGCAAGTCAGGTGGCCAGAAGGAGAAGCTGGCCTACACCGTCCTTGCCGCCAGTTTGGCCTACCAGTTCGGCCTGGAATGGGGTGAGGTGCGTTCGAGGTCGTTCCGCTTCGTCGTCATCGACGAGGCCTTCGGCCGCGGCTCCGACGAGAGCGCTCGCTACGGGCTCCAGCTGTTCGCTCGGCTCAACCTGCAGCTGTTGGTCGTCACTCCGTTGCAGAAGATCCACGTCATCGAGCCGTTCGTGCGTGGCGTCGGGTTCGTGCACAACGACGGCGGCCGCGACTCGAAGCTGCGCAATCTCACCATCGAGCAATACCTCGACGAGAAGGGTCGTCGCCGCGCGCACAGCGACGGCGAGCCGCAGTGACAGCTCACGGCTGGAGCACGCCTGCTGACATCCGCGCTGAACTTGCGCGGCGTTGGGAGCGTGGTCGGTTCCTCGCTGACGTCGCCGAGCCGGGCGAGTTGTTTCCCCTCCGCATCGGGCTCAAGCGGCCAATGTCGCCCGAGTTGGGGACACGATACGAGGAGGTGCGCGCGTGGGCGAGTGTGCTACGCACGGTTACCCAGGCTCGGCTCGAGACTCGTGAGGTGAACCACCGCCAGCTCGGTGCCAACTCGATCCCAGTGGCGGTGTGGTTCGACACCGTGGACGCCGCCGCAGCTGTCATCGGCAAGACGCGCGACCTCGCACGGTTCCGGGCGCTGGTCGAACTCACCGCGGCGACGTACCCAGAACTGGTGCCCTTGCTCGCCAGACGGCCGATGGATGCACTCGTCGAAGCGGAGGTGTGGCCGCGACTACTGGCTGTCGCCGCATGGGTGCGCGACCACCCGCGCCCAGGCATCTACGTGCGCCAGGTCGATGTTGCAGGGGTCCACACCAAGTTGATCGAGCAGCACCTGCGCACGCTGGCAGCGATGCTCGACATCGTGCTGCCCGAGACTGCTGTCGACCACCACGCGGGGCCCGCTGACTTCGCCCGCCGCTACGGGTTCCGAGTCAGGCCGCGGATGGTGCGCTTCCGCTACCTCGACCCGCGCCTTAGCCTTCGGCCTGCCGATGTCGATCGCCACTACACACTCACCGCGGCTGACTTCGGCCAGGTCGATCCGCCGGCGCGGGTGTTCATGACCGAGAACGAGATCAACTTCCTGGCCTTCCCCGATGTCGCGGGCTCGATGGTCGTGTTCGGCGCCGGGTCAGGTCTCGAGCACCTTTCTGCCGTGCCGTGGCTCGCTGGTGTACCGGTGCACTACTGGGGCGACATCGACACTCACGGTCTCGCGATCCTTGATCAGCTGCGAGCCGTTGTCCCGCACGCCACGTCGCTGATGATGGACAGCGAGACACTGCTGGCCCACCGCGACTACTGGGGTGTCGAGGACAAGCCGACCAGGCGCGATCTCCACCTGCTCACCGCTGCCGAGCTGGCGCTCTACGACGACTTGCGTGACAACCGGCTGCAACCGAACCTCCGGCTGGAGCAGGAGCGCATCCGCTTCGGCTGGGTGCGGGCGGCTGTCGCCGCCGCGTGCACGCGCTGACAGCGTCTGCACACTTCCACGTCGTCGTGCATCTCGATCGAGCGTCAGAGCGTTCAAGTCCGCCGAGCCCATGTCCGCACACGCGCTGGCAAAGATCACACCGCACACCGGCATGGCGACCATCTTGCCGGGGCGCTCACCTCGGCCAGTAATCGAACACGAACGCGGTGTCGAGATGTGGCCGGAGCAGTTCGACGAATCGTAGATGGGCCGCGTGGGGCAGGTACACCGCGCGGCCTTCCTCGTCGGCGAACGACACGAAGAAGCAGTGCGTGAAGCCGTTGGCCAGGCCTTCGGGACTGTTGTTCGTACCCCATTCAAGATCGACCACGACATCGATCTGCGCGGGCAGATCAGCGAACGCCGCCGCGATCTCGTCCACCTTCTCCGTCGGCGTGTCGTCGTTGAACCTGAAGAGGACAACGTGGCGCAGCAGCCGCGTCGGCAACGTGGGCTCGACCAGCCGTTCGAACACGAACGTCCTGCGCTGAGTGCGCATCGCGTGGGCCCACCGTCGTAGGAAACCGTGGCGCTGTTCATCCGCAGTGCTCGTCAGGTCTGCCACCCGATCGGGGTGATCGAGTCTGGCGCGTAGCTGCAGTAGGTACCAGTGCGGACGTGTTGTTCGAGATGGGCGGCCGCCACCGGGTGGTGCTCGGCCAGGCGGGCGAGTGCGTAGCGGATGGACCGGGTCACTGCCGTCCTGGCGCGCTCGGGGCTGGCAGCGGTGGAACGGTTCCTGCCACCGAGCCCAACAGCGCGGCGCAATTCGGCGATCAGGTACTCGCGATCGCGTTCGGCCAACTCGCGCCGGGCGGGATCGTTCATCGCCGTGGCGTCGTCGATGTCCTCCTCGACCTCCGCCAGCCGTCGGCGATAGGCCTCACGGGCGGGATCGTCGAGCACGGGCAGGCCGCCGGCCGCCAATCGGCCGTCGTCATCGAGGTCGTGCCCGCCACCACCGCCGGGCAGCGAGCCGTGCTCGACAGCGACCAGATCCAACACGTGGAACTCGCGCCCCGGCTCGGCCAGCATCCGCTCGACGTAGCGCAGGCCCTTGAGGTCGCGAACGACCGACGACCGACCCCCGAGGCTCACGAGCCTGGTGTCGCCGTCACGACGGAAGACGGCTTCATCGCCGGACGGCGGCCGGGGCATCAACGGCTGCGGGTCACCGCCCGCGAGAACGGCATCGCAGCGCTCGACCCAGCCGCCGGCGCCGAAGCTGTGAAACGCACTACGGGCGGCCTGCCACTCGAGCCGGGCGCCATCGAGGTTTCCCTCGCGTCGGCGCACCTCGGCGAGCACGGTGCGCGCCACGGCGGCATCGAACGGTGCGCCGAGATCGACCCAGAGCACCACTGCGCTCGACGCCGCCGCCTTGGCGCTCGCCAAGTCTCCAGCGACCAGCCGTGCACGTGCCTCGGCGAGCTGCGCCCCTGCGCGCAGGGAGAGGCTCGGGAAGCGGACGGCGATCACGTCGAGCGCCTCCGCAGCCCGGCGCGCCGTCGCTGCGTCGCCCGCCGCAGCGGCGATCTCGGCCTGGGCTTCGAGCAGTGGCGCCAGTCGGAGATCCCCGAGCGGCGGCCGTTCCTTCCACGGCAGGTCGACAGGGTTGGTGATGGCCTCGGCGATCATCGCCGAGGCGTCCGCCACCTCGCCCTGGGCCAGACGCAGCAACGCCAAACCCGGCTGGGCCGACCAGGCCCGAGCGTGCGCGGCGACGAACGCTGCTTCGGCACCGGCGAGATCACCCTTGCGCAGGCGAATGTTGCCGAGCTCGACGAGCGGCCACCCGAACTCGCGGCGCATCCACGGACGAAGTTCCTCACAGGCGAGGAGCACGGCCTCCTCGGCGCGATCGCACGGGCCCGAGATCCTGAGCAGCTCTGCGCGATGCACCCGGCAACGCCCGCCAATGCCGCCGAAGGCAGCACCGTGGCCCCAGCGCTCCATCACGTCGGTCCACTCCAGCGCCCGGTCGTGGAGCGCGAGGCCCTGCGCCGCGCAGATCAGCTCGCAGTACATCATCCCGGTCGTGAGGGGATCAACCTCGCCGGACATCAGGAGCGTGGCGATGTCGTCGAGCTGGGCCAACCCCTCCACGACGTCGCCGTCCAGCAGCACGAGGCGAGCGAGCGCAACCCGGCCGATCACGACCGCTGGGGTGACATCGAACTGCTCGCCGAGGCGAACCGCGTTGGAGCCGTGCTCGCGCACGCCGTCGATGTCGCCACTCATGAAGCGCTCGTAGGTCTGCACCGTCGCGATCAACGCATGCGAAGGCCCCTCGGGCACCCCCACCAGCAGTCGTTCGGCGCGCCGCACCCAGCCACGCACGGCTGCCATCAGCCCGGTGTCGATCAACAAGAACATCGCAAGCATCGCGGCTGCGCGTGCAGCATCGACCACGTTGCCCTCGCTGATGCGAAGCGTGTACAGGCCCTCCCATGCCGAGACCGCCCCATCGAAGTCGCCGGTGCCGTACGACGCCTGAGCCCGTAGCTCGAGCCCAGGGCCGCACGACCCTGCTGCCGGGTTGGATGCGAGCACGTCGAGAGCCGCTTGCCAGGCGCCGCGCTCGGCTGCGGCACGCGCCTCGTCGAGGCAATCCGACGTACTCATCACCTCGCACCACCCCCTGCCTCATGTGCGGCCACCGAATTGCCCGTTGTCGCATTGTCACACGCATTGTCACGCCTTCCACTCACCAGCAAACACGCAGCGCGAAGCGTCGTGATCGTCGAAAGGCACCAGCAATGACACCCACCGAACAACTCGAACACATCATCCCCGCACTCTCGGAGGTGGTCGACCGAATCTGGCACGGCCAACTGGAAGCACCCACGGCTTGCGCAGAGTTCAACGTCCACGACGTGATCGACCACATGATCGTGGTCGGAGGCACGTTCGCCCCCCTCTTGCGTGGCGAGACGCCGACGGCAGTGACGGCCCCGGTCGTGTACGGCTGGGTCCCCGCCTCCGAGTTCACCGAGACGATGAACGAACTGCTCGCAGCCGTCCAGTCGCCCGGGGCTCTCGACAGGACGATCTCCAGCCCCTTCGGCGAGGTCTCCGGCGACACCTTCGCCCGCTTCGTGGCCTTCGACGGGCTGATCCACGGCTGGGACCTGGCGCACGCCACCGGCCAGGCATGGGCGCCGCCCACCGAGCTGGTCGAAGCGGTGGAGGCGTTCGCACGGCAAGCGATCACCCCGGAGATGCGCGACGGCGACACCTTCAAGGACGCCGAGACCGCGCCAGCCGGCGCGACCCCACTCGAGCGACTGGTCGCCTTCAGCGGCCGCACCGCGTGACCGCCGGTCCCGACCAGCACAACGACCCAGCACCACGACCCAGCACCACGACACATCACCTTCGAACACACCACCAACAAAGGACACGCCATGCGCATCGCCAAAGAACAGATCCCCGTGAAGCTCGACGTACCGGGCGCGAAAGCTCGCCACCTGCCCGACTTCGGCACCGCCTCGGGCGTCATCGGCGCCGAGTACTTCAGCCTCGGCACCGGCACCGACATCACTCCGCTCCTGGTGGGCCTCGAGGGTGACCTCTGCCAGGCCCCGCACTGGGGATACATGATCTCGGGTGATCTCGTGGTCACCTACGCCGACGGTTCAGCCGATCGATGCACGGGCGGCGACGTGTTCCACTGGCCGGCAGGTCACACGGTCCGAGTCGAGCACGACGCCGAGGTCATCCTGTTCAGCCCGCAGCACGAACACCTCGAAGTCATCGCACACATGGCCGAGAAACTCGGCGTCGCCTGACCATCCCTCACTCGCCCACGTCGGGTCCCCGGGCTCAGGATCGGTCGGCGAGCACTTCGGCGGCAGCAATGCCGGAGAGCACCGCACCCTCCACCTTCGCCCCGCCGAACGCGTCGCCGGCGAACACGAGCCCGGCATGCCCGCGTGCGGCGAGGTGGCGGGTCGGGTGCACGGTGATCGGGCGCGCGTAGCGCCAGCGTTGCACCTGCGTCGCCTCGGCGAGCGCGCCCGCCCCGAGGTTCGCCGCCGCCAGCAGGGCCGCGACCACGGTCTCGTCGTCTGCTTGCCAGTGCTCGCGACTGAACTCCGCCGTCGCGTGAATGGTGACGGCGGGAACGGCGGACACGCCTTTGCGGTGGTTGTCAGTCATCCAGTCGATCGGGCCGTCGGCAGGGTCGACCGCACCTGGCGGCGGCAGACTCGGCGGCCCGTCGAGCACAGCCATCACCGCAAGGCAAGGCTCGTACTCGATGGCCTGCAGCGCTCGCCGGTCGTCGTCGGCCAACTCCACGCCGCCGGCGGCGAGCAGTGCCAGCGACTGTGGGACCGGCGCGGTCAGCAGCACGGCGTCTGTGGCGAACTCAGCGCCGTCAACCGTCGTGACAAGCCAGCCCTCGTCGCTCCGGGTGACCGCCTGCACCGCGGTCGAGCGGCGCACGTCGAGCGCTTCCGCGAGGTGTTGCGCGACTGCGTTCATGCTCGCGACGCCACGGAACCGCACGTGCCCGTCAGCCTCGTCGACGCCGTGTGGCCCCACACGACCGGCGAACCACGGCTGAGCGACACCGGCCGCAACCCAGCGTGCGACCACCTCGGCGAACTCGGCGGTGTGCGTCGTGAAGAACTGCGCGCCGTGATCGAGCGTCGCAGCGCCGATGCGCCGCGTCGCCATCCGGCCGCCGACACCGCGGCCCTTGTCGAGCACCACGACCTCGAAGTCGCCCGCGAGGGAGCGGGCCGCAGTCAGCCCAGACAGCCCCGCCCCGACGACGATGAGCCGCCTCACGAGCGTTCCTTCTTGCACGCCAACAGAGTCATCATCGGCACCACTTCACGCGAGCAGGCTGCGCAGCATCCAGGCTGTCTTCTCGTGGACCTGTAGGCGTTGAGTGAGCAGATCAGCCGTCGGCTCGTCGTGGGCCTTCTCCACGGCGACAAAGATCGAACGCGCCGTGCGAGCCACGGTCTCTTGCCCCTTCACCAGCCGGCGGATCATCTCGGTTGCATCGGGCCGATCGTCGTCCTCGACGACCGACGACAGCGCGGTGAACTCGCGGTAGCTCCCCGGCGCCGGCGCTCCGAGCGCACGGATGCGTTCGGCGATCAGATCGACGGCCAGTGCAAGCTCGTTGTACTGCGTCTCGAACATGAGGTGCAGCGTCTGGAACATCGGGCCGGTGACGTTCCAGTGGTAGTTGTGGGTCTTCAGGTAGAGCGTGTAGCTGTCGGCAAGCAGGTGCGAGAGGCCCTCGGTGATGGCCTTCCTGTCGCCCTCGTCGATCCCGATGTCGATGGTCATATCAGTCATGGAGGCTCTCCTTGCGCTTTCTCAAACTACTGGGGCGAGCTACCACGGCACCACTCACTGGTGGTGCCGGGGCACTCAGGGTTTTCAGGCAGCGATCACGGCGCTGTCATCGGAGTCATCGTCGAGCCCAGCCGGCTCGAACCCATCGGCACGTGACTTGCTCAGGGCAATCGCGAACACGAGGATGCCGAACAGCGGCTTGGCGAGGACGTCACCGATCGCATAGCCAACCTGGCGCGCGACTTCTGCCGTGGCATCGTTGTCGATCACCGACGGTGCGAGGTAGGCGAGCGGATAGATGCTCCACGTGCCGACCACGATGTACCGCAACCAGTTGACGAGCTTGCGCACGTGCTCGCTCTGACGACCGAGCGACTTGCCGAGCTCCACGAACAGCACGTACAGGATGTACAGGAACGGGATCATCGAGAGCACGAACCAGACCGTACGGGCGGTGGAATCGGGATCAGAGACCTCGCCGGGCCAACCCAGCCCGATCATGGCAACAGCTGCGATCGAGAGCCGGGTGATCAGGCTGCGGGTGTTGCTCTTCGCCAACTTGAGCACAATCACCAGCTCGGTCAGCAGCAGCGGCACCGTGAGGAGCCAATCCACATACCGGTAGCCCTCGTTGAACGGGCGACCGCTCTGCGTGTACTTACCGTCAGCGAAGCTGAACGCGTCCGAGAAGGAACTGAAGATCCGCACGTAGTGGTAGAGCGCAATCGCAACCACGAGCGATGAGATCGTCACGGCCAGGCGGTGCCGCGGCGCCACTCGGTTCCGGTTGAGCAGGAAGTACAGCAACGATGCACCCATGCACGCAATGACGAACGAGAACGAGTTGTAGATCAGGTTGAACTGACCCTCTCGCAAGATGAGATCCACGGGAGCTCCTTTCTTGATGGGGGCCGAGGGTGGCCCGGACGCCTATGTTAGTCTCCTTTAATTGTATTTAATTCGAACCCGGCGCGGATTGTTGACGGCTCAGTAGGCTTCGAAGGTGGGCAGCAGCGAATCAGAGCCACTCGACCTTCGCAGCGCAGCGGCCGAGCTGGGTGTTCACTACCAAACCGCCTACGGCTGGGTGCGCAACGGCCGGCTCCCAGCAGAGCTCGTCAGAGGTCGTTACGTCGTCATGGCGGGCGACCTCCGGGCAGCACAGCGAGGGCGCGCGACACCCGCCAGTCCGAGGCGACCCAGCACCCAGCGGCTCGCTCGCTCCTCGACGCGTATGCAGCAGGCCTTGCTGGTCGGCGACGAGCCGACCGCCCAACGGATCGCGCTGGGCCTCCTCAGCGAAGGAACATCGGCCGTCGAGCTGATCCAGCACGTGCTCGTCCCACCGCTGCTCAGCATCGGACAATTGTGGCGCGACGGCGTGTTGACGATCCCGGTGGAGCACCGGGCAGCCGCCATCGTCGAACGGGTCCTCGGCCAGCTCACACCGAACCCTCGCGGGCGCCGGCGTGGAAGAGCGCTCGTCGCTGCGATCAGCGGCGACGCCCACTCGCTCCCGACATCCATGGCGGCAGCGGCGCTGCGTGAGGACCACTGGCATGTCGAGCATCTGGGTGCAGGCATGCCCCCCGGCGACCTCGTCCGCTTCTGCGCAGAGCGTTCGGTCGATCTGGCCGTGATCACCTCGACGAACCCGGAAACCGCCGATGTCGCCTCCGACACCGCGGCTGCACTGCGGGCAGCCGGTACACCCACGATCGTCGGCGGCCCGGGCCGAACTCTCGATGAGCTCGTCGAGCTGGCACGCCATGCTCGGTGAAGCGGTCGCTGCTCAGGTGCGCGCCGGCGCAGGTCGCGTCAACCTGCCAGGACCCATGCCACTGGAACCCGAGCATTCCCGCGTGGGAGCCGATCGTGGGTCATGATGGTGTCTGTTGTCCACGGTGAGGTTCGCTCGCCGAGACGGCGCGAGAGTGGAGACCATGAAACCTGAGCAGATCCTCAAGGGCACCTTCCTGTTTGCCGCATTCGCCAGCTTCTTGCTGAGCGTCACCATCTACTTCCAGGCCGGCGACGATGTCAACGGCCGGCTCAACGGCATCTTCGTCGGTATCTGGGTACCATCGATCCTGGCGCTCGGCACGTTCGTACTCGCTCACCGCAGGGAGCCGAAATGACAGAGACAGGCCTCTTCATCGCCGGCGCAGCCGTCTCCATCGTCGTGTTCACCGGCGGCTTTATGTACGCCATGCTGAGCTTCGGGCGTTGGGCCGACCGCAACGAAGCCAACACTCCGTAGAACTCGAAGTCTCTAGCGGCGCGCTGTCCGGGCCATGCGGCCCAGCGACATGCCGAACAGGCACTTGCCGATCCAGGCAGCGACAGGAGCGAGCAGCCGCGGCAGAAGCGGGACCTCGACCACCTCACGCCACTGGACGACCGCGGAGCCCGGCGCGATGCCAGCCATCACGGAGAACGTCGCCTCCCCGACGAGCACCGGACCGAGCTTGGCGATTCGGGCGCGGCCACCGTTCTCGTCGAACGTTCGCTCGATGAGACGCATTCGATCCTCGAGTGCGAGTCGCCCAACACCGGACCACGCCGTGAAGCTGTCCGGGTCGGCCGCGTCGACCTCGACTCGGGTGAGTGGAATCCACTCGGCATGGCCCGGCCAATCGTTGAGGCGTTGCCACGCCAGTTCCGCCGTCATCGGCAGGATGCGGCTCAGCTCGAAGGTCACGGTTGCGGACATGTCGTGGTGAACCCTCGCAGAGCGTGCGGCATTCCTTGCAACGCGACGTGTCACTTCAGCGACTGAACGACCATCAATCCGGCGATAACACCCCGCACGCTCCACCCCGCCGTGCGAACCCAGTTCGTCCGGACCAAACGCCTCGCTCGTTCTGCGTCGAAGCCGCGGGAAAGCGCGGCGTGCTGCGGCACCTGCAGCCACACCGTGCTGGCGTGAACGACACCCAGCACGGCCAACCCGACCATCGCAAACAACCGCGGTACCTCGGGCGGCGGCGCTAGTGCCAGCCACACCGCAGTCACCCCCTCGGCCGCCATCAAGGGACCGACAACGAAGGACGTGCGCCGCTGATGCAGCCGCTCGTACTCGACGAAACCGTCACGGCCGACAGCCGCGAACAGGGGATAGTGCACGACTTGCACGAACCAGATCAGACCGACCATGCCCGCAGTGGCCAGAAGGTGAAGCATCAGCACCATCGAGTGGGCAACGGTCATCGAACGCACTGTAGGTTTCGCATGGATGAAGCCAACCCGAGACCTGACATCGTCATTCCCCTGTGCCTGGCAGCGCCGCGCGTCCGGGTCGTCGCCGCGGGGGCCACGGCCGTGAGCATCACGCATCCGCTCGCAGGTGCATCAGTGCTCCTTGCCGGAGCGACGGGCGGGCTCGGCCGAGCGATCGGTGCGGAGCTCGTGCGGCGAGGTGCCGCACTGACGCTCGTGTCACCCAGCGTCGTGCGCGCTGGCGATCTCGACCTCCCCGGGGCGCGAGTTGCGCTCGATCTGCGCTCGCCAGAAGCGTGCGCGGCTGCAGTCGCGGCCGCTGTTGACCATGGCGGCCACCTCGACATCGTGGTCAACGCCGTCGGCGTGGTGGCGTTCGGATCGGTGGACGAGCTGTCGATCGACACGATGGAGGAGCTGTTCCTGACCAACACGTTCGTCCCGATCATGCTCGCCCGCGCGGCACTCCCCGTGCTGCACCCCGGTGGCGCCCTCGTCAACATCTCGGGTGTGATCGCCGAGACGAACCTCCCCGGCATGGCGGCCTACGGAGCATCGAAGGCAGCCGTTCGTGCGTTCGACGAGGCACTCGCGCGTGAAGCCCGCCGGCGAAACGTTCGTGTCATCGACGCCCGGCCACCGCACACCGAGACCGGCCTCGCGCAACACCCGATCGCCGGCACCGCCCCGCGAATGCCCGCAGGTCTCACCCCGCAACACGTCGCCAAGGTGATCTGTGATGCGCTCGAAACCGGCACCGGCGACCTGCCCAGCGCGGCGTTCACGCTCTGATGCTGGTGCGAGCACCGGCCGAGGCCATCGCACGGTGAGTGCGGCGGCGGCGATCCCCACGGTGTGGGTGTTCGGTGACCAGCTGGACAGGTCTCGTGGCGCCCTCGCCGGCCGGATCCCCGGCGAGTGCCGCGTGCTGCTCGTGGAGAGCGAGGCACAGATCAGCTCACGGCGATGGCACCGCCAACGACTGCACCTGGTGCTGTCAGCGATGGAGCACTTCGCAGCCGAACTCCGGGCGGAAGGCTTCGAGGTCGACATGCGCCGCGCCTCCACGCTCGGACAGGGCCTGCGCGACCACTGCGCCGAGCACGACGTCGAACGCGTCATCGCAATGGAGCCGACCAACTGGGAAGCCCGGCCCGTACTCGAGCGGCTCGGCGTGGAGCTCGTGCGCAACGACCTGTTCCTGTGCCACTACGACGATTTTGCGCGCTGGGCCGCCGGCCGCAAGCGGCTCACGATGGAGGACTTCTACCGCTGGCAGCGGCTGCGCCTGGCTGTGCTCGTCGACCTCGACGCTCGCGGCGAGCCACAGCCGGTCGGTGGCCAGTGGAACTTCGATCACGACAATCGTGAACCGCCGCCGAAGGACGGACGCGTCTGGCCCTCGATCCGACGGTTCGAGCTCGACGAGATCGATCGGGCCGTACTCGCTCGACTGCCACCGACGACGTTCGGGGCCGACCCTGACGGCACCTGGCCCGTCACCCGCGCCCAGGCACTCACCCGTCTCGGTGAGTTCATCGAGAGCGGCCTCGCAGTGTTCGGACCGCACGAGGACGCGATGCTGGCCAAGGAGTGGAAGCTGGCGCACTCGGCGCTGGCATCTTCGATGAACATCGGCCTGTTGCATCCCGACGAGATCGTGGAGGCTGTCGAGGCCGCATACCGACGAGGCGACGCACCGCTGAGCTCGGTCGAGGGCTTCATCCGACAGGTGATCGGCTGGCGCGAGTACGTATGGGGTGTCTACTGGCTGTGGATGCCCGGCTACCGGGCGTGCAATGCGCTCGCCGCCGACCGGCGCGTGCCTCCGGCGTTCACCGGCGAAGCGCCGACGGAGATGGCCTGCGTCGCCAACGCGATCCGCCACGTGGACGAACACGGCTACGCGCACCACATCGAACGACTGATGGTGCTCGGCAACCTGGCTCTGACCGCCGGAGTCGAGCCGGCAGCGATGTCTGCATGGATGCATGCGAGCTTCGTAGACGGCGCGGATTGGGTGATGTTGCCCAACGTGGTCGGGATGGCACTGTTTGCCGACGGCGGCAAGATGGCCACCAAGCCCTACGCCTCAGGTGGCGCCTACATCAACAAGATGAGCGACTCGTGCAAGGGATGCCGCTTCGACCCGAAGCTGCGCACCGGCCCGAACGCCTGCCCGTACACCACGCTCTACTGGGACTTCCTCGCCCGTAACGCCGATGCACTCGCATCCAACCACCGCATGGCCCGCCAACTCGCAGCCATGCGCAACCTCAGCGACCTGCCCGCCGTCCGCCGTCGCGCAGTCGAGGTTCTCGAACTGCTCGACAACGGGACGCTCTGACCTGCGCCACCGCCAACTCCGCGCTACTGGCCCAGCGACGCAGCCTGCGACCACTCGACCGTGTCGATGATGGTCCAATCGGTGCGCTCCAACGCGGGGCGCAGCAGATGGACGGCTGGCACGGCGGGGCTGACGAAGAAGCCCTGGATCTCGTCGCAGCCGAGCTCGGTGACGAGCCGGAGCGAGTGTTGATCCTCGATGCCTTCGGCGACCCTGGTGAGGCCCAACTCGTCGGCAAGGCTGATCGAGGCGCTCAGCTCGTGTGGCCGTAGACCTTCGAGCGCCACGAACCCAGCCGGAAGCCATGCGGTGCGTACGGTCGCCATTCATCGGAGCCAAGGCGCAGGCGATCGGCGATCACCGTCAGCGCAGCTGGGTTGTAGCCGAGGCCGCAATGGCTGCCGTAGACCTCGATGTTCTCCGAGCGCGGGCCGGCGTCGTCGACGCACGATTTCCAGGGCACGACACCGTCGCTGCGGGTGAAGACAGCCGTCGAGCGAACAGCGGGCGGGCCGAGGTAAGGCTCACGCCGGAATTCGGCCGAGTGCGGCCGGCGCAGGCCGTGGACTGGCGCGAGCAGGTCGAACACCCGACCGGCGTTGGTCTCCTCGGCCCGGTCGAGACGGAACGGGCTACCCAGCGTGATCACGTGCCGCACCGCCTCCGGCTTGCGCACGGCCAGCGCACGTGCATACAGACCGCCAAGGCTCCAGCCGAGGAGCGTGATCGGCTGGTGGTCGTGGCGCTCGTAGAGGTCGTCGAAGCGGGCGAACAATCCACTGACGATGCGTTGCGTGGGGCCGAGGTTCTGGCCGAGGTGCCAGCCGTACACCGAGTAGTCGAGACGGGCCAGCACGTAGCGCAGCGCCGCGGTCGACTGATCGCCTGCGGTGAAGCCGGGCAGCACCAGTACCGGGCGGCCGTCGCCGGTGGGCAGCCGTGTGAGCAGCGGCGTCAGCATCGTGAACTCGACGAACTGCGCAGCGGCCAGCGCCGGCTCCAGCGCGAACGAGATGGTCGACGGGTTCTTGTGGTTCGTGGCACCTTGCAAGCTCGTCGCGGTCACGCTTGAAGTCTGACAGACCGTTAGCATCCGGCGGCGCTCGGAGAGCACGAACAGGAGCCTGCAGATGAGGTACGCATCGATCACGGACCGGTTGGCCGGACTCGGATCGGAGAAGTGGGCCGTACATGTGGAGGGCCGTCGCCGTGCCGCAGCCGGGCAGGACCTGATCCTGCTGTCCATCGGCGAGCCGGATCTGCCACCACCTGCCGCCGTGCTGGATGCAGCGATCTCGTCGATGCGTGCGGGGCGTACCCGTTACGCGAGCGGGCAGGGCGAACCCGTCGTGCGTCGTGCGATCGCCGAGATGATGACGCGCCGCAGCGGGTTGGCCGTGTCGCCGCACGACGTGGTGGTGATGTCGGGCACGCAGCACGCGCTGCATGCCGTGCTCACCTGCCTCGTCGAGGCCGGCGACGACGTGCTGGTGCCCGACCCGTTCTATGCGACCTACGACGGCGTGGTCGGCGGCACCGGTGCGCGCTTCGTACCTGTCACCACCTCACCCGACGAGGGGTTCCACCTCACCGCCGCAGCACTGGAGGCAGCGGTGACACCCACCAGCCGCGTGCTGCTGCTGAACACACCGTCCAACCCCACCGGCGCGGTGCTCACCGCCGCCGAGCTCGACGCGATCGGTGAGGTGTGCATCCGCCACGATCTGTGGATCGTGTGTGACGAGGTGTACGCGACCATGACGTACGGCGTGCCATTCAGCTCGCCTACCGATCGCCCACAGTTGCGCGACCGCTCCGTGTCGGTGGCCTCGATCTCCAAGTCGCACGCGCTCCCCGGCTTCCGTTGCGGCTGGGCGGTGTGTCCGCCGGAGCTGAGCCCACGCCTGACCAGGCTGGTGGAGACGATGCTGTTCGGCTCGCAGCCGTTCCTCGCCGATGCCACCGCCGTCGCGCTCGACACCGACCACCCGGAGGTCGCCACGCTGCGCGCCACGATCTTCGCTCGTGCCGAGGCGGTGGTGGCGGCGCTGGCGGGCGCGAGCGGGGTACACACCCATCTGCCCGAGGGCGGGATGTTCATGTTCCTCGACGTGCGCCCCACCGGCCTCAGCGGCACCGAGTTCGCGTGGCGACTGCTCGAGGAGCAGGGTGTGGTGGTGATGCCCGGCGAGAGCTTCGGCCCCGGCGGCGCCGGCCATGTCCGAGTCGCGCTGACGGTGGGGGCCGACGTGATCACGGAGGCGTGCGCACGCATCGTCGCGCTGGCCGACTCGCTCGCAATGGCGAAATAGTCAGCGGCTGACTATTCTGGCAGGATGCGCTTGCCGAACCACTACATCGCCGCCACACTCATCGCCATCGCGGCGCCGCTCGCGGCCTGCGGTGGAGACAGCGGCGGGAAGGCCGAGACGGACGGGCAGATCGTCGTCTTCGCGGCGTCCTCGTTGACCGAGGCCTTCAACGAGCTCGGTGCGGCCTTCGAGCAAGCCCACCCGGGGTCGCAGGTGGTGTTCAACTTCGCCGGCTCCGGCGACCTTGCTCGCCAGATCCTCGACGGTGCGCCGGCCGACGTGTTCGCCGCGGCCGACTCGCAGAGCATGGCCGCGATCACCGAGGCCGGCATGGAGCTCAACGCGCCCACGGTGATCGCACGCAACACCTTCGAGATCATCGTCGAGGCCGGCAACCCGCTGGGCATCGCGACCCTCGCCGATCTGACCGACCCTGATCTGGTGGTCGTGCTCTGTGCCCCGAGCGTTCCGTGCGGCGCCGGTGCGGCGCAGGTGCTCACTGCCGCAGGTGTCACGCTCACCCCGAGCAGCCTGGAGGACAAGGTGAAAGGCGTGGTGACGAAGGTGACGACGGGCGAGGCCGACGCCGGCATCGTGTTCGTCACCGATGTGCTCGCCGCCGGGACCACCGCGACCGGAGTGTCGATCGCTGCGGATGTGAACGTGATCACCAGCTATCCGATCGTCGCTGTCCGGGACGCACCCAACGCACTCACGGCGCAGGCGTTCGTCGAGTTCGTGGCCGGTGATGCCGGCCGAGCAATCCTCGCCGCCCACGGGTTCCTTTCGCCGTGAGCACACCGAGACGCGGCGCCACCACACGACCGCCCGCACCGGTGCTGGCCCTCGCCGTCATCGCCGTGCTGTTCTTCGCTCTCCCGCTGGTTGGCCTGCTGTGGCGGGCGCCGTGGGGCAACGCCTGGGGTTACCTCACCGACGACAACGCACTCACCGCACTGCGCCTGTCGCTGGTCTGCTCGTTGTGGGCCACTGCGCTGTCGGTGCTGTTCGGCGTCCCTCTGGCCTGGCTGCTGGCACGGGTTGCGTTCCGTGGCCGCAGCCTCGTGCGGGCGCTGTGCACGCTGTCGATGGTGCTGCCACCGGTGGTCGGCGGCGTGGCGCTGTTCTTCGCGCTCGGCAGGCGTGGGCTGGTCGGCCAGTGGCTCGATCGGTGGTTCGACATCCAGCTGCCGTTCACCACCGCAGGTGTCGTGGTCGCGCAGACCTTCGTCGCGATGCCGTTCCTGATCATCACGGTCGAGGCCGCGCTGCGCCAGCTCGACGGTCGCGCCGAGGATGCCTCGCGCACCCTCGGCGGATCGGGGTGGTACACGTTCCGCCGCGTCACGCTGCCTGCGATCCGCCCTGCACTCGTGGCCGGCGCCGTACTGGCCTGGGCGCGAGCGCTCGGCGAGTTCGGCGCCACGATCACGTTCGCCGGCAACTTCCCGGGCACCACGCAGACGATGCCGCTCGCCGTCTACCTCGCCCGCGAGAGCAACCCCGAACAGTCGATCATCCTCTCCCTGCTGCTGATCGCGATCTCCTTCGTGGTGCTCGTCGGCCTCCGTGACCGCTGGTTCGGCCGCGGCAACGCGGCACAGGAGTCAGTGTTGGCATGAGCGTGAATGCATCGATCGAACTGCGCCTGGGCACCCTCGCGCTGCACGCCGAACTCGCCGTGCAACCCGGCGAGCTGCTCGCGCTACTTGGCCCCAACGGCGCCGGCAAGAGCACCGTGCTGCGCTGCCTGGCCGGACTGCACGGA
>JAYSPV010000063.1:0-23640 GCA_043721915.1 Ilumatobacteraceae bacterium | reverse complement strand
CGCGATCGCCGACAGCACCTCGGCCAGCAGGGCCGGATCCACCAGGGTGGGTGTACCGCCGCCGACGAACACACTGCTCACCGGTGCCATCTCGGCGCGCACGATGTCGGCGCGCAACGCGGCGAGGTACTGCACCTGTAGGTGGCCGCGATCCGTCCAGGTGGCGAACGCGCAGTAGTCGCACCGCTTCGCGCAGAACGGGATGTGGAGGTAGACGCCGAACGGTTCGCTCATGTCAGCGCGAACCTACTGGGGTGCTGCCCCGACCGGTCAGGGACGGAACAACAGATCCAGCGCGTCGAGGCGCTGGCCGACCTGATCCACGGGCACGTCGAGCATCGCTGCAATCGCACGCGTGTCGTCGCCGCGGACGGTGATGACCTTGCCGTTGAAGTCCTGGCGCTGCACCTGGATCATCTTCAAGAAGCGGGTGAGCATCTCGAAGGGCTGGCCGGTGAGCTGTGTCAGCTTGAGCAGATCCACGGCGAGCTTGTGGCTGTTCTGCGTCTCCGCTTCACCCGGCGCGGTGACATCCTCACGCGGCAGCAACTGGTCGACCGGCACGTTGTAGAACTTCGCCAGGCGCTCGAGGCGAGGCACGGAGATGGCACGCTCGCCACGCTCGTAGGCGCCCAGCACAGATGCCTTGAACTCCTCACTGGAGGTGGCTTCCACCTCTTGCAGCGACAACCGCTTCTGGCGGCGAATGACTCGTAGCCGCTCGCCGACCTTGCGGCTGTAGGGCGATGCCGCCACATTGTCGTCATCGAATTCACGCATGTCGTTCGTCCTCTTCCTGCCGCCAGGTCCGCCCCGAGCTGCCGAGACGCACATCATGGCATGCTTGCGGACGCGAAACAACGCAACGTGAGATCCGATCACGCACCGAAGCATTCCCGCTCTCAGTGGATCAATAGCGACGCTGCGATGACAATCGCCGCTGTCTCAACCCGCAGAACGTGGTCACCCCACCGCTGGATGCGCTCAGCCGCTGCCAACTCGTCCGTCGTCAGCCCACCCTCAGGGCCGATCAGCACCGTCGAGGCGCTGGCGAGCCGATCGAACGGCTCGCCAGCAGGGTCGGCGACGACGACAGCGGGACGGGCCGCCATATCGAGGAACGGCAGCGGCCCTGTCAGCGTCGGCAGCCAGACTCGCCGACTCTGTGAGGACGCTTCACGGGCGACCCGCACCAGGCGTTCCAACTGGCGCGTCGCGCGATCTGGTGCCCAGCGAACGACGCTGCGTTCGCAGTGGAGAAAGACGATCTCCGCGACACCGACCTCGGTGAGCTTTTGAACCATCCAGTCCAGGCGGTCACCCTTCGGAATGGCCACGGCGATCGTGACGGCCGGCGCCGACGGCAGGTGCTCGATCTCGCCGGCAACCACCAACGACCGACCCGACACGGTGGTGGGCCGCCAGCCACCCACGCCGTCGGCCACCGAGACCGATTCGCCGTCACGCAGCCGCAGCACTCTGAAGAGATGGTGAGCGTCGTCGTCGGTGAGCTCGGGCGCCTCCAACGAACGGACGAACACGTGCGCCGCGCTGTGGCGCAGCGCAGGATTCACTGGAAAGCCGACTTGATGCGGGCGAAGAGGCCGTGCTCGGTCTGTACTTCCTCACCCCGCGACTCGGCGAGCTTCTTCAACAGTTCGGTCTCGAACTCGGTGAGTTTGGTCGGCACCTGCACCTGCACGATCACGCGCAGATCGCCACGCCCGCGACCCTGCAGGCGAGGTACACCCCGCTGGCGCAGTACGAACTCCCGACCGGGTTGGGTGCCAGCTGGGACGATGATCTCCTCGTCGCCATCGAGGGTGGGCAGCAAGAAGCGCGCACCCAACGACGCCTGCGCCACCGAGACGGGTAGGTCCGTGACCAGATCGTCGTGCTCGCGGCGGTAGCGATCGTGCGCGGCCACACGGATGTGCACGTACAGATCGCCGGCGCCTCCACCTCGCGGGCCGACAGCGCCCCGACCGGTGAGGCGCAGCGTGCTGCCCGTGTCGACGCCCGCCGGCACATCGACCTGGTACGTCTTCTCCGAGACGACGCGGCCCTCCCCGGCGCACTTCGTGCACGGCGTGGCGATGACCTGGCCCAGCCCACTGCACTTCGGGCATGCCGTGGTCGTGACCATCTGGCCGAGCATGCTCTGGCGCACCCTCTGCACCTGGCCGCGACCGTTGCACTCGCTGCAGGTGACGGGCTTGGTGCCCGAGCCGGCGCCGGAGCCACCACAGTCGTCGCAACGCAGCGCCGTCCGCAGGGTGACGGGAACCGTCGCCCCGAACAGTGCCTGCTCGAACGCGACATCGGCAACGACCTCGAGGTCCTGGCCACGCGGCGGGCCAGCAGGGCCACGGCCGCCACCACCCCCACCGAACGGGCCGCCACCGCCACCGAAGAACGCGTCGAACAGGTCGCCGAGGCCACCGCCACCACCGAACATGTCGCCCACGTTGGGGCCGCCTGCGCCGCCCACGCCCTGCTCTCCGAACCGGTCGTAGCGAGCGCGAGCGTCCTGATCGCTGAGCACCTCGTAGGCCCGAGCGACCTTCTTGAACTTCTCCTCGGCAGCGGCGTCGCCGGGGTTGGCATCCGGGTGCAGTTCGCGAGCCTGTCGGCGGTATGCCTTCTTCAGTTCCTCGGCGCTCGCATTTCGCGCGACACCGAGCAGTTCGTAGTAATCAGCCATTCGAGTTCCCACCATCGCTGAGGCGCCGGCCCAATCGGTCGCTCACTGCTTCGACGGTAGCGAGTGCCTGCGGATAATCCATCCGTGTGGGGCCGAGCACGCCGATCGTGCCCACCTGTTCGCCATCCACCACCACCGGCCGCACCACCACGGAACAAGCCACCAGCGGTTGCACGCCGTGCTCCGCGCCGATTGCCACCGACAGGCCGCGATCGAGGATGTCGCGCACCAGCGAGACCATCACGTACTGCTGTTCCAAGGTACGCAGGACCGTGCGGACCGTGTCGACGGCATCGAACGCGTGCGCCATCGAGGCCGCTCCGCCGACGAACACGGGCTCGGCTGTCACCGAGCGGGCGAGCGTCGAGGCGGCAACGTCGCAGATGCCGTCGAGCACACGATCACCCGTTGGCGGCACCTGCACACCACTGTCGAGCGAGCGGCCGACCATGTGTGCCTGCAGATGCGCCGTGACCGCCGACAGCCGCACCTCGGAGGTGTCGTCGGGCAGCTCGATCGACTGGTTCTCGACGACACCGTTCGAGAGCACGGCCACGACCGTGGCGTGACGCCCGACCAGACCGACCACCTGCACGGAACGCACCACTGCGATCTCGGTGCGCGGCCCCACCACGACCGCCGCATGATGGGTGACCTGGGCGAGGAGGTTCGTGGTCTGGTGCAAGAGCTCCTCCAACCTGCCGTGCGCAGTGTCGAAGAACTGGCCGACGCGTTGCGAGGCCGCATTGTCCAACTGACCGGGCTCGGTCATGTGGTCGACGAAGAACCGATAGCCCTTGTCGGTCGGGATCCGACCCGCGGACGTGTGCGGCTGAGCGAGGTAGCCCTCCTGCTCGAGCACCGCCATCTCGTTGCGAACAGTGGCGGAGCTGACGCGAACACCCGGCGCGTTGGCGATGTGTGTGGACCCGACGGGTTGCGCGCTGGAGATGTACTCCTGCACCACCGCCCTCAAGATTGCTGTCTTGCGTTCGTCGAGCATGGCTCCCCTACGGCGCACGGATGCGGTTGGCACGCCAGGCTACCGACTGCCGGCAGTCACCTGGCGATACCGGTGGAGCGCCTCATCGCGCTCCTCGGCATGGTCCACCATCGGGGCGGGGTAGTCCTGCGGGCGCAGGATGCCTGGTTCGTGTACCGCTCCTGCGGACATGCCGGCCAGCTCGTGCACCCAGCGGCGCACGTAGTCTCCGCCCGCGTCGAAGCGGTGCGCCTGCGTGGTGGGGTTGAAGATTCGGAAGTAGGGCGCGGCGTCGGTGCCGGTGCCGGCGGCCCACTGCCAGCCATGACTGTTGGATGCCAGGTCGCCGTCCACCAGGTGTCGCATGAAGTGACGAGCGCCCCACTGCCACGGCAGGTGCAGATCCTTGACCAGGAAGCTGGCGACGAGCATCCGAACCCGATTGTGCATCCACCCGGTTGCCAACAGTTCGCGCATACCGGCATCGATGATCGGATACCCGGTGCGCCCCACGCACCAGAGATGGAAGCGCTCACGAGCAGCCTGGTCGGTGTCCACGACCATTGCGTTCATCTTCTCGTTGAGGTTCGTTGTTGCTGTCTCGGGCCGGCGGAACAGCACGTCGGCATAGAACTCCCGCCACGCCAACTCGCTCGCGAACGTGTCGTGCCCCGGACCTGGCTCCAGATCTGCCAGCAGTTGGCGAGGATGCAGCACGCCCCAGCGCAGGGCTGCGGAGAGCCGGCTCGTGCCCGGCACGGCAGGGAGGTTGCGTGCATCGCGGTAGTCATGCGCCGTCTCCAGGAACTCGTCCCACCGCTGATGTGCGCCGCGTTCGTCGGTCGCCGGCAGGACCGCGTCGCTCGCAGGTCGCGCCGGGGGGCCGTCGCTACGCACCGTCGGTGCGCCAAACCAGCGCACATCCGGTACGTCCAACGGAGCATCCCAACCCACCGAGCGCCACACCTTGGAGAATGGCGTGAACACCGAATACGGGGTGCCGTCCGCCTTGGTCACCGAGCCCGGCGGTACCGCATACGGCGAGCCCACGCCGTGCAGTCGCACGCCCAGTCGTTGCAGCTCGGCTGCCACCGCCGCGTCTCGCCGCCGGCCATACGGGCCGTAGTCGCGACTGACGTAGACCGCAGTGGCTCCAACCTCGGCCGCCAGCGCGGGAACCTGCTGCGCCGGGTCCCCGTGGCGGTAAACGAGCGCACCACCCATCTCCTGGTCGAGCGCGTGCAGCGCGTCGGCCATGAAACGTCGCCGAGGCACACCACTCCGGTCGAAGGCCGGATCGACGACGAACAGTGGCACCACCCGTGCGCCGTCGGCCGCGGCGTGCAGCGCGGGGAGGTCGGCCAGCCGTAGGTCCCGTCGGAACCACATCACGCTCGTCGTGGGCGCCATCGTGACACCAGTGTGACCTACCCTGTGCAGTCGTGCCACTTCCTGCGCCACTGCCCGCTCTCGTCCTGCTCGTCCGTCATGGGGCCACCGAGTGGTCGGTGTCCGGGCGCCACACGGGGCGCACCGACCTGTCGCTGACGCCGGAGGGCGTTGCCCAGGCTGTGGCGGCCGGGCCATTGATCGACTCGCTGCTGGACGGTAGAGAGCCGCTGGTCTACACCAGCCCGCTCGAACGTGCGGCCCGCACCGCCGAGCTGGCTCTCCCCCACCTCGGCGCAGAACCGGTGCCATCGTTGATGGAGTACGACTACGGCAGCTTCGAGGGGATGACCAGCTCGAAGATCCTGGAGAAGGATCCGGCGTGGGACCTGTTCGCCAATGGATGCCCCAACGGGGAGAGCATCCAACAGGTGAGCGCCCGATGCGATGCGTTCATCGCCAAGTTGGAGCGAGTCGCCGTCGACCGCGCCGTCGTCGCGTTCACGCACGGCCACCTCAGCCGAATACTCACCGCCCGGCTCTTGCAGCTGCCGGCATCGGCAGGCGCCTCACTCTGGAACGACACCGCCACGGTCGGTGTGATCAACCAACACCGGGGCAAGCTGGTCCTGGTCGGCTGGAACCTGCGCACGTACTGACCGCCGACGCAACACGAAGCCGACGCTGACCGCGCTCAGCGCCACCACGCTGCCGTAGGCCAGGCTCCAGGAGGCGCCGACATGGTCGGCGACCCAACCGGTGAGCGGTGCGCCGACGGGGGTGGTGCCCAGGAAGGCCACGGCGCCGAGCGCCAACAGCCGGCCACGCATGTCGGGCGGCGATTCCTGCTGGAAGATCGCGTTCTGCGCAGCGATGAACGCGGCGCCACCGAATCCCACGGGAATCGCGAGGAGGGTCGCCATCAGCGCGTTGGGAGCCCACGCCATGGCGATGCCGCTGACACCGAGCACCACCCCATTGCCAAAGAACCAGTACGTCGTCACGCGCCGCCGAGCACCAGTGAACAACGAGCCCACCATGCTGCCGAACCCCGTCGCAGCCAGCAGCACACCGAACATCGTCTCGCCGTTGCCGATCGAGGCGTAGCGGATGTGGGAGATCTTCAGCAGCGAGACGCTGTAGTTGAAGGCGAACGTGCCGACCATCGTGAACACCACGAACACCACCAACAGCCGGCGGTCGGTGATGATGAAGCGCACCGCGTCACGCACAGGCGTACCGCCGCGGCGAGCCGGCGGCGCCTGGTGCAGCTGCGAACGATCGATCGCGAGCAGTGGCCACAGGATCGCGATGAACGACGCACCGTTGATCATGAACAGCGAGCCGGCCCCGAGCGGGCCTTTGAGCGCGACCGACAGAGCCGGGCCGATGATGCGCGACCCGGTCATCACAGCGGTGTTCAAGGACAACGCGTTGGTGATCTCGTGCGGCTCCACCAACTCGAGCACGAAGCCGCGGCGAGCTGGGTTGTCGAACGCGCTGACGATGCCCAGCACGAGTGACAGCCCGTACAACACCGGCAGGTTGAGCACCTTCGCCATGGAGAGCACCCCGAGCAGTACGGCTTGCGAGGCGAGCAGTCCTTGCGTGAGGAACGCCATCTTGCGCTTGTCGACGCGGTCGGCGACCGCGCCTGCCCACACCCCGAGCAGCAGCATCGGCAGGAACTGGAAGAACAGCGTGATGCCGGCGTCAGCGGCCCTCCCTGTCAGCTCGTACACCACCAGGGAGATGGCCGTCATCTGCATCCACGTGCCGATGTTGCTGATCAACAAGCCGATGAAGAACAGCCGTGCATTGCGATGACGCAACGAACTGAACATCGGGGAGCTTGGCATTGCCTTCCTTTCTACAGCTTCGATGCCCGACCGGTTCTGTCCGAAGGCGGCATGATGCACCCATGGCCTCCCACTCTGACGTCCCACCGCGGGCCCTGCTGCCTGCGATGGCGGCAGCAGGCGTGGAACGTGGCGAGATGGTCGGCCTGGTGGTCGCGCCCGGCGTGGTCGGCGTCGCGACGAAACACGGTCACTTCGTCGTGGCCGACGCCTCTGCGGCGGGCTCTGTCGGCGAGGTCGATGCTGCGCTGAGGCCGCGCTGGGTGTGCTGGTCGGTGGACACCGCTCACGCACTCGTGGCGGCCGGCGTACGCCTTGCCACGTGTTGGGACGTTGCCGTGGCCCACCGCCTACTGTACGGCGGGTGGCGGGCCGACACGGGTCGCGTGTGGGCGTTGCTCCACGGGCTCGACCATCGACAGCTGCCGGTGATGGGTCAGCTCGACCTGCTGGGTGTCGGCGTCGGCGTCGGCGACGACGACGACGACGGCCCTGTACGACCCGATGGTTACCTCCGACCCGAGTGGCTGGCCGGCGCGTGGGTCGACTCACCCGAGAGGGTCGCTGCATGGGCAGCGTCCGCACTGACGACGGCCGCGTTGCAGCGTGACCGGATGGCAGCTCTAGACGTCGCCGGCGACATCGAGGCAACGACGCGGTCGGAGTCGACGGCCGAGCTGCTGTGCGCCGAGCTCGCCGCCGATGGCCTCCCGATCGATCGGCCGGCGGCTGAGCAGCTGATCGCGTCCATGATCGGCCCGCGAGCGGTCGGCGAGGCCGAGTCTGGCGTGCTGCGCGCACAACGCGACGAGGCCGTCCTGCGTCATCTCCCACCCGGCAGCGGCATCGATCTCCGCAGTCCCGCCGACGTCAAGTCGATGCTGCGTCGGCTGGGCATCGACGTGCCCGACACCCGTGCCTGGCGGTTGGAGCAGCTTCGCGACGTTCATCCGGCGGTCGACGCTCTGCTGCACTGGCGCAAGGCGGAACGCATCGCCACCACGTTCGGGTACGGCTGGCTCGACAACCACGTCCGCGCTGATGGCCGGCTGCGAGGCGAGTGGTCGGGCAGCGACGGAGCGGCCGGCAGGATGACCGCAGGCGCGGGCCTGCACAACCTGCCTGCCGAGCTGCGCCCCGTGGTGGTCGCCGAGCCCGGGCACCTGTTCGTGCGCGCCGACCTCGGCCAGATCGAGCCACGCGTGCTCGCGGCAGTGTCGAGCGACGCGGCCCTCGCCAAGGCGACGCAGGACGACGACCTGTACGCGCCGGTTGCGAAGCGACTCGGGGTGGAGCGCTCCGTGGCGAAGATCGCCGTCCTCGCAGCGATGTACGGACAGACCAGCGGGACGGCCGGGCAGGCGTTGCGTGGCATGGAGACCGGTTACCCAGTCGCGATGAAGTACCTCGGCGACGCGGCCGCTGCGGGTTTCGAGAGCCGAGACCTGCGCACGTACGGCGGGCGCCTGATCCGCATGTACGACACCGCTGAGGGCGCCGACCAGCGTGCCGTCGCTGCCGGCCGAGGCCGCTACGCGCGCAACGCGATGGTGCAGGGCGCAGCTGCCGAGCTGTTCAAGGTGTGGGCCGTCACGGTACGCGCCCGCGGCGCTGCCATCGACGCCAGGATCGTGCTGTGCCTCCATGACGAGTTGCTGCTCCACGTGCCCGAGCAGCGCGCCGAGAGCGCCGCACAGTTACTGCACGACTGCCTCGCCGAGGCCGCGTACCGCTGGCAACCGCGCGGCTCGAACGCGCACCCGGTGCGCTTCGTCGCCGACGTCAGCATCGTGCGCAGCTGGGCCGACGCCAAGGGCTGATGCGGTCCGCGGTCAGCGGCCGACAGGTACCGTCGCCTTGCTGAACTGCATCACGCCGTCGTCCAACGGAGACTTGCGGAACATCTGCTTGTCCCGCCCGTAGTCCTGTGGGTTGATCCACGGCTCACGATCTCCCTGCTTGGGGAAGCGGTGCATCTCGCGCTGCATGTAACCGGCTGAGAAGCCGTCGATCCAGGGACGCTCGGGCATGGTGCGGTCGCTCGGGCGCAGCGTGGGCACGCACTGGGCGGTCCCCGTCTCTCGCATGTGGTTGAAAAGCCTGCAGACGTATTCACAGGTCAGGTCGGCGCGCAGCGTCCACGATGCGTTGATGTACCCGAACGACGAGGCCAGGTTGGGCACACCGCTGTACGCGAAGCCTTTGTAGGTCCACGTCTGCGAGAAGTCGACCGGCTCGCCGTCGACCACGAAGCTCATCTCCCCGAGCGTCACCAGCTCCAGCCCAGTGGCGGTGACGATGAGGTCGGCGGCGAGTTCCTCGCCCGATCGCAGGCGGATTCCGCTGGGCGTGAACCTGTCGATGTGATCCGTGACGACCGATGCCGTGCCGCCCTTGATCGCCCGGAACAGGTCGCCGTTCGGCACGAGGCACAGGCGCTGGTCCCACGGGTTGTAGCTCGGGGTGAAGTGGGTCGCGACGTCGTAGTCGGCGCCGAGCGCCTTGCTCACCCGCTTGATCAGGCCAGCCTTCATCTTCGCCGGTCTCGTGCGCGACTGGCGGTAGATGAACTGCTGCAGCGCGATGTTTTTCTTGCGGGTGATGCGGTAGGCCAGCTTGGCCGGCAGCACCTTGCGCAGCGTGTTGGCGATGACGTCCTTGTCGGGGCCTGCCGCCACGAAGGTAGGCGAACGCTGCAGCATCGTGACGTGAGCCGCCGTCTGGGCCATCGCCGTAATCAGCGTCATGGCGGTGGCACCGGAGCCGATGACCACCACCCGCTTCCCGGCGTAGTCGAGATCCTCGGGCCAGGCCTGCGGATGGACGATCGTGCCGCCGAACTGCTCGATACCGGCGAACTCGGGCGTGTGGCCACCCTTGTAGCTGTAGTAGCCGGAGCACATGAACAGGTAGTTGCAGGTGAACACCCGCTGCTCGCCGCCGGTGGCAGCGGTCACTGTCCACCTCGCATCCGCGCTCGACCAGTCGGCGTTCGTCACCAGGTGGTTGAAGCGAATGTGGGGGCCGATGCCGAACTCGCTGACCGTGTCACGCAGATAGGCCAGGATCGAGGGGCCATCGGCAATCGACTTCTCCGACGTCCACGGCTTGAACGAGTAGCCCAGCGTGTGCATGTCACTGTCGCTTCGCACGCCCGGATAGCGGAACAGATCCCAGGTGCCGCCGATGTCGGCACGACCTTCGAGGATCAGGTAACTGCGATCGGGACACAGGGTTTGCAGGTGGTAGCCCGCGCCGATACCTGAGATGCCGGCCCCAACCACCACCACGTCGAAGTGCTCACTCGTCATCAGTCCGACGGTAGCCGTCTGCCCGGTTCAGCGGCGTGCCCCAGCGGTCAGTCGTCGAGCTTGAGGGCGGAGATGAACACGTCGCCGGGCACTTCCACACGCCCGATCGACTTCATCTTCTTCTTGCCCTCTTTCTGCTTCTCGAGCAGCTTGCGCTTACGTGTGATGTCGCCGCCGTAGCACTTCGCGAGCACGTCCTTGCGCTTCGCCTTCACCGTCTCGCGGGCGATGATCTTGCCGCCGATCGCTGCCTGGATCGGCACGTCGAACATCTGGCGCGGGATCAGCTCCTTGAGCTTCTCGCACATCCGGTTGCCGTACGCGAAGGCCTTGTCGCGGTGCACGATCGTGCTGAAGGCGTCGGCGGCGATGCCGTTGAGCAACAGGTCGACCTTCACCAGGTTGCTGCGCTCGTAGCCGCTGAGCTCGTAGTCGAGGCTGGCGTAGCCCTGCGTGCGGCTCTTCATCTGGTCGAAGAAGTCGACCACCACCTCGGCGAGCGGGATCTTGTAGTGCAGTTCGACGCGCTCGGGCGAGAGGTACTCCAGCTTGGTCATGTCGCCGCGACGGGTCTGACACAGGTCCATCAGGGTGCCGGTGTACTCCTTGGGCGTGATGATGCTCACGCGGAAGTAGGGCTCCTCGATGAAGTCGATGCTTTGCGGCATCGGCAGATCGGCGGGGTTGTCGACGGTCTCCACGACGCCGTTGGTGCGGTGCACGCGGTACTCCACGCTGGGGGCGGTGGCGATCAGCGACAGGTTGAACTCGCGCTCCAGCCGCTCCTTCACGATCTCCATGTGCAGCAACCCGAGGAAACCGCAGCGGAAGCCGAAGCCCAGCGCACCGGACGATTCGGGCGCGTAGGTGATGCTGGCGTCGTTGAGCTTCAGCTTCTCCAGGCTCTCGCGCATCAGCTCGAAGTCGTCGCCGTCGATCGGGAACAGGCCACAGAACACCATCGGCTTCGGGTCGCTGTAACCCTCGAGCACCTCCGCCGCGCCGTGGTGGAACGTGGTGACCGTCTCGCCGGAGCGAGCTTGGCCGACTTCCTTGATGCCGGCGATGAGATAACCGACTTCGCCGGGGCCGAGTTCGTCCACGGGAGTTGGCACCGGCCGACGCACGCCGACTTCGATCGGCTCCTGCGGGGTGCCTGCCTGCATGAACAGCAGCTTCGACTTGGCGTTGAGGCGGCCGTTCATCACCCGCACGCTGCTGACGACACCGCGGTACTGGTCGTACTGGCTGTCGAAGATCAGCGCTTGCAGCGGCGCCTCAGGATCGCCCTTGGGGGCAGGTATGCGCTCGCAGATCGCGTCGAGCAGGCCATCGACACCCACGCCCGTCTTGGCGGAGATGCGCAGGATCTGGTCGGCGGGAATGCCCAGCACGGTCTCGATCTCTTGCGCGTAGCGATCCGGGTCGGCGGCCGGTAGATCGATCTTGTTCAGCGCCGCCACGATCTCCAGATCGTGCTCGAGCGCCAGGTAGCAGTTGGCCAGCGTCTGGGCCTCGATGCCCTGAGCCGCATCGACCACCAGCACGACACCCTCACATGCAGCCAGGCTGCGGCTGACCTCGTACCCGAAATCCACGTGACCGGGCGTGTCGATCAGGTGAAGGGTGTAGCCCTTCCAGTCCACTCGCACGTTCTGTGCCTTGATGGTGATGCCGCGCTCGCGCTCGAGATCCATCGAATCGAGGTACTGGCTGCGCATGTCACGAGCATCGACAGCGCCCGTCATCTCGAGGATGCGGTCGCTGAGCGTGCTCTTGCCGTGATCGATGTGGGCAATGATGGAGAAGTTGCGAATGCGTGCGAGATCCATGGCGAGTCGCACGATCCTACCGGCATCATCCCGGAGGTTGGGGTCCTCTCCCCCTGGCTGTTAGCCTTCCCAAGCCGATTTCAAGTGCCGCGCCGGCTCTCATTTCTGCCGGCCGCTCAATCCAAAGGGTTCCCACGTGGCAAACATCAAGAGTCAGAAGAAGCGCATCCTCACCAACGCCAAGCGCGCCGAGCGCAACAAGGCAGTGAAGAGCGAGCTGAAGACCCGTGTGAAGAACGCCGTCAAGGCTTCCACCGATCCGGAGCAGGGCGAGGAAGCCCTCCGCCTCGCAGTGAAGCGCCTCGACATGGCCGCCGCCAAGGGTGTCATCCACCCCAACCAGGCCGCTCGCCGCAAGAGCCGCCTGATGAAGAAGGTCAACGCCGCCGGCTGAGCCGCCGCGTCGATCGAACGATCTGAACGAAGCCCGGGCCCTGCGCCCGGGCTTCTTCGCGCCGGGGCTGTGCACCGCCTGTCAACGGCGACCGCTTCCGGCGAGGCGCGACAACCGGGCGACGAGCACTTCCATCACCAGTTCCTCGGGCCATTCCTTCGCGCCGCGCAGATCCAGATCGGCCTGTGCGAGCAGCCCGACCGCGCGAGTGACTGCGCCGCCACCCATCTTGCGGTACTGATCGAACTCCTTCTTGGCCGGGAACCCGGGCTTGATGCCCATCGCCGCAGCTGCCGCCGTCTCGTCGCGGGCGCCACTGCCATCGAGTGAGAGCAACTTCGAGTAGTGACCGTGCAGGATCGACATCACCTGCAGCGGGTGCCGCTCGCCACCGCGCATCATGCGATGCAACAGCTGCAGCGACTGCGTGGCATCGCCGCGATCGATCGCATCGGTGAGATCCCACGGTGGCACCCCACCCGCATCACCGAGGAAAGGTGCCACATCGGCGACGCGCAACGTCTTCCCATCGCTTCCGTACGTGGAGATCAGCGTCTCGAGGATGCCCTGCAGGCGACCGGCATCCTCCCCCAGCCAGGTGGTCAACTGCTGCACCGCCTGCGCATCGAGCTTGAGACCGGCGACCTTGATCTGCTCCTCGAACCAACCCGAGCGCTCGCGGGCACGGCTGGGTGGTGCTGTGTCGATCGTGGTGGCCTTCGCCCGTTTGATTGCGTCGGAGAGCGACTTCGCCATACGGCCACCGCCACCGACCAGCACCAGGTCGGTGCTGGGCAGCTGGTCATCGAGGTACGCGACCAACGAGGCCGCGTCGTCGGCGTTGAAGCGGCCGACGCCGCGGGCCACCACCACGCGCTTGTCCGTGAGAAACGGCGCGGTCTGAGCAGCGTCGACCACGGATCGCAGCTCGAAGTCGTCGCTGTCGAAGTCATCGACCATCAATGTCCGTTCGCCGTCGCCGACGAGCCTCTTGACCAGCTCGCTGATCGCGTTGAGCAGCAGCGACTCGTCGTCGCCGGTGATGTAGTAGCAGCCCATGGTGTCACTCAGATTGCCACAACGGCGCGCCCCGCCCGCGAGCGACGCCGCCACCACAGGGCGAAGGCGGTTGCACCGATCGCCCACCACCCCGCCGACCATCCGGGCGAGGGTTCCACGGCTGCCGCGACGCGTGCCACCGTTGCCACCCAACGAGTGCCCAGTTGGGCAGGCAGCATCACCAGCGCACGCAGCGGTGCGGGGAGGAACGACGCGAGCAGGCCCGCAGGGATGCCATAGAGCATCACGAAGCCCGCCACCGGAACTGACGCCAGGTTGGCGGGTAACGACACCACCGGCAGGCGGCCGAACACCAGCACGCTCGGCAACGCGACCCCCACCTGTGCACCGAGAGTGACCGCAATCGGCAGCCGCAGCCACGGTGGGCCGGGCAGCCGCGCGTGCAACCACGGCCCGATCGTGCACACGCCTGCGGTGGCACCCACCGACAGCCAGAAGCCCACCGACCACACGAGCAGCGGGTCGACCGCCACGAGCAGCAGCACCGCGAGCGCCAGCACCCGAACCGGGCGCGCCTGCCGGCCACGCACGTACGCGGTCGCCACCAGCATCGCCATCACCCCTGCACGCAGCACCGACGGCTCGAAGCGGGTGAGCGCCATGAACCACCCGATCAGGCCGATAGTGGCCGCCCACCGCCACCACGGCCGTAACCGACGCAGCAACGGCAAGGCAGCCGCCAGCACGAACCCGACGTTCTGCCCCGACACCGCTGTGAGGTGCGACATACCCGAGAGGCGGAACTCGGCCACCAACCACTCCGGCTCGCGCGCATCGTCACCGATGACCAACCCGGCGAACAGCGCTGCGTCGTCGGCGGACATCGTCGCCTCTGCGGCACCTCTCAGGGCGTTGCGCACCCGATTGCTGGCGAGCGCCAAGGCCGAACCGGGCAGCACGTCGCCTGTCGCCTCGATCTCGAAGCGGCCCACGACGTGACGCACGAGTGCGCGTCGCTGGTTGACGGTGAGCGCCTGTCGGTGACCGCGAATCCAGAGGAACTCGCCGCTCTGGTGTTGTGCCAGTTTGCGGCGTGCGCCGCCGTAGGCCCACGCATCGAACCGCTCGCCCTGCACCTCTATCGTCACCCGCAGGCCTCTTCCGTACGGAGCCGGATCGCCGATGATCTCGACCCAGCCCGTGTATGCACCGAGCTGACGCGGCTGCGCCTGTTGCCAGGCACGGGTGCCCGCCAGGCAACCGACAGACGCCGCGACCACGAGCACGCCGACCACCAACGCGCGCTGCCGCGACAGCGCGCCGACGACGAACGCTCCAGCGACGGCCGCCCATCCGAGCCAGACACCGGCCACCATCGCTATGGCCGACAGCACCATGCTGGCGTCGGTGAGGTGATGACGGCCGGTGCGCACGTTCACCCCCTACGCTCGCACTGTGCAGCCAACCGATGTGTACGCCCCGCCGGTGCCCCACGGGCCGCGTGCGTACAGACGCCGGATCCGTGCGTTCGGCCCGGTGGTGGGGTTGCTCCCGCCAGCGGCGCTCGGCCTGATCGCAATGCTGTTGTTGCGCGGCAACACCACGTCGACCGTGCGCGGTGTGGCCGGCTTCCTGACGGCCGTGCTGGCCGCCCCCGGCCTTCTGGTGGGTGGAGCGCCCCTCGCCGGTGGTGGCATGTATGCGGCCGCTGTGGCGGGTAGCACCGTGGTGTGGCTACTGCTGGGCACTGCAGCAGCCAGGCGAGCGACGAGCACACCGGTGGCGACATGGGGCGACTTCTGGAAGGAGTACCTGTCGCTGGCTGGCGCGATCTGGCTGGGCACCGTCGCCGCTCTGGTTGCAGCCAATCTGATCCTCGGCGGCGCGTTTCTCTGACGGGTGTTGCAGGTTGGCGGGCCACGCTCGGCCACCTCATACCGTCACCAGGCCACGCAACGCGTCGAGCTTGGCCGGGCCGATGCCACGAACGTCGCCAAGTGCTTCCACCGAGGCGAACGGACCGTGTTGGGCTCGGTGAGCGATGATCGCCGCCGCTGTGGCCGGCCCCACCCCTGGCAACGAGTCGAGCTCGTCGGCCGTGCCCGAGTTGAGGTTCACCGGGCCCGACGGCGTGGCGCTCGCGCCGTTGCCCGGATCGCCGCTGACGACGACTGGTGGCACCTCGCCGACTTCGGGCACATAGACCCTCTGCCCATCGGTCAACAAGGCCGCAAGGTTGATGGCGTCGGCATCCGCCAGGATGCTCAACCCGCCCGCCGCCTGCACTGCGTCGACCACCCGCTGGCCGACCTCCAGGCGGTACACGCCCGGCGCCACGACCGCGCCTGCCACGTGCACCACGACCACGGCAGTCGGCTCGGTGGCAGCGACAGGCGCCGCAGCTGTCGACGGCGGCGGCGCAGTGGACGACGACTTGGCAAACGGCAGCTTCGACTCGGTGGTCACTGCGGGAGGCTGCACCAGCCAGTAGGCGCCGGCAACCACTGCAAGCACTACGACGGCTGAGGCAATGACCCGGCCGACACCTACCCACTCCAGCCAGGAACGGGCACGAACGAGCAGCGACCGAGCCGGTGCAGGGCGTTCCGGGAACTCGGACACCACGACTCCCTTGCGACACCGGACGCGAAGTCCGAGTGGATCAACTGGGGGAAGTCAAGGGCCGACCATATCGGCCGACCGGCACCCTATGACGCGACGCGGTCCGAAAGTTCTTCGCGTACGGCAGTGGCGATCTGACGGCGGGCCACCCAATCCGCTTCGATCTCCATCGGGATACGAAGGTATGCACCGCGGTGCCCTTTGCGGCGTACACGCCAGACGAGGTAGCTGCCGAGGTAGCGCACGCTGAAACCCACCACGCCGTAACGGCGCCACTGGCGCACGTGGACCAGTTCGTGACGCAATAGGTAGGGCGTTGCTTTGCCATGGCGCACGATCACCAGGGAGCGCAACGTGATCCCGTCGGCGCCCTTGGGCACCGGGCCGCCCTCCCACAGGCGGTATCCATCACGCTGCTCGACCGGCATGGACGCAGAGCCTACCGTGCCCACCGACACCCTCTGACCGCTCGTCGACAGCACTCGTGGAAGTGACACGGTTCAGTCTCACAACCCCCGGTCTCCGCCACGACAGCGCGTCACTTCGCGAAAATTGACCTGCACCGTAGCTAGTAGCCGGGGTCGCTGGGCCAATTGGGTTGGAACAGGTGCCACTGCTCGGGTGCCCGGCGGATGAGGAACTCGAGCTCGTACGCCAGGGTTTGCGTGATGCGCGCGACATCGGCGCGTAGGCCCTCGCCGGAGCGCACCATCGCCAGCGGCGGCCGCACGACTGCCTCGTGGCCGTTGTACGCAGTCGTGAAGTAGCACCCGACCGGCAGCACCGTTGCACCGGTGCGCAGACCCAACATCGCCGGGCCGGCAGGCAGTGTGGTGCGCTCACCGAAGAACTCCACGTCGACGCCGTTGCGCTCCAGATCGCGGTCGCACAGCAGGCAGACGATCTCGTTGCGCTTGAGGGCGGAGCTGACTGCTGCGGCGGCACCGGGGCCGGTGGGCACCACGACCATGCCGAGCTCCTTGCGAAGATCAGCGAACCACTCGAACAACTCTGGCGGGTCGAGCGCCTCGACGACGACGGTCATCCGATGGCCCTGGTCGGCCATCCAACGGCCGGCCCACTCCCACCCACCGAGGTGCGGAAGCGCGAAGATGCACCCGTTGCCCAGCTCGAGCGCGTCGGTGACATGGGCGAAACCATCGACCGAGAAGTTGCGGGCGACGCTGCGTGCGCTGAGCGACGGAAGCCGGAAGCTCTCCATGTAGTAGTGGGCGTAGCTGTCGAATGCCTGCTGGGCGGCCACGCGCAGCGACGCGCCGCGTAGCTTCGGGTTGACGCGCTGCAGGTGGCGCTCGATCATCGCCCGCTTGGCCGGGCTGGACAGGCTGGCGCCGAAGCCCAGCGAGCTGGCGGCAGCCGCTGCGACCGGCCCCGGCATCAGCTTGGCTGCCAGTGCGCCGAGTCGGTAGGTGCCGACGGTGGCTGCATCGGCGAAGCGCTTGCGCCCGCCGCGATCCGACGAGACGGGATCAGTCACGGCGAGGCGAGATGCGCCCGGTTGCCCGCGAGATGCGCGTGTGGCGACGCTCGGTGCGCACCACCCGACGGCTCTCACGACGACTGCGACGCAGTTCGATGCGCTCGGCGGTGACGGGGGCCACGGCGGCCTGCTTCCAGACCTTGACGAAACGCTGGACCGCAGTGATAGCGGTCAGCCCGAGCGTGACCCACAGAATGGGGATCAGGAGCGGTTCGAACAGCAGGCCCAGGCACAGCGCGATGATGCGCTCCGCACGCTCCATGATGCCGCCCTTGGCGTCGAGCCCCAGAGATTCCGCCTTCGCGCGCATGTAGCTGATGACAGAGCTGAGGGCCATCACGCCGAACGGCAGCATCGCCATCAGAGGGTGGTCGCCTGCCGCGAAGTACCAGGCGACGCCTCCGAAGAGCAGTGCATCGGCGAAGCGGTCGATCGTGGAATCGAAGAATGCGCCACGCTGGCTCGACGAGCCGGCTGCCTTGGCCAATGCACCGTCGAGCAGATCCGGCAACGCGGCGAGGATGACGAGCAACAGCCCGAGACGCAACCAGCCCGCACCGATGGCGACACCCGCACCGATGGCCACGAGCAAACCCATCACCGTCAGGTGGTCGGGGGTGAGACCGGTGCGGCGTAGTGCGCTGCCGATCGGCTTGACGGCCTTGTCGACCGGTGCACGGAATTTACCGTCGAACATCGTGGGAAGGTTACCCCGCCACTTCTGCCTCCGCGTCGCTGCCACCCGCATGCCACGTCGTGGTGGCAACATTCATGTATGAGCAGCGCATCACCCGACGATCTGGCCATCACCTTCCGCTCCGTGCCGAGGCGCCTTCATGAGGCTCGTGGCGATGCCGCCCACGAAACCACGGCTGCACCGACTGCGGAACTGCACGGTCTGCTGGCAGAAGCCGGACGGCTGATGGGTACCAATGACGACCCGAATGCCGTGGCTGATTCGATCAGCAACACCCATGCCGACGACTGGGACGATGCCCTCCTCGCCCGACTGCGCGAGATCGCCCTCGATCTCGGACGCCTGCTGCGCCACATCGCGGCGCTGGCCGAAGACGGCTGACGGAAGCGTCCGTCAATTCCGCCACCCGGTGTAGTCCAGCGGCAGCCTTCAGCGTTGTAGTGGGTGAGATCCACCTGAAGGAGCGACATGAAGATCGCTCGCCTCGCCTGCAGGGCGCATGTGCTCGCGGTGGCCCCTGTCCGTACCCTCCTCGCGGGGAGCAACATCGCACTCAGTGAGTGATCAGATGTCCCACTCCTCGATGGGGTTCTCCTGCACGAGGTGCTCCATGACCCGGCCGTCGACTGCGTCGACGAGCACCAGCCCGCGACGACGAGGCGGGTCCTCGGCGGAGTAGATCAGCACACGCCACGTCGGGCGGCTGCGCAACCCGCGCCACACCTGCTGTGCCGACGCATGGCCCACAGGAAAGCCGACGGCACCCTGTGCGGCGACGAGAGCCTGCTTCTCGTCGACGCGCATCCGCCAGCCCGAGGAGATGGAGAACAGGCCGAACGCACCAAGAAGGATCGTCGCCCACAGGAACCCGTCGTTGACGATCGGCGACGAGTCGCGCTTGGTGAGCCACAGCAGCAGACACACCGCGGCGAAGCCGAGATACAGGTAGCCGGGCTTGCGGCGGCGGCTGTTGTCGGGGAACTCGTACGGGCCGGCGTACGCCGCGGCGTTGAGATCGTCGGGCAGTGCGTCACGCAGGTCGTCGTCGGCGGCTGCTGCGGCCGAAGGTGCGGTGTTGGAGGCGTCGGTCATGCGGGGCCAGGCTACCCCTCGGCGCATCGTCGGACCGCATGTCACCGGCGGGCGCGCCATGTGTCACCATGACGCCATGAGCACGTTGCGCACAGATCGAGTCGCCTGCGGTGAGGCAGGCGAGATGGACCTCCACATCTGGACCCCCGACAGCCCGCCGAAAGCTGCCCTGCTGCTGGTCCAGGAGATCTTCGGGGTCGGCCCCTACATCCGCTCGGTCGGCCAACGCCTCGCCGATGCCGGCTATCTCGTGGGCGCTCCCGACGTGTTCTGGCGCTTTGCCCCCAATTGGGAAGCCGGCCACGACCAGGTGGGCCTCACCTCCAGTCTGGACCAGGTCGGCCGGCTCGATTTCCCCTCCGCCGTCGGCGATCTCGGTGCGGCGCTCGCCCATCTCGGCGCAGTGCCCGGCATCTCGAAGGCGCCCGGCGTGATCGGGTTCTGCCTCGGCGGCACGCTCTCGTGGGCGGTGGCAGCCAACTTCCAGCCGTCGGTCTGCGTCAGCTACTACGGCTCGGGCGTGCCCGACATGCTGGGCATGATCGACCAGGTCGAATGCCCAACCCTGTTCCACTTCGGCAGCCAGGATGCGTACATCCCGAGCGCAGGTGTCGATGCCATCGGCGCGGCGATCGCCGGCCGGGAAGGTTTCGTGCTCAACGTCGAGCAGGCCGGCCACGCCTTCGACAACCACGAGAGCGAGATGTTCTGGAACGAAGGCGCCGCAAAGGCTGCGTGGGCCAAGACGATGGCGTTCCTCGGTCTCTACCTGCCCGCCTGAGCACGAACCGCGGCCAGTAGACCACCAGGCCGACAGAGCGTCAGTCGAACAGACCGGCCGCGCGTTCCACGCTCGGCGCAGGCAGCCCGAGATGGTGATACGCGGCGGGCATCGCGATGCGGCCGCGCGGGGTGCGTGCCAGCAGGCCCTGTTGGATGAGGAACGGCTCGTACATGTCTTCCACCGTCTCGGGCTGCTCGCCAACGCTGATGGCCACCGTGCTGAGCCCCACCGGGCCACCAGCGAACTGCACACAGATCGCGTTGAGGATGGCACGGTCGACCTTGTCGAGACCGCGCTCATCGACGCCGAACACCTTCAGCCCTTCGCGAGCGGTGGCTTCCGAGATGGTGCCGTCGCCGCGCACCTCGGCGAAGTCGCGCACCCGGCGCAGCAGGCGCAGTGCGATGCGCGGTGTGCCTCGTGACCGGCGGGCGATCTCCCAGGCACCATCCGAGGAGATGTGCACTCGCAGGACACCGGCAGCTTGGCGAACAATGGCTTCCAGCTCGTCGTCTGCGTAGTAGTCGAGCCGTGCGACGAGGCCGAAACGATCACGCAGCGGGCCGGTGATCATGCCCGTGCGAGTGGTGGCGCCCACCAGGGTGAACGGCGGCAGCGTGAGGCGGATGCTGGAGGCGGCCGGGCCCTTGCCGACGATGATGTCGAGCTGGAAATCCTCCATCGCCGGGTAGAGGATCTCTTCGACCGCACGCGAGAGGCGGTGGATCTCGTCGATGAACAGCACGTCGCCTTGTTCGAGCTTGGTGAGGATCGCGGCGAGATCGCCGGCGCGCTCGAGCGCTGGACCGGACGTGATGTGCATGTGCACACCCATCTCGGCGGCGACGATGCCGGCCATCGTGGTCTTGCCGAGGCCGGGTGGACCTGCGAGCAACAGGTGGTCTGCGGGCTGACCACGCAGCTTGGCCGCGTCGAGCACGATGCCGAGGTGCTCCTTCAGCTCGCGCTGACCGACGAACTCGCTGAGCCGGCGAGGGCGGATGCCGACTTCCTCGACCTCTTCCTCGCTGTTGACCATCGATGGATCGAGGAATTCGTCACGCACGCTTGCCCCCCAGCATCTTCAGCGCATCGCGGAGCAGTGCCGATGCGTCGCCGTCGGGTGACAGCTCGCGCATCGCCTCGCGAATCTCTTCCTGGCCGTAGCCGAGGCCGACCAACGCCTCGCGCACATCGCCGATCACCGAGCCCTTGGGGCCCCCGCCGCCGACTGGCATGGGATCCAGCATCGGCAGGCTGAGCCGGTTGCGGAGCTCGATCAGCAGGCGCTCGGCAGTCTTCTTGCCGACGCCGGGTACGAGCGTGAGCGCACCGATGTCGTTGGAGGCGATGACATCGACGAGTGCCGCCGGCGCGTGGGTGCCGAGGATCGCGAGTGCGAGCGCCGGCCCGATGCCGTGGGTGGCGATGAGCACCTGGAAGGTGGTGCGCTCATCGCGGTGCAGGAACCCGAACAGCGTCTGCGAATCCTCGCGGATGTGGTGGTGCACGTAGAGGAACACCGACGCGCCCGGCTCGAGCTCCGCCAGCGTGCGCGGGGTGACCGACACGAAGTAGCCGACACCACCGACCTCGAGCAGCGCAGAGGAATCTTCCAGGCGCTCGAGCACGGTGCCGCGCAGTGAGCCGATCATCGGGCCACTGCCTGGGCGATGCGCCGGCGCATCGGCGCCACCGCCAGATAGCACAGCGCGAGTGCCGCGGCATCTGCGGCGTCGGCGGGTTTGGGGGGCGTGGACAGCCCGAGGCGGGCCTGCACCATTCGCTGCACCTGCGCTTTGTCGGCACCGCCCCAGCCAGCGACCGTGTCCTTCACCTGGTTGGGGGTGAACTGCACGACATCGCACCCGAAGGTGGCGGCTTCTGCGAGCGCGAGCCCACTGGCCTGGCCGACACTCATTGCGGTGCGCACGTTGGTCTGGAAGAACACCTGCTCGACCGCCACGGCGTACGGCCGGTACTGCTGCAGCAGCAACACCAGCTCGGCCTTGAGCGCGGCGAGGCGTTGCGGCAGCGCATCGGTGGGCGGAGTGCGGATGACGCCGAGGGCGATCGGGCGCACCGTGGCGCCAGCAGCGTGCAGCACGGCATAGCCGCAGCGGGTGAGACCGGGGTCGATGCCCAGCACGACGGACTCGTCTCGAACGAACACGTGTACGAGCGTAGCGGAACGAAACGCGACGCGGGTGGACCCATGATTCACTCCGGCTGTGGCAGCGTGGTGCCATGCGCAACCGTGTTCTGCTGTCGTTGGCCGTCACCACCAGCCTGCTCGCCGCCTGTTCCGATGCGGGCTCGTCGAACTCGTCCGACGTGTCGTCGTCGACGGTCGCCACTTCGCTCACGGAGCCGGGCACCACTGTCACGCTTCCCGAAGATGCCATCCTCGACACGGCGCTGCGATGTGATCCGCTCGACGAACGGGCCTGCCTCCTGCCGTGGCCCAATGATGCCTTCACCGTGCCCGACGCCACCACTGCCACCGGCCGTCGGGTCGACATCCACTCCGACAGCACACCACTGAACGCGCAGGGTGTGCCGATCGACGTGACCGATCAGAACCGGGCCGACGGCTTCTCCCCCGGGTCGGCGATCCTCACGCTGGTTCCCGGTCTGGATCTCCAGGCCTCGGGAATCGCGCCCAGTACCGACATCGGCGCATCCCTGGACCCCGATGCAGCAGTCGTGCTGCTCGATACGACCACCGGCGAACGCGTCCCGTACTGGGGCGAGCCCGATGCCGCGGCCCCCGCCGGTAACCAGCTGCTGATGATCCACCCGGCGATCAGCCTGCCCGAGGGGCACCGGATCGTCGTCGGCCTGCGGCTGTTGAAGGACACCACCGGGGCGTTGCTCCCGCGCAGCACCGCCTTCCAGGCGGCTGTCGACAATGCCCCCGAGCCGTTGGAGCGTGCGCGGGCGTTTCGCGAGTTGCTCGCCGCGCTCGCCGACGACGGTGTACCGACCACCGAGCTGACGATGGCCTGGGACTTCACTGTCGCGAGCGCCGACAGCCTCAGCGGGCGCCTGTTGCACATTCGTGAGCTGGCGTACGAGGAACTGGCGGATGCACCTCCGGCGTTCACCATCACCAGCGCCACCGACAGCGGCGCCGTGCGCACGATCGACGGCACCTTCGAGGTGCCCAACTTCCTCACCGGCGACGGTGCCCCCGGCAGCACGTTCACGCTCGGCACCGATGGCCTGCCAGCGCGCAACGAGACCGAGCCGTACTTCACCGCCGAGTTCCATTGCCTCGTGCCGGTCGCCCCTGTGGCGCCTGCGCCGCCGATCGTGTACGGCCATGGTCTCCTCGGCAGCCGGGGCGAAGTCGATGGCCTGTCGTTCGCTGCCGCGCTTGGTGTCGCCGCGCCGTGCGCGATCGACGAGATCGGGATGAGCAGCGGCGACATCGGCAACCTGGCCGCGATC
>JAYSPV010000062.1:0-9794 GCA_043721915.1 Ilumatobacteraceae bacterium | reverse complement strand
GCGGTGCCGCAACGGTTCGTCTCGCCGGACGACGCAGGTCGGGCCGGCTCCACGGTCGCCCCGATGCCCGGCCGCGTGGTCGCGCTGCTGGTGGCCGCCGGCGATCAGGTGGCGGCGGGCCAACCCCTCCTGGTGCTGGAGGCGATGAAGATGGAGCACCAGGTGGTCGCACCACACGGAGGCACCGTGACCGAGGTGTACGTGCACGCCGGCCAGCAGCTCGACGGCGGCCAGCCCCTGGTGAAGGTCGACCCCGCATGAGTCCCTCAGAGCGGGACAGGCCGTTACGGATCGCGAACTGCAGCGGGTTCTTCGGCGACCGGCTGAGCGCGGCAAAGGAGATGGTGGAGGGCGGCGAGATCGACGTTCTGACCGGCGACTGGCTCGCCGAGTTGACCATGCTGATCCTGCACAAGCAGCGGCTGCGCAACCCGGAGGCAGGCTACGCAAGCACGTTTCTGCTGCAGATGGAGCAGGTGCTCGCCACCTGCATCGAGCGGGGCATCAAGGTAGTCACCAATGCCGGCGGCCTCAACCCGGCCGGCTGCGCGGAGAAGGTGCGTCAGATCGCCGCCAAGCTGGGCCTCGATGTGAAGGTCGCCCACGTGGAGGGCGACGACCTGATGGACCGGATCGAGGATCTGCGTCCGCAGCTGAGCCATCTGGACACGGGCGCACCGCTGACTGGGCAGCCGGTCAGTGCAAATGCCTACCTCGGTGGCTGGGGCATCGCCGCCGCTCTGGAGGCAGGCGCCGACGTGGTGGTGTGCGGTCGGGTCACCGACGCAGCCATAGTGGTCGGGCCCGCCGCCTGGTGGCACGGTTGGCAGAAGGATGACTGGGATGCGCTCGCGGGTGCTGTCGCGGCCGGCCACATCATCGAGTGCGGCACACAGGCCACCGGCGGCAACTACTCGTGGTTCGAGGAGATCCCCGACCCGGCGCTGCCGCTCGGCTTCCCGATCGCCGAAGTGGCGAGTGACGGTTCGTCGGTGATCACGAAGCACCCCGGAACCGGCGGCATCGTCAACGTCGGCACGGTCACCGCCCAGCTGCTCTACGAGATCGCCTCGACGCGTTACGCAAACCCGGACGTGATCACGCGGTTCGACACGATCCACCTGCATCAGGAAGGCCCTGATCGGGTCCTGGTCGACGGCACGCTCGGCGAACCGGCGCCCGCAACCACGAAGGTGTGCATCAACCTCGACGGCGGCTACCGCAACCGCATGTCGTTCGTGCTGACCGGCCTCGACCAACGACGCAAGGCCGACTGGCTCACCGACGCGCTGTTCCGACGCGTAGGCGGCCGCGACCGTTTCGACGATGTCGACGTGCGATTGGTCGAGGCGCACTCAGACGCGCCCACCCAGGAACAGGCCTCGGGGCGGCTGCACATCACTGTCAAAAGCGCCGACGAACGGCTCGCCGGCAAGGCGTTCAGCGCCGCAGCCATCGAACTGGCACTGGCCAACTACCCGGGGTTCTTCGCTACCGGCGGCCGCAGCGAGGCCCAGTCGTACGGCGTCTATTGGCCCGCTCTGGTCGGGGCCGACCAGGTACGGGAGCAGGTCGTCCTGTGGGACGGCACGCACGTTCGTGTCACGCCCCCACCACAGAGAACGGTCGTCGCGCCCGCGACACGAACGAGCGAGTTGGATGCGGATCCGATCGGGCCGAAGTCCGGCGAGCCGCTGGGCGCCTACTTCGCGGCACGTAGCGGCGACAAGGGCGGCAACGCCAACGTCGGCATCTGGGCGCGTGACGACGCTGGCTACCGCTGGCTGCAGCAGCACCTCACCGCCGACGCCATCGAGGAGATGCTGCCAGAGGCCGCCGAGTTGGAGGTACGTCGCTACGAGTTGCCCAACATCAAGGCACTGAACTTCGTCATCGTCGGCCTCCTCGGCGAGGGCGTCGCCAGCAGCACCGCCTTCGACGCGCAGGCCAAGGGCCTTGGCGAATATCTGCGCAGCCGGGTCTGGCGCTGAACGGGCGCAGGCCGCGCCGCACTACGCGAGCAGGCGATAACCGATCCCCCGTGCGGTGACGATCAGCTTCGGGTCGTCTGGTTGGTCCTCGACCTTCACGCGCAATCGTCGGACGTGCGCATCCACCAGCCGGCTGTCACCGAGGTACTCGTAGCCCCACACCCGCTCCAGGAGCTGGTCGCGCGACAGCACCATGTTGGCGTGGTCCGCGAACTCGCACACCAACCGAAACTCCGTCTTGGTGAGGTTCAGCTCCTGACCGGCCTTGAGCACGACGCCCTGCTCGCGACGCAACTCGATGTCACCGAACCGGCTGACCGATGACGACGTCGTCGTCGCCTCGTGCAGGTGCACTCGCCGCAACGCGGCGCGAATTCGAGCTGCGAGCTCCTTGGGCACCACAGGTTTGGTGACGTAGTCGTCGGCACCCGCCTCCAACCCGGCGACGAGGTCGTAGGTGTCGGTCTGGGCCGTCACGATGATGATCGGCACGAGGCTGTTGGCCCGCATCGATCGGCAGACCTCGAAGCCGGAGAGATCCGGCAGGCGCAGGTCGAGCAGGACAAGATCGGGCTCTCGTTCGGCGAAGGCGGCCAACCCGGACCTGCCGTCGGGCGCCTCGCACACCTCGTAGCCCTCATCCTCCAACGCAAGCTTGAGCGCCAGCCGAATGGCATCGTCGTCCTCGATGAACAGCAGTGAGATCACGGCCCCATCTTGCCTGACAGATTCCTTCTGTTACAGAAATCGCACACGGCCAGCAATGTCCCGTCACAAAGGTGCGTCAGAGTAGCAACTGTTCACGCTGCTCTGGTGAGGTACCTTCCTCCCCCTGGTGCCTCACCGGCAGCGGTGAACGAGCGGGCAACGTTCCCGGCGAACCATCGCCGACACCAGCCACTTCTCGGAGGTTGCGTCATGCTTGCACCGACACTCACCGCCCACACCGATCTCCGCCGGCATCACGTGGCGCTCTCGGTCACCGGCCCGCTGGCCACTGCCGAGCATGTGACCTCGCTCGCCGCTGCGTGCCTTCCACTGCCACCGACCTATGGCCTGATGGTCAACCTGAGCGCTGTCACCATGATCACCGACACTGGCCTCGACGGCCTGCGCGACATCGCCCGTGCGGCCATGGCGGCGGGCCATCGACTTGCGTTCGTGTGCAGCGAAATGATCTTGCGAGGCGAGCTCGTCCTGGCCGATCTTGATCTTTTCGCCCCGGTGCTCCTGGCCGACGAACAGGCAGTCCCACTAGTGGGGTACGCGGCCTGAGCCGCACCCTGCAAGATCGCCGTCGGCGGGCGCGCACACGAGCGCGTCCGCCGATGCGCCACACTGGTGGCCATGAGTGAGCAGCGCCGTCGGCGCACCCTGCGCCTGCGTACCCGCGTCACGCTCTTCTTCTCTCTCACGGCACTGCTCGCCGGGCTCGGCCTCACCGTCGTGACGTTCGTGGTCGCGCGCTCGTTCCTGATCGAGCAGCGCCAGCAGACCGCCGCCAAGCTCGCCTACGCCAACGCCCAGATCGTTCGTGACCGGCTGCTCACCGACGGCGAGTTCGACATCCTCGATCTGCGCACCGAGACCGGAGGCTTCCCACTGTACGTTCGCGGGCAGCGACCCTTCGCCCCCGATGCGCGCTATTCGCTGGCCGACTTTCCTCTCGAACTGCAGGCGCTGGTGAACAGCGGCGGCAGCGGCCAGCAACGATTCGACTACCAGGGTGATCCCTTCGTCGCCGTTGGCATCAACATGCCGTCGGTCGACACCAAGTACTACGAGGCCTTCCCGATGGAGGGGACCGAACGCAACCTACGTGTCATCTCCACGGCTCTGTTGGTGGGCGCCGGGGTCACGATGCTGCTCGCCGGATTCCTCGGCTGGTGGACGAGCCGGCGCCTGTTGCGCCCGCTTTCACGCGTGGCCACCGCCGCCGGCGAGATCGCCTCGGGTGGCATGGATGCCCGGCTACCGGCCGAGAACGACCCGGATCTCGACCGCCTGGCACGATCGTTCAACGAGATGGCCGACGCTGTACAGAGCCGCCTCGAACGCGAGGCTCGATTCGCCAGTGACGTCAGCCATGAGCTGCGCTCCCCCATCACTGCGCTCACCGCAGCAGTCGAAGTGCTCGACGGTCGCCGCTCGGATCTGCCCGCGCGAACGCAGCAGGCGCTCGATGTGGTGGTCAGTCAGGTGCGACGCTTCGACTCGATGGTGATGGATCTGCTGGAGCTGTCTCGCATCGACGCCGGGTCTTCGGAACTCCACCGCGAGGAGGTGGACCCTCGAGAGCTGATTCCGCGCATTGCACAGCGGTACGGCTTCGGTGAAGTCGCCTTCGACCTCGACAAGAAGGTGCCCGGGCTGGTGCGGGTCGACAAGCTGCGCTTCGAACGGATCCTCGCCAACCTCCTCGAGAACGCCAGCTCCCACGGTGGCGGACCGGTTCGTGTCTTCGCCGACATGCGCGGCCGCAACGTGATGGTGCTCGGAGTCGACGACGCAGGGCCAGGCGTTGCCCGCGGTGAACGCTCGCGCATCTTCGAGCGCTTCGCCCGTGGCAGCGCCGCTCGCCACCGGGTGGGCACCGGCCTCGGGCTCGCACTGGTCGCCGAGCACGCTCAGGCGCACGGTGGTGAGGCCTGGGTCGAAGATCGTCCAGGTGGGGGCGCGCGGTTCCTCGTCAGTTTCAAGGAGGTGCTGTGATGCGCACCCGGATCGTTGCGCTGTGCGTGCTGCTCGCTGGCGTGACCGTGGCCTGCAGCGTGATCGACGATGGCAAGGTGCAGCGGGTCGACCCACCCAACGAGCTGACCGACACGCTGCCGCCCTCCACCACGACGATTCCCACCACCACCTCACAGCCGGCCACTTCCACCACCGGGTTGGAGACCACGACGACCGAAGTACAGGCGCTCACCGTGCAGCTGTTCTACGTGGCCGGCGGCAAGCTCAGCGCGGTGCCCGGCCAGCTACCGCCGCAGTACGCACTGTTTCAACTGCTCGCACAGTTGCAAGACGGCCCGGTGGAAGGCCCGCTGGGTTCAGGGCTCCGCAACGCGATTCCGGCCGATGTCGTCATCGACGCGTCGCCCGATGGCGCCGGCGTTGCACAGGTCATACTGCCCGTCCGGTTCTTCGACAGCATTCCGGCTGCGGACCAGCGCCTGGCGATCGCACAGATCGTGATGACGCTGCTGGAGAACACGCCCGGCATCGGCCAGGTGGCGTTCAACCTGCAGGTCTCCGGCCCGGGTGGCGAGCTGATCCCGGCGGGCCAGCTGCTCACTCGCTCCGACTATTCGGCCCTGCTCGCCTCATCGACGACTCCGGCACCGCCGAACGGCGTTGGCGGCGCCACGAGCAGCAGCACGTCCACCACGGTGGCCGCATGAGCGGCCGATAGCGTGGCAGACCTCATGCGCAGCGGATTCGTCACACTCGTCGGCCGACCGAACGTCGGCAAGAGCACGTTGGTGAACGCCATGTGCGGCCGCAAGGTCAGCATCGTCAGCGACAAGCCACAGACCACGCGCCACCGGGTGATGGGCGTGCTCTCGACGCCCGCCACGCAGCTCGTGTTCGTCGATACGCCCGGCCTGCACAAACCGGTCACCGCGCTGGGCGAACGGGTCAACGCCACCGCTCTCGACAGCATCAGCGACGTCGACGTGGTGTGCCTGGTGATCGATGCCACCAAGCCCTTCGGTAGCGGCGACAAATGGGTGGCCAGCCACCTCGACATGTCGAAGGCGATCGTGATCCTCAACAAGATCGACACAGCGAAGCAGAACCTCGTGCTGCACCAGCTCACCGCGCTCACGTCGCTGGGCGCCTCCGAGTACTTCCCAGTGTCCGCCCGCACCGGCAAGGGCATCCCCGAGCTGGTGGCGTTCCTCACGTCCAAGATGCCGGAAGGCCCGCAGTACTTCCCCGACGACACCGTCAGCGATCAACCCGAGGAGCAATGGGTTGCCGAGCTCGTGCGCGAGCAGCTCCTCGCCGTCACCCACGACGAACTGCCGTACAGCATCGCGACACGGGTGTCGGAGTGGGAGTGGCCCCGCGTGCGCGTCGAGATCATCGTCGAACGTGAGAGCCAGAAGGGCATGGTCATCGGCAAGGGCGGTCTGATCCTCAAAGAGGTCGGCAAGCTCGCCCGCGCCCAGCTGCCCGAGGGTTGTTTCCTCGAGCTGTTCGTGAAGGTCGACAAGGACTGGCAGCGCAAACCCGACCGTGTGGCCCGACTGGGCTACTGATGGCCACGCCGCTCGCCGAGATCGAGATCGACGAGCGCCTGATCAAGGCCCTGCTCACAGAGCAATGCCCGGAGCTCGCCCACCTGCCCGTGCGGGTCATCGGCAACGGATGGGACAACGTCGTCGCCCGCGTCGGGGAGCAGTGGGCCGCCCGTGTGCCGCGCCGACGGATGAGCGTCGAGTTGCTCGTGCATGAGCAGCGGTGGCTGCCGTTGCTGGCCCCGTCGCTGCCGCTGGAAGTACCCACTCCATGGTTCAACGGCCAGCCAAGCGACCACTGCCCGTGGACATGGAGCATCTGCCGTTGGATCCCCGGCAGGTCGGCGGCCGAGGCGCCGCCCGTCGACTCCGCCGAAACGGCCCGAGTCCTCGCCTCGTTCATCGCCGCGCTGCATGTCCCGGCCCCAGACGATGCACCCGAGAACCACTACCGAGGCGTCGCGCTTCTCGAGCGCGCCGAGGCGGTGCGCGGTCGGGTCGAATCGTTGGGCGCCGCCATCGACGCGTCGAAGGTGCTCGCTGTATGGGACGACCTGCACACCACCGCGGCATGGCACGGACCGCCGCTGTGGCTGCACGGCGACCTTCACCCGTCGAACATGTTGACGCTCGACGGGCGGCTGAACGCAGTGATCGACTTCGGCGACCTCACCAGCGGCGACCCGGGCACCGATCTCGCCGTCGCGTGGATGATGTTCGCCCCGCCCGAACGAGCGTTGTTCCGCGAGCTCGCGCAGATCGACGATGCAACGTGGCGGCGCGCGGCCGGCTGGGCGTTGAACCTCTCGCTCGCCTACCTGACCGGCGACGACAGCACGTCGATGCCGTCGATCGGTCGCTCCACGCTCGCAGCCGTGCTCACCGAGTTCGGCTGACGAATCACACCTGGCTGGTGCGGCCAGCCCAGAACGGTGCCCGCAGCTCGCGCTTGAGCACCTTGCCGCTGCCGGTCTTGGGAAGCTCGTCGATGAAGGTCACCGAGCGCGGCACCTTGTAGTGCGCGAGATGATCACGGGCGAACGCCATCACGCCCTCGGCGGCGAGCGAGCCGCCTTCGCGCACCACGACCACGGCATGGACCGTCTCGCCCCATTCCTCGCTGGGCGTGCCGAACACGGCAACCTCCAGCACGTCGGGGTGGTGCTCGAGTGCGGCCTCGATCTCGGCCGGGTAGATGTTCATCCCGCCGCTGATGATCATGTCCTTCTTGCGGTCGCAGATGTAGACGTAGCCCTCGTCGTCGAAGTATGCGATGTCGCCGACCGTCTGGTAGCCGTGCTTGCTGTCGGCAAGGAACTTGTCGTGCTGCTTGTAGTAGTCGGCGAACACGCTGGGGCTCTTCACGAACAGCTCGCCGGCATGCTCGGGGCCCGTACCGACGACCTCGTAGCCATCATCGTCGAACAGCTTCACCTCGACCATCGGCGACGGCTTGCCGCATGAGCCGGGCTTGCGCAACTGATCCTCCGGGCGCAGCACGCAGTTCACGCCAAGCTCTGTGCTGCCGTAGATCTCGAACAGAGAGTCGGCTGGAAAGTAGGCCAGGTACATCTGCTTCAAGGCAAAGCTCCACGGCGCCGCGTTGGCGATCATCCGCTTCATCGACGAGACGTCGTACTGCGCCTTCACCTCCTCGGGGAGGTTGCAGATCATCCGGATCGGCGTCGGCGCACTGAACGTCGACGTCACCCGATACTTCTCGACCAATCGCAGCCAGTCCTGCGGGTTGAACTTGCGCTGCAACACCACGGTCTGGCCGAGGGCTTGAGCGGTGGACATGAAGCCACCCGGCCCCGAGTGGTACAGCGGACCAGTGGGCACGTAGATGTCGTCGGGGGTGTAGCCGATCAACGCGAGCAATGCGGCTGACTGCGCCGGGTTGGCGCCACCCCTGCGTAGCGCGCCCTTGGGCTTACCGGTGGTGCCGCTCGTATAGATCATCGTCGAGCCGGCTTCGGTGCCCTCGGGGATCTGCGGCTCGCTGTGCGGTGCGGCCTCGATCAACGCATCGACAGCAATCATTCCGTCCGGCGCCTCGCCATCGAACACCAGGTAGTGCTGCACCTGGGGCAGCTCGCCGCGGATGCGTTCGAACATCGGGGCGAACTCGGCATCGACATAGACGATCGTTGCGTCGCTGTGGTCGGTGACGTAGGCGGCTTCTTCGTCGCTGAGCCGGTAGTTCAGGGGCACCGCGGTCACCCCGAGCTTGCGGGCGGCGTTGATCATCAGCACCAGCCCTGGGCTGTTCTGCCCGCACCACACCACCTTGGAGTCGCCCGGCCGCACACCGAGCTCGAGCAGCACGTGCGCCAGCTGGTTGCTGCACGCGTTGAGCTCTGCGAACGTGAGCGTGAGCAGCGTGCCGTCCGGGCGGTCGTCGACCACTGCCAACTTGTTCGGCTGGGTCAATGAATACGCGGTCAGGAAGTCCCCCATGAGGGCACTTCGTAGCAGGCGCGCGGAGTTCTTCGTGACACGGAGTGGCAGCAGCGCCGCACGCACCAGCCGATCGCCGACGCTGGGGCTCTGCGGGGCAGCGGATTCGGAGGGGTCGCTCACGGCTTCACCGTAGGCCATGCGCGCCTGGCATGCTGTCGGCATGTCACCTCGCATCATCAACGGCAGCGCAGAACTCAAGTCGGCAATCGGCGAGCACCTCGGCTACTCGCCGTGGATGGAGATCACGCAGGAGCGCGTGAACCAGTTCGCGGAAGCCACCGGCGACCACCAGTGGATCCACATCGACGTCGAGCGCGCCAAGAAGGAAAGCCCGTTCGGCGGCCCGATCGCGCACGGCTACCTCACGCTCTCGCTCGCCCCGGTGCTGCTGCCGCAGGTGGTCATCTCCACCGGCTTCACGATGGGCGTCAACTACGGCTGCAACAAGGTGCGCTTCATGTCGCCGGTGCCCGTGGGCGCCAACCTGCGCTTGGGCGTGAAGCTGCTCGCGGTCGACGACATCGCGGGCGGCGTGCAGAGCACTTACGAGCTGACCTTCGAGACCGAGGGCGCCGCCAAGCCGAGCTGCGTCGCCGAAGTCATCTTCCGCAGCTACGAGTGATGCGAGCCGCAACCCCACGGCGGTAGCGTCCGGCGCCATGAGCCATCGGCACGTCGCGATTGTCACCGGTGCGAACCATGGCATCGGCGCGGCTTCTGCCGGGCGGCTGGCGGCCGATGGCGCCGCCGTGTTGGTTGCGTACTTGCGTGGACGGGTCGCCAGCGACCCCGCAACGCCGGAGCGGTACCAGCAGAACCGGATGACGGACGGCGAAGATGTCGTAGCCCGGATCACCGCCGCGGGCGGCACCGCAATCGCGGTCGAAGCCGACCTGCTCGACGACTCGACCCCGGCGCGGCTGTTCGATCGCGCGGAGGCCGAACTCGGCCCTGTCGACATCCTCGTCAACAACGCCACCGGATGGGCGAGCGGCGATTCGTTCACCGCCGGCATCCTCGATCCCGTCGGCCGCACGACACCCGGTGTCACCGCCGAACTGTTCGACCGTACGTTTGGCGTTGACGCCCGCGCGAG
>JAYSPV010000061.1:0-21333 GCA_043721915.1 Ilumatobacteraceae bacterium | reverse complement strand
CGACTACATCTCGATCCCCACGTTGGTGCCACCGAGGCCGCACCCGTGGGACGACTGCTTCGTCGAGCCCCAGGCACCGCTGCGACTCCACTACGACGGCCTCACCGTCACCGTCGACAGCGACTGCGACCACTGGGTGGTCTACGACATGCCGGTCGATGCCACCTGTGTCGAGCCACAGAGCGGCCCGCCCGATGCGTTCACGATCGGTGGCGCCACTCGCCTGGAACCGGGCGAGATGCTGCAGCGGCAGATGACCATCCGCTGGGCCTCATCGCGAGAACAATGGTGACCATGCCCCTGAACGTCGCCGAGAAAGTGACAGGACGGTCGTTCTTCGCGCTCTGACCACCGAGGAGAAGGACCCATGACACATGCCCGACCTGCGCACCGACGCCCAACTTGCCACTGCGTACGCGGCCGGCGACCGATCCGCGCTCGCCGGCATGTACGACAGGTTCTCCCCAGGGCTGTACGACACGGCGGCGGCGATGTTGCGCGATCGGCACGAGGCCGCGGATGCGATGCAGGACGTCTTCCTGATCGCTGCCGAGCGAATCGCCCAGCTGCGCGAGCCGGAACGATTGAAACCATGGTTGTACGCGATCCTGCGCAACGAGGTCTACCGACGGACCAAGAAGCGAGGCCGGCAGTTGCCCACCGACTTCTCCGCGATGGGAGCACCTGAGATGGCCGCCCCCATCGCCCCGGACGCCGAGGGCGAAGCGGTGTCGGCCGCCGAACTCGGGGAACTCGTCCGAAGCGCCGCGTGCGGGCTCGAGGAACGCGACCAACTGGTCCTCGAGCTCAGTGTGCGCCAAGGCCTGCAGGGCGCCGATCTGGCAGCCGCGCTCGGCGTGAGCCCGGAACAGAGCTACACCCTCGTGCACCGCATGCGTGACCGTGTGGACCGCAGCCTCGGCGCGCTGATCGTGGCTCGCGCCGGCCGCAAGGACTGCGCCGATCTCAACGACGTGCTCTCTGGGTGGGACGGCGAGTTCACCGTCCTCGTACGTAAGCGTGTGGCACGGCACATCGAGAACTGCGAGACCTGCGAGCGCACGAAGAAGAAGGCCGCACCGTTGGCGCTGCTCGGCGCAGCCCCCGCATTCGCCGCCCCGCCTGCACTGCGCGACCTGATCCTCTCCACGGCGGGCACGCCAGGCGCTACGCCGTCCCACGCCTACTCGTTCGACGCCGACGGTGGCTTCCCACGCGTGCTGCGCAGCGTGCGCCTGCCTATTGCGATGATCGCCGTCGCCGCAGCGCTGCTGCTGGGCATCGGTGGCGGCGCGATCGTCGCAGCCACCGTCGGCGACGACGATGGCGCACCGTCCGCTGCAGTGGTCACCGAGCCCATCGCCCCAGCGACGACCGCGACGACCGCCGTGAGCACGTCCTCGAGCACCAGCACCTCCACCAGTACCTTCACGACCCTTCCGACGCCTGGCTCGCTCGCGGTGTCGGCCACGGAAGTCGACCTCGGCTCCACCAGCAACGCTGCCGCCGTCACGGTGAGCAACCCTGGCGGCGGCCCGTTCGCGTGGTCGGTGCAGGGCGGTGGCGCGCCATTCGGCCTGATCAACGCCGGCGGCACGCTCCAACCGGGCGAGTCGGCCGTGGTGACGGTCACCATCGACCGCAGCAAGCTGGCTGAGGGCGGTGTCGTGCGCAACGTGACCCTCACGGACGGGGCCAGCAGCGCCCCGCTGACGTTGAAGGCCAGCGTGGAGCGGGCGCCGAAGGTCGTCATCGATGTCGGCCCTTCCGGCGTGCTGTCCGCCTGCCAGCTGAACGACCCCAACGTCGTCGTGACGTTCAGCGACGAGTCGGCGATCGCCTTCCCCGTCACGATGCGCTGGACGGGCGCCGAGTCGGGTAACAACAGCCTCAAACGCAGAAGCGACACCTCCGCCTTCGGCAGCATCCTCGTACCGAACCCGGTCGCCGGCGACTACCAGTACACCGTGTTCGTGTCCGACGTGCGCGGCAACATCGGCTCGGCCAACGGCTCGTTCACCATCGAACCCTGCCCGGGCTGACCGGTTCGGCGCGAGTCACACCGCGTTGCAAGCGCGTGACAGCTACCGGCGGGTAATCGTCCCCCGATAGCGTTGCAAGCCATGTCTGCAGTACCTCAGAGCGGGGGCAAGGGGCTCGACCCCGATGCACCGCTGAAGATCGCCTATCTCACCTATCGCGGCAAGCCGCACGTGGGTGGCCAGGGCGTCTACACCCGTCACCTCACCAAGGCGTTGGTCGATCTCGGCCACACCGTCGAGGTCTACAGCGGCCAGCCATACCCCGTGCTCGACGAGCGCATCACGCTGCACAAGCTGCCCAGCCTGGATCTGTGGAACGACCACTTTCCCGGCCGCTTCCCCGGGTACTGGGAGATCAAGACCAAGGGCGATCTGGCCGAGGTGTTCACCCACCTCAAAGGCACCTTCGGCGAGCCGCTGGGCTTCAGCGTCCGCGTGTACGAAGCACTGAAGCAGCGTGTCGGCGAGTTCGATCTCGTGCACGACAACCAGTGCCTCGGCTACGGCATCCTCGGCATCGAGAAGATGATGCCCACCATCGTGACGCTGCACCATCCGATCACGCGCGACCGGGCGCTGGAGATGGCCCACACCAAGGGCCGGCGCAAGCGGTGGAGCATCGGGCGCTGGTACAACTTCGTGAAGATGCAGGGCCGCGTCGCCAGCCGCATGCCGCGCGTGGTGGTCGTCAGCGAGAACAGCATCAAGGACATCCACAACGACATGAAGGTCAGCCTGGATCGGATGAAGCTGGTCCCCGTGGGCGTCGACCCCGAGCTGTTCATCCCGATGCCTCACGTGCAGCGTCAGCCGGGCCGCCTGATCACGACGGCTTCGGCCGATGTGGCGTTGAAGGGCCTGTCGTACTTGCTGGAGGCAATGGCCAAGCTGCGCACCGAACGCGACGACATCCGCCTGACGATCATCGGCAAGCCCCGTGAGGGTGCGAGCAACGACTTGATCGACAAGCTCGGTCTGCGCCCGCACATCGACTTCGTGTCGGGCGTGCCCGACGAACGCATCGTCGAGCTGTACGCCGAGGCCGAACTGGCCGTCGTGCCCAGCCTGTACGAGGGGTTCAGCCTGCCCGCGATCGAGGCGATGGCCACCGGCATCTGCCTGGTGGCCACCGACGGCGGCGCGCTGCCGGAAGTCACCGGCAAGGATGGCGACACGGTGCTGCAGTGCAAGGCCGGCGATGTGGATGCGCTGGTCGCCACGATCCGCCGAGGTCTGGACGACGCAGAGCTGCGCGAGCGGGTCGGCCTCGCTGGCCGTGCCCGCGTCGTGGATCGCTGGACGTGGAAGCACTGCGCCCAGATGACCGTCGATCAGTACCGCGAAGTGCTGGCCATGCCGCAGAACGTGGCCAAGCTCCGCAAGAACGGCCGGGTCTGAGCTCTTGCTGACCATCCGATTCGACAAGTTGGGCCTGCAGCCCGGCGACCTCGTGCTCGACGCGGGCGCCGGCTTCGGACGCCACGCGTTCGAGATCGCTCGCCGCGGCGCGAACATCGTTGCACTCGACTACATGGCCGACGAGGTGGTCGCCACCCGCGGCACGTTCGGCGCAATGGTCGAGGCCGGCGAGATCCCCGAGGCCCGCTACGTCGGCGCGCTGCAGGGCGACGCCACCCGCCTGCCGTTCGCGAACGACTCGTTCGATCGGGTGATCACCAGTGAAGTGCTCGAGCACATCCAGGACGACGTCGCCGCGATCGGCGAGCTGGTGCGAGTGCTGAGGCCGGGAGGCACCTTCGCCGCCACCGTGCCGACGTGGTACCCGGAGAAGATCAACTGGTTGCTCAGCGACGAGTACCACGCGCCGAAGTCGGTCGGCGGGCACGTGCGCATCTACTCCTCCACCGAGCTGAAGGCGAAGCTGCGCAGCGCCGGGCTGACGGTGTTGGGCAGCCATCACGCGCACGCGCTGCACTCGCCGTACTGGTGGCTGAAGTGCGCCGTCGGCCCGCGCAACAACGACCATCCGCTCGTCTCGCGCTACCGCACGCTGCTCGAGTGGGAGATCACCGAACAGCCGAAGTCGATGGCGCTGCTCGAGCGTGGGCTCGCGCCGGTGATGGGCAAGAGCTTCATCGTGTACGGGCAGAAGCCATGAGCCGCATCCCTTCGATCGAGGGTGTGCTCAGCGCCGACGAGGTCGTGCAGACGGCCGAGTCGATCGCCGCGCTACAGCTCGACACGGGCATGATCCCTTGGTTCCCCGGCGGCCACTGCGACCCCTGGAACCACGTCGAGACCGCGATGGCCCTCGACGTTGCCGGCCTGCACGGCCCGGCCGAGCGTGCCTACGAGTGGTTGATGGACATCCAGCTGCCCAACGGCAGCTGGTGGAACTACTACCTGCCCGACGGGTCGGTGGAGGAAGCCAAGCTCGACACCAACGTATGCGCGTACATCGCCACCGGCGTATGGCACCACTGGTTGTGCACCTGGGACCGCGGATTTGTCGACCACCTGTGGCCCACCGTCCGGCGGTCGCTGGATTGGGTGCTCAGCATGCGCCGCCCCAACGGCACGCCACTGTGGGCGTGCACTGCAGATGAGCGCCCGTGGGACTATGCCTTGCTCACCGGCTCGTCCAGCATCGCTCACGCGCTGAAGTGCGGTGCTCAACTCGCCGAGCTGATCAACGAACCGCGTCCCGACTGGTGCGAAGCCGGCCGCCTGCTCGCCGGCGTCGTCGCCACACAACCCGACGCCTTCGAACCCAAGGAACGCTGGGCGATGGACTGGTATTACCCGGTGCTTGCCGGCTGCCTCACGGGGGAACCCGCAAAGGCACGCCTGGCCGACGGCTGGGCGACCTTCGCGATGGACGGCCTCGGCATCCGCTGTGTCAGTGACGAGCCATGGATCACCGCCAGCGAAACCGCCGAGGCATCGATCGCCCACGCCGTTGTCGGCGATCTCGCAACCGCTACCGACCTGCTCGCCTGGACGCGGCCCCACCGCCGCGACGACGGGGCCTACGACACGGGCATCGTCTATCCCTCGCTCGTCCGCTTCCCCGCCGCGGAGACGAGCGCTTACACCGGCGCCGCGGTCATCCTCGCCGCTGACGCGATCACTGGCGCCAGCGCCGCCTCCAACGTGTTCGTACGCCGCAAGCTCGACTGACGTCGAGCGGGCCGACCCGGCGGTGCGGTGGGCTGCGGCCCAGCGGGTGGCGCCTTTGCACTGGTTCTCCTCATTCAGACTTCGTTTCCCTGCCGCCGCGATGCACTACGTGGCCCCCGTCGGCGAGCAGGACGGCTACGTGCAGCGTGGGGTGGCCAACGTGACGCCCTACCTCTGAGCACCCCAGCACGGATCGGGGGCTGCTTCCGGAAGCACATTCGTTGGATGTTGACGCGAATTTGCTTCCAGAAGCGCCGGGGCGCGCTGAGTCGTACGCAGACGGGCGGCACGGCACGGCACGGGCATCATCGAGATCACCGTCACCACCACCGCTACTTGCCCGACACCACCCCGCCCGGCCCGCTGCCCTGCTGAACCCTGCTGAGCGACTATTCGGCCGGCGGGAGTGCCAGCACTCGGGCGACCCGGTCGTCGTCGACGCCCAGGTACTCGGCGAGCACGCCGACCACTCGCTGACGGTCGAGGGTGCCGGCCACGGCCATTTCCTCCAGATCCGCCCAGTCCTTGGTGCGGTTGAAGAACGCCTTGAACACTGCGAGGTCGGTGCACGCGAGGAACGACACGTCGGCCCCGTGGAACTGCTCGCGCCTGGCCCGCAGCGCAACCTCCGCGTGGTACGGCGTGGTGTTGAGGAACACGTCGACGGGTGTGCTGCCCCACCACAGCCGCGCCTGCCCGTCGCGCACGAGCAGCTCGCGATCGGCCGCCGCCCACGCGACATCCGCCGGCAGCGCAGCCAGCAGCACATCCACCTGGTCGACGCCGACGAACACGTTGACGTCGATGTCGATCGTGCCGCGCGCCCGCTGGGTACACCACGCGAGTGCGAGCGCACCGCCGAACGCATGCGCCAGTTTGGCCCTCGCAAGCGACCGGTGGACCGCGACGATCTTGTCCGCCAGCGAGAGCGTCATCGCCCGAACACCGGGGCGCGCAGCGTGGCGTGGTGGCGAGCGGGAAACTCCGCCGCAAGTGCGAGTACGTCGAGCAGTTCGCGTTCACGTGCCGCATGGTCGGCGAGCCGCGAGACCGCTGCCACCTCGAGCTCGAAGCCTGCGGCTGCGGCGACGCGCTGCACGGTGTGCGCCGTCGGGTCGACCCGGCCGGCCTCGTATGCGGCCAGTGTGGAGTGCGAGGTGTGGGCTGCGGCACCGAGGTCGCGCAACGACAGTGCGGACCGCTGACGCAGCTGACGCAGAACCTGACCGACGTTCATCTCTGCATGGTATCAACTTCGATACCATCAGCGTCATATCCCAACCGTGCACGGGTCGGGTGGGAGCTGTGGGCTCGGCATGGCACGATAGTGGGGTGAGCTTTCCTACCGCTGATGCCCTCTCCGCCACCGCCAATGCTGCCCTGGTTGCCTGCGGCGCCGCCCCACTGGGTACCGGCCCACACAGTGCCCGCTCCCCGATCACCGGCGTCACACTCGGCTTCGTGGCCGCCACCGACGATGTCGCGACGATGATTGCCAATGCCACGACGGCGTTCGCCACCTGGCGCACCACGCCCGCACCCGTGCGCGGCGAGCTGGTGCGGCGGCTGGGCGAGCAGCTACGCCTGCACAAAGCGGATCTCGCCCGTATCGTGCAGCTGGAGGCCGGAAAGATCGAGAGCGAGGCCCTCGGCGAAGTGCAGGAGATGATCGACATCTGCGACTTCGCCGTCGGACTCAGCCGCCAACTGCACGGTCTCACGATTGCCAGCGAACGCCCCGGCCATCGGCTGATGGAGCAATGGCACCCTGTCGGCCCTGTCGCCGTGATCACCGCCTTCAACTTCCCCGTTGCGGTGTGGAGCTGGAACGCGGCACTCGCACTCGTCTGCGGCAACCCCGTGATCTGGAAGCCCAGCGAGCTGACACCGCTCACCGCGCTTGCCACCCACGCACTGTTCGAGAAGGCCTGCGCAACCATGGACGTGCCGGTGCACCTCAACCAGGTGCTGCTGGGAGATGCCACGGCGGGCGCCGAACTGGTGGCTCACGACGGCGTGCCGATCGTCAGCGCGACGGGCAGCACTGCCATGGGCCGCAAGGTCGCACCGGTGGTCGCCCAGCGCTTCGGTCGCAGCATCCTCGAACTTGGCGGCAACAACGCCGCGATCATCGCCCCCAGCGCTGATGTGGAGCTGGTCGTGCGCGGCGTCACGTTCTCCGCCGCCGGCACTGCCGGCCAGCGTTGCACCAGCCTGCGCCGCCTGATCGTGCACCGCTCCCGGCATGACGAGGTGATCGGTCGCCTGGTCACCGCGTTCGCCAGCCTGCCGGTGGGCAGCCCGCTGGACAGCGGCACCCTCGTGGGCCCGCTGGTGCGGATGACCGCGCTCGACCGCATGCAGGCAGCCATCGCCGCGGCGCAGGCGGACGGCGGCACCGTCGTCGTCGGCGGCGAGCGCTACCTCGCCGACGAAGCACCCGGCGCGGCCTACGTCCGCCCTGCAATCGTCGACATGCCCCGCCAGACCGCGATCGTCGCCGAGGAGACCTTCGCACCGATCCTGTACGTGCTCACCTACGACACGTTCGAAGAGGCGCTGCGCCTGCAGAACGAGGTGACCCAAGGTCTCGCCAGCAGCATCTTCACCACCGACCTGCGCGAGGCAGAATCGTTCTGCAGCGCGGCCGGCAGCGACTGCGGCATCGCCAACGTGAACATCGGGCCCAGCGGCGCCGAGATCGGCGGCGCGTTCGGCGGCGAGAAGACCACCGGCGGCGGCCGCGAGAGCGGCAGCGACTCGTGGAAGGGCTACATGCGCCGGGCCACCAACACGATCAACTACAGCAACGACCTGCCGCTGGCGCAGGGCGTGCAATTCGGCTGAGGCTGCGAATAGGCTCGCCATGTGAGCTGGATCGATCGGATCGTCGAGCAGCAGATCGCCGGTGCCATTGCTCGTGGCGAGCTCGACACACCCGAACGCCTGCGTGGCAAACCGCTGGATCTCGATGCCCCGCGCAACGACGGATGGTGGGCGGAACAGTTCGTGCGTCGTGAACGCAGCCAGCTGCTGCGTGAGGAGTCGCTACCAGTGCGAGCCGCGCACCTTCCCCGGTTCTGGCGAGCGGCCGACACCACCGAGCTGACCGCGCTGGTCACCGCGGCCAATCGCTGGGTCGCGGACACCAATCAGCGGCTGCAACCAGCCGACGAACTCGAGTTGTTCGATCCGCGTGAAGTTGCCGACACCTGGCGGGCGTTGCACTCGGCATAACGCCAGTCAGGCAGCGGCCAGTGTGCTCGCCGCGTCGGGCAGGATCGCGATCAGCCACTGCTCCGCGAGAGCGGACGAGCGCTCATCCCCACCGATGAACACTCCGAGCCACACGTTGTCGTCGTACCAGTCGGCCTCACAGAACGGCCGCAAGTCGGTAGCGACACCGATGGGGTCGGCGCAGAAGCGCACGATCGTGCCACCGAGGTGGGGGGTACTGGCTTCGATGGTGACGATGAACTCGGCCATCACGATGGAGAGATCGTTCTCGAAGTCGTCGATCGCCTCGCCCATACCGATGCCGACCCCGGACTCGTAGCCTTCGAGGTCCATCACGCAGTTGACCAGCGGGAACTCGCCGACGATGTCGGGCTGGAAGACGAAGCTGTACGGATCCTGCGCCGAGGCGGCGATGGATTGCACCACGGCGGGGCCTGCCGCCGCCATCTGCCGGAGGTCACCGGCTGGACAGCCGTCAAGGTTCACCGACTCGGTTGCGGTGACCCCCGAGTCGGCGGTGATCCGGCGGAGCACTGTCAGCATCGCATCCGACGCGATGGAATCGCCCGCCGGCGGCAGCGACGATGCGGTGGCCTCGGTGGAGACGGGCCCCGAGGTGTCGATGGGCCCCGAGGTGTCGACGGGCGCCACCGTGGTGGACACGGGCTTGGTCACCGGATCGTCGTCCTTCGTGAGCAGGTAGATCCCGCCGCCGAGTACGGCAGCCACCAGCACCGCCCCACCGACGATCCACAGGTTCCGGCTGCGAGGGGCCTGCGCCGGTGCCGGCTGCCCGTATCCGCCAGGCCACTGCCCAGGTGGCGCCTGGTAGGGCTGCTGCGGGTACTGGGGCTGCTGCGGTGGCGGGCCGAACGAGCCAGGTGGGGGCGGAGGCGGCGGAGACGACATCGCGGAACAGTACCCCGTGCGCTCACCGCACCCGGCGAAGCACTCGCAAGCTGCCAGTGGCGCTGGTCGGCTCGAACAGACCGCTCTCCACTGCCGGCAGGAAAATGCGCTCGAAGGGCGGGCGACCGCCATCGGCCGGATCGGGGAACACGTCGTGGATGGCCAGCGTGCCGCCCAGCGCAACGTGTGGCGTCCAACCCTCGTAGTCCATCCACGCCGGCTCGTCGCCGTGCCCACCATCGATGAACAGGAACGCCAGCGGCGACGCCCAATGCGCAGCGACGGCAGCGGACTGGCCGACGACGGCGAAGACCACGTCCTCAAGCCCCGCATCATGAATCGTGTCGCGGAACGTGGGCAGCGTGTCCATCTTGCCCGTTCGCGCGTCGACGACCGTCGGGTCGTGATGCTCCCAACCGGCCTGGTTCTCCTCGCTGCCGCGGTGGTGATCCACCGCGAACAGCACGCTGCCGGCAGCGCGAGCTGCGCCGCCCAACCAGACGGTGGAGCGGCCGCAGTACGACCCGACCTCGAGGAACGGCAAGCCCGCGACAGCACGGCCCGCGGCAACTGCCGCGTCGTACAGTGCGTCGCCCTCGTCGGGCGGCATGAAACCCTTCGCGGCCAGCGCATGCGCACGTAGCGCCGGCGCGAGACTCACCATGCATCCCAGTGGATGATGCTGTCGGCAGGGGCGCGGACTGCCGGCTGGAACTCGGTGCCGACCGTATAGGCAAGTGGGCTGAGGCACACCTGCTGCACGTCGTCGAACGGGATACCGAGGATGCCTGCGATCTGTTGCTCCATCATCAGGTGGATCGTGGTCCAGCACGTACCCAGGCCGCGGGCGCGGGCAGCGAGCATGAAGCTCCACATCGCCGGCAGCACGTTGCCGTACATCGAAGCGGACATCATCGCCGGCTGGCCGTCGGTGCGTCCGTTGGTGCAGGCGATCACCAGAGCCGGCGCCTCACCCATGTGCTCGCCGAGGAAGTCGGCCGAGGTTGCACTGCGTGCCTGCTGCGCGTTCGCGTCGTCGCTGCCCTTGTCGATGCTGCCGATGTAGATGCCGTCCATCGAGGAGTAGATGCCGTAGCACTGCCGGTAGACCTCGCCGATTGCGGCACGCTTGGCGGCATCGCGCACCACCACGAACTGCATCGTCATGTTGTTCGAACCACTCGGCGACTGCATCGCGAGCTGCACACACTCACGGATCAGCTCATCTGGCACGGGCCGCTGCATGTCGAGGCGCTTGCGCACCGCCCGGGTGGTGGACAACAACTCGTCGGGTGAGAGCGGGAGCAGGGTCATGCAGGCACCATAATCGCAACCATGTACTGGCGCGAAGGGGCACAACCACTCGCCAGGTGGGCCCGCAGGCACTGGGCGCTGCTCGGCCTGCTCGCTGTGGTGGCGGGGTGGGCGATCGGGCTGCACCGCACGGGGCACACCTGGGGAGACGATTTTGCGCTCTACCTGCGCCAGTCGAAGAGCCTGCTCGACGGCAACGTCGGCCAAGTGATCGCCGACAACCACTTCAACGTCGACAATGCTGCCCGACCGGGTTTCAGCCCCTACGTCTACCCGTGGGGCTTCCCGATCCTGATTGCCCCGTTCTACCGGCTGTTCGGGCTGGACTACGCCCGGCTGAAGCTGGTGGAGGTTGCCTGCTTCATCGGCTTCCTGTGGTGCTTCCACACTGTCATCCGCGAGCGCATGGAGCGCTGGGTGGCGTTCGCCACTGTGGCGTTCATCGGCACCACCACCTTCTACCTGCAGTTCACGAACCAGATCATCAGCGAGTTCCCGTACATGCTGGCGGTGGGCATCACCCTGTGGTATCTGGATCGACTCCGCGACGATCATCCGCTGGATCGGGCGACGCACCGGCAGTTGATCATCCTCGGTCTGCTGGCGATGATCGTCTTCAACACCCGACGCGAGGGCCTGGCCATCGTGGCCGCCATTGCTGTCGCGCAGCTGCTGGATCTGCGGGGTCGCCGGCGTGAGGCCGACGTGCGGCGTGTCGCCACACCGTTCGTGGCGTTCGGCGTCAGCGTGTTGCTGCTGCAGTTGATGCTGCCCAGCGCACTCGCGCCGGAGTACGCGGATTCGGGCCTGCACCAGACGTGGAGCAAGCTGCAGGGCCCCTTTCGCATCGCGTTCGCGAAGCAACTCGGCTTCGACACGCTGGCCGGCCCCGGCCTGCTGATGGTGTTCCTCCTGGTCGTGGCAGGCGTGATGGTGCGGATGTGGCAGGCACCGCGACGCGACGCGCCTCTACTGGTGTTCGCGATCGGCTCGATGACGATCGTCGGGATGATCCCCGCGCTCGCAGATCGCTACCTGATGGCCGTCACGCCGTTCGCCGTCTACTTCGCCGCGCAGGCCGTGGCCGCGATTTCTCTGCCGCGCAAGGCCGGCCCGTGGCTCGCAGTTGCACTGCTCGGCCTGCTCACCACGGTCCATCTGACGGACATGCCCTCCTCGATAGGCGACGCAAGAGCCTTCAACGAATCGGGTGCAGTGCTCGATGGGCCCGAGGCTCCGTACGCCCAGGCAGCGTTCGCAGCCGTCCGCACGTACACCCACCAGGATGACGTGGTCGCATTTTTCAAAGCCCGCGTGCTCACGTTCTACACCGACCGGCGAGCCGTGCAATCGAGCGACCTGGAGATCGTGCGCCAGCGCGCGGATTACTTCATGTCGCGCACCGGCAGCGCCTTCAGCCAGCCGGCGGTAGGTGCGGCAGAGGCCGCCGAGATGGGCTGGGTGAGGGTGTGGGCGGATGAATTCTGGGTGCTGTGGCGATTGCCGCTGTACGAATCACCATGACCAGCTGCGAGAATCGTCGGGCATGACTGCCCTCGACGATCTCGTCCACTTGCTCGATCTGGAAGCAATCGAAGTCAATCTGTTCCGCGGTGTCTCGCCCGACGAGAACCGCCAGCGTGTGTTCGGTGGCCAGGTGGCCGGCCAGGCACTCGTCGCGGCCACCCGCACCGTCGAGGTAGGCCGGCACGTGCACTCGCTGCACGCCTACTTTCTGCGACCCGGCGACCCGACGATGCCGATCCTCTACGAGGTCGACCGCATTCGCGATGGCAAGAGCTTCACCACCCGCCGGGTCGTAGCGATCCAGCACGGCAAGGCGATCTTCAACCTGCAGGCCAGCTTCCACGTCACCGAGGGCGGGCTGGAATACCAGGCGGCGATGCCCTCCGACGTGCCGGCACCCGAGTCGCTACCCGACTTCAAGACGCGCATGGCGCCGCACAAGGAGAAGATGGGTGAGTGGTACGACCGGCCGCGCCCGATCGATCTCCGCCACGTCGACGGCGACCCATTCAGCCGTCTGGGCAACCCTTCCGAGGGCCAGCGTGTCTGGATGCGCGCCGACGGCACGCTGCCCGACGACCCCACGCTGCACGCGTGCATCGTCACCTACGCCAGCGACATGACGCTGCTCGACACGACCGTGCTGCCGTTGGGCTTGTCGTGGGAGACCCCCGGCATGCAGATGGCCAGCCTCGACCATGCGATGTGGTTCCATCGCCCGTTCCGCGCCGACGACTGGCTGCTCTACGACCAACGGCCGGTCTCCACCGGCGGCGCCCGCGGCCTGGCCACCGGCAACATCTTCACGTCCGACGGCACGCTCGCGATCAGCGTCGTGCAGGAAGGCCTCGTGCGGGTGACCCAATGAGGACACACCGGCTGACCCTCCTGATCGCACTCGCAGCTGTCGCTGGCACCGCGTGCGGCACAGACGGCGACAGTTCGCAACCCGCGACCCGCCCTGATGTCACGTTCGCCGGCACGACGACGGATCCGGCAGCACCAACCACGAACTCAGCTGCCGACGGATCACTTCCGCCAGCGGAGCCCACAGCGGATGCCGTCGTGTTCACTCCGTACGCGGATGGCTTCGTCGATCCGGTCGATCTGGCGTGGCGGCCCGCCGACCCGGCGCTGTACGTCGTGCAGCAGAACGGCCTCATCACGTCAGTGGTGGATGGTGTCGTCGGCGACACCGTGCTCGATCTCGCCGACATCGTGTCCTATGGCGGCGAGCAAGGGTTGCTGGGCCTCGCCTTCCACCCGACCGAGGCCTTGGCCTACGTCAACTACACCCGTGAGGATGACGGTGCCACCGTCATCGCCGAGTACGCGGTCGGCGACGACGGCGTGTTCGATGCCGGCAGCGCCCGCGAGGTGCTTGTCGTCGACCAGCCGTACCCCAACCACAACGGCGGCGACCTCACGTTCGGCCCCGATGGCTTCCTGTACATCGGCACGGGCGACGGCGGCGCCGGTGGCGACCCGGAGCGTCGCGCAACCAATGTCGGCGAACTGCTCGGCAAGATGCTGCGAATCGATCCGACAGCGAACGGCAGCGAGCCGTACACGGTTCCCGCCGACAACCCGTTCGTCGGCGTCGATGGCGCCCGCCCCGAGATCTGGTCGGTGGGCCTACGCAACCCATGGCGCTTCAACTTCGACAGTGCCACCGGCGACCTGTGGATCGGCGACGTCGGGCAGGGTGAGTGGGAGGAGATCGATCTCGTCCGTGCCGTCGATGGCGGCGGCCGCGGCCTGAACTTCGGATGGAGCGCCTGGGAGGGCACCCACCGGTTCAACGGCGACGAGTCGCCAGACGGCGCCACGTTCCCGATCTTCGAGTACCAGCACGGCGAACTCGGCTGCTCGGTCAGCGGTGGCGACGTGTACCGCGGGTCGGCAGTGCCCTCGCTGGTCGGCTGGTACCTGTTCAGCGACTACTGCAGCGGCATCGTGACCGCGCTGCGGGCCACCGACGGCGTGCTCGACGGTCAACTGCAGGTGGGTACCTTGCCCGCGGTGAGCGCCATCAGCAGTGGCCCCGACGGCGAGCTGTACGTGCTCTCGCTGGGCGACGGCACCGTGTACCGCATCGACGCTGCCTGACCGACTGATGAACTGAGTCCCGGCGCACGACCAGGCGGAGGTCGAAGTCGGGTCGCACGTACGGTCGAGCTGCTCGGGGGCGTCGACGTGCTGTTCCAGGACGTCGACATCGTGTGGCGACGCGACCCGGTGCCCACGTTGCAGGCGCAGGCTGCCCGGGCGCCCACGTCCAGGTGATGTACGACGGCCCGAACGCGCGGTTCCAGCCGGTTTATGCCAACAGCTCAGGACACTCGCTGGAACTCGACTGCTCGCTTGGCGACATCGACCTTCACCAGCTTCACCCGCAGCTCATCCCCCGGCTGCATCCCGCGAGCATGCACCTTGGCCACCACCGCGACATTGCGCAGCTGGATACGGGTTGCCTGGTCGTCGTCATCGGTGACCACGGCATCGAACGACTCGCCCTCGTGCCCGCTGAGGATGACCGCCTCGGCGAGGTCCACGACTGCGCGCTCGATGCGGTTGCCCACCGAGTCGGCGCGATCCATTGCTTCGGGCAGCTTGGGCAACGCCTCGCTCACGTCGTCGGGTACCGGGTTGCCGTTCGCGATCGCAAGCGCGACCTGCACCACGTAGCGGTCGGCGAGACGACGCAAAGGGGCAGTGGCATGGGCATAGGTGGCTGCCATCGCCGCATGCCACGGGGTGACGCCGGCCTCGAACGTTGCGTAGTCGGCGCCGCCGCCGGCGCGACGGACTGCGAGCATCAGCGCCGCCTGTCGCGGATCGTTGCCATCCAACGTGCGCACCAACGCCGCGAGCGGCTGCTCGGCGGCCCACTCGATGCCGAAGGCACGCGCCGTGTGGCGAAGACGCTTCACTGCCCGCTCGTCGGGCTCCGGCATGACCCGGAACAACCCGGTCCCGGCGTCGAACATCGCCTTTGCAACTGCGAGGTTCGCAGCCAGCGACATCGCGGCGTTGTGGTTCTCCGATGGCAGGCGGGGTCGGAAGACGAGATGGAACCCACCTTCACCGGATTCGACCTGCTGCTCCGGCGGCTCGACTCGGCCCGCGCCACGCGTCGTCTCGGCGGCATCCATTCGTCGGGCGAGCTCCTCGAAGTCCGCCGGCAGGTCGGCCGCGGTCACCGTGTCGTAGGCCAGCTTGGCCCGGCTGCGGATCAGCGCCCGCTCTGCGCCGTCGAGCGAGGCGGTACCGTCGCCGGCGATCCGGACGTGGAAAACCACGGCTGGGCGCGGCCCGTCGGGCAGCAAGCTGGCGGCGCCCTCCGCGAGGGCCGACGGGTACAGGCCGGCCTTGCCATCGGGCAGGTACAGCGTGGTACCGCGTCGCCACGCTTCCTGGTCGAGTTCGTCTCCCGGCTGAACGAACCACGCAACATCGGCGATCGCATAGTGCAGCATCAGGTCGTCACCGGCACGCTCGATCGTGAACGCCTGGTCGAGGTCGGTGCTGCTGGCGGGATCGAGGGTGACGAACGGCCAGTCGGTTCGATCGACATGGGCCGTCGGCACCCGTTCCGCGGCCGCCTCGCTGGCCGCCCGCACCTCCGGCGGGAACGAGGTGGGCACCTGATACTGCTGGCGAATGGCACCGAGACCCGCATCGAGCACGTGCCCCTTGTCGATCAACGACCGCATTCCCACCCTCGTCTCGCCGGTGCACGCACACGCGCCCGGTCGCCGGACTGTACAGCGCTCGTCGCGCTGGCGTGCTGGTCGGCGCTGATTGACAACCAGCGTCGTTCCAGTACGACCAGAACATCGGCGGCCGGGCAACCTGCCATCGGGCGACCACTTGCCTTCTAGCGGCGGGCGCCCATGAACATGCCCTTGAGCGCGTCGTAGTGCTCGATGCAGTGACCGGCACCCATCACGACGGCCTCCAGCGGCATGGTGGACATGCGCACAGGAACCTGCGTTTCCTTCTCGATGCGTTGCGCCAGGCCACGCAACAGACCGCCACCACCGACGAGGTGCATGCCGCGGACCAAGAAGTCCTGCGCCAGCTCGGGCGGGGCTTTGGCGAGACAGCGCACGACGGAGGCGATGATGCTGCTGAGCACGTCGTCGATCGCGAACCGGATTTCCTCGGGCGTCAGCACGACGGTCTTGGGGAGGCCGGTCATCAGGTCGCGGCCACGTACCTCGGCCTGGCTCTCGTCCTCGGTTACGGAGGCGGAACCGATGGCCACCTTCACTTCTTCTGCGGTCCGCTCGCCGATCGCGATGCCATGCTCGCGCCGCACGTACGCCTGGATCGCCGCATCGAGATCGAAACTGCCGACGCGCACGGCCTCCAACGCAACGATGCCACCGAGACTGATCACGGCGGTCTCGCTGGTACCACCGCCGATGTCGATCACCATGTTGCCGATCGGTTCGTCGATCGGCAGGTCGGCGCCGATCGCGGCCGCCATCGGCTGCTCGATGAGCTGGGCATCGGCGGCGCCGGCACGGCGCGCTGCATCGGTGACCGCGCGTCGTTCCACTTCGGTGATCGCCGACGGCACACAGATGACGACCTTCGGGCGGGTGAAGCGGCTGACGCCGACGCGCTGCAAGAGCAGCCGGATCATTCGCTCGGTGATCTCGAAGTCGGTGATCGCGCCGCCACGCAGCGGGCGCACCGCCACGATGTAGCCGGGCGTGCGTCCGATCATCTGCCATGCCTCGCGGCCGGTGGCCAGCACTTCACCGGTCTGCCGGTTGAGCGCGATCACGGAGGGCTCGTTGAGGACGATGCCCTTGCCCTTCATGTAGACCAACGTGTTGGCGGTGCCGAGATCGATCGCGAGGTCGCGGGCCACCTGTCAGCGCCCCGATCCGTCGTCGTCGCGTGGTCGCACGCGATCCATCACTTCGCGGCGCGCCTCGGGCGAGAGCGCGTCGATGTGCTTGCGGAAGCTGACGACACCGGGCTCATGGCGGGGGCCGTTTCGAGACAGCAGCACCACCAACAGCACCACCACGACGAAGACTGCCACCCCGATGATCACCCCGATCATGCCGACACGCTCTCGGCTGCGGCGCCGCCGGCTGTGGGCACGGCCTGCGGGTTCACCACATCGTGAGCGCCGGTGCCCCAATCGGCACCATCGGCCCACACTTCGTGCTTCCAGATGGGTGCGCTGGCCTTCAGCGCGTCGATTGCGTACCGGGCGGCCTCGAAGGCCTCGGGCCGGTGCGGCGCACTGATGGCGGCGATGACCGAGCTCTCCGTCAGCGTCAGCCGACCGGTGCGATGCAGGAGCGCAACGCGGCCCGTGGCGGGCCAACGCCGCCGCAGCTCTGCTTCGATCGCTTCGAACGCCGGCACGACCTGGCTGTCGTACGCCTCGTAGGTGAGATGGCTCACATCGGGCCGCATGGTGCCCGACTCATCAACCGCGTGATCGCGTACGGTGCCGCTGAACAGCACGACAGCCCCGCACTGCGGCTGGAGGCACCATTCGTAGACCTCGCCGACAGGCAGCGCCTGGTCGGTGAGGCCCAACCACGAGTTGCCGTTCTGCGGGGATTGCACAACCGGGCATAGTAGCCGTGTTCGCGTGCCCAGCCACCGGGGGTCGTTCTCACCGCGGCGCCGCGCGATCCCACTCGTGGCGCGATGGTCACTAACCTCACCTCTTCGTGAGCCCCAGCGAGTGGAACAACGATGAGCAGGACCCACTTGCGCCGCTCCCCGCGCACGAACGGCAGTGGCGCCATCCCAGCGAGTTCGGGCAACAGCAGTGGCACGGCACCGAACCGGCGCTCACCATCGGGCGAGGCCTCACCGCAGCCACCGGCGCAATCGGCGGCATGCTCGCCATCGCCGTGCTCTGGACCATGTTGCCGACGCAGGCCGGCCGTAGCGCTGGCAGCTCCGTACGCTCCACGCTGGCCACTCGAACCACCGCAGGGTTCGGCGCCGACCTGCTCGCCGGCTCGGCGGCATCCTCGTCGCCCGCCAACCCGGCCACCACCACATCCACACACGTCGAGGCGATCGGCGGCACTCGGCCCGACGCGACGTTGACTGCCACCGTTGCGTCGGCGGTCTTGCCCCCGCGACCGATGGCCACCTACTCGGTCGTCAAGACCGACGAGTCCACCACCGGGGCCATTGCGGTCGCGGTCAACGGCGGCAGCCTGGTGATCACCACCGCCAACGCCGTCTCGGCCGACCTGACCGTCGACCTGATGCTGCCCGACGGCACGTCAGCGACCGCCCGGGTGCTGTTCGTCGACACTCGCAGCGGTCTCGCAGTGCTCGCCCCCGAGACGGTGTCCGGGGCTGCATCGTTCACGGTCGGCACCTCGATCGTGCCGGGCGATGAACTCACGTTCATGGGCGACCGCCCCAACACCGTGACTGTCGACGAGGGGCTCACCATCAATGCGACGTGGTCCGACACGCCGCATGCCGAGGGGACGCCGGTGGTCAACCAGCGCGGCGAACTCGTCGCGCTGTGTACTCACGACGCCAACAATGAGGAGAAGCTGGTCCCTCTCGCCAACCTCGACGAGCTGCAACAGGCGATCGCAGCCCATACCGCCAGCAGCAAGGTCTGGTTGGGCGTCATTCTCAACGACGATCCGGCTGGTGACGTCACCGTCGGCGCCGTGGATCCCGCAGGGCCGGCCGCCGACGCAGGGATCTCCGTCGGCGACATCCTCCTCAGCATCGATGGCACCGCGATCACCGCCACCTCCGTCTTGGCGTCGGTGCTGAGCGGCCACGAGGTCGGCGACGTGGTGCTGCTCTCCGTGCAACGACTCGACGGCGGTCTCGCCACGCTCTCGATCACTCTCGGAGCACCGCGAAAGACCCTCTGACCGGCGCGGCTATCGCCGGCGGGCTCGTGCGTGGCGGACTGCACGCACCACCAGCAAGGTGACAACGACGATGCCGACGCCAAGTCCGCCGAGCGCAAGTTCCTGACGACGCTTCGGTGAGACCATCGTCCACCACTTCGCTTCGGTGCCCTCGACGTACGCCTGCTCGTTGGTGACGCTCGGGCGCCAGCCGGCCGCCTTCAACCGGTCATTGGCGACCAGCCACGGCCAGCGGGTGTAGCTGCGCAACCCAGGCGGGATCGGACCGCGTTGGAACCGCCATCGCAGGTTGGTGACGACTTCGTTCACACGGTCCGGCAGCTTCACGCGTGGCACCGCGCCGGCGAGTGCGCGCACCCGCTCACCAGGGATCCAGCCGTCGGGAGCGACGTTGTAGACACCGTCGAGGCGCTGCTCGACCGCCAACATCACTGCACTCGCCAGATCGTCGAGGTGGAGGAACTGCGCAGGCGGGTCGGCCTCCGCCGCTCGCTGGCCCATGCCCGCGGCGAGCGCGCTCGCGAGGCGACTGGTGCCGTCGGCAGCCATCGCCACCGCTGGGCGCAGCACCGTGACCGTTCGACCGGCGCGGTCCAGCCGCCACTCGTCGACCAACTGCTCGGCCGCGCCCAACTGACGCGCGAACGGGAACCCCACATCGGGACGGAGCAGCGCATCTTCGGTGAGCGGCACCGGATTGTTGGCCCATGCCCCGTACACCATCGCCGACGACACGAGCACGACGTGTGACACGTGAGGGTGGTCGTGCAACGCCGCACCAAGGCCCTCGAGCGCACTTTCCCTGCGAACGGCGCGGGCATCTGCGTCGGTGGCCGCAAGCCACACGAGCACATCGCACTCCGCAGCGCCGGCTGCAGTGGCGACAGCGCTCGCCGCCAGCAGTCGCAGCACACGCGCTCCCAAGCCACCGGTGCCATCACTCACCCACACCGGTGTGGCAGCAGTGACGGTGGTGCCTGTGGGGTCGGCAGCGACGGGGACCATCGTGGATGACGTTACAGGTTCGACGCTGCGGAGAAGGCCGTAGGCTGCGCGCATGGCAGACGACCCCAGCGGACCGGGCTTCGGCGACAACCCGTTCGCCAACCTACCCATGTTCGGCGATCTGGCGAAGATGCTCGCCGGACAGGGCCCCCTCAACTGGGATGCCGCCCGTCAGTTCGCCGGCATCGCGGCAACCGGTGGTGCGAGTGAGCCGAACGTCGAGCCGGCCGTGCGGATCGCTCTCACCGATCTAGCACGCATCATCGAGATGCACGTGCGCGACCTCACGGCGACGGACACCACCTTCCCCGAGATCACCCCGGTCACGAAAGGCATCTGGTCCCAGCGCACCCTCGAGGCCTACCGTCCGCTGTTCACCGAGCTGGCCACGTCGCTCGGCCGCCGGCCCGCGGCAGGCGAGGTCGAGGCCCTCGCCGACACCGATCCGATGATGGCGATGATGGCCAACCTCAGTTCGATGATGGCGCCCTCGATGATGGGCATGGCTGTCGGCTCGATGGTGGGTCGAATGGCCGGCCGCACCTTCGGCCAGTACGACCTACCGATCCCGCGCAGCGACCACGCGCTGCTGGTGGTGCCGGCGACCATCGACGAGTTCGCCGACGAATGGAGCCTGCCGGTCGACGAGATGCGGTTGTGGGTCCTCGCGCAGGAGATGATCGGCCACACCCTGTTCTCCATCGCCGCACTGCGAGCGCAGTACACGGCACTCGTACGCCAGCACGTCGGTGCGTTCCGCCCGGACCCGTCCGCTGTTGCGGAGAAGCTGTCGTCACTGGAGATGGACGACGTCAACGACCCGATGGCAGCGATGCAGCGCCTGCTCTCGGATCCTGCCCTCCTGCTCGGTGCAGTCCAGTCACCCGAACAGGCCGCGATGGCCCCCACCCTCGACGCCGCAGTCGCCGCGATCGTCGGCTCTGTCGACTACCTCGTCGATGCGGTGGCCGCTCGCGTGATCGGCGGCGACGCGCTACGCATTGCCGAGGCCGTCCGTCGCCGCCGGCTGGAGACATCGCCCGACGACCTGTTCGTCGAGCGTCTGCTCGGCCTGCAGCTGACGCAGGATCAGGTGCAGCGCGGCAAGACCTTCACCGCTGGCGTGGTGGACCGCGTCGGCGAGGGCCGCCTCACCGAGCTGTTCGCGAAGCCGCAACCGCTGCCCACACCAGCCGAGCTCGAGGCCCCCGGCCTCTGGATCGCCCGCCTGGAGCTGTAGCCCGGTCTGCGCGAGCGTGGGG
>JAYSPV010000060.1:0-43356 GCA_043721915.1 Ilumatobacteraceae bacterium | reverse complement strand
GGGGGGGCCCGCGCGGCCCCCCCCCCCTTCTCGCGTTCGCGCCTCCGGTGCGGGTTCGCCCCTGGTTGCTGCGGCACCGTGGCTGTTCGTGGTGCTGTGGAGCACCGGGTTCGTCGGCGCCCGCTACGGCACTGAGGACGCGGGGCCGCTGACGTTCCTCACGATCCGGTTCGCGATCGCAGCCGCCGTGCTGGCCATCATCGCGGCAGCGACGGGTATGGAGCGCCCCACGCGCCGGCAGGTTGCCGCCTCTGGTGTGGCCAGCGTCGGCCTTCATGCGGTCTACCTCGGAGGCGTGTTCCTTGCCATCAGCTGGGGCATGCCGGCGGGCATCGGGGCGTTGATCGCCGGCCTGCACCCGGTCATCACCGCCGTGGCCGGCCGGAGCCTGCTGGGTGAACGACTGCGGCGCGCACAGTGGCTCGGTGTCACCCTCGGCTTCACCGGTGTCATCGTCGTGGTCGTCGACCGCCTGTTGGCGAAGTCGGTCGGGCTGTCGGCCGGGGCGCTCATTGCTGCAGGTGTGAGTGTCATCGGCATGAGTACCGGGACGTTGATCCAACGCCGGCATGGCCACTCGACGCCGCTGCTGTGGGGAACCGTCGCCCAGTACTGCACTGCCGGGGTGGTGGTCGGAGTTGCCGCGCTGCTGCATGACGGTGAGGGCTTCACGGTGACGGCCCGCTCCGCCTTCTCGCTCGCCTGGGCCGTGATCGTCCTGTCGATCGCCGCAGTGTTGATCATGTTGTGGCTGCTCCAGCGCGAGGCCGCGGCGAAGGTCAGCAGCCTGTTCTTCCTCACGCCCGCCCTCAGCGCGATCGAGGGAGCGATCCTCTTCGGCGAGCGCCTGGGCGTCCTCGCGCTCGCCGGCCTTGCGGTTGCGCTGGCTGGAGTCGCTCTCACACTGCGGCCCGCGCGCTAGGTTGCGAATTGCGGACGGGCAATGAGGCCGGTCCTCACACCAGGAGGTGGCCCATGACGGACACCGTGACGCCCAGCGATTCCGTGTCGGATCGACACGACCGGCACCCTGAGCAGATCTCCCATGTCGTCGTCCGGTTTGCCGGCGATTCCGGGGACGGGATGCAGCTGACGGGCGATCGTTTCACGTCGGCAAGTGCGCTGTTCGGCAACGACCTATCGACCTTCCCGGATTACCCGGCCGAGATCCGCGCCCCAGCGGGCACGGTCAACGGCGTGTCGAGCTTCCAGGTCCACATCTCGGATCACGTGATCACGACGCCTGGTGATTCCCCCAACGTGCTGGTCGCGATGAACCCGGCGGCATTGAAGGCCGACCTGCACCGGCTCGAGCAGAACGGGCTGCTGATCGTGAACAGCGACTCCTTCGAGACTCGCGACCTGGACAAGGCCGGCTACGACCACAACCCGTTGCATGACGACTTCCTGTCCAGCTACCGCCTGGTCGAGATCCCGATGACCTCGCTGACGCAGAAGGCGACCGAATCGTTGGGCGTCAAAGCACGGGACTCCGAGCGTTCGAAGAACTTCTTCGCGTTGGGTGTGATCAGCTGGCTCTACTCGCGGCCCACCCAACCCACCATCGAGTGGATCGAAGGTCGCTTCAAGGACCTCGTCAAGGAGAGCAACCTGGCGGCCTTCCGGGCTGGTTACAACTACGGCGAGACCAGCGAGTTGTTCGATCACCCGTACGCTGTGCCCCCCGCTCGACTGCCTGCAGGCGAGTACACCAACATCACCGGCAACGTGGCGCTGGCGTGGGGTCTGGTGGCCGCAGGGCAGCTCGCCAAGCTGCCGCTATTCCTCGGCAGCTACCCGATCACGCCGGCCAGCGACATCTTGCACGAGCTCTCCAAGCACAAGCACTTCGGCGTACGCACGGTGCAAGCAGAGGATGAGATCGCGGCCATCGGCATGGCCCTCGGGGCTGCGTTCTCCGGGCACCTCGGGATCACCACCACCAGCGGGCCCGGGCTGGCGCTGAAGAGCGAGACCATCAGCCTGGGCATCTCACTGGAGCTGCCACTACTGATCGTCGACATCCAGCGCGGCGGGCCGTCCACCGGCCTGCCGACCAAGACCGAGGCCGCGGACCTGAACATCGCGATGTACGGCCGCCACGGCGAAGCGCCATTACCGATCGTCGCCGCGTACAGCCCGGTGCACTGCTTCGATGCAGCCATCGAAGCGGCGCGCATCGCGCTGAAGTACCGCACGCCGGTGATCCTGCTCAGCGACGGCTATCTCGCCAACGGCAGCGCACCATGGCTGCTGCCCGACGTCGCCACGTTGCCCGACATCTCGGTGCCGTTCCAGACCGAGATGAACCACGTCGCCGACGACGGCACCGCCGACTACTGGCCGTACCGGCGCGACCCCGAGACGCTTGCCCGCCCGTGGGCCATCCCGGGTACGCCCGGGCTGATGCACCGGGTTGGTGGCATCGAGAAGGAGGACGGCACCGGCAACATCGACTACTCGCCGGCCAACCACAGCAAGATGGTGCACCTACGCGCTGCGAAGGTGGCGGGGATCGCGGCCGACATCCCACCGGCCACCGTCGTCGGCGATGCCGACGCGGAGGTGTGTCTGCTCGGGTGGGGCTCCACCTGGGCGGCGATCGACGCCTGCGTGCAACGCACTCGCCGTGCGGGCACGAAGCTGGCCTGGATCCACATCACCCACCTCAACCCGTTGCCACCCAACCTCGGCGAGCTGTTGCGAACGTTCAAGACGGTGCTGGTCCCCGAGCTGAACATGGGGCAGTTGTGCCGAATGGTGCGTGCCGAGTTCCTCGTCGACGCCAAGCCGATCACCAAGGTGCAGGGCCTGCCCTTCACCTCCGCCGAACTCGAAGCTGCCGTCATGGAGGCACTGTCATGAGCGACACCATCGTCCCGCTGACCACCAAGAAGGACTGGGTCAGCGACCAGGAGGTGCGCTGGTGCCCCGGCTGTGGCGACTACGGCATCATGCACGCTGTGCAGACACTGATGCCCGACCTCGGCATCGCGCCGGAGAACACAGTGTTCATCAGTGGCATCGGCTGCAGCAGCCGCTTCCCGTACTACATGAACACCTATGGCATGCACAGCATCCACGGTCGCGCGCCGGCGATCGCCACCGGTGTCGCAGTTGCACGCCCCGATCTCGATGTGTGGGTGATCACTGGCGACGGCGACTCGCTGTCGATCGGTGGCAACCACCTCATCCACGCGCTGCGCCGCAACGTGAACCTGACGATCCTGTTGTTCAACAACCGCATCTACGGTCTCACCAAGGGCCAGTACTCGCCGACGTCGGAGACCGGCAAGGTCACCAAGAGCACGCCGTTCGGCTCGATCGACCATCCGTTCAACCCGTTGTCGGTGGCGCTCGGCGCGGAGGCCTCGTTCGTCGCCCGAACGCACGACCTCGATCGCAAGCACATGATCGAGGTGTTCCGGGCCGCCCATGCCCACCGCGGGGCCTCTTTCGTGGAGATCTTCCAGAACTGCAACGTGTTCAACGACGGCGCGTTCGACGACGTCACCAGCCGGCATGCCCGCGATGAGATGATGATCGACCTCAAGCATGGTCAGCCGATCCGCTTCGGGGTCGATGGACATAAAGGTGTGGCAATGGGCGCCGACGGGCAGCTGCGCATCGTCGAGGTTGCCGACGTCGGCGAGGAAGCACTGCTGGTCCACGACGCACAACGCGAAGACCCGGGGCTCGCGTTCGCGTTGGCCCGCCTCTCACACGACGATCACTCGGCCACCCCGTTCGGGGTGTTCCGCGATGTGCAGCGGGGGGACTACGGCCAGATGGTGGGCGCGCAGGTGGCGGCCGCCAGCGAGCGCAAGGGACCGGGTGATCTCGCGGCCCTTCTGCGCAGTACCGGCACCTGGCACGTGGGCGGCTGACCGTGAGTTCCACGCCCTACTGGGCGTAGTCCCCCGCGGCGCTAGTGAAGTGGCACCTTCTGCCGCCCAAGGGTGGGAATCCGCCACCTTTTTGGCCCCTTACCGCACCCTTGGGTGGTAAGGGGCGCCAAATCACGGGGCACCTAGCTGGATGGCTGCGCCCGGTCGCGCGCTGCTAGGGCTCGATGATCGCGAAGCCGCCGAGGAAGGTGTCCAGGTGATCGATGATCGTGTGCAGGGCGGCGAGGTCGCCCTCGTGCGCGATCGCACCTGCGGCGGACGCTTCGTCGATCGTCGTTTCGCCGGCGACGATCTGCGAGAACGTTTCGCGCGTCGTGGTGACCGTCAGCGCCGCGTCGGCGCTCTGGCGTTGGGCGCGGTAGTGCAGGGCGCGGTTCGACAGGCCGAGCAGCCAGCGCTCGTCGAGATCCGTGAACACCAGGTTGATCTCCTGGCGGATGCCACCCACTTCGTCGGCCTTCAACCGCATCGCCACCAACGCCAGCAACTGGTCGATCGGTAGCGCTCGCACGAGCCCGCGGTTGGCAGCGGTGCGTTGCGGCGGGCCACCGTGGCGCAGCTCTTGGGCGCCCATCAGGTACGCATTGCGGAAGGTCGCCGACTCGCTCTGGTAGCCGAGTTGCTCCAGCGCGCTGGCCTGCAGTTCGCGGGCCGCAGTGTTGGTGGGCTCGGCGAACACCAGGTGATTGACCAGCTCGGTGACCCATCGGTAGTCGCCGGCGTCGTAGGCCGCGCGGGCCGTCGCCAGCAGCGCGTCTGCGCCGCCGGCGAGAGCCACGTACCGCTTACCCGCCTCGACCGGAGGGTGCGGGTGCAGGTGGCACGGGTTGCCGTCGTACCAGCTGAGGTAGCGTTGGTACACGGCCTTCACGTTGTGGATCAGGCTGCCGTAGTACCCGATCGTGTGGCTCTCCTCGTAGTGCTCCGAGGCCGGCTTGAGCATCTCCGCGATCTCGGTGGCGACCAGACCGTGGTTGGCCAGGCGCAGCGTCTCGTCGTGGATCCAGCGGTACAGGTCGCGTTGGCGGCAGAGGAACTCGCGCACGTCGGCGTTGCCCCAACGCGGCCAGTGGTGCGAGGCGAACATGATCTCGGTGCCGTCGCCGAACAGTTCGATCGCGTCGTCGATGTAGGTGCTCCACGCCAGCGAGTCGCGGCACTGCGCGCCGCGGATCGGGATCAGGTTGTGCATGTTGTGCGAGCAGTTCTCCGCCATGCACAGCCAACCGTGATCGGGGAAGAAGAAGTTCATCTCCGCAGGCGCTTCGGTCTCGGGGGTGAGCTGGAAGATGATGCGGATGCCGTCGACGACCAGCTCCTCGCCGGTGTAGGTGATGTCCTCGGTGGGGGCGATCAGGCCGGGCAGGCTCAGCGGCGTGCCCTTGCCGAGGCCACAGTCGACGTGGCCTTTGGGGCCGGCGGGCAGCAACGGACCGAACTGGTACAACGCGCGCCGGTTCATCGCGTGGCCGGCGAGCAGGTTCTCCGCAACGGCCTCGCGCATGAAGTGCTCCGGGGCGATGATGCGGCAGCGGCCGGCATCCACGTCGGCCTGGGTGGTGACGCCGAGCACGCCACCGAAGTGGTCGAGATGGCTGTGGGTGTAGATCACCGCGGTGACCGGCCGCTCACCGAGGTGTTCGTTGGCCAGCGCCAAGCAGGCGCGAGCGGTGGCGGTGCTGGTGAGCGGATCGATGATCACCCAGCCGGTTGCGCCGGCGATGAACGTGATGTTGGAGATGTCGTAGCTGCGGGCCTGCCACACGCCGGGCGCAACCTCGAACAGGCCGTGGATGTTGTTCAGCTGCGCCTGGCGCCACAGGCTGGGGTGCACCGTGTCGGGGTTAGGGCTGCCGCGCTGGATGAAGTCGTACTTGTTGATGTTCCACGCCGGCCCGAAGTCGCCCTCGATGATGCCGGTCGGGTGCTGCGCGATCAGGCCGCGTTGCGCCCGATCGAAGTCGGCCGGGTCGAAACCGGGTATCGGTTGCGAGGTGATCGCCCGTGTGTGTGCGGTGGCATCATTCGGGGCGGAGCGAGGCAGGTGGCTGTTGTCGTCGGTCACATGACCAGTGTTGCAGCCCGGGGAGTGCAGTCGATGAACCCGCAGTGTCGTCGCTCTCCGCAGTGCCGTCGCTCTGCGGAGGCGACCGGCCGCTGCGTCACCGCCGATGGTCTACTGTCTACGTCACCACCACCACCGACAAGGAGCACAGACATGCCACTGTTCATTATCGAGCGCAACATCCCCGGTGCCGCCACCCTCAGCCAGCAGGAGCTTGCCGACATCTCAGCGAAGTCCAACCAGGTCGTGGCCGACCTGGGGGTGCCGTACACCTGGGTGACCAGCTACGTCGCCGGCGACAAAATCTACTGCGTGCACGATGCTCCCGACGCGGACACGATCCGTGAGCATGCCCGTTGCGGTGGTTTCCCCGCCGACAGCGTCACCGAGATTGCGGCGACGATCGGACCGGCCACCGCAGGGTCGGCCGGCTGAACGAAACCGGAGCGAGCACTGCCATCACCGACCGCCGGTGATGGCAACGGCGGCGCCGATGTCAGCGGCATCGGCTGCGGCTCTGCCTGCATACCAGCCGGCCGCGTTGAGGCCGCGGCTGCGCATCGTGGTGGCATTCGGGAAGGCCTGCTCGTACGCCGTCTCCACAGCAGCCTCGCGGCTGGCCAGCACGGGTGCGAGTGACGAGCCGTACTCATGCGCGGCCTCGGCGGCGACGTGCCTGCGGGCAGCCTCCAGGCGTTCGGCGATCCGGTCGGCAAACGCGACGAGGAACGCGCGACGGAACGATGGTGTGCTGAGCTGGCGGTCGCGTGCAGTCGCTGCGGCCGACGCGCGGGTTGCCTGCAGCAACAACGATGTGAACAGCAGGTCGGTGAGCTGGAGATCGACGGGGAAGCCCATCACGGTGGAGAAGCCGGCGTACGGCACCCAGATGCACTTCGCTCCATTCACGGAGGCGATCGCCGAGAGCAGCGTCGCCTTCTCCTCCGCATAGGGATTGTCGATGTGGACCCGACGCGACTCGACGCCGGCGACGAGGTCGCCGCCGACCCCCGAAGCGGCCAGTACCGCGGCGTCGATCGAGTGGCGTGTCATCAGCTCCTGCGCTTTGGCGGTGAACGAATCGGCCTCGGCCTCGAAGGTGGTTGCCTCCGCCTTGGCGAGCAGCGCGCGGATCAGCTTCAGTGCCTTCGTGTCGAGGCCGTCGGCCGAGCGAGGCATCGAGGCAAGGCCGATGTTGGTGGCGCCCCACTTCGCCGGAGGGGCGATCATGATCGGCAGCGATGGCAGCCGGCGCACCTGCGCGAGCACCTGTACGGCCACCGTCAGCGCTTCCTCGGGATGAAGTTTCTCGGTTCGTGCCCAGGCAGCGAGCAGGTCGCCGCGGCCGCCCACGACCAGCGCCCGCGTGGCGTCGTACGCGCCGAGCTCGGCCAACTGTGCCAGCCATTCGTGCGGGGCCCGGGTGGGTGCATCGTTGCGGCGGGAGTGCTCGGCGATGAACGCGATGATCAGCCGGCCGGCGCGTACCGTCCACTCGCGACGCACGACATGGGCGAGATCGGCCGGCTGCCAGCCGCCGTCGAGGGCCGAGCCGGTGAGCGCCGAGAGCATCTGCTGTATGCGAGTGGACGGCCGATCGAGCGGGTCGGCCTCGGCCTCGAGATCGTGCACCCGCGTCATGATGCGGCCGAACAGCAGCTTGTCGGCCTCCTGCCCATGGGCGAGACGGAAGGCGAGAGCGAGCAGCTCATCGAGCGTCGGCTCGACGGACGTTCGGTAGCGCGCATGGTCGCGCTGTGTGCGCACTCGGCGTTGTTGGCTGTTGCGTCCCATCGGTCGAGCGTGACAGCAGGGTGCGCGACAGTTTGACTACGGAGCTGACAGCTCAGCCGGTGTAGTGCTGGTCGGCGACTGTGAGCACTTCGTCGAGGATGGCCAGGCCTTCCTCCACCTGACCCGCGGGGGTGTTGCACGGCGGGCAGACGTGCAGCCGGTTGAAGTGTGTGAACGGCCACAGACCCTTCGCCTTGCACGCTGCGGCCAGATCGAGCATCGGCTTTGCGTCGGCGCCGGACGCGTTGTACGGCACGAGTGCCTCGCGCGTGGTGCGATCCTTGACCAGGTCGAGTGCCCAGAACACGCCGAGGCCGCGGACCTCGCCGATGCTGGGGTGATTGGCCTGCAGCTTCTCCAGGCCCGGGGCGACGACGTCGGCGCCGAGGGAACGGGCATGCTCGATGATGCCCTCCTCCTTGAAGATGTTGATCGAGGCGACGGCCGAGGCGCACGCCAGCGGGTGGCCGCTGTAGGTGAGACCGCCGGGGAACGCCTTGTCCTTGAACGTGTCGGCGATGTGCCGGCTGATGACCACACCGCCCAGGGGCAGGTAGCCGGAGTTGACGCCCTTCGCGAAGCACACCAGATCGGGCTGCACGCCCCACTTCTGGAAGGCGAACCACTCGCCGCAGCGGCCGAACCCCGACATCACTTCGTCGCAGATCATCACGATGCCGTGTCGGTCGCATCGCTCGCGGATGCCCTCGAGGTAGCCGGGCGGCGGCACGAGGATGCCGTTGGTGCCAACGACGGTCTCGATGATGATCGCCGCAACGGTGTGGCTGCCCTCGACCATCAGGACATCGTCGAGGTGCTGCAGCGCTCGCTGACCTTCCTCCACCTCGTCGGCGCTGTGGAACGCGCTGCGGTAGGCGTAGGGCCCCCAGAACTTCACCACGCCCGGCATACCCGGCTCACTGGGCCAGCGACGCGGATCGCCGGTGAGAGTGATCGCGCCATTGGTGCCGCCGTGGTAGCTGCGGTAGTGGTTGAGCACCTTGTGGCGGCCGGTGTGCAGACGCGCCATGCGCACCGCGTTCTCCGTCGCCTCGGCGCCGCCGTTGGTGAAGAACACCATCTCGAGAGTGCTGTTGGCGATGCCCTGGCCGGCGGCCTCGACGATCAGACGAGCGGCCTCGCTGCGGGCGTCGTTGGCGTGGAACGGGGCGATCGTGCACAGCTTGTCGGCGTACGCCTTGATCGCCGCGACGAGCTTTGGGTGCTGATGCCCGATGTTGACGTTCACCAGCTGGCTGGAGAAGTCGAGGTACTTCGTGCCGTCTTCGACCCAGAACTGGCTGCCCTCGGCGCGGGTGACCACTGCCGGGTTGAGTGCGCCCTGCGCGCTCCACGAGTGAAACACGTGCTTGCGGTCGTTGGCAAAGGCATCGGCGGGGTGCGTGTCGAGCGCGGTCATGGGTAGCACTCTAGTTGTCACATCACGCGCCGTACAGACCGCAGTTTGTTCCCGCACAAAGTTCATGGTGGGTGGGGTTGGGTAGTCTCCAGCGCATGACTGTGCCGGTGAGCGTTGTGCTGGGTATCGACGTGGGTGGTACGAAGACGAACGCCACCGTGCTCAACGACCTCGGTGAGTTCCTGATCGATCGGATGATCGAGGTTCCCAGCCGGGTGCAGGAAGGGCCGGATGCGGCGATCGAGGCCATTCGGGCAGTCGTCGTCGCCGTACTTTCTGCGTCAGGCCTCGAGTTCGGCGACGTGCGGGCGATCGGTCTCGACACGCCCGGCCCGGCCAGCGCCGAGGGCGTCATCTCCCAGCGCGGTGCCACCAACTTTGCACAGCGCGAGTGGTGGGGGTTCAACGTGCGCTCAGCGGTCGAGGCAGCAATGCACCTACCGGTTATCTACAACAACGACGGCAATGCGGCCGCCCTGTTCGCGCACCAGGAGCACTTCGGCATCGATGCAGCCCACCGGTCGTCGATCTCGGCCATCGTCGGTACCGGTCTGGGAGGCGGTGTCATCGAAGGTGGTCGCATCGTGCGCGGCGTGACGGGAATGGCAGGCGAGCTGGGTCATGTACACATCCCGATGGGTGGGTTCCTGCAGCCCGGCCAGCCGCTGCCGCACTGCAACTGTGGGTTCGACGCGGACCTGGAGAGCGTTGCCTCGTTGAGCGGCATCATGAACAACCTGCTGCCGTACTGGCTGACGCAATACCCGGCTCATCCGCTGGTTGGGCAGCCGATCAACGATGCGGCCAAAGCGGTGCGCGGCTACGCACAGCGAGGCGACGAGATGGCGCTGAAGATCTTCGAACAGCAGGCGGCGGCGATCGGTTGCATGTTCACCATCGCCGCCAACTTCACGGACCCCGACGCGTACTTCGTCGGTGGGGGCGTGGTCGAAGCCGAGCCGCACTTCCGTGATTGGTTCCTCGAGCGTGTCTCGCAGCACACACAGTTGCGCGAGGAGCAGCGCGCGGTCGCCGAGTTCCTCGTCGTGCCCGATCTCGACATGGCGGGTGCCCGTGGCTCGGCGATGGCCGCGCTGAACGCGATCCGGCCCTGAACGCTGCTGGGAGTAGAGTCCGCCCCATGGGTGAGATGGTCACGTTCAAGAGCAATGGGCACACCTGCGACGGTTACATCGCGGGCAGCGGCCCAGGAGTGCTGGTGATTCAGGAGTGGTGGGGCCTGGTGCCGCACATCAAGGACGTGGTGGACCGTTTCGCTGAGGCAGGCTTCACTGCGCTCGCGCCGGACCTGTACCACGGCGAGTCGTCCACCGAGTCCGACGGCGCCGGCAAGCTGATGATGGCGCTGAACCTGGAGCAGGCCGGCAAGGACCTCAGCGGCGCGATCACGCTGTTGCAGGAGCGGTCGGGTCAGTCGAAGGTCGGTGTCGTCGGCTATTGCATGGGTGGCGGACTCGCCTTGGTGGTGGCCTCCCAGCGGCCCGACGCGGTCGCCGCCGCCGCCCCGTACTACGGCGTGATCCCGTGGGCGAGCGCCCAGCCCGACTGGGCAGCGATCTCGGCCAAGGTGGTCGGCGAATACGCCGAGCACGACGACTTCGCCGGCCCCGAGGCGACTCGCGCGCTGGAAGCGCAGCTGCGTTCGCTGGGCAAGGACGCGACGATGCACATCCACGCCGGCACTCACCACGCCTTCTTCAACGACGCCCGCCCGGAGGTCTACTCGGCCGACGCGTCCGCGGACGCGTGGGCCCGGACGACGGATCTGTTCCGCACCAGCCTGTAGTCGGCTGCCGGCGGGGGCCAGGCGGCGCTTGGTCCGCAACCGCCGGCCCACGTTGCCGCGGTTCCCCTCATTCAGACTTCGGTGCAGCGACCGTGCTGCTCGTCAGCGCGCGTCACCCGACGGTGATCCGACGAGGGTCGTCCTCGCGCTGCGGGCGACCCTTGACGCGTGCGAAGTCTGAAAGACGAGAACTGAGGGAAAGGTGAGCCGGCTGGCGCTGGCGCCTGGTCTTCCCCTTCGGCGGTCTCGCCGTACCCAGTAGAAGTGATGGAACTGCAGCCGATCTCGGGCCTCATCTTGCGGCGGGCGATGTTCGCCATCCTGCTCGAAGCCCGGCGTCCGGTCACCGTCACCGAGGTTGTTGACGCCTTGCGCGCCGCTGGTGTCACCACCTGGACAACGACCAAGCCGATGCACAAGATCATCGCCGACATGCTGGCCTACCAGGTACGGGCTGGCCGAGTACACCGAACAGGCCGCGCCACCTATGCGGTGATCCCGCAGGCGCTCAGCCGCTCCACGCAGCGGCGGCTGCCGCCGCTGGCGCGAACTGCTCAGCTGAGGGCGGCGATGGCGTCGGCGACGGCCAGCACCCGCTGGGCGTTGGCGACGTGCAGGTTCTCGATCATCCGACCGTTGTAGGTGACGACGCCCTTGCCGGCGGCGATGGCCTCGTCGAAGGCGGCGATCAGGCCACGAGCGTTCTCCACGTCGGCTTCCGAAGGGGCCCACACCTCGTTGCAGATGTCGACCTGGCCGGGGTGGATCAGCGTCTTGCCGTCGAAGCCCATCTCGAAGCCCTGCACGCACTCAACGCGGAACGCATCGAGGTCCTTCACGTCGTTGAACACGCCATCGAGGATCACGACGCCGGCCTCACGGGCCGCCAGCAGCGCGGTGGCCAGGTGCGGCACCAGTGGATGGCGGCCGGGGGCGCCCAGCGACGAACGAACCTCGCGGGCGAGATCGTTGGTGCCCATCACCAGCACGGAGACCCGCCAGTGGGCCGCGATCGCGCGCACATCGAGGATCGCCGTCGGCGTCTCGATCATCGCCCAGATCTTCATGTCGGCCGGCGCGTTCGCCGCGTCGAGGTGACCGGACACCTCGTCGAGATACGCCACCGACGACACCTTCGGGATGACCACTGCGGTAGCCCCGGAGCCCGCAGCCGCGATCAGGTCGTCGACGCCCCACTGGGTGTCGAGCCCGTTGCAGCGGATGGTCAGCTCACGCGACCCGTACTCGCCCGACGACGCGGCGACGGCAGCGTTCGCTCGTGCCGCGTCCTTTGCATCGGGGGCGACTGCGTCTTCGAGGTCGAAGATGATTGCGTCGGCGGCGATCGTCTTCGCCTTCTCCACCGCCCGCTCGTTGGCGGCGGGCATGTACAGCACGGAACGGCGGGGGCGCAGGTCGGCGGTCATGTGAGGCTCCTTCAGAATCCGTACGAGGCAGCCAGCTGCGGGTCGCGGGCGGCCAGCTCGCGGGCCAGTGACACGACGACCTTGCACTGCTTGACGGAGGCGTCGTCCTCCATCTTGCCGTCGAGCATGATGGCTCCGGTGCCGTCGCCCATCGCATCGATCACCCGTTGCGCCTGCAGCACATCGGCCGGCCGCGGACTGAACACGCGCTTGGCGATCTCCACCTGCACAGGGTGCAGGCTCCAGGCGCCCACGCAACCCAGCAGGTAGGCGTTACGGAACTGGTCCTCGCAGGCGACCGTGTCCTTGATGTCGCCGAACGGGCCGTAGAACGGCAGCAGGCCGAACGTCGCGCAGGCATCGACCATGCGGGCGATCGTGTAGTGCCACAGATCCTGCTGGTAGATCGTGCGTGCCACAGTGTACTCGGGGCCGTCGGCGCCCATCGGGGGGTCGGCGCGCACGAGGTAGTCGGGGTGGCCGCCGCCGACGCGGGTGGTCTTCATCCGGCGGTTCGCGGCCAGATCGGCCGGGCCGAGCGAGAGGCCCTGCATGCGCGGCGAGGCGGCGCAGATCTCCTCGATGTTGGCAACACCGCGGGCGGTCTCGAGGATTGCGTGCACGAGCAATGGCTTCGTCAACCCGGCGCGAGCCTCCAGTTGTGCGAGCAGGCGATCGACGTAGTGGATGTCCTCCGGGCCCTCCACCTTCGGCACCATGATCACGTCGAGCTTGTCACCGATCTCGGTGACCAGCGTGGTGAGGTCGTCGAGCGCCCACGGTGAATCGAGGCTGTTGATGCGCGTCCAGAACTGGGTGCTGCCGAAGTCGACGGTCTGGCCGACGCGGACGAGCCCGGCGCGGGCGGCCTCCTTGTCGGCCATCGGGATCGCGTCCTCCAGGTTGCCGAGCAGGATGTCGACCGTCGGTACCAGCTCGGGCAGCTTTGCCACGAGCTTCTCGTTCTGTGGTGGGAAGAAGTGGATCACGCGGCTGGGGTGGAAGGGGATCTCGCGAACGGGCTCGGGAGCACCAACGGCGAGAGGCTTGAAGAAGTCACGGGGGCTGCGCACAACCCAAGGTTAGGTTGGGGGAGTGGCGCTCCCGAATTTCGACGCAATCCTTTTCGACGCGGGCGGGATCTTTCTGCTTCCCGACCCGACCGTGCTCGGGCCGCTGCTGGCCTACCACGGCGGCGATCCGTCGGTCGAGGCTCATCGCCGCGCCCATTACGCGGGCATGGCGGCCAAGAGCGCGGCGGGTTCGGGCGAGCGCTTCTGGCACGACTACAACCTGGCCTACGTGCAGGCGGTTGGCGTGGACGAACACGAGATCGAGCTCGCTGCCATGGTGTTGGAGCACACCCGCAACGCGCACACGTGGCGCTGGCCGATCCCCGAGAGCGTTCGTGCGCTGCAAGGGCTGCACGAGGCCGGCATGCCGATGGGCGTGGTCAGCAACGCGAGCGGCCAGATCGCCGACGTGTTGTTGCGCAGCGGCGTGTGCCAGGTTGGCGAGGGCCCGCACACACCGGTGCGGGTCATCATCGACAGCCACGTCGTGGGCGTCGCCAAGCCGGATCCGCGCATCTTCGACTTCGCGCTGCCGTACTTCGAGGGCATCGACCGCAGTCGCATCGCGTACGTCGGCGACTCGGTGACGATGGACATCGGCGGCGCCAGGGCCGCCGGCCTGCACCCGATCCTGCTCGACCCGCACCACGACCACGTCGGCGCCGACTTCGACCTCGTTGCCTCGCTGATGGAGCTGCTGTGAGTGACGACCCGGTCAGCCCACGTTGGGCGCATTGGCGTGAGACAGTGAACCTCGAGGAGTACCACGAACGGTGGGCGCGCATGGAGGCTTCGGGTACGGCCAGCCACGGCGAGGCCGACCTGATCGAGGGCTACGCGCCGGCGAGCGTGCTCGACGCGGGCTGTGGCATGGGGCGCGTCGCCATCGAGCTGCACCACCGCGGGATCGACGTGGAGGGCACCGATCTCGATGCCGATCTGCTCGCGTACGCACGGGCCGACGCCGCCCAGATCCCGTGGCATCACGCCGACCTCACCGACATGCAGTTGGGGCGCACGTTCGGGTTGATCGCGATGCCCGGCAACGTGATGATCTTCTGCCGCAACGATCACCGCGGTGCGATCGTGGCCAACCTGGCCGGCCACCTGGAGCCGGGAGGCCTGTTGATCGCCGGGTTCTCGCTGCAGGCGGCCACTGCGGCGTTGAGCCTGCCCGAGTACGACAGCTACTGCGCCGCCGCCGGGCTGGAGCTGGCCGAGCGGTTCGCCACCTGGGAACGCGCTCCTTACGAAGGCGGCAAGTACGCCGTCTCGGTGCACCGACTGATGCGGTAGTCAGTCTGCATACCGGTGTGGTATCGTTCCTGCATGTCAATTCAACTCGCCATTCGATTGCCTCAAGAGACGTTGGCTGACCTCGATTGGCTCGTGGTCCGCTGCAACTACTCAAGCCGCACCGAGGCGATGCGGTCCGCCATCGAGGCGGCGATCAAGGCCGAGCGCCGCCGGCAGATCGACGAGCAGTACATCGAGGCCTACACCCGCATGCCCCAGACCGAGGACGAGCTCGCTCATCTCGGGCACCAGAGCTTTGCCCACCTCGATGATGAGGACTGGTCGGAGTGGCTGTGATCTCGCAGGGCGACATCTGGCTGGGTGAGTTGCCCGACGACAAGCCGCGCCCGTATCTGGTCCTCACGCGTCAGAGCGCGATCGATGGGTTGCTGACCCTGGTTGTCGCTCCCGTGACGACCACCGAGCGGCGTCTGATCAGCGAGTTGCCGCTTGGTCGTGCTGATGGCCTGCGCCGCGAGTGCGTCGCGACGTTTGACAACCTCGCGTCGCTGCCGAAGTCGGCGTTCACGCAGCAGATGGGGGCGCTGGCCGCTGGCCGCTGGCATGAGATCTGCGACGCGATGAGGGCAGCGATCGACTGTTAGACGCGTCGACGGCTGGCCGGCTCTGCATCGTCGCGGCAGCCTCCGTTCACCTACCGTTCACCCGCATGGGGGAAGCCGTCGCCGAGCGCGTCGTAGACGATGCCGCTGCGGCAGCGACCTCGTTGCGGCGCACCGGCTTCTGGCTGCTGTGGGCGAACGCCGTGTCGGTGTCGATGGTGATGTCGGCCGACCGGTTCACGTTCGAGTGGTTGGTGGGCGAAACGCTCGACGCCTCCGACTCGTCCACCGGCTGGGTGCTGTTCGCGATGGGCGCACCAGTCGTGTGCTTCGTGCTGACGGCAGGCGCAATGGCCGACCGTCACGACCGCAAGCGCATCCTGCTGGTCACCCAACTGGGCGGCGCAGCTGTGCTTGCGCTGTCGGCCGCTGCTGTGTGGACCGATTTCATCGACGTGCCGATCACCATCGTGCTCGCCGTGCTGTTCGGCACCGTGATGGCGTTCGGTCAGCCGGTGCGCAGCTCGCTACTGCCGTCGCTGGTGAGCAAGGACCAGCTGATGCACGCAATCGTGGTGATGACAATCGGCGCCAATGTGGCAATGATCGGCGGGCCGCTGATCGCCGGGTGGCTGATCAAGCTGAGCGGCGTCGGGCTCGCGTTCGCTGTGCAGGCCGGCTTCTTCCTGCTCGGTGTGGTGATGGTCACCCGGCTGCGGGTGCCCACGCTGCCGCCGGTGAACCGATCGGTGCGCATCCGTACAGAGGTGATGGAGGGGTTGCGCTTCACCTGGTCGCATCGCCGCTTGCGGGCGCTGTTCTTCCTGCTCGCCGTCGGCGGTGGGCTGATGTTCGGGTCGGCGGTCGCGCTGCTGCCGAAGATCGCTCGTGACGAGTTTGGGCGCGGCGCGAACGACTCGGGTCTGCTGTTCGCGATGATGGGCGTCGGCATGATCATCACGTCGATTGGCCTCATCCGGTTTCGCCGGCGGATCACGCGCCGCGGCCTGGTGTTCATGATCGGAATGGTGGCCGGAACCTCGAACCAGATCGTGCAGGGTTTCGTGCCCTCGTTCGCGTGGCTCGCGATCTTGATGTTGCTATGGGGTGCCAGTGGTGGCTTCTACATGAACATCAATCAGACGTTGATTCAAGAGCTGACCCCACGGGACAAGATGGGCCGTGTCATGTCGCTGACGGCGCTCACACAGGGTGGGCTGGTGCCGCTGGGCGCCCTGGTCGCCTCAGCACTGTCCGGTGTCGTCGGCCCGCAGCCGGCGATGAGCATCTTCGGCGTCGCCAGCCTCGGCTGCGTGCTGGTGACCCTGGCCGTCGCAAAGGATCTTCGTCAACTGCCGTGAGGCCGCCAGGGTGTAGACCACTGGGATGGGCTTCGACGTGGAAGTGGTGGTGACGCTCAAGGCGGCGCCGACAGACGTGCTGATGAAAGAGCTGGACCATCACTTCGAGGTGGCCGCGCACCAGCCGGGCACGAAGACCGTGGAGCTGATCGAGCACGTCGCGGTCGCGGACGAAGCCGACGCGATCGCATTCGTGCGCAGCCTCGTGCTGGAAGCGATCCCACCGAACGCGGTGATCACCAGCATCGTCGCGATCCCCGGCTGAACGCCGGGCCTGCTCAGGCGGCGTTCGACTGGTCGACGAGGCGGCGGGCGATGACCTTCAGGCACAGCGTCTCGTCGGCGCCCTCGAAGATGCTGAGCACGCGGGCGTCGACGAACAGACGCGACACGGTGTACTCCTCGGCGTAGCCCATGCCGCCGTGGATCTGCAGCGCCTCGCGGGTGACCCACTCGGCCGCCTTGCAGACGTACGCCTTCACCATCGCTGCTTCCATCGTGCCTTCGCCCTTGGCCATCATCCGGGCGACGCTGTAGGAGAACTGACGGCCGGCCTGGACGAGCATGGCCATTCGCCCCAGCTTCACTTGAGTGAGTTGGTAGTCCATGATCGGCGAGCCGAACACCTTGCGGTTCTCGGCGTACTCGAGCGCCGCCTCGTAGGCGGCCTGCATCACGCCCACGGCGCGGGCGGCGGTCTGCAAGCGGCCGTTCTCGAAGCCGGCCATCTGCATGAAGAAGCCCTTGCCGATGCCGCTCTCTTCGCCGACGAGGTTGGCGGCGGGCACCCACCAGTCTTCGAGTGCGATCTCGTAGCTGTGCATGCCGCGGTACCCGATCGTGTCGATGGCACGACCCTCCATCTTGCCGACCTTGCCCTCAGCGCCGCTCTCCTGCACGAAGTCGAAGCCATGGCCCTCGCCGCGGGGCTTGGGCACGATGAACAGGCTGAGCCCGCGGTAGGTCTTCGTCGCGTCTGGGTCGGTGCGAGCGAGCAGGGCGAGCACGTCGGCACGGGCGCCGAAGGTGCACCAGGTCTTGACGCCGTTGATCACGTACCCGGCCTCGCCGTTCACGCCCACGGCCGGGCGGGCGGTGACCTTGATGTTGGCCACGTCGCTGCCGTAGTCGGGCTCGGTGACCGCGACGGCGGGCATCACTTCGGCGACGGCCAGCTTGGGCAGCCACTCCTGCTTCTGCGCCTCGGTGCCGCCCTTGACGAGTGCGCGGGTGAGGATCTCGGGGCGGGTGATCAGCGAGCCGCCGATGCCGAGCGAGCACCGGCTGAGCTCCTCGGTGGCGACGACCATGCCGATGTATTCGCCGTCGCCCCCTTCGCTGAAGCCGCCGTACTCGGCGGGCACGCTGAGGCCGAAGGCGCCCATCTCGGCCAGGCCGGTGATGATCTCCTCCGGCACGTCGGCGTTGTGGCGGTGCACATGCTCCGCGTGCGGCTTGATGACCTTCTCCGCGAAGCTACGGAACGCATCGCCGACCATCTCCATCTCACCATCGAGGTGGCGGGGGCCGGCAGTCTGCGCGAGAGAGGCGACGAACTCCGGGCTGCGGAACTGCTCGAGGAACTGGTGCGCAGCACTCATCGGGTCGATCTCGATGCCCCACGCGGCCTCGCGGCCCGCGATGCGGGTGATCAGGTCGTGCACCATGTCGGCGGTGAAGGCGCAGGCGATCGCTGCCTCCTCAGTGCCCTTGGCGCCATAGTCGAGCATGGCGCGAGCCGTCTCGACCTGGGCGGCGGAGTGGGCGAGGTCGTACGCCAGCAGTTGGTGCACATCGGGGCCGCCGTTGGCGGCGAGGTGGCGGATTCCCTTGCCGACGACGCCGCCGGCCAGTTCGATGGCGTCGGCGGCAGCTGCCAGATCAGGGGCGGCGAGTTCAGTGCTCATGTCTGCGAGGTTACCGAACGGTAGGCGGGGGAGGCCTACCCGTGAACGTGTCCAATCGGCCGACGTGTGTCACGTCCAGGTGTGCGAGGCTGATCACATGACCGACCACATGACCGACTTCGTGGCCGCTCCGCTCCGCCTGTGCCTCTACTGCGGTTCGAACGCGGGCACGTCGCCGGCGTTTGCTGCGACCGCTGTCCGGTTGGGGACAGCGCTCGCGAACCGCGGCATCGGGCTGGTGTTCGGCGGCGGCAGCGTCGGGCTGATGGGCATCGCGGCGGACGCGGTGATGCACGCCGGCGGGGAAGTGATCGGGGTGATCACCGAGCAACTCGTCGGCGCCGAGGTCGCTCACCGCAATCTCACGCGGCTGGAGGTCGTGCCGACGATGCACGACCGCAAGGCGCGCCTCTGTGAGCTGGCCGACGGTTTCGTGGTGCTACCCGGAGGCTTCGGCACCGTCGACGAGTTCGCCGAGATGCTGACGTGGAACCAGCTGGGCATCATCGCCAAACCCGTAGTGCTGCTCGACGTCGAAGGCTTCTGGGAGCCGCTGATGGCATGGATGGACAAGGCGGTCGGGTGCGGATTCGTGCGGCCCCCGCATCGGATGCTCGCGCAGCGGGCCCTGTCGGTGGACGAGGCGATCGCGCTCGCGACCGGCCCGGTCCCTGAGACCCCCCACAAGTGGCTCGATCGCGATGCCACACCTGCGCGAGGCGTGCCGCTCGCGTAGTTCGCAACCTCGCCGCCGCGGCATAGCGCCGGCTGCCCGCCGACCCCGCGCCCCACTTCCGTTTTCTGGTCACAACAGATCGACAACCACGGTCGATTCGCAGCGACCAGAACCAGCGGCTGAGCCGGCCGGCTACTCGCTGTCCGGTTCGAAGCGGTAGCCGATGCCGGGTTCGGTGACGAAGTAGCGCGGGCGGCCGGGCGTGGGTTCCAGTTTCTTGCGGATCGCGGCCAAGTGCACGCGCAGGTAGTTCGTCTCGTGCTCGTACTGCGGGCCCCACACCTCATGCAGCAGGTGCCGTTGGGTGACCAGGCGACCGGGGTGTCGGACCAGCGTCTCGACGATCGCCCACTCGGTGGGGGTGAGGTGCACCGGCTCTCCGGTCGCCGTAGCGACGGCGGTCTTCTGGGCGATGTCCAGCCGGAAACCCTCCGTGGTCACCACCGGCTCCTCTGGCGTGGGGTGGTGGCGGCGGAGCGCCGCACGCAGGCGGGCCAACACCTCGTTCATGCTGAACGGCTTGGTGACGTAGTCATCCGCCCCCGCATCGAGTGCGCGCACCTTGTCGTCCTCCGCATCGCGCACCGAGAGCATGATGATCGGCACCGACGTCCAGCCGCGGAGGCCTTCCACCACTTCGATGCCGTCGATGCCCGGCAGGCCGATGTCGAGCAGTACGAGGTCGGGGTGGTTGGAGGCGGCAAGGGACAGGGCTTCCTCGCCGCTGGCGGCGCTGTCGATCTCGTAGCCACGCGCCTTGAGGTTGACGGCGAGCGCCTTGCGGATCTGGGGTTCGTCGTCGACGACGAGTATGCGTGTCACGAGCGGGCCTCCTGGGCGATCGGCAGGGTGATGGTGAACGTGCACCCGCCGCCGGGTGTGTCATCGACATCGAGGCGGCCGCCGGTGACCTCGACGAAACCCTTGGCGATGGCAAGCCCGAGGCCGGCACCCGCGTCATTGGATCGATCACCGAGACGTTGGAACGGCTGGAAGATGCGCGAGCGGAGATGCGGCGGGATGCCGGGGCCGCGGTCGATGATCCGCAGATCGACGTGATCACGGACGGTTGCCGCATCGATCCAGACCTCGCGGTCGGCGGGTGACCACGCCAGCGCGTTCGACACGAGATTGGCGACTGCCCGTTCCAACAGCGCGGCGTCGGTGAGTACCAGCGGGAGCTCCGCGCTGACGTCGACCTCCACGCGGGCGGCAGGGGCATCGAGTGCGGACAGTGCCGCGGCGACGACCTCCTCCATCGCTGTGGGTGCGAGTGCGGCGTTGGTCGCACCGGCCTGCAGACGGCTCATGTCGAGCAGGTTGCCGACGACACGATCCAGCCGGTCGGCGGACACGTCGATGTTGTGCAGCAACGCGGAGCGGTCTTCCGCGCTGAACCCGACGCCGCCGTCCATCAGGCCGGTGACTGATGCCTTGATCGAGGCGAGCGGGGTGCGCAGGTCATGCGACACAGCCTGCAGCAGGGCCGTGCGCAACGCGTTCGCCTCGGCGAGGCTCTCGACGGTGGCGACCTCGCCGCGCAACCGCTTGGCTTCCATCGCCAGCGACAACTGGTCGGCGAAGGCCCGCAGCACTGCGAGGTCTTCGTTGTTGATCGGGCCCCCGCGCAGCACCAGCTGGATGTTTCCGGTGTCGTCGAGCGCGATTGCCGTGCCGTCCGCCGGTCGCAAGGCCGGGTTGGTGCCGGCGCTCGCGCTGATCGTCCACGAGTCATCCGCGAGATGCATCACTGCGACAGATTCGAGACCGAAGAGAGTTCGGATCTGATCAACCAGGTCTGGCATCGGGTCGTCGGTGCCGACGATCGAGCCGGTCGAGCGCGCCAGCGCCGTGGCGTCGGCACGTGCCCGAACCGCCTCGCGCGACTGTGCTGCCGAGCGGTCGACCAGGGCGCTGACACCAATCGCAACTGCGATGAACACTGCAAGCGCGACGACGTTGTCGCGATCGCCGATCGTGAACGTGTGGACTGGCGGGGTGATGAACCAGTTGGTGAGCAGGGATGCGCTGATCGAGGCGACGACACCCGGTCGCAAGCCGCCGATCGCAGAGATCAGCAGCACCAAGCCGAGTTGCATGAGCAGCGCGCTGCTGAGATTGAGGTGCTCCTGTCTGTGGACGAGCAAGGTCGTCAGCAGTGGTACCGCGACCAGACACAGCAGCCAGGCGAATCGTTCTCGACGTCGCGGAATTGCGCTCCGGCGCCCGGTGCGCCGAGGGCGCGTGACCACTGCCGCTGGGCCGTTGTTGGTCGCGATGACGTGCACGTCGGCGGTGGTCAGTGAGCGCTGGAGCTGGCTGACGACCGAGCCGCGGGTGATCTCGCTGAGACGCGAACGTTGCGTCGTTCCGATGACGATCTGGGTGGCCTGCTCGGCGCGGGCGAACGCTGCGAGCGCCTCTGCGACCTCATGGCCGACGACCTCGCGATAGACACCCCCGAGCTCGACGAGCAACGCTCGTTGCCGTTCGAGATGCTCGCCGCTGGTCGATGAAAGGCCGTCCGGGTTGGCGACGTGCACGCCCACGAGGTCGCCTCGCAATCGGCCTGCGATGCGGGCAGCTCGACGGACCAGTTGGTCGCCTCCCGCGGACCCGGTGAGCGCGACGACGACCCGCTCGCGCGTCTCCCAGGTGGTGGTGATGCCGTGGTCGGCGAGGTAGTCCTGCAGGCTCTCCTCCACCCGGTCGGCAACCCACAGCAGCGCCAGCTCGCGTAAGGCCGCTAGGTTCCCAGGGCGAAAGTAGTTGGCGAGGGCGGCGTCGACCTTCTCCGCCGGGTAGACGTTGCCGTGCGCCAGCCGGCGCCGGAGAGCCTCTGGTGACATGTCGACCAGTTCGATCTGGTCGGCGCCTCGGACGAATGCATCGGGAACGGTTTCGCGTTGAGTGATTCCGGTGATCCTCAGCACCACGTCGTTCAGTGATTCGAGGTGCTGCACATTGACCGTGGAGACCACGTCGATGCCGGCGGCGAGCAGCTCCTCCACGTCCTGCCACCGCTTGCTGTTGCGCATACCCGGCGGGTTGGTGTGCGCGAGTTCGTCGACGAGGGCAACCGCCGGCTTGCGGGCAAGGACGGCTTCGAGATCCATCTCCTCGAACTGGGCCTCGCGGTGCGAGACCGTCATCCGCGCGACGACAGGCAGATCACGGAGCTGCTCCGCGGTCTGCACGCGTCGGTGCGTTTCGACGAAGGCGACGACGACGTCGGCACCGCGCTGTGCACGCCGACACCCCTCGTTGAGCATGGCGTAGGTCTTGCCCACGCCCGGCGCTGCACCGAGGTAGATGCGAAGGGATCCGCGGGCCATGGTTCCAGTCTGCCCTCTCAGTGATGTTCACTTGGCGCGTCCGGTATCGGCGGTGTCGAGATGATCGCGTATTCAGGGTTGAGCAGTGCGGTCATCCCGTGGTGCCGACCGGCGACTCCGGTGACCGACATGACGGTGCCCGTGCGGACGCCGCCCAGTGATCGGCGGCCGAAGAACACGACAGTGATGCTGCCCGTCTCGTCGGCGAGCGTCAGCTCCAGGCTGGGAGTGCCGCTCCACGGGTGCACGCGGAGGGAGCGGACACGGCCGGCGACGGTTGAACGCTGTCGATCCGCAAGCTCCTGGATGCGGGTTCTGTCGCGTGGGAGTGCCGATGCATCGATGTGCTGCGATGGTGTGCCGACGCCTCGATGGGGCACACCGACCGCTGTCGCTGGGCCGCTCGTGCTGTCGGGCAGCGTCTCGCAAGATCGCGAACCCACGACGTACGGAACGAACGTGACATTGCAATGAGGAATGTTGGCGAGCGCTGCGGCGATCGGCGAGGAGGAGTGATCATGCAACATGCGATGCCAGCGCTTCGTGTATTCGCGCCTCGGCACCAGAACGCTGACCTCCGATCGCTGATCTCCGACGAGGTCATAGGCCAGATCCATGGCCGCTCTGGCGACGCGTCGATCAGGGCACTCGATGATGTCGAGCGGGAACTTCGAAAGCCCGATCTCCTGCCAAGCGACGATCAGTTGGTCGGTCTTCCACGGGTCGAGATCGAAGTGCACCGCCCGCACCTCGTCTCCCGCCAGCGTTCGCGCGTACTGCACCGCACGAGCCGCAGCAGCGTCCAACTCGTCGACCAGCACCAGCACGATGTGTCGTTGCGTCGTCGGTGCCCGCACTGCGGTGCGGGCGTCCCTCGTCAGCTCCACTGTCTCTGCCTCGTAAGCCTTGTTCAGCCGCACCAGACCCCACACCAGGATCGGGACGAGCAGCATGATCACCCAGGCACCTTCGAGGAACTTCATGCTCGCCACGATGATGAGCACGACGAAGGAGAGCACAGCGCCGATGCCGTTGATCCAGGCGCCGGTGCGCCACCCCTTCTCCTTCAGCCGGAAGTGGTGCTTCGTCATGCCGGCTTGCGAAAGCGTGAAGCTGGTGAACACGCCGATCGCATAGAGCGGGATGAGATGGGTGACCTTCGCGCCGGTCGCCAGCAGCGTCACGATCGACGCCGCGGCGAGGAAAATGATGCCGTTGGAGAACACCAGTCGATGGCCGCGCACCATGAACTGGCGAGGCATGAAGTTGTCGCCGGCGTGGAAGCTGGCCAACCGGGGGAAGTCGGCGAAGCTGGTGTTGGCCGCCAGTACGAGGATCAGCATCGTGCCGGCCTGCAGCGCGAAGAACAGTGCGTGGCCGACCGGGCCGCCCCCAAACACCAACTTGCCCACCTGCGAAATGACGGTGGGAGTACCTGCCTCGTACGGCGTGGCGTGAACCTTCGAGGCCAGGAACGAGAGGCCGATGAACATCGTGCCCAGCAGCGCGCCCATGATGACCAGCGTGTCGCGTGCGTTTTTCCAGGCAGGCGGCCGAAACGCAGGTACGCCGTTGCTGATCGCCTCCACCCCTGTCACCGCCGCGCCGCCTGAGGCGAATGCCTTGAGGAAGATCAGGAGTCCTGCGCCCATGAACATCCAGTCGGAGTGGAACTCCTCCTGCCGAACCATGCCCTCGACGGTGCTGCTCTGCACGGGGAGCGACCCGAAGAGCACTCGGCCGACGCCGATGACCAGCAGCACTGCCATCACCGCGACGAAGAAGTACGTGGGAGCGGCGAACAGCTTGCCCGACTCCTTGGTGCCGCGTAGGTTGCCGAAGGCGATCAGACAGACGAAGCCGATGGCGATCCACATGGCGTATGGCGCGGCCTCCGGGAACGCGGAGGCGAGCGCTGCGCTGCCCGCCGCCGTGCTGACGGCGACGGTCAAGATGTAGTCGGTGAGCAGCGCCACGCCCGCAACCTGAGCCGGCATCAGCCCGAAGTTGTCGCGGGTGACGATGTACGCTCCGCCGGCGGAGGGGTAGGCCTTGATCGTTTGGCGGTAGGACAGGATGAGGAAGCCGAGCACCACCAACAGCAGGATCGTGATCGGGGTGACCAGCGAGAATGCTGCCAAACCGACGGCCGGGATCAGCACGTGCAGGATCTCCTCCGTGGCATAGGCAGACGATGAGACGCAGTCGCTGGCGAAGACGGCCAGTGCGGTGGGCTTGCCCAACGTCTCGTGTTCGAGACGCTCGCTGTGCAGTGGCTGGCCGAGCAACTTGGTCTTCAGCCGGTAACCGAGCGGCTCCTCCAATCGCTGCGGCACGGTTGGCGGCGCAGTTGCGGGCGGAGCGACGATGGTTGGACGGTCTTCCTCGATGATCACGGGTCCAGTCAATGCGACATGCCTGCGGCGAAGCGTCAGCCCAGCGCTAAGACTTACGCCTTCCGCGTTAAGCACGCGTTAAGGAGCCGGCGACTTGTCTCGTCAAGCGGGGCGCGGCGCCAATCAGCCGGGCTGTTGTCGGCCATCGGCATTGCCAGCATGGACCGGCTGGTACAGCGCAACGTCCTCGCCATGTCCGGCCGAGCCGTTGAGGCCGCCGGCGACGTCACCACCCTGTTGCTGGACAAGACGGGCACGATCACGTTCGGTTCGCGGCAAGCGGCCGAGTTCATCCCCGTTCATGACGTGACGGCGGCGGTGTCGTGCTGCTCGAGTTGGGCCCGATCGTCGATCGGGTCTCGAACGACGGTGCGACGCCGCTGGCGGTCATCGACCGGCAGCCGGGCGGCACGTGGCGGGTGCTCGGTGTGATCCGGCTGAAGGTCACGGTCAAGCCCGGCATGAAGGAGCGATTCGACGAGATGCGGGCGATGGGCATCCGCACGGTGATGATCACCGTCGACAACCCGCTCGCCGCCGCGGCGATCGCACGTGAAGCCGACATCGGGGTGGCGATGAACACCGGCACGCAGGCGGCAACAGAGGCGGGCAACATGGTCGACCTCGACAGCAACCCGACGAAGCTGATCGAGATCGTCGAAGTCGGCAAGCAGTTGCTGGTCATTGCGCTCGTTCCATTGGCGCTGAAGGGCGTCAAGTTTCGAGCGGAGGCGGCGTCGGCCGTCCTGCGGCGCAACCGCCATCGGCCAGCTCGCGTTCGAGGACGAGGCGAACGGCTCGGTGCCGACGTCGCCGTGCCCGTCGATGCTGTCACGGCCTCCGGCTCGGGCCTCGACCCCCACATCTCGATCGCCAACGCTCGGCTGCAGGCGAGGCGTGTCTCCGAGGCTCGCGGGCTGACGCTGGATGTCGTGATGGCGCTCATCGGCGATCACACCGACGGCCGCTCATTGGGCGTGCTCGGAGAGCCGGGTGTGAACGTGGTGCCGCTCAACCTTGCACTCGACTATCTCGCCGAGTGAATCGGCCGGTCAGTGGTTGCGCCGCGGGGCGACAGTGAGCAGCAGCAGAGCGGCAACCACCGCCAGCCCGGCGACGATCTCCAACAGGTTGAGAGCGGAAGCGTGAAAGGTGGCGAGCAGCGCGGTGTTCATCCCTCCATTCAGCCCACGGACCACCGCGATGAACAGGGCCTTGACGCGCTCTTAGCGCGCAGAGGGCGGAGCTTGACGCATTCTGAACCGTGCGGCTCAGCGTCCGGCCTCGACCTCGACGATGCACCAGTTCATCAGCATCACCCGCGCCGCTCGGTCTCGTCATTTCGACTTCGATCCGCTGACCCATCGGCGGGGGTGATGGCAGCGCGTCCGGTATCACTGAAACCTATGTGGAACATGGGTTTGCGGGTTGAAACGAAGAGCGAACAAATGTACGGTATGGCACATGACTCGGCTCGATGAACCGGTCGCTGATCTGGTGGCAGACCTGCCTGGTTTCGTTGCTGCGGTCGCCGAACAACGAACGACGAACGACAGGCAGCGATACTGGCCCTCCAGCTGCACGCCATCGAGGCGTCGGGTTCGTGGGGGCTGGCTGGGTCGGTGACGATCGCTGCCTGGCTGCGCGAGCACTGCCGCATGTCGGGCCGTGATGCGAAGCGCCTCGTGCGTCGCGGTCGCTTCCTCGCTGCGTACGCCGCGTTCGCTGATGCCGCTGCGACCGGTCTGCTGTCCGCCGGCCAGATGGAAGCACTCGGCCACCTCCACAAGCCCAGGCACGCCGATCTGCTCGGTGAGCATCAGGATGCATTGGTCGAGATCGTTGCCGAACTGAACGTGGCCGACTCCCAGCGCGCGTGCGCGAGGTGGCGCGATGCCGCCGACGCACTCATCGAGGGCGACGAACCTGCCGTCGAACCCGACCGTCACCTCACCCTGTCCCGCGGATCCGACGGCGCGCTGCTGGGCCACCTGCGGTTGCACGGTGCCGCCGCCACCGAAGTCGAGAAGGCGATCCGTAACGCATCGACCTACGACGGCACGACCGACCAACGCTCACACGGCGAACGCAACGCCGACGCCTTGTTCGATGTCTGCGCGTTCTTCAACAAGCACCACGATGACCCCGGCACGCCGCGCAACCTGCCGCATGTCTCGATCTCGGTCGACGAGCCCACGCTGCGGGCTGGGCGGCCCGAGGGTGTCGTCGTCGACACCCAGGAACCGATGTCGCCGGCGTGCACTGATACGTACCTGTGCGATTGCAAAATCCATACCATCATCCGTGGCCCCCACGGCCAACCCGTCGGCTTCGGCGATGCGCAGTACTCCGTCCCCAGGAAGCTGTTCATGCAGGTCGCCGAGCGCGACGGAGGGCGCCGGTTCCCTGGGTGTGATCACAACATCCGCCACTGCGACGCCCACCACATCCGCTACTGGCGCCACGCCGGTCGTACCGACTACGACAACTTGGTGCTGCTCTGCTCGCGCCATCACCACTACGTCCACGAGACGAACGTCCAACTGAAGTTCGATGACAACTGGCGACTTCACGTGTTCTGGCACGACGGCCGGACCCGAACCAGCCAACCCCGCGGCGCACCTCCCACAACGTGCTGAGCGCCGCCGTTGCGAACGGCTCCGTCTGTCCGATTGTCGCGTGCGTTCTCACTGGCCAGACTGTCCTCGTGGCGCGAGATGGTGAGGAGTTCGACGGTGAGAACCGGGTACCGCCAGTTCCACCGAGATCGCTCTATGAGAAAAGCCCATTACTTCAGACTGCCGGTGACATCGGTCGCTCGCTGAATCGCGGTCCTAGGTTCGGGAGGCCCAGATACCACCGGCTTGAAGCTCGCAAGTCGCTGCATTGAGGGCGCAGCGACTGTCGCTATCGGCCTTCACCGGACCTTGCCGGCGGCTGCTCGAGAGTGGACATCCACCACGAACGAGCGCACTATGCACCTAGGGCGAAGCTTCTGAGACGACCGATGTTTGGTGAACAGGCTACGAACGCCCAGCAGGTGCAGCACATGACGTTCGACGAATCCGCCTTCGACAAACCCACACACCATGGCCGGCGGCTGGTTGGGTGCTGCATTTGCTGCATCCCTCGCCGCCGCACTTGCCATCGCGCTCTGACCGACAGCGCTGCCGGCGACCTCAACCGGCTGCGGCCACGTCGGCCAGCACCCATTCGGTGAGCGCCGCGGTCGCGCGCATCTGGGCGGGCGTTGCGTCGCCCAGTTCGCCAGCTGACCTGGCGGCGAGCGCGTCGTGCAGCAGTTCGTGGAACTCCGCAGGCGCCTTGCGCAGGCCGTACTCGGCTGCGCCTCGCTTCGTCGTCACGTCGCCGGTGAAGGCGGTGAAGTGCAGCCGCAGCGGCCCCAGCGCGCACCACACCAGGTCGGCGGCAGTGAACGGCGGCGGCTCGGGGCGAGCACACGCGGCGGCAACACCGTCGGCCACCTCGCGCCAGTAGCCGCGGAGGTTGTCGACCACGAAGCGGACGCGGGCTTCGACGTCGGTGGGGATGCCCAGGGTCTGCGCCGCCGGGCCGCGCACCGTGATGCCGTAGGTGGCCAGCGTGTACCACGTGACCGGGTTGATCTCGAAGCAGTCGCCGTCCTGGTGCAGCGTGCTGCCGAGCGTCCACGGCCGGTGCAGGCCGGTGCCCGGCTCCACGATCAGGTCGCCCCACGCAACGTAGGGCCCGTCGATGTGGGGTAGCGGCTGGCGCTCGGTGAGCAGCGCGTGCACGGTCCGCAGGCTGCCGTAGTCCTCGTCGGTGGCCGGCTCGGCGGTGACCGCAATGATGTCGATGTCGCTGGTGGCCTCGATCCAGTCGCCGAGTGACACCGACCCGACGACGTACAGACCCTCCACGAGGCCCGGCGCGACCGAATCGACGATTTCGAGGTACGTGCCGAGTGCCGTCTCCACGTTCATGTGCGCGACGGTACCGCGGCCCGAAGCAACGATGGTGGCGGTGTTACCGTCGCCTGCATGCCTCAGATCGACCTGACCGCAGTCGGCCGGATCGCCGACAACCTGTTTGCCGATGCCGCGCCGCACGGAGTGTCGCTCGCGCTCGTGGTGCAACAGTCGGGTGCGGTGGTCTACGAGCGGTACGGCCACCAGCCCGACACAGCGTTCGGGCCCGGTGGGCCGGTCACCGCGGAGACCACGCTCGTGAGCTGGAGCATGGCGAAGAGCATGACCCACGCCGCAGTCGGCATCCTGGTCGGCGAAGGCCGGCTGCAACTCGACGCCCCCGCACCCGTCGCGGGATGGCACGGGACACCCAAGGAGGCGATCACGCTGCAGCATCTGCTGAACATGCAGTCAGGTCTCGCGTTCGTCGAGGACTATCTCGACGACACGGTGAGCAACTGCCTGGAGATGCTGTACGGCAGTGGCGCCGGCGACATGGCTGCCTACGCGGCAGGGCTGCCGTTGGAGTACCAGCCGGGCACGTTCTGGAACTACTCCAGTGGAACCACCAATATCGTCAGCCGCATCGTCGGCAACGCCGTCGGCGGTGGCCGTGACGGAATGGAATCGTTCTTGCACGAGCGCCTCTTCCGGCCAGCCGGCATGCAGTCGGCGATCGCCAAGTTCGACGACGCAGGCACCTTCATCGGCTCCAGCTTCGTCTACGCGACCGCCTGCGACTTTGCCCGGTTCGGTGAGATGTACCGCAACGATGGCGTCGCCGCCGACGGCACACGCGTGCTGCCGGCGGGTTGGCGCGACCACGCCCGCACGTTCGCCGCCCGCGACGAGGATGGCGACTTCGACTACGGCGCTCACTGGTGGTTGTGGCGGGATCTGCCAGGCAGCTACGGCTGCCACGGCTACGAAGGCCAATACATCGTGGTCGTCCCGGATCGTGAGCTGGTGGTGGTGCACCTCGGCAAGTGTCCGGCCGAGCAGCGAGCGATCGTCAACGACGCGCTGCGCCAAGTCGTCGCTGCTGCAGCCTGACGCCCCTGCTCAGCGGGGGTCCTGCTGTGCGCCGACCCGCGAAGGCGCCGCACGACTGTCCGCATCGGCTATCAATACGGGGTGGCGATGGACTCTGTGGGCCCCCTCACCGGCGAGCTACCCCGTGTCTCGCTGGACGACACGGGCGGTCCACCGCGCCCACGCCGGTTCCGTCCGCTCCGCCTCAGCCTGAAGCTGGTCGCGTTCCTGTTGATCGTCAACTACATCGTCCTGCCACTGCTGCCCAACTTCCGCAACGCGATGGACGAGCTCCGCTCGGTGAGCCCGTTGCTGCTCGGTGCTGGTCTGGCGCTGCAGATGGCGGCGCTGTACTGCTACTCGTTGCTCACCAAGGCTGCCCTCGGTGAGGCAGGGCACTCCGTGTCGCGGTTGCGGCTGTTCCGCATCCAGATGAGCACCAAGGCGCTGTCCAACATCGTGCCCGGAGGCAGCGCTGCCGGGCCGGCACTCGGCTATCGGCTGCTGACGCTGTCGGGGGTCGACGGGCCCAGCGCCGGGTTCGCGCTCGCGACCGCCGGCCTCGGCTCGGCCGTGGTCCTCAACCTGCTGCTCTGGGTGGGGCTGATCGTGTCGATCCCGATCCGCGGCGTTAACAAGGGCTATGGCTATGCCGCCATCGCGGGCATCATCGTGATGCTCATCGCCGCTGTGCTGGTCGTCGGCCTGATGGAAGGCCAAGGCCGCGCCGAGCGGGCGTTGCGTTGGATCGCGGGCAAGCTGCACATGAACCAGGACCGTGCCGGCGCAGGCGTGCGCCAGATCGCCGGTCGGTTGGAGGATCTCGCCGGTGATCGACAACTGCTGATCCGCGTCGGTGGTTGGGCGGCTGCCAACTGGCTGCTCGACGCGGCCTCGCTGTGGGTGTTCCTGCGCGCATTCGGTGTCTCGCTCGATGTCGACGCGCTGATCATCTCGTTCGGTCTGGTCAACGTGATGCAGGTAATCCCGATCATGCCGGGTGGGCTCGGCATCGTCGAGGCGGCCTACGCGCTGCAGTTGACCGCGTTCGGTGTGCCCAAGACGGTCTCCTCACTCAGTGTCGCCAGCTATCGCATCGGCCAGTACTGGCTCCCCACCCTGATCGGCGGAATTCTGTACGCATCGATACGTTTCGGCCCGTTCCGCATCGAGCGTCGCGAGAAGCTGGTGCGGATGCGCGAGCTCGCGAAGGCGACCGACACCAACCGTGAGAGTGCGCTCGACTTCGCAGCCCGATTCGGCAGGCGACGAACAGTGCTCGAAGAGATGGCGATCAGGTCTCGGGTCGAAGGGGATGACAACGACGACCACTGACTAGCGTCAGGGGCCATGACCACCCATGAACGCCCTTTCGGCCGGTACCTCGAGGACTTCGTCGTCGGCGACGTGTACAAGCACTGGCCCGGCAAGACGATCACCGAGTACGACGACCACCTGTTCTGCATGATCACGATGAACCATCATCCGTTGCACACCAACGACTGGTTCGCCGCGCAGAGCGTGCAGGGCCGCAACGTGGTGGTCGGCAACCTCGTCTACTCATTGGTGCTGGGCATGAGCGTGCCCGATGTCTCCGGTGCGGCCATCGCCAACCTCGAGGTCGAGACGCTGCAGCACAAGTTCCCCACCTTTCACGGTGACACGATCCACGCCGAGACGCGGGTGCTGGAAGTGACCGAATCGAAGAGCAAGAACGACCGTGGCACCGTGCTGGTGGAGAGCAAGGGCTTCAACCAGGACGGTAGAGAGGTCTGTTACTTCCGTCGGCGTGTGATGGTGTGGAAGACCGAGTTCGCCCCCGGCCGCCCGCGCCCGTACGACGGCGAGGCCGCCTGGTCCTGAAGCTGCCCGTCGGCGATGTGCTCGCCTGGGGGCTGCCGCGGCTGCGTGAGCTCCCGTGGCGCAACACCCGTGACCCGTGGGCCATCCTGGTCAGCGAGGTGATGCTGCAACAGACGCAAGTCTCGCGAGTGATCCGGAAGTGGCTCGCGTTCATGGAGGCGTACCCAACGCCCGGGGCGTGTGCCGCGGCGCCGTTGGGCGACGTGTTGCGTCTCTGGCAGGGCCTCGGGTACCCGAGGCGTGCGCGCAACCTCCATGCGGCAGCGATCGAGGTCGCAGGTGCGGACACCTTCCCCCGATCACTTGCCGATCTGCTCGCCTTGCCCGGCGTCGGCCCGTACACGGCGCGGGCTGTGCTCACCTTCGCGTTCGAGGCCGAGGCGGCCGTGGTCGACACGAACATCGCCCGCATTTACGCTCGGGTCGCAGGTCGCCGCCTGACCGTCAGCGAGGTGCAGGCGGTGGCGGACGGGGCCTTGCCGCGCGACATGAGCTGGGCATGGAACCAGTGCCTGATGGACCTCGGCGCAACGCTGTGCCGTCCGACGCCGCTGTGTGGCGAATGCCCCCTGCGTGGTGCGTGTGCGTGGCGAGGTATCGGGCCAGACCCTGCTGTCGGCTCGGCAGGGGTGAGCCGTCGACAACCGCCGTTCGAGGGCAGCGAACGCCAGGCGCGGGGCCGCCTGATGAAGGTGTTGTCGAACGGGGCTGTGCGTGACGACGGCGTCGCCGCACTCCTCGATCACCCCGACGCAGATCGTCTGGTTGACGACCTTGTTGCCGAAGGCCTCGTGTGTCGCGACGGGGTGCATCTTCGGCTGCCGTGACCAACCCTCGCTCGCCAGCAGGTTCGTCAGGCCGACGACGGGACGAAGGTGCCCAGTTGGTCGATCAGTACATGGGTGCCCATCGTTGCGACGGCGCACACCTTGTCTCCCGTTCCGGGCTTGACCACGGTTGCATTGGCGGTGATCTCACCCGCAACGTTGTTGATCAGCGAGCTGGTGTCGGTGGCCCCGCACGGTTTCAGAGACAAGAAGCCGTTGGCGGTGGGCAGGATCGACACCGCGTTGAGTACGGCGACCGAAGCGATGCCGACCTCATGGACGGTGCCGGCTGGAGGGGTTGTTCCCGGCCGGCTGTCGTAAGGCCGCGTCAACGGGCCTGCCACATACTGCAGGCCGTCCTTCGAGGTTTCGAACCAGCCGGCCACGTCGACGACCAGATGAGCGCCGGCACCGCCGACGCGGATGCAGATCGAACCCGTTGGGCCCAGCCCGACGAGAACAGCCGAGGCGGCGGTGCGTCCGGCGAAGATGTTGACGTTCGATGCCAGCGGCGCGATGCCGCAGGGGCCGGGGTACGCGGTGAGGAAGGTCATGCCCGTGGCGTTGACGCCGGTGAGGTTCAGCCAGACGGCGGTGGCATCGGCCGGGATGCTGCCCATACCGGCGAGGGCAACCTCGGTGTGCGTGCCAGCGGCGCGAACGCCCGTGGGCAGCGAGAGCACAGCGGGATTGCCGCGGGTGTCGACCCACCGCGTCGGCGTCATCGGGAAGAAGGAGTCACCGCTCGGTGTGAACTCCCCGGTGATATCGACGATCAGATCGGTGCGCGCGGAGCTGAACACGCAGAGTCGACGACCGGTGAGCTTGGTGATGGCCATGCCGGCGGTCGTGCGTCCGGCGGCGAAGTTGACGTTGCTGGTGTTGGGCCGGACGTCGCAGTCGTACACGGTCAAGAAGCCATCTGAGCACGGCACCACGGCGGTGACGCTCACCGCAACCGCCTCCGTCGCCGCCGACACATCGGCGTCGAGGTCCAACTCGAGCACTCTGCCGGCGCCGAGGCGTCCGTTCTCGCCACCGAGTGCCGGCTGACGAGTGTCGATGATGCGCAGCGGGCTGACGCCGGTGAATCCGTTCGGATTGCTGCTTGCAGTGGGCACTCCAACTGCCGGTGCCGGTTCGCCGGTGTTGGCGTTGACGGCCTTGCAGCGTTCGAGCTTCCAGCCGTCGATCTTGCTCTTCAGCCAGTTGGCGAGTGCCAGTCCTCCGGCTGCCTTCATGTGGATCTTGTCCGACTCGAACCATGAGGTCTGAGTAGCCGCCGACTGCGAGTACGTGTAGCCGTTCCAGTCGAGCACGGTGAGATTCGGGTGGCGAACCTTGGCGGCCTCGAGCGCTGCGTTGTGCGCCGCGTAGTAGGGGCCATAGCCGTACGAGTAGCTGACGCGGTAGTTCAGCCAGAACACACGCGCCACCCCCTGGTTCCTGGCCTCGACCATGATCGGGTCGATGGCGTTCGTGATCGACGTGTCGTCGTAACCGGCCATGATCACCACCGCTTCGCCCAGCTTCCCGAACAACGTGGTCCGCATCAGCGGCAGCACACTGACGGGCGTCCACTTCAGGCCGGTACCCGGGTCGGTGCGCCCAGTGCAGCTGGCGTTGACCAGCCGGCGACAGCTCTCGACCGACCACAGCAGGTCATAGCTGTTGCCCATCACGTCGTAGCGCACGGTGGTGTTGTTGGCTTCGTCGTACCACCGCATCGCTGCCGACGTGGAGTCACCCAGGACGCTGACGCGCGCGGCCGTGGCGGCCGGCAACGGCCCGCGCAGCCCCAGCTGACGGCCTGTGACAGAGGTGACGATGCCATCGGTGTAAAGACCGCGAGATTGCTGGAACGCCTTCACAGCGTTGATGCTTGCGGTGTCGTACGTGGTGTTGGGCGTGATCCCGTCATGTCCGAGTTCCACCAGGCGTTGCTCAAGGCACAACACATCGGGGTGAACCTGGAACGGCGACAACTTCGCCGTGACGGTGCACGAGACCGCGAGCACCGCAGGCGCACTGGCGCCGACGAGAACGACGGCGGTCGGTGCGGCTGCTGCCAGCATCGTGGCGACCAACCTGCGGAACGTGTGCTGCATCGTTGTGGCTCCCACTCGAATGTCGATTGCCCGCGGCCCGGCGATTGTATCGGCACAGGCGGACCCGCACTTGACCTACGTGGGGCGAAGCCGGGTCAGCTCAACGGCATCGTGACCACGACGGCGCCGAGGATGGCCTCGAAGGCCAGGTCGGCGTAGGCCCGCATCTCGTCGTCGGTGCGGTCCTGCACCGGGTGCGGAGTGAACACCCTGGCAACGTCGGGGAACCCGAGCGAAGCTGCCTGTGCTGTGGCGGCCTCGACGAACTCGGCGGACGCCACGAACACGCCGGGGATGCCACGGCGCTCAAGATCGACGATGTCGTGCACACTGCACGACGTACAACTGCCTCAATCGGCGAGCGCTTCGATCACCAACGTGCACTGGGTGGCGATCTCGTGGCGAAGGTCCACGGGCGCAGGTTTGGTGAATGTCGGCTTCTTGTACCGGCGCACCTGGGCGCCGGCGCCGACGAGCAACGTCTCCAACCGGTCGAGGAACACGTCGCCACGCGGTTTGCTGATGTCGAGCAGTCCCACCACCTGGCCGCTCAGCCCTGCCGGGCGAGGCAGCGGTTCACGGTGGAGCACAGCGTGCTCATTGCCGGGGTCGAGCAGGTATCGGCTCATCTGAGCACCTCTTTCGTCACGGGTTGCGAACCCATCTCACCGTTTGCCCATCCGCCGATCATCGCAGAGAACAGGCCTGCGCCGCCTCCTGCGTGCACCAGCAGGATGCCATCGGGCCTGAACTTCGGCAGCGTCGCGTCGACCAGGTGCGCCGGCACGCCGTCGGCGATGCCGAGCGCGCCGTGCACGAGCTCGCTGCCGTGGATCTGCAATCGGCTGTGCAGCTCGGCGAGCAGCCGCTCGCGTCCCCACCCTTCATCGGCGAGGACCCTGGCGTGCTCGGGGCCAACGACGAGGATCGCGTCGAAGGCGAGGACCAGCTTCGGGCTGTGCAACGTGCGCAGACAGGCTGCGAACACGTTGGCGAGCTCTGCGGCGGTGCGCACCTTCTGATCGACGATGCAGCGCGGACCCTCGCCGGCGAAGACGGTGACGGTGTTCTGAGTGGCGTCGAAGCCGCGGCCGACGGACAGCGACGTGAACGGAGAGTCGCGCTCGCGTTCGGCGAAGCAGAAGCTGATCTTTCCGGGATTGCCGTGAGTCGCGCGATCGACCTCTCCGGGCCGTCCTCCGCCGACGTTGCGGATGATCAGCTGCACCGCCCGGCCGATCGTCAGGTTGGCCCGGTTGCCCTGACCGAAGACGTTGCCATCACTGTTCATCCCGATCGCCCGTGTTCCCGGGCCGTTGCAGATGATCACCGGGCCGACCGGCATGGTGGTTGCCAGCACCCCGTGGATGTTGAACGCATCGGTGCACACCGCTTCCAGCGCGGCGATCACCCACGGCATGTACTCCGGCTTGCAGCCGGCCATCACTGCGTTGATCGCGATCTTCTCGACGGTGATCTCCACCAGGTCGGGTGGTACCACCGCGACAACGTCGCTCGCAGCGTGCGTGGTGCCCTGCAGCATCCGCAGCACGCGCTCTTCGGTGGGCGGCACCACAGGCAGGCCGTCGGTGAAGCCGCGTTCGAACAGCAGCTCCATCTCGTCGCCGAGCTCGGCGACCTCGATCCGGCGCGCCGTCAGCGTGTGGCCGGCGAACGCAGCGCGCAAGGCATCCACCCTGTCGGGGTCAACGCTCAGCGAGCCGCAACCGGGCCTGAACGGGGGGAGTGCGTCGCCGAGCGCGGCGTCGCCGGTGATGCGCCGCCACTCGTCGCGCACCCAGCCCACCGTGCGCTCCACCTCGACGCCGTTGGCCACCCGGATCAGCGTGGGCACGGTCTCGATGTCGTGGTGCCAGCTCACCGAGAGATCGGCGTCGTGGATCGCGGCGACACCTTCGGGGAACGTGGGGTCGTCCTGCGTGTACACCGCGGCGGCGAGCCCGGGCAGGAGCGGCGCGACCATCAGGCACGTCGCGCACTCGCGTTTGACCACGACCACCAGGCCGTCGCGCAGGGCCGGTGCGCCGGGCTGGGTCACCCGAGGAACTCCACGATGCGGGCGTTCACGACGTCGGGTCGTTCGAGGTGCAGGAAGTGGCCGGCATCCTCCAGGAACTCGACCGTGAGGTTGGCGGGAGCGCTGGCCGCGCACGCTTCCGCGACCTCGGCGCCGATGCAGCCGTCGTTGCGGCCGTGCAGGTGCAGGTGCGGCTGCGCGGGGAAGGTCTGCGTGGCCGCCTGGGCGGCGTCGAGCCCCGGGTCGCGGCGGCCGTTGCCGAGGGCCGCACGGTAGATGCCCAGGGCGGCGGCGAGGTTCTGGGGACTGCGCAGGGCGTTCTTCACATGGACCACGTCTTCGCCGGCGTCGTAGCCGGGCGACCAGTCGTTCCACAGCATGTCGATGAACGCGAGGTCGTTGGCCGGCACCACCATGTCGGCGAGCGGCGACTGGAAGTAGAACACGTACCAGCTGCGCTTGACCTGGGCCAGGTTGCTGAGCAGGGCGACGCCGGTGGCAGTGCCCGGGGGGAGCGCCATGCTCACCACTTTGTGCCAACGCTGCGGTTCGAGCACGGCCGCCGCGTAGGCGCCGTGGGCACCCCAGTCGTGGCCGATGATGACTGCGTCGCCGTTGCCGCCGAGGGCGTCGTGGAGTGCGTTGGCGTCGACGCCGAGCACGCCAGATTGGTACCGCCCGTCCGGTGGAACCGAGGTGGGGGCGTAGCCACGCTGGAACGGTGCGATAGCCCGGAAGCCGGCATCGGCGAGCGCCGGCAGCAGGTGCCGCCACCCGTGTGCGCTGTCCGGAAAGCCGTGCACGCAGAGTGCAAGCGGCGCTGCTGGATCGCCGGCAGAGAGATAGGCGAACTCGACGCCGTTGGCGGAGACGGAGCCCGCGGTGATGCCACTCATCGCCGCAAGCTACCGCGGGTGCGACATACGTCACGCACCCGGCGAATTTTCCGCTGCCCTCGCAGCGCATAACGCCATAACGTAGGGTGGACCGAGGGGGTCGATCGAAAAATGCAGGTCACGTTCTTCGGCGTTCGCGGCTCCACGCCGTGCAATGGCGACGACATTTCGAAATACGGCGGAAACACCTCCTGTGTGGCGGTGCGCGCCCCGGGTGAGCCGCCGCTGTTCTTCGATCTCGGCACGGGCGCTCGCTACCTCGGTGCCACGCTGCCGCAGGATGGCACCTTCCAGGGCACGTGCCTGCTCAGCCACCTGCACTGGGATCACACACAGGGCCTCCCTTTCTTCAGTCCGCTCCTCAAAGAGGGCGCATCGCTCGATGTCTACGCACCAGCGCAAGAGGATGGTCGCACGGTCGCGCAGGTGATCAACACGGTCATCCGTCCGCCGCTGTTCCCGGTCACCATCGAGCAACTTCCGGGCATCGTTCGCTTTCACGACCTCGCCGACGACGTGTTCCACATCGGTGGAGTGAAGGTCACCTCACGGCTGGTGCCCCATGTCGGGCCTACCCTCGGCTACCGCATCGAGTTCGGCGGCCGAACGGTGACGTACCTCAGCGATCATCAACAGCCCTACGACGGCTCGTTCTCGGTCAGCGATGGCGCCCGCGAACTTGCTGATGGCGCCGATCTGCTGATCCACGACTCGCAGTACACCTCCCAGGAGTTCGCAGCCAAGTCGACGTGGGGGCACTGCACGGCGGACTACGCGATCTGGCTCGCGCAGCACTGCGGCGTGCGTCGCCTGGCACTGTTCCATCACGACCCGAGCCGCACCGACGAAGCCCTCGACGAACTGTCGGAATGCACTGCCGACGCCGGTGGGACGCTCGGGCTCGAGGTCGTGACGGCCTACGAGGGCCTCACCATCGACCTCGGCTGAGGGAGTGACTCGGGTGGGCGTCATTGCGGCCGTGGTGGTGGCGGCGGTCCTCGTGTCGGCCGGCGTCAGCAAGGTTGCGCGGCCGGCAGCGTGGCGAGCGCAAGCCACGGGGATGGGCGTGCCGGGTTCGATTGCGAGCGTGGTGCCGTTCGTCGAGTTGGTGGTCGGTTCGCTGTTGCTGGCTCAGGTGCAGCGTCATGTGGTCGCGTGGTTGGCCGTCGGGTTGTTCGTAGCGTTCAGCGCACTGTTGGTGCTTCGCCTCGCGCAGGGGCGACGGCCCCCGTGCGCCTGCTTCGGCTCGTTCAGCATTCGCCCGATCGGTCCGGGGCACCTCGTGCGCAACGCGTTGTTCGTCGTACTCGCGATCGCAGCGGCGATTCTCTAGCGGTTCAGCCGAGCTCGGTGAGCAGGAAGGTGAGGATGCGTGCCTCGTCGCGCCATGACTGGTAGCGGCCGCTCGGGCCACCGTGCCCGGCCCCCATTTCGCAGTGCATCAACAGGGTGGCGTCGTTGGTGCGCACGGCGCGTAGCTTGGCGATCCACTTCGCCGGCTCGTGGTAGCTCACCCGCGGGTCGTTGAGGCCGGCGGTGACGTACAGCGCTGGATAGTCGGTCGCGACGGTGTGGTCGTACGGCGAGTAGGAGAGCATGTAGCTCGCCATCGGCTCGGCGCGCGGGTCGCCCCACTCCTCCCACTCGGTGACCGTCAGGGGCATCGACGGGTCGGCCATCGTCGTGACGACATCGATGAAGGGCACCTCTGCCACCGCAGCGCGGTAGAGCGACGGTTCCATCGTGATGCAAGCTCCGACCAGCAGCCCGCCGGCGCTGGCACCGCGGAGGGCCACCTTCGCGGGATCCCCCCAACCGTTGGCGAGCAGGTGACGCACACTCGCGTTGGTGTCGGTGAACGTGTTGCGCTTGTGGTCGAGCTTGCCGTGCAGGTACCACTCGCGGCCCAGTTCGCCGCCGCCACGCGGATGAACCAGCGCCCACACCACCCCACGGTCGAGCAGCGACAGGCGGGCCACACTGAACCACGGTGGCATCGATGCCTCGTAGCTGCCGTAGCCGTACACGACGAGCGGGGCGGCGCCGTCGGGAGCGAGGCCCCGGCGGTACACGATGTCGACGGGCACTGCGGCGCCGTCGTCGGCGGTCGCCCACATCCGCTCGCTGGTGTACGCGGAAAGGTCGACCGAGGGCACCGGCATCTGCTTGAGCAGTCGCCGCTCGCCGGTGCGGACGTGCTCTTCGAAGACGGAGACGGGCCTGGTGAGCGACTGCACCGTGTAGCGAACGGTCTCGGTCTGCCACTCGGGATTGGACTCCAGCTCCAGATCGTGCGGTTCGTCGGCGCCGTGCACGGTGCGTTCGCCTCCGTCTCGGAACAGCACCCGGATCCGCGGCTGGGCGTCGGCCCACTCGTGGAGCACCAGGTGGTCGGCGAACGCCTCGACCGTGGTGATCCGTCGTCCGGCCCGGTGACCCACGAGTTCCGTCCACTCGTCGGGCCGCTCGAGTGGAGCTGTCATCACGCGAAAGTCGGTGGCACCGTCGTTGGTCAGCACCACCCATCGGTCACCCCAGTGCTCGAGCCCGTACTCCACGTCGTGGGCCCGGGGCCGCACGAGCTTGGGAGGAGTCGCCGGCACCCCAGCAGGGATCAGGTGCACCTCGCTGCTCACCTTGCTGGCCACCTCGATGGTCACCCACTCACCGCTGCGGCTGAGATCGATGTACACGTAGAAACGCTCGTCGAGCTCTTCGAGCACCATCACGTCAGTCGCTTGGTCGGTGCCGAGCTGGTGCCGCCACACCCGGCAGGGGCGCATCTGCTCGTCGGCGGTCACGTAGAAGAGGGTTCCACCGTCGCTGGACCACGCGGTGCCACCCCACGTCGTGCCGATGAGGCGCTCGTCGCTGTCGGCGCCGGTCGTCAGGTCGCGAAAGTGCAGCGTGTACTGCTCGCTGCCGTCGGTGTCGCTGCTCCATGCCAACACGCTGTGCTGCGGGTTGACGTCGAATGCGTTGATCGTGAAGTACTCGTGCGCTGCGGCCTCGACGTTCTCGTCGAGGAGTACGTGCTCGGTGGCGGTGGCGGTGGTGCGGCCTCGACAGTGGATCGGATAGCTGGCGCCCTCTTCGGTGCGCGTGACGTACCACCAGTCGTCCTTGCGGACGGGCGCGGAGAGATCCGACTCCTGGACGCGGCCCTTGATCTCGCCGAAGATCGCGTCGGAGAGGCTCGCGTTGCGTGCGAAGAACTCGGATGAGTGCTCGTTCTCCGCTGCCAGGTACGCCACGGTGTCGGGGTCGTCTCTGTCGCGCAACCATGCCCAGGGGTCGTCCACCTGCCCCGTCGGGCGTTCCCACACATGACTGACCTGCTTTGCGACCGGTGCTTCCACACCGCCAGGGTAACGTTCGGCACTCCCGGGCGATTGGTGAGAAGTCACAGCCGCGGATCAGGTGCACGACACCGCACGAGCCCGAGTTCACCGGTAGCTTTCTACGTATGCGGGTGTGGATCGACCAGGATCTGTGCACCGGTGATGGGCTCTGTGTCGACCACTGCCCCGACGTGTTCGTGCAGCTGGAGGATGGCATCGCCTACGTCGCAGAGAGCGGCGGGTCGCTCAATGATCCGGGTGGTTCGGGCAGTCTTGCTGCGGTGGATCAGCGCGACGAACAGCGCGTGATCGACGCGGCGATCGCCTGCCCAGGTGAGTGCATCTTCATCGAGATGGAGCGCGCCAGCGTCGCATGACGACAGCGCCGGCGGTGATCAGTCGCCGCCCGAGTCGCCGCCGCTGTCGCCGCCCGAGTCGCCTGTGTCGTCGGGAGACGGCAGATCCACGACCGGATCGGCCCGTGCCGTGAGCTCGGTGGTGGGATTCGGCTCGTCGCTCGGCTCGGGCTCGCGGTCGTTGCCGTCGTCGCCTTCGTAGCGGTCGTCGCCTTCGCCGTCGTCGCCCGTGGGCGGGTAGCCGGTGAGGGTGTCACCATCTGACGAGAGCGCAGCCTGGGCAGCAGCGTCGGCCGCGGCCGCGTGCCGGCGGCGTCGGCGACGACGCAGCACGACAATCAGGAGGATCACCAACAGCAGGAACAACAGGATCGTGCCGCCCGTCCACAGGGCTCGGCCCTTGCCCACGTCGGGAGCCTTCGTCACCGTGTCGATCACTTCCTGCGCATTGGCGCGGGCCAGGGTGTGGTCGCCATCGGCGAAAGCCACCTTCGCCTCCTCGAGCAGTGCGGGCAGGTTCGTGCCGATCAAGCCGATCTTGTCGAACACACCGTCGTTCTGGGCGTCGGCCGCAACCGCCGCGAGGACGGCGTCGGCCGTGTCGATCTGCTCCTGGACGGCCGCCGCAACTGGGTCGAGATCGTCGGTGGCCTTGGCTGCCTCGTAGTTCGCCTCGAACGTGTCGGGGTAGGCGGAGGCCAGCTCTGCGGCCTTGCCGTCGAGGTCATCGCGCAGGTCGAGGACGGCTTGTGCCTCTGCGATCTTGGTGTCGGCTCGGCTGAACGACCACGCCGCCATCGCTGAGCGGATCAGGCTCGGTGGCGCCCAATCGCCGCCGTGGACGGCGAGGTCGGCGTAGGCAGCACGCGACGTCGCACGCTCCTCCAGCAGGTCGCGCTGGGCGTCCGAGACGACGTACTTGTCGATCAGTTCGTCGGCTCCCGTTGCGCCGCCGATCTCCTCGACGAGGTCGAGGAAGCGACGCCAGTCGGCGACTCCGCCGATGTCCTCGGGCTCGACCTCCCCGACGTACGGGATGGTCGAGTTGGCGACGGCGTCGAACACGGCGAGCATCGCCTCGTCACCGACCTCGTCGACGATCTCCTGCACCACGAAGAAGGAGGCGTTGTAGCCGTAGTCCTCCGACTCATCGGCGCCATCGGTGAAGTCGGGGTCGCCCCACTCGTTCAGGCTCACCTCGCCGGCGTCGTTGCTGCGCACGGGCAGCGGGGCGAGCGGGTCGCCTCCGAGTTCGTCGACCACCTTGTTGGAGTACACCTGGGCGAAGCCTTCGCTGAGCCAACGATCGACGAACCAGCTGTCGTTGAACCATGCGTGTGACAGTTCGTGGAGTACGACCTCTTGATCGAGGTCTTCGCCGATCTCGATCTCGTTGCGAGAGGCGCTGAACCATCCGGCGTAGCCGTAGAGGTACGGCGTGTAGGCCTCGCGCACTTCCACGTTCTCGTCGATCGGCCACTCTTGCCCGATCATCTCGCCGAGGAGTGGGACGCCATCCTTGATCTGAGTGGTGACGAAGGCCTGCCATTTGGTGTCGCCGGGCCACGACCGCACCGTGAACTCGTTGCCAGCGGCTGTCGCCACCGCTGTCTCCACCAGGCCGCTGTCGTTGCGGGCCGAGACGAAGATGTTGAACTCCTCCGGGCTGTCGATGTTGGCGGCCGTGTAGACGGTGTTGCCGAACTCCTGGGTGACGGTGGCGTCGTCGCCGAAGGTGTCCACCTCGAAGCCGGGCGGGACGACCACCCGGACCGTCACCTTGCCTTCGTCGCCGATACCGAACGCGTCGAAGGACGCGTAGGCGCCGTTGGCCCGCGAGGGGTTCTCGGATCGCGG
>JAYSPV010000059.1:0-17995 GCA_043721915.1 Ilumatobacteraceae bacterium | reverse complement strand
CTGCGCCACCCACCACCTCGACGAGCGGCATTAGGTACACGGGGTTGAACGGGTGCCCGACGACCAGTCGCTCGGGGTGGTCCATGCCCTGCTGCATCTCTGTGGGCAGCAGACCTGAGGTGCTGGAGCCGAACACGACCCCCGGCCCGGCGGCGGTGCTGGCGCGCCGCAGCAGCATCTGCTTCAGTTCCATCCGCTCGGGTGCGCTCTCCTGCACGAACTGCACACCGGTGGCGGCTTCCTCGGGCGTGGCCACGAAGGTGAGCGTGCCTTCCGCCGGTAGGGGAGAGGTGACGAGCTTGTGCATCGCCCGGCGAGCGTTGTCGAGCACCTCGCCAACCTTGCGTGGGGCCTCCGGATCCGGGTCATAGAGCTTGACGTCGACACCGTTGAGCATGAATCGTGCAGCCCAGCCGCCGCCGATGACACCGCCGCCGAGCAGGCCGGCGGTCTCCAAACCGGGGATCGGGCTCATCTCAACGCTTCACGAGCTTGAGCTTGTCGCGCACGGCCTGGGCGCTCATCACGCGCACGTTCATGTTCTCGAGAATGTTGCGTGCCTTCTCCACCAGTTGCGCGTTGGTGGCCAGTTGGCCGGGGCCTGCGTAGAGGTTGTCCTCCAACCCGACGCGCACGTTGCCGCCGGCCAGCGCGGCCATCGCCACGAACGGCAACTGCATGCGGCTGATGCTGAACCCGCTGAACACGCAGTCGTTCGGCAGGTTGTTGACCATCGCCATGAACGTGTTCGGGTCGTCGGGGGCGCCGTAGGCGATGCCCATGCACAGCTGGATCATCACCGGATCGTCGAGCAGACCATCCTTGATCAGCTCCTTCACCTGCACGAGGTGGCCGGTGTCGAACACCTCCAGCTCGGGGCGCACGCCCAGCTCCTGCACCTGCTTGGCCATCGCGCGCAGCACACTCGGAGTGTTGACCATGATGTAGTCGCCGCCGCTGGCGAAGTTCATCGTGCCGCAGTCGAGCGTGCAGATCTCGGGCAGGATGCGCCGCACGTGGTCGAGCCGCTCGGTGGCGCCTACCAGGTCGGTGCCATCGGGGTTGTGGGGGAGCACTGCCTCGTCGCCGCCGAGCACGAGATCGCCACCCATGCCGGCTGTGAGGTTGACCACGACATCCACGTCGGCGTCGCGCACGCGATCGACGACCTCCGCGTAGTAGTCGCTGTTGCGGCTGCCCTTGCCGGTGAGCGGGTCGCGCACGTGGATGTGCACCACCGCTGCGCCTGCCTTGGCGGCATCGATGGCTGATTCGGCGATCTGTTGCGGTGTCACCGGTACATGCGGGCTCTTGCCGGTGCTGTCACCGGATCCGGTCACGGCGCATGTGATGAAGACATCCCAGTTCATCGATTCCCCCTGAAGTTAGCTGTGTTTCCTGAACGGTTGATCAACGTGAGCGTACTCCGCAGCGATCGGTGAGCAATGTGTTCAGAGTCTGTTCACCTGATGTACGGTTGTCGGCGAGTTGGTGGTCATTGGTGGACTTCTACCGTGACCACGCCATTCACCACACACAAGGGGAGACACTTCATGAGAATCCGTTCTGCAACGAGCCGTCGGCTCGTCAGTGGCCTGGTTGCCGGAGCGTTGCTGCTCGTGGCCTGCGGCGATGACGAGAAGTCCGAAACGACGACGGCACCCGAAGTCACCGCCGGCGAGACCACCGTTGCTGGTGGCGAGACCACTGTCGCCGGTAGCGACGATCCGCTGGCGGCCCTCTACCAGGAGTGCCTCGACAACGGCGCCAAGGTGAACCTGATCGCCTTGCCCGACGAGTGGGCCAACTACAAGGGCATCCTGCAGAGCTTCCGTGACAAGTACCCCGGTGTCGAGAACCCGGTCGCCAGCCCGGATGCATCGTCCAAAGAAGAAATGGAAGCCGTGCAGACCCTCGCCGGCCAGGACGACATGCCGGACAACGTGGATGTCAGCCCTGCGATCGCCCAGGAGATGGTCGACGCCGGCCTCTTCGAGCCGTATGTGTTGACCTCCGACGCAGACATCCCTGCGGGCCTGAAGGACGCGGACAACAACTGGACCGCCGCCTACTACGGCATCATGGCGATCGCCACCAACACCACCATCGTGCCCAACGCACCCCAGACGTTCGCCGACCTGATGAAGCCTGAGTACAAGGGCCTGGTTGCTCTCAACGGCGACCCGCGTGAGGCCGGCTCGGCGTTCGCCGCCGTGATGGCAGCGAGCATTGCCAACGGCGGCAGCGCCGATGACATCCTGCCCGGCGTCCAGTTCTTCGCCGACCTCAAGAAGTCAGGCAACCTGGGCGGTACCGACGTGACCAAGGAGACCGTGCTCTCGGGCGAGACGCCGATCGCAATTGACTGGAGCTACAACATCCCCGGTTTGAGGGCCGATCTCGAGGCTGCCGGTCTCACGGTTGAAGTCAACTTCCCCAGCGATGGCATCTACGGTGGGTTCTACGGCCAAGGCGTGGTCAAGGACTCGCCGCACCAGGCCTGCTCGCAGCTGTGGATGGAGCACATCTTCTCCGACGAGGGTGCCCTTGGCTACCTGCAAGGTGGCGCCGTGCCGGCACGCATCGAGGCGATCACGGCGGCCGGGCTCGTCACCGACGAGTCGAAGGTCAACCTGCCCCCCGACGAACTGCTCGGTCAGGTCAGCTTCCTGACCCCAGCCCAGATCGCTGCTGCGAAGGATGTCCTCGCCTCGCAGTGGGGCCCGATGGTCGCCGACGCCTGACAGCGTTGGAATGACCGACACCATTACCGCTGTAGGGGGGCGCACCGCCGGTGCGCCCCCCGCGGCATCTCGACGGAGCTGGGCATGGCTGGGCTTGGTGCCTTTCTTGCTGTTCCTGGTGCTCTTCCTTCTGGTCCCCGCGATCAGCGTGTTCACCGGTGCGCTCAAGGACAAGGCCGGAGAGCTCTCCTTCGAATCGATGAAAGCTGCCTTCACCGGGCAGAACCTTGATGCCTTTTGGTTCTCGGTTCGCTTTTCTGCTGGTTCTGCGCTCGTGGGTGTGGTGCTGGGCTCGTTGCTCGCATACGCCGCAGCCACGGCCACACGGCCCAAGTGGCTGCGTAACCTCGTGACGTCGTTCAGCGGCGTCGCCGCAAATATGGGTGGTCTGCCGCTCGCCTTCGCCTTCCTCACGCTGCTGGGTAAGCAGGGCGTGCTCACCAAGGTGCTCAAGGCTGCCGGATGGGACCTGTACGCTGGCGACTTCGGCCTTGGCGAGGTGCCCGGGTTGATCACCGTCTACTCGTACTTCAATATCCCGCTCATGGTGTTGATCACGCTTCCCGCCATCGACGGCTTGAAGCAGTCGTGGCGTGAGGCCTGCGCCAATCTCGGCGGCACCACCTGGACGTACTGGCGCCGTGTCGGATTGCCGGTGCTGATGCCGTCGTTGCTCGGCGGCTTCTTGCTGTTGTTCGCCAACTCGTTCAGCGCCTATGCGACTGCGCGGATCCTGACCCAGTCGTCCAAGATCGTGCCGCTGCGGATCGCGTTCTACCTTGGCGGCGACATCAACACCGGCGAGGACGCCATCGGCTTCGCTCTCGCGGCATGGATGATCATCATCATGATCGTGTGCATGTCGATCTACTGGATCGCTCGTCGACGAGCCGAAAGGTGGCGCTCGTGAGCCAACCCAGCATTCACATGCTCCCTGATCTCGAGGGGCCACCCACCGCTCCAACGGCGATCGCGCCCCGTCCGGTGGGTAAACCGAGGGTACGTTTCGCCCGCCTGGTGCCCAACACCGTGGTCGTGGTGTGCGCGTTGTTCTTCGTGATGCCGCTGCTCACGCTGGCTCGGTTTGCGTTGCAGAACGTGCCCACCGTGTTGCTCGGTGCGTCCACGCTGTTCAAGAAGTGGTCGATCTCCGGCCTCACCAAGGCCTTCGATGATCCGGGCTTCGGCCCCGCGCTCACTCTCAGCTTGCAGTTGGCCGCAGGCACGGTGCTGTTGACACTGGGCTTGCTGCTTCCCACGGCGATCTGGGTGCATATGCGGCTGCCCAAGGCGAGGGCCTTCATCGAGTTCCTCACCGTCTTGCCATACATGATTCCCGCCATCGCGTTGGTGGCCGGCATCTTCGTCATCAAGCCACACGCGCGATGGTTCCTCAACTCCGATTTCTCGCTGGTTCCGTTCTACGTGGTCCTTGCGCTGCCGTTCACGTACCGTGCGCTCGATGCCGGATTGCGAGCGATCGATCTACGCACGTTGGTCGACGCGTCGCGCAGCCTCGGAGCCGGCTGGACGATGACGCTGCTCAAGGTGGTGGTGCCGAACCTGCGCACGTCGATCATTGCGTCGTCGTTCCTCACCGCTGCGGTCGTGGTCGGGGAGTTCACCATTGCGGACACCCTGCTCAAGGAAACGCTGCCCAGGTTCCAGGCGACGTTCGTGGGCCGTGAGCCGCAGGCCGGCTACGGCCTCAACTTGCTGGCGCTGCTCGGCACGATCGCGTTGTTCGTGCTGCTCAGCGTCCTCACCAAGAAACGCGATCGCAAAGGTGCCGCCTTTGCGCAGCAGCTCAAGAAGGCCACGAAGATGGCGTTGGAGACCACACCATGACCACGCTCGACTTCATCTCCGTCCGCAAGACGTTCGGCGTCAATGTTGCACTGGAGGGCCTCGATCTCGACGTGCGTGAGGGGGAGCTGATCACGCTGCTCGGTCCATCGGGATGTGGCAAGACCACGGCGCTGCGGATTGCAGCCGGTTTCGAGTTCGCGGATTCGGGGGCGGTCCTCGTCGCCGGTGGCGACATCACCCGTACGCCTGCCCACAAACGCAACATGGGCATGGTGTTCCAGAGTTACAGCCTGTTCCCCAACCTGACGGTCGCCAAGAACGTCGAGTTCGGTCTTCGCACGCGTGGAGTGGCGGCGACGCAGCGGCATCTACGGGTGGCGGAGATGCTGGAGCTGGTGCAACTGTTGCCGTTCGCCGATCGCTACCCGCACCAGCTCTCCGGCGGGCAACAACAGCGCGTGGCGCTGGCCAGAGCGCTCGCGGCTCAGCCGCGGGTGTTGCTGCTCGACGAGCCGCTCAGCGCCCTCGACGCAAAGGTGCGCACCACGCTGCGCGACGAGATCCGCCGAATCCAGACCGAGCTCGGCATCACCACACTGTTCGTCACTCACGACCAAGAGGAGGCGTTGGCCATCAGCGATCGTGTCTGTGTGATGTCGCAGGGGCGGGTCGAGCAGCTCGGCACTCCCACCGAGGTGTATCGCACGCCCACCACCGCGTTTGTCGCGCGATTCGTCGGTTCGATGAACGAGTTCGCCGCCGAGGTCACCGGGCCCGGTGAAGTCTCGGTCGCCGGCCACCGACTGGCGGCGCCCGGTTCTGCAGGATCATCGACCGGCAGCAGGCTCAGCATCTTGGTGCGCCCAGAAGACCTGTCACTCGACGAAACCGGGCTGCCGGGGTCGGTCACGTCGGTCACGTTCCAGGGAGCGACGACGCTCGTCGGTGTCCGGCTGGACGTGCTCGATCATCTCGTCAGCGCCGATGTCGGTAGCGGCGCAGCAGATCACCTGCAGGTGGGCGATCGAGTCTCGGTCAAGATCAACGGCGCAAACGCCGTGTGCGAGCCGGCGTAGGCACCCATGACGGACGGATCACTGCAGAACATTCGGGCGCTGGTGACCGGCGCAGGCGCGGGCATCGGTGCTGCGATCACCGCCTGCCTGCGGCGTGAGGGTGCTCAGGTGTTGGTGGTCGACGCCGATCGGGCCACTGGACCCGACGTCGTCGCCGACGTGTCCTCGACTGCCGGTGTCGACGAACTGTTCGCGGTTGTGCGCGAGCGCTTGGGCGGTCTCGACCTGTTGGTCAACAATGTCGGTGTCGCCGGGCCGACCGCGGCGGTGCAGGACATGGATCCCGATGCGTTCGACCGGTGCGTACAGGTCAACCTGGGTAGCGCGTTCCGCTGCACCCGGCTTGCCGTGCCGCTGCTGCGTGAGCGCAAGGGCTCGATCGTCAACATTTCCTCCACCGCCGGCATCTTTCCCTACCCGATGCGCTCGCCATACGTTGCGGCGAAGTGGGGCGTGGTCGGCCTCACCAAGTCGTGGGCCATGGAACTCGGCCCCGAAGGCATCCGCGTCAACGCGATCTGCCCGGGTTCCGTCGGCGGGCCACGAATGGACGGCGTGATCGAGCGCGAAGCTGCGGCCAACGGAGTCGAACCGGCGGCGGTGCGCCGGGCCTACGAGCAGCAGGTGTCGATGCAGTCGTTCATCGATGCCACCGACATCGGCGAGATGGTCGCGTTCCTCGCGTCGCCGGCGGCCCGTTTCGTCAGCGGCCAGGTGATCTCGGTCGACGGCCACACTGAAACGCTCAGCACCCGCAGCGCCGGCCCCACAGAGAGCTGACGGCAATGGGCGCGCACACGCCGCCGCAGCGACGACGCCCGCCCGCTGCCGCGGACCTCGGAGTGCGGCCGGGTGCTACCCAGTCGATGCACCGCGTGACCAGCGCCAACTGGATCGACCCGCCGTTCAATCGTTGGGGCTTCAGTCACGTTCGTGAACTCACACGTACCGCGAGCGTTGGTCGCGGAGACGGGCACGTGTGGAGCTTGCCCGAGCGCCACGATCGTGCCGTGCCGGCCGTCCGCTTCGAACACGGTGGCAGCGAGTGGACGTACCTGCAGGCCTTGGAGGCGACGTACACCGACGCCGCCGTGGTGGTACACCGCGGCGAGGTGGTGTACCAGTACTACGACCGTGGGATCAGCCCGACCCAGCCCCACCTGCTGATGTCGGTCTCCAAATCGCTGACCGCCACGCTGGTCGGCGTGCTCGTCGGCGAGGGCCTGGTGCGCACGGACGATTTGGTCGTGGCGCACATCGCCGAGCTGATGGGTACCTCGTGGGAGGGCTGCACGGTGCAGCACCTGCTGGACATGACCGGTGGCGTGGCGTTCGGCGAACACGACATGGACGATCCGGAGAGCGACGGCTGCCTGATCGAGCAGATCTCCGGCTACACGCTGGCGGTTGGCGCCACGAACCGGCGCCCGGACCTACCTGCCGACACCCGAGCCTGGATTCGATCGCTCGGCAACCAACAAGCGCACGGCGCGGCCTTCGTGTATCGCTCGATCCTCACCGATGTGCTCGGGTGGATCGTGGAGGAGGCCACCGGGCGTCGCTTCGCCGATGTGTTCTCCGACCGGCTGTGGAGCCGCATCGGCGCGGAGCGTGACGCCGACCTGATCGTCGATGCCACCGGCTTCCCGGTGGTCGAAGGTGGTCTCTGCGTCACGGCCCGTGACCTGGCCAGGTTCGGGCAGATGCACTTGCAGCGCGGAGTGGCAGACGGCGAGCCGTTGGTGCCCGTAGCGTGGATAGACCGTGCACTGCAGCGCGACCAGGCGCTGATCGACAGCTTTGCCGCCGGCTACGACGCCAACCCGGCCAACCCGGAGGCCCACTACCACGACTGCTGGTGGGTGCTCGACGCAGCACACGGCCGGTATGGCGGCTACGGGATCGGAGGACAGAACCTGCTGATCGATCGCTCGACCGAGACCGTGTTGGTCAAGCTGTCGAGCTGGCCCAAGCGCATCGACCCGCTGCTGTCAGCGCTCGGCGATGCCGCGCACACCGCGCTGCTCGACCACTTCGCCGCCCGCTGAGCGTGCGCCGCAGTCAGCTTCGGCGGATCTCCACCGCCGTGCGCTGTACCGCAGCGACGATCTTGGTGTAGCCGGTGCATCGGCACAGGTTGCCCGAGAGACCGATGCGGACCTCTTCTTCGGTCGGGTCCGGCGTACGTTCGAGCAGCGCTGTTGCCGACAGCAGCATTCCGGGCGTGCAGAACCCACACTGCACGCCGCCTTCCTCCAGGATGTTGCGCTGCAGCAGACTGAGTGCGTCGCCGTTGGCCAGACCCTCGACAGTGGTGATCTTGCGACCCTGGGCCTGCACCGCCAGGTAGCTGCACGAGTTCACCGGCTGACCGTCGAGCAACACCATGCAGGCGCCGCACTCGCAGTCATCGCAGCCTTCCTTGGTGCCGGTGAGGCCGATCTCGCCGCGGATGACGCTGAGCAGGTTGCGCCCCTGCTCGACGCTGACCGGATAGTCGATGCCGTTGACCTGGAGGTTGATCGACTCGCTCATGATGCTGCTCCGATGCCGATGGCGCGGTTGACGGGGGTGGAGATGTGCTCGCCGGCGGCGCGGCGGGCGGCGGCTTCGACGGCCCGCCGGGCCATCACACCGACGGTGTGGCGGCGGTAGCGCTCGCTGGCGCGCACGTCGCTGATCGGGGCGGACTGCGCCGAAGCCAGTTCGCTGGCTGCAGTGGCTGCGTCGGCGACGCTGCGTCCGGCGAGGGCGTCGAGGCCGTCCACCGAGAGGATCACCGGCGCAACGGCCGAGAGTGCGACCGCCAGCGAGGCGACCGACCCGTCGTCGCCGAGTGTGACGCAGGCTCCGGCCCCGACGACGGCAATCTCCATCGCCCGGCGGTACTCCAGGCGCACGTACGCGCTGTTGCACTGGCCCTCCGCGATGGGCAGGTGGATGGCCACGCAGAGCTCGTCGGGTTCGGCGGTGGTTCGCCCGGGCCGCGACCACAGCTGTTCGATCGGGATGCGGCGGGTGCCGCGCAGCGAACGCAACTCGACAACGGCGCCGAGCACCTGTAGTGCCGCGCCGGTGTCCATTGCCGGCGAGCCGTTCATGATGTTGCCGCCGAGCGAGCCGATGTGGCGAGTGGAGGGCGAACCGACCAGGGCGCTGCCGTCGGCGAGGCCGGCGTAGACCGTGGTCAGCAGCGGGTGGGACTCGATGTCGTGGTGCGAGACAAGCGCTCCGATGGTGACACCGGTTTCCGTTTCCGTGACTGTCTTCAGCTCGGCCAACCGGTCGATGGCCACCAGATCGTCGGGCAACGGTGCCTTGCCGTGGCGGGCGCCGACGACGAGGTCGGTGCCGCCAGCGATGGGGCGGGCGCCCGCCGCGAGTGCCACCAACGCGTCGTCGAGGGTGTGTGCGATCGTGAAGCTCACGACTGTGCCTCCTGGCTCATGGTCTCCCAGACACGTTCGGCCGTCATCGGGAGCCGGCGCACGGGTGTGCCCACGAGCTTGGCGATGGCGTTGGCGACTGCAGCGGCAGTCGGCACGTTGGGGGCCTCGGCAAGGCCCTTGGCCCCGCGTGGGCCGGCGTCGGGGGTGTTGATCTGGATGAAGTGGATATCGATCGGCGGCGCGTCGGCGCACGTCTGCAGCTTGTACTCGAGTAGCGCCGCGTTGCGTTGGCGGCCATCGGCATCGTAGGTGGTGCCCTCTGTGAGCGCCTGGCCGATGCCCATCAGGATGCCGCCTTCCACCTGGCCGGACGCACCGATCGGGTTGATGATCGTGCCGCTGTCGTGGGCTGCGCTCACGTGCAGCACTCTGGCCACACCGGTGTCGCGATCGAGCTTCACACGGACTGCGTGACAACTGAACTGCGGTGCGACCCACGCAGCCATGCCGACGTCGCCGACGCAGCTGGCGCCGACGATGGTGGGAGTGGGAGGTGGCGTTCCGGAGCCATGGCCGATCAGCAGCTCGCCGCCGGCTGCGATGCCTGCGAGCTCGGCGATCGGGATGCCGCGATCGGGGCTTCCGGCAACACTCGCGACGCCGCCCGCGAGCACGATGTCGGCCGGACTCGCCTCGAGCTGCTCGGCGGCCAGGTTGCGCAGCTGTTCAGCGATCTGCGCCGCTGCCGCCACGACTGCGCGGCCGTTGTTGAACAGCGTCTGCGAGCCGGTGGCCCCCATGTCGTAGGGGGCGACGCTGGTGTCCTGGTAGACGAGCTCGAACAACTCGGGGTCCATGCCGAGTTCGTCGGCCGCCAGTTGGCGCAGCGTCATCACGGCGCCCGTACCGCACTCCTGTGCACCGGTGATGATCTGGCCGCTTCCGTCACCGTCGAGCTTGATGTAGGCGCCCGACGGCACCGCGAAGCTCGGCCACCAGCCGATGGCCACGCCGATCGCCTCGTCGTCGGGTAGGTCCTGGCCGTAGCCCGCTCCTGCCGCAGCGGCATCGATGCACTGCTGCACGCCGATCTCGCCGTACGTCTGGCCGCTGGGGCCTTCGGCGCCGGTGTCGACCGCGTTCAGCTTGCGGAACGCCACTGGGTCCATGCCGAGGGCGCGGGCAACCTCGTCGGTGTGCGACTCCAGCGCCCAGCAGGTCTGGGGTGCCGTTGGAGCACGAACCGACCCGGAGGGCTGATGGTTGGTGTAGACGAGATGTGCTTCGGCCAGCGTGTTCGGGATGCGGTAGGGGCCTAGGGCGTGCATCGCCGCGAGCTGGCTGAAGAAGCCTGCGTCGGCCGTGTACGCGCCGTTGTCGATCGCCAACCAGACCTTGCGGGCGGTGATCGTGCCGTCGGACTTCACGCCCGTCTGGAAGTCGAACACGATTCCTTCGCGCCGGCGGTCGGGTGCGATGAACTCCTCGCGCCGGCTGAACACCAGGCGCACGGGGCGCTTGGCGGCGCGGGCGAGGGCGGCCACGTGTGCCTCGTAGTGGAAGCCGCACTTGCCGCCGAAGCCGCCGCCCAGGTGCGGGACGATGATGCGGACGCGGCTGTTGGGCAGTTCCAGGGTCTCGCACACGCCGGCGCGAGCGTCGAACGGCACCTGCGTGCTCGTCCAGATCGTGACCTTGTTGCCTTCCCACTGGGCGACGATGGCACGGGGCTCGATCGGGGCGGCGTGGCACCCGTCGGCGACGTAGCGGCTGTGGATGATGTGATCCGCTGCAGCGAGTCCGGCGTCGACATCGCCTTTGGCGATCGAGGCGAAGGAAGCGTCGTTGCGGTCGCGCACCATGCTGCTGCCGTAGCCCTCCCAGCCGCTGTGCACGAGTGGCGAGTCCGCCGAGAGAGCGCCCTCGATGTCGTTGACCACCGGCAATGGCTCGTACTCCACCACGATGGCGTTGACGGCGCGCTGTGCAGTGGCTGCGTCGATCGCTGCCACGGCCGCGACGATCTCGCCTTCGAAGCGCACCACGTCGCGCGCGAACAGCGTGCGATCCTGGACGAACGGCCCGAAGCGGACATCGGGCACGTCGTCCTGGGTGAGGACGGCGAAGACCCCGGGGATGGCCTTGGCTGCCGAGACGTCGAGGCGCGTGATGCGAGCGTGCGTGACATCCGCGTACCTGAACTTGGCGGTCAGCCCGCCGGTGAGTGCAAGGTCGGCGGTGTAGCGGCCGCTGCCGGTCACCTTGTCGGGGCCGTCGGCGCGTACGAAGCGGGCGCCCTGTGTCGTGGTCATGCTGTTCGTTCTCCCTGCCGGAAAGTGGCGTAGCCCCAATATTGCAGATTGCCGCCTGCGACCGGCGCGCGTGGGCAACCGATGGGTCAGCTGCCTTCGGCTTTGGTTCGGCGCAGTCGAGCCAGCACCTTGTCCGCGGCCGCCCTGCCCGCAGTGATCGCACCCTCGACGTATCCAGGGAAACGCAGTGCGAGTTCGGTGCTGGCAAAGGTCACCAGCGGCATGCCGTTCGCCAACACGTCGGCGGCGTGCGGCGCGTGTGTGGTGAGGACGTTGCTGTAGCCGCCGCCGCCCCACTCGTCGGGCGCCCACATGCCTTCGACCACCGTGTGCGGCCCGAGAGCGGCCGGGCCGAACGCTTCGGATGCGTGGTGCACGATTGCCTCGTGCCGTTGCTGCTCGGAGTGACGCGACCACTCGCGCGCGGTGGTGCCTCCGACGAAGCCGACCAGCGTGGCGGCACCGGGCAACGACGCGTCGGCGAAGTAGAGACCGGGTGGGCTGAGGAACCGGCCGATGCCGTTGCGTCCATGGTGCGTCCAGAACGGGGCCTCGTAGCCCAGGAGGTACTTCAACACCGTCCCGGGGGAGAAGGCCGCCGCCGCGCCGGCGATGTCGTCGGGGAGCGCCGGGGTGAAGCCCAGCACAGAGTACGCGCTGGGCGGTACCGCGACCACGACCTCGCGCGTGTGCCAGACCTGATCCATGGCGACCACATCGGCCGACTCGTCGTGCAGGTGCACAGCTCGTACCGGACAGCCGAGCCGAACGCCAACCCCGAGCCCGTCGGCGAGATGGACCGCGAGCGAGTGCATCGACTCGGCGAACCACAGTTGCAGTTCGCGGTGGGTCGACAGCGTGCGCATGTTGAGCTGGGCGAGATACGACACAGGCACGCGGTGGCTGTCGTGGCACGTGCTGCCATCGATTGCCGAGCGGATCGCCTCGATGGTCGGGTGCGGCACGTTGCTGTCGGTGGCCCACTCCATCGCCGATCGGCCGTCGTCGAGGTGGTCGGCGCCGAGCGTTCCGAGCAGAGCCTCTGCGACGGCCCACGGGTCGCCCTCCAAGGCGGCGGGAACCGTGACGGGTGCCCCGGTATGGTCGCTGGACACTACGTTCGCGCCCGCGTGCTCGGCGAGCGACATCACCTGTGTCATGTCGTGGTTCGCGAACTGGGCGCCGGTGTCGACGAGCCGGCCGCGCGGATCCAGTCGTGACTCAGCCTTTCCGCCTACCCGGTCGCGAGCCTCGACCACGACGAACGTGACACCGTGACGCTGCAGTTCGGTGGCCACGGTCAGGCCGGTAAAGCCTGCGCCGATCACCACCACGTCGACATCGAACGGATCGGGGATCGTCATCGTCGTCAGCTTCGCAGACCCGCGGTCACCCGCCCAACCCTGTGAGACCGCCGGCCATCGCGGTTGGCTCGCCCCCGCGGCGATGGATCGACCCGTGCAACCCTCGCACGACGCTGGGGTGGATGCCGACGGTGTGCTGGCGAGCGTGGAGGAACGTGGAGGAACGTGGCGTGTTCTGGGTGCACCAGCACGCTCGGCGCTGCGCGGCTCGCGGAATGTGACCACATTGGTGTGATAATGTGTGCACATGAATGTCGGTGTTCGTGAACTGAAGCAGCATCTCTCCGAGTACCTGGATATTGCGGCACGTGGCGAGGTCGTGCAGGTCACCGAGCGCGGGGTGCCGAAGGTGCAGATCGTCCCGATTCAGGGCGCTGGGCTGATCGCTCGAGGGGTCGAGGAAGGCTGGGTACGTCCGGCTGCACGCGTAGAGAGCCTGCAGCGCTTCCAGCGGGTGCCGGCGTTGCGTCGGGTCGCAGAGGTGTTGCAGGACGATCGCGGCGAATGACCACCTACGTCGACTCGAGTGCGTTGTTGAAGCGTTACGTGGCCGAACCCGACTCCGACGTCGCAGAGGAAATGCTGAACGCCGACGCGGTGCTGGTCACCTCGTGGGTGACCCTCATCGAGGTCAGGCGGAACTTGGCGCGCCTGGTGGGCGCAGCCGATCTTGCCGCGTGCCGCCGGCAGTGTGAGCGGGATCTCGATACGTTCGCGCTGGTCGCCGTCGATCAGGTGGTCTGCGAGGCGGCGGCCGAGATCGGCGAGCAGTTGGGCGTACGCACGTTGGACGCGATTCACCTGGCCAGTGCACGTCGATTGCAGGTACCCGGTCTTTCGTTCCTCACCTTCGATCTCCGTCAAGCCCAGGCCGCACGCTCGCTGGGGTTCATGGTGCTCGGTGTGTAACGTGGAGGCGGGTGCTGCCTGCCCCAGGGTGGCGGCGACGACAGTGCGGCCTTCGGCGACTACTTGCTGGTGATGTTCACCGGCGTTGCGTAGGCACTTGCCACATTCTCGCCGAGGCCGACGGCCTCGATGTCGATGCCGAACTGGTTGCGCACCCATGCGGTGACCGCATGGTTGATGATCGGGAACGTGATGTCGACGGCGATGGACGGCGGCACGCAGCCGTCTTCACCGAGCGAACGCAACTGCGGGCTGGAGTCGAGGAAGGCCCCGAGGCCGTTCGCCTCCGCGACACCGATGATGCCGGTGCCGTTGCCGAACGTGCAGAAGTCATCGAACGCATTGTGGCCGGCACCCTCGATCTCCCACAGCAGGCTGGGCGACGGCGCAGCGTCGAATGCAGGCCGTGTGGCGGTGGCGAACGGGACGACGGCGTCGACCGAGCCGCCGATGAAGAACGACGGCTTCGCTGGCAGCGGGGGAGCGGTGGTGGTCGTGGCGCCTTCGGTGGCTGGGGCGCCGAGGCCGGCGCCCGAGGCCATCGAGACGTAGCCGTCGATGCGCTCGTCGTTCGCGGCGTTGAGCACGGTGCCACCGCCGGCCGAGTGGCCAACGGCGATGACCTTCTCCGCGTCGACATGTCCGCTGAAGCGGCTGGCGGTGTCGGCCCCCTCGGCGGTGATCAGCTCCAGGCCCTGCAGCAGGTCGTCGACAGCATCGGCGCGATCGCCGCTGGCGGTCCCTGTTAACACGTTCTCCATCGCTCGCGAAGGATGATCGACGGACACGACGATCATCCCCCAACTTGCCATGGTGGAGGTGAGCAGGCTGCTCTGCACCCGCATACCGGTGAAGCCATGGCTGAACATCACCACGGGAAAGGCCCCGTCGGCGACATCGGCGTCGCGGCCGGCGGGGTAGCTGAAGGTGGATGGCACGTCGCCGGTGAGGAGGCCGCGGATGCCATCGCCGACGAAGTCACGCACGTCGTAGGTCTCGGTGCCGGTGGTGCCCTCGACGGCCGGGTACCAGATCTCGACCTTGGGGCCTTTGGCCAGCTGCAAGGTGGTCACGCCCACCGGGTAGTTGCCGTAGTCGCTGTACGCCATCTCCGCAACAGCCGGGTCGACGGTGGTCGTGGTCGCAGCCTCGGTGGTGGTGGCTGCGTCAGTCACTTCGGGTGCAGTCTCGGGTGCGGCGGTCTCGGCCACCGTGACGGCAGCGGTGTCCGAGGACGTGCTGTCATCGCTACAGGCGGCGATCAGCAGCAGGGAGACGAGGGGAACGGCGAGCCGGCGTGTGCGCATGCCGGGAGCCTGTCATGGTCTGGGTTCGCGTGTCATGTCGGAACTCGACGGCGTGATGAAGGCTCCAGCCGCTATCGTGCTGGCGCTGCTCTGCGTACACCGCGAAGTGGCATGGCGACGTGGCCGAGTGGTTGAGGTAGCGGCCTGCAAAGCCGTCCACATGGGTTCGATTCCCATCGTCGCCTCCACAGCCCCTGATCAGGTCTCCTGATCAGGGGCTGTTTCGTTCCCCGCTCGGGTGACGACGCGGCAGCCGTCACGGCACGCTCGTCGGTTCTCAGCCGCTGTTGCGCAGTCCGGCAGCAAGCCCGTTGATGGTCAGCTGTATCGCCCGGGTCACCAGCTCGGCGTTGGCGTCGCCATCGGCTCCGGCCCGGAACCTGCGCAGCAGATCGACCTGTAGGTGGTTCAGCGGGTCGAGGTAGGGAAACCGGTCGCTGATGCTGCGGGCGAGTGTGGGGTTGTCGGCAAGTGGCGCGCCTCCCGTGAGGCGCAGCAACCATTCGAGGCAGAGTGCATGTTCGTGGGCGATCTCGCTCATCACCTCTGCTGCGAGCTGCTGGTCGTCGGCGAGCTGCTGGTAGTGGGCTGCGATGCCGAGGTCGGTCTTGGCCAGCACCATCCCCATGTTGGACAGCACCGACCTGAAGAACGGCCACTCGTGCGCCATTCGGCCGAGCAGCGCCGCACGTTCCCGATCGTCGCCGGCCCACTCCTCGAATGCCGTGCCCGACCCGAACCATCCGGGCAGCATCACCCGGCATTGGCTCCAACTGAACACCCATGGGATCGCGCGTAGATCCTCGATCCGGTCCGAGGTGGTCCGTGACGCCGGCCTGCTGCCGATGTTGAGCGTTGCGATCTCGCTGATCGGTGTCATCTGGCGAAAGACGCTCACGAACCCAGGAGTCTCGTAGACGAGGCGACGGTAGTGGCGGTGCGAGATCTCGGCGAGCTGCAGCATTGCGTCGAGGAACTCTGCAGGGGGTTCTCCCGCGTCGTGTGCATCGAGGCTGGCCTCGATCGTCGCGGCGACGAGCGCCTCCAGGCTGCGACGGGCCAGCGACGGGTCGGCGTAACGAGCCGCAATGACCTCGCCCTGCTCGGTGAGGCGCAGGCTGCCATCCACCGCCCCGCGAGGCTGAGCGAGGATGGCGTGATAGCTGGGACCGCCACCTCTGCCGACCGTGCCGCCGCGTCCATGGAAGAAGCGCAGCCCGATGCCGTGGTCGCGAGCGGCCGCGACGATGTCGACCTCTGCGCGGTAGAGCGCCCAGTTCGAGGCGAGGTAACCGCCGTCCTTGTTGCTGTCCGAGTATCCAAACATCACTTCCTGGAGGCCTTCTCGGGCGGCATGCAGCCACGCCACGTACTCGGGGATCGCGAACAGCGTCCGGACGATCTCGCCCGATCGGGTCAGATCGTCGATCGTCTCGAACAACGGCACGATGTCGAGCGCGAGGCTCCGGTTGTCGCCCGGGAGGAGCAGACCGGTCTCCTTGAGCAGCAGCGCGACTTCGAGCAGGTCGCTGACGGATTGGCACTTGGAGATGACGTTGTGGCGGATGATCATCGCGCCGAAGCGGGCGCGGGCGTCGGCAGCGGTGCGAAAGATCGCCAGCTCGCCGATCGTCTCGGGGGAGTACGTTGCGTAGGCGCTGGACAGCGGTCGCGGTGAGCGCAGTTCATGGCGGAGCAGCGCGACGCGCTCTGCTTCGGACAGCACCGTGTAGTCGGCGCACACCCCGGCTGCCGCCAGCAGTTCGGTGACCGTTCGCTCGTGCACGTCGCTGTTCTGGCGGAGATCCAGTGAGCACAGGTGGAAGCCGAAGCAGGAGACCGCCTCGCGAGCTGGCGCGATGTACGCGTCGGCCAGCGCACCTGCGCCGTGTGCACGAAGCGAGGCTTCGACGGTGGCGAGGTCGTACGCCAGCTCCTCCGGCGTGGTGTAGGCCGCCAACTCACTGACGGGAGGCAGTCCGGGTACCTCGCCGAGCGTCGTGGCGGCCGTCGCGGCGAGTCGTGAGTACATGCCGCGCAGCGCGCGCCGGTACGGCTCGTCGGCGCGAAACGGCGAGTGATCGCCGCTGGCTTCGGCGAGGGCGAGCAGATCAGCCGAAGGGGTGATGAGCCGGGAGGACATCGACAGGTCGAGGCCCAGCGTGCGCAGAGTCTGCAGATGATGGCGGAACGCCATGGTTGCCTGTCGTTCCACTGCCGACCGCAGCACCTCTGCCGTGACGAACGGATTGCCGTCGCGATCGCCGCCGATCCATGACCCCATTCGAAGCACCGGCGCCAGCTCGAACGGCTGCTCGGGTGCGAGAGCGAGCAACTGGCGGCGAATGTCGAGCTGCAACCGTGGCACCTCGTCGAGCAGCGTGAGTTGGTAGTAACGCAGAGCGTCGTCGATCTCGTCGCGGACGCGGAGCTTGGAGAGCCGGATCAGCGCTGTCTGCCACAGCGTCAGCACCTGGACCTTCAGCTCGGCTTCCCACTCGAGCTGCTCCACCGGGTCGAGGAGGACACGGCTGCGTTGTTCGAGCATCTTGGCGATGCGACGTTGCGTGTCGAGGATCGTCTTTCGGCGCACTTCTGTCGGGTGAGCGGTGAAGACCGGGCTGACCTCCAGTCGCTGCAGCAGCGCGAGTATCTCGGGGTTCGGAGTGCTACCGGCTGCGGCGGCCAGCGCGTGTGCGACGGTGCCCTCCTGGGGTGGCGAGCCGATGCCGCGGTGATGACGCCGTCTGCGCGCCTGGTGCACATCCTGTGCGATGTTCGACAACAGCGAGAACCAGCTGAAGGCACTGATGACGTGGAGCGCAGTCGGGAGGTCCACGTCGGCCAGCTCGGCAGCCAGGCGTTCCCTCTCGGCGACTCCTTCCCGGCGCAGCTCCACTGCGACGTTACGAATGCGTTCGACAGTGGCGAAGACCTCTGGGCCGGCCTGCTCCGCGACCACCTCGCCGAGTATCCGTTCGAGGAGTTGGATGTCGTCGTCGGGGCTGTCGCTGCGGTCGAAGGTGGTGCTCATAGACACACTCAGTCTGGCATCGGCGTGCGTGATGAGTCTGAACTCCGATGA
>JAYSPV010000058.1:0-26206 GCA_043721915.1 Ilumatobacteraceae bacterium | reverse complement strand
CCACACTTGTGTTCGCGTAAGTTGAGGGGCGACGTTCGTTCGATGTAGTCATCGGGCGGCAGTCGTGTTGGCGTATTGTTCTGACCCGGGGGACTGCACATGGAACCGATACAACCGATCCTGGAACTTTCCGGGGTGAACAAGAGCTTCGGCTCGGTGCACGTGTTGCACGATGTCGACTTTCGTGTCTACCCGGGCACTGTCACTGCGCTGATCGGCGACAACGGTGCGGGCAAGAGCACGCTCGTGAAGTCGGTCGTGGGCATCTACGGCATCGACAGCGGCACGGTCAGCTTCGACGGCGCGCCGGCGCACATCACAGGCCCGAAGGACGCGGCCGCACTCGGGATCGAGGTGGTGTACCAGGATCTGGCGCTGTGCGAGAACCTCGACATCGTGCAGAACCTGTTCCTCGGGCGCGAGCGCCTCCGCCGCGGCCTGCTCGACGAGCCGTCGATGGAACAGGCCGCCCGTGAGACGCTGGCGAGCTTGTCGGTGCGTACGGTGAAGAGCGTCCGCCAGTCCGTGGCGTCGCTGTCGGGCGGCCAACGCCAGACCGTCGCCATCGCGAAGGCAGTGCTGTGGAACAGCAGGGTGGTGTTGCTCGACGAACCGACGGCGGCGTTGGGCGTGGCACAGACCAAGCAGGTGTTGGATCTGGTTCGCAACCTCGCCGACAAGGGCTTGGGCGTGGTGCTGATCAGCCACAACATGAATGACGTGCTGCAGGTCGCAGACCGAGTGTGCGCGATGTATCTGGGCCGAATCGCCGCCGATGTCGAGGTCACCAGCGAGACTCGGCGCGAGTTCCTCGTCGAGCTGATCACGTCGGGCCGCTCCGGTTCGGTCGGCATCAACAGTGAAGGGGCGTCCGCCTGATGAACGAGGAACTCGACGTATCCGTGGCGGCCAGCAACTTCGCACTCGACAACACGCAGGTGACGTCGATCGCCAGTAGTTGGGACGCATACAAGTCGCGCATGAAGTCGGGCGATCTCGGCGCGCTGCCGTCCATCTTGGCGATCGCTGTGTTGGTCATCGCCTTCGGCGCTGCCACCGACAACTTCCTGTCGCTTCGTAACGCACAGAACTTCCTCGAGCAGGCCGCCCCCATCGCAGTGATCGCAATGGCGGTCTCGTTTGTGCTTCTGTTGGGTGAGATCGACCTTGCGGCCGGCTACACCGCCGGTGTCTGTGCGGCCTTCATGGCAGTGCAGCTGCGTGAGGGTGGATCGCTGCTCACCGCCATTTTGTTGGCGGTGGTGATTGCACTGGCGCTGGGTCTGTTCACCGGTGTGCTGGTCGCCAAGCTGGGCATCCCGTCGTTCATCGTCACGCTCTCCAACTTCCTGATCTTCCAGGGCATCCTGCTGTTGCGCGTGAAGGAGGGCGGCACCGTCCGCTTGGAGAGCGAGGCCGTTCGCGACCTCGTCGGCACCAACATGTCGGTGCCGTTGTCGTGGGCGTTCGCGATGATCAGCATCGCAGCACTGGCCGTGGTGTCGTTCCGCAAGCTCCGTCGATCACACGGCACGGTCTCGGCGTCGGCGATGTACCTGAAGCTGGGGTTGACCACCCTGCTGATCATCGGTTTCACCGTCGTGCTGGGCATCGATCGCACCCCGCCGAAGGGCACCAAGCGCCTCGAGGGCATCCCTGTCGCGGTTCCGGCAGTGGTGCTGATCCTGGTGCTGCTCACCTTCCTGCTCACCCGTACCCGGTTCGGTCGGCACCTCTATGCCGTCGGCGGTAACCCGGAAGCAGCCCGCCGTGCCGGTATTCGCGTCGACCGCATCCGATTGACGGCGTTCACGCTGTGTGCACTGTTGGCGGCGGTCGGCGGAGCGTTCATCGCCTCGGCGGTCGATTCGGTCAGCGCCAAGTCCGGCGGCAACGACACGCTGCTGCTCGCAGTCGGCGCTGCGGTCATCGGCGGCACCTCGTTGTTCGGCGGCAAGGGTCGGATGCTGAACGCTGTGCTCGGAGCTCTCGTCCTCGCACTGATTCCCAACGGGTTGCCGCTGGTCGGCAATCGGAAGTTCTTGTGGCTGTGGAACGTCGACTTCTCGAGCTCCGGAATTCAGTTCATGCTCGCCGGTTCGTTCTTGCTGCTCGCAGCATCGGTTGATGCCATCAGCCGCAAGCGCGCCGGCTGAACAGGCTCACGCCGGCCGCTGCCCGGTGGGTGTTCGCCTCGACTTGGCGATCGCAATGAACGCCTCCACCTCGACGAGCTCACTGTCGTCGACGTCAACTGTCCACGCGTCGGGGAAGGTGCCCGACAGCATCTTGCCGATGAACACCTTGTGGCCCGAGCCGAGGCGCTTTGGTTTGCTCGCAGCATCGAAATGGTCGACGTGGAAGCGGCGTGACGCGGCTGTCGGAGCGAAGAAGGCCTCCATCACCCGCCCGTCGAGCATGAGGACGTGTCCTTCGTTCAACACCGGCTCGATGCGATCAGCGTGTTCCATGGGTTCCCCTACTGTTGATGATCAGCTCGATGCCGTGCCTCAGTGCGGTCGGTAGTTCGCCTTCGACTGGCGGATCTCTTCCCACGCAGCCTCTCGGCCGGCAAGGCCTGACGTCGAGGAGGTCTTGCCCGGCTCGAGCGCTTTGTAGACCTCGAAGAAGTGTTGGATCTCTTCCACCAGTTGGGGCGTGAGATCGGCGAGGTCGTGCACGTCCTGCCAGCGCGGCTCCTTGGGCGGTACGCACAGCAGCTTGGCGTCCTCGCCGGCCTCGTCGTGCATGTACAGCACGCCGACCGGACGAGCCTGCACCCAGATGCCCGGGTACACCGGGTCTTCCAGCAACACGAGGGCGTCGAGCGGATCGCCGTCGCCGCTGAGCGTCTCGGGCACGAAGCCGTAGTCGGCCGGGTAGGTGGTGGCCGTGAACAACCGGCGGTCGAGGAACACGCGACCCGTCTCGTGGTCGATCTCGTACTTGTTGCGGCTACCGCGGGGGATCTCGATGACGACGTGGATGCAGTCGGGAGGGAGTTCGAACGCCATGGCGTGCATGCTGGCACACGGAGGCAGTGTTTCGGCAACGCCCCGCGCGACATAGCGTGATGGCGTGCTGCCGGAGCCGATCACGCCCACCGCGCCCCGCTCAGCGGGCCGCACGGTGTTCACCCAGGATTGGATGCAGCTGACGTTCATCCACTGGGCGGTCGACCCCGAGGTGGTGGCGCCATTCCTGCCGCCGGGGGTGTCGCCCGATGTCTTCGATGGGCAGACCTACGTTGCGCTCGTGCCGTTCTCGATGGAGCGAATCGGGCTGTTCGGTGGCCCTGCGTTCCCGTACTTCGGCACCTTTCTCGAAACGAATGTCCGGCTCTACGGTGTCGACGAGCAAGGTCGGCGCGGCGTTGTGTTCTGTTCACTGGAAGCGTCGCGGCTGCTCACCGTGGCCGTGACGCGAGTGGCGACCGGGCTCAACTACTTGTGGGCACAGATGTCCTTGCAGCGTGACGGCGATCTACTCACCTACGCCACCCGCCGCCGCTGGCCGGGGCCGCGTGGTACCGCGTCGCTCGTGCGGGTCCGCATCGGTGAGCCCGTGGAGCCCACCTCGCTGGAACGCTTCCTCACCGCCCGCTGGGGCCTGTTCCTTCCCGACCGCCGCGGGCGCACCCGGTACTGGCCCAACGAGCACCCCGAGTGGCCGTTACGCGCGGCAACGCTGGAGCACCTCGACGACACACTGTTGGCTGCGGCCGGCTTCCCTGGCTTGAGCACGCAGCCGGTGGCGAGCGTGCTGTACTCCGAGGGCGTCAGCGTGCGCTTCGGTCCTCGCCGCGCGCCGGGCTGAGCGTTCACACAGCCGTCACGAACGCGTGACCGAACACGCGCGGTCCGTCACTATGGTCGCTGCCGATGGAGACGTTCGTCGTTCGAGTCTGGCTGCCCGATCGTCCAGGCGCGCTGGGGCAGGTTGCCAGCCGCATCGGTGCGGCCCACGGCGACGTGATCGGCATCGACATCCTCGAACGTGGTGGCGGCAGCGCGATCGATGAGCTCACCGTCAGCCTGCCCGACGCCGGCCTTGTCGACCTGTTGATCGCCGAGATCCGCACGGTGGAGGGCGTCGCCGTCGAAGATGTGCGGGCGGTACGCGCCGACCGGCCTGATGGCAGCCTTGCTGCGTTGACGACTGCGGCAACGATCGTCGCCGCACCTGCACCCGAGCGGTTGCGCGTGGCGTGCACACTGCTCCGCGATCTGCTGGACGCCGACTGGGCCGTTGCGCTGTGCCTCGATGGCCCCGTGGCCGTGGCGCAGGCGGGCGGGGCACCCGAGCTGGAGTGGCTGGCGGCGTTCCTGGTGGGCAGCGAACACCTGGGTGAACGCCAGGAGTACACCCCCGGCGACCTGGTTCTGGTGCCGGCTGCCGCAGCGTGGCGTCGCACTGGCAGCCGGCCGCGCGGGGCGCGTGTTCCATGCGCGTGAGCGTGACGAGTTCCGCCTGCTCGGCGGCATCGTCGAGTCGCTTGCGTGATCGCACTTCGGGGACGGATCGAAATGTGACCGGCTGTTGAGAAGGTGACCTGCGTAGCATTCTCTGCGTGAAGCCCGTCGAGAAGTCCGCCAAGCTTGCCAACGTCTGTTACGACATCCGGGGCCCGGTGCTCGATCGAGCTCGCGAGATGGAGGAAGAGGGCCAGAAGATCATCAAGCTGAACATCGGCAACCTCGCCGTGTTCGGCCTCAACCCGCCCGACGAGATCGTGCAGGACATGATCCGCAACCTGCCCAACGCGGCCGGCTACACCGACAGCAAGGGCTTGTTCGCCCCGCGCAAGAGCATCGTGCACTACACGCAGGAGAAGCACATCGCCGGGGTCGCAGTCGACGACGTGTACCTCGGCAACGGAGCCAGCGAACTGATCGCGATGAGCCTGCAGGCACTGCTCGACGACGGCGACGAGGTGCTCGTGCCCGCGCCCGACTACCCGCTGTGGACGGCCTCCGTGTCCCTCGCTGGGGGCCGCCCGGTGCACTACCTGTGCGACGAGCAGTCGGATTGGTTCCCCGACATCGAGGACATCAAGAACAAGATCACCTCGGCCACCAAGGCGATCGTTGTGATCAACCCCAATAACCCGACCGGCGCGTTGTACAGCGACGAGTTGCTGTTGCAGATCGTCGAGCTGGCCCGCCAGCACGAACTGATCGTGTTCGCCGACGAGATCTACGACAAGACGCTCTACGACGGCAACACCCACACGTCCATCGCCTCGCTCGCTGACGACGTGCTGTTCGTGACGTTCAACGGGTTGTCGAAGAACTACCGCTCGTGTGGGTATCGCGCCGGTTGGATGGTCGTCTCCGGCGAGAAGCGCCACGCCCGGGACTACATCGAGGGGCTCGACATGCTCGCCTCGATGCGCCTGTGCTCGAACACGCCCGGCCAGCTGGCGATCCAGACGGCGCTCGGTGGCTACCAGAGCATCGACGACCTGGTGGCGCCCACCGGCCGGCTGTGCCGTCAGCGAGACATCGCCCACGAGATGCTGACGCAGATCCCGGGTGTCACCTGCGTGAAGCCGAAGGCCGCGCTGTACATGTTCCCGCGGCTCGACCCGAAGCTGTACCCGATCGTCGACGACCAGCAGTTCGCGTACGAGCTGTTGGCGGAGGAGAAGCTGCTGATCGTGCAGGGCACCGGCTTCAATTGGCCGACGCACGACCACTTCCGGCTCGTGTTCCTGCCGCCCACCGACGACCTGGCCGAAGCGTTGCACCGCATCGAACGTTTCCTGGGCGCCTACCGCAAGCGCCACGCGTTCTGAGCGGGCCGTCCGGCTCGCCTCGGCCAGGACGCGTCCAGGTGACCTGCTGGTCTCAGAGATACCCGAGGCGAGTGGCTTCGCTGGTCAGATGATCGCGGTGGTCGGGGTGGGCAACTCCGATGAGCGCGGTGGTTCGCTCGCGCACGGTCTTCGAACGCAGCTCGGCGACGCCGTACTCGGTCACCACCTTGTCGACCGTGTTCTTCGAGTTCGTCACCACCTCGCCCGCACCGAACTGCGGCACGATGCGGCTGACGGTGCCATGGGACGCCGTGGAGTGCAGCACGATGAAGCCTTGCCCACCGTCGCTGTACATCGCGCCGCGTGCGAAGTCGACCTGACCGCCCGACGACGAGTAGTAGCGACCGCCGAGCGTCTCTGAGGCACACTGGCCGAGGAAGTCCACGGAGAGCGTTGCATTGATCGACACGAAGTTCCGTTCACGGCTGAGCAGCCGCGGGTCGTTGACGTACCGGGCGCTCCACAGCTCGACTGCGGTGTTCTCGTGGAGGAAGTCGTACAGCCGCTGTGTACCGAGCGCGAACGTGCCGACCACCTTCGTGCGGTTGTGCATCTTGCGGACCCCATTGACCGCGCCCTGCTCGACGAGATCTACGAGACCATCGCTGAGCAACTCGGTGTGCACCCCGAGATCGCGATGGTTGGCGAGCGCCGACATGATCGCGTTGGGGATCGCGCCGATCCCTGTCTGCAGGCAGGCGCCGTCGGGAATGCGGTCGGCAACGTAGCCGGCGATCGTGTGGTCGTCGGCCTCGAACTCCGGCGGTGGGATCTCGGCCAGCGGGTGGTCGTTGCGCACCCAGCCGGCGATCTGGCTGATGTGGATCTGGTTGCGCCCGAACGTGCGGGGCATCTGCGAGTTCACTTCCAGGAAGAAGCGGGCACGACCGATGAAGCTGCTCGTGTAGTCGGCGCTCACACCCAGGCTGAAGTAGCCGTGGCGATCGGGCGGAGCGGCCGCTGCGATCACCAGCGGGTCGTAGGTTCGGCGCTGCATGTGGCTGAACACTTCACTGAAGTGGTTCGGCACCAGGTCGACCGTGCCCGCCAGATAGCACGGACGCGTGATGGGCGAGAGGAAGTACGACACGTGCCGCAGTCGATCGCCGTACTCACCGTGCAGGTACGGACGTTCGTGCAGCGCGTGCATCTGGTGAACGCTCACCTTCTCCAGCTCGCCACGGGCCGCGGCTGCCTCGATCGCGTCGAGCAACATGGTGGGCTCGCCGTTGGCCAGCGGCACGATCAGATCGCTGTGCGGTCGGATGTAGTCGAGAACCGCGTCAGCGGTGGCCGACGGTTGCAGTGGATGGGCGTTCAGTGGCTGATCCAGTCTCGTGAGCGCTCGACGGCGCGTTGCCATGCATCGTGACCCAGATCGGCCAGCAGGCGATCCGGGTTCGGGATGAACTCGGCCTCCTCCTGCCATTCGGCGCCGATCGCATCCAGCGACGGCCACACCCCTTCGGCCAGTCCAGCCAGGTAGGCGGCACCGAGGGCCGTGGTCTCTTGGTCGGCGGGCCGGCGCACGGTGACACCGAGCTGATCAGCCTGCATCTGCAGCATCTCGTCCATCACCGACGCGCCGCCATCGACGCGCAGATCTCGTATCTCCACCCCTGCCGCTGCGGTCATTGCATCGACCGCATCGCGGGTCTGGTAGGCCATTGCCTCCACGACCGCGCGTGCGAGGTGCGCCCCGGTGGTGCCGCGTGTGATGCCGACGATGGTGCCGCGCGCGTAAGGGTCCCACCAGGGGCTGCCCAGCCCGGCGAATGCGGGAACCAGATAGACACCACCGTTGTCGGGTACGGAGTGCGCGAGTGGCCCGATCTCGGCGGCGGACGAGATGATGCCGAGGCCGTCACGCAGCCATTGCACCGCCGCTCCGGTCACGAAGATCGCACCCTCGACGGCATAGGCGACGGTGCCGTCGGACAACGTCCATGCAACCGTGGTGAGCATGCCGTCCGCCGGCGCCGGGCAGTCGGGGCCGACGTTGAGCAGGATGAAGCTGCCGGTGCCGTAGGTGTTCTTCGCCATGCCAGGGTGCACGCACGCCTGACCGAAGAGCGCGGCTTGCTGATCGCCCGCAATGCCCGAGATCGGGATACCGGCCGCCACGCCACACCGATCGGAGGTGACCCCGAACCGCCCGCTCGACGGCATCACCGCGGGCAGCGCGCTCATCGGCACGCCGAACAGCGCACACAACTCGCTGCTCCACTGCAGCGACCGAATGTCGTAGAGCATCGTGCGGCTGGCGTTCGAGGGATCGGTGGCGTGCACCGCACCACCGGTGAGGTTCCAGATCAACCAACTGTCGATCGTGCCCAACGCCAGCTCGTCGTCGACCGGGATGTCGCGGTTGGCGAGCAGCCACTCGATCTTCGAGCCGGAGAAGTACGGATCGAGCACCAGTCCGGTGGCCTCGCGTACGAGCGGCAACCGCCCGGCCGCCACCAGCTCGTCGCAGCGGCCGGCGGTGCGTCGGTCCTGCCACACGATTGCTGTGCCGTAGGGCTGCCCCGTGCGCCGGTTCCAGGCCAACACCGTCTCGCGTTGATTGGTGATGCCGATGGCAGCGACAGCGGCCTCGCCCACCCTTTCCACCACGTCGGCGAGTGTGGCCTTGACCGCTTCCCAGATCTCGACCGCGTCGTGCTCGACGAGGCCTGGCTCGGGATAGATCTGTGTGAACTCGCGGTACGAGGCGATGACCTCGCCGCCGCCGGGGAAGATGGCGCGGCTGCGCACCCCGGTGGTGCCGGCATCGATCGCGATGACACAACGGCTCAGTGTGCTCATGGACGACACTGTAGAACGAGGTGACGCGATGAGCGTGGGTCACGGACGGTCGCCGCGATCACCGGCGCTTCTTCGCCGGCGCCCTCGGCGTACCACCGGCCGTACGGCCGGTCGGGGCGGGCTTCGGACGCGTCGTCGGTGAAGCGCCGGAACCGACCGTGCGTGGGGGGACCGCGGCGGCCGCAGCCCGAATCTGCTTCAGCGTCTTGCGCGAGTATCCGAACTTCGCGAGCAACGCGCCGAGAAGGACGTAGATCACCCCGCCGAGCGGGATCGTGAGGTAGCTACCAGGGGTGCGGTTCTCGGTGGCGACCAACGACACCACGGCCACCACCGATCCGATGACCAGCCACTCGATGCACAGCCGTTTCCATGGGACCGGATTGGCGGTGTTCCATGCCATTACTCGAGACCTCTTCTGGCCAAACGTGCCCTAGCTTGTTCACGTGCGAGTCGGCATTCTGACAGGTGGAGGCGATTGTCCGGGCCTCAACGCAGTCATCAGGGCTGTGGTCCGCAAAGGCGAGTTGGTCTACGGCGACGAACTGATCGGTTTCCTCGACGCATGGGACGGCGTCATGGAGCGTCGCCACATCCAGCTGAACGTGTCGTCGTTGCGCGGCATGCTGCCACGCGGCGGCACCCTCCTGGGCACTCGGCGGGGCAGCCCGTACGATCATGTCGACGGCCTCGAGCGGGTACAGGCAACATTCCGCGAGATGGGTCTTGACGCGCTGCTCGTCATCGGGGGCAACGGTTCGCTGTCGGTTGCCTCCAAGCTGTTCGAGGAGCTGGGGTTGCCGATCATCGGCGTGCCCAAGACGATCGACAACGATGTGGTCGGCACCGACATGACCTTCGGGTTCAACACCGCTGTGCAGATCGCCACTGATGCCATCGACAGGCTGCACACCACCGCCGAGAGCCACGATCGGGTCATGGTCGTCGAGGTGATGGGCCGCCACAGCGGGTGGATCGCGACTTACGCAGGCATCGCCGGCGGCGCCACGGCGATCCTCATCCCTGAGGAACCGTTCGACATCGAGGCGGTGTGCGAACTGCTTCGCAATCGTCACGAACGCGGCCGGTACGCATCGATCGTCGTGGTCGCGGAAGGAGCCGAGCCCAAGGACGGCACGATGCAATCACGCGACAAGGTCTACGACCAGTTCGGGCACGTGCGGCTGGGTGGCATCGCTGAGACGATTGCGAACGCCATCGAAGAGCGCACCGGTTTCGAGACACGAATGGTGCTGCTCGGGCACATCCAGCGTGGCGGAACACCGACAGCCTTCGACCGCGTCCTGAGCACTCGCTACGGCGTCGCCGCGATCGACGCGGCCCACGCCAGCGCCTGGGGCCAGATGGTGGTGCTGCGTGGCGATGAGGTGGTCGTTGCGCCATTGCACGAGACGGTCGGCAAGACTCGCCCGGTGGACATGCACCTCTACCACGAGGTGGCCGAGGTCTTCTTCGGTTGATGGGCCCGTGCCCGCGAGAACTTCAGCTGTCGGGCTGGCTCGGGGTGGGGATCGCCGGGTACCCGGGCTGCGCCGACGGGACCAGACCGGGATAGTCGTAGATCGTCAACGGGGCGCTCTGCAATTCGCCGTTTCCGGCGGGCCAGCGTTGTGTCACGCCGTCGACACTGATCACGACCGACCGGACGCCCTCCACCTCTGCCCCCGTGAACACGATCTGGGCCACGGCTGCCACGAGCACCTCCCCCGACAGTTGCAGCAGGCCCTTGCTCACGTCGATGCGCAACACGCCGCCGCGCAGCCCGGCGTCGAGCAGTTCCGTACCGGCGGGGACGGCGGTACGCAATTGGGTGCCCACCTCGGCGGCATTGGGGCCAGCGAACAGTGCTTCGAGCAGCGCCGTGGGCGTCTCGTCGACATCGCGCGCCGCCGCCTGCAACGCCTGCGACTGGCCGGCGACCTCCGGCGCAAGCAGGTAGATGCGGGCCGTTCCGGTGGCGTCGCCGGCGCGGCCGTCACTCTCGACGCCCAACTGCTTCTGCTCTCCAACAGGCACGTTGCGAGGGGCGTCGTCGTTGCTGATGCCACAACCGATGAGCACGAGGGGCACGATCAGCGACACCGACCATCGTCGCAAGCTCACAGGTCCACCTCGTCTGCCGGTAGCTCGAGCACGAAGCGTGCGCCGGGCTCGCCATCGAGGCGATCGTCGACCCACACGCGGCCGCCGTGCATGCGCACATGCTCTTCGACCAACGACAAGCCGAGACCGGCCCCGTCACTGCTGCTGCGCCGGCCGGCGACGGCGCCGCGAGCGAAGCGTTCGAAGACCAGCGTGCGTTCGTCCTGGGGAACGCCGGGGCCACGATCCTCGACCGTGATCCAGATGTGGCCGAGCGGCTCACCCTCACCCTCGGGCTCGGTGACAGCAATGGTTGCGTCACCGCCCCCGTGCAGTCGGGCGTTGTCGATCAGGTTCGCCACGACGCGTGCGAGCCGGCGTTTATCGCCGCGGATGATCACCTGCTCCGCGCGCTCGGTGACCATCACCGGCGTGGTGGGCACGCTGCTGACGGCAACAGCCTGTCGAACGAACTCCGCTACCAGTAGGTCGTCGAGGTTGAGCCGGATTGCGCCCGCGTCGAAGCGGGAGATCTCCAGCAGGTCCTCGACCAAGCCTTGGAATCGTGTGACGTCGGCGACCAGCAGATCCAAGGCGGACTGCGCCCTCTCCGGCATTTCGTCGCGTCGGCCCTGCATCACCTCGACACTCGCCGCCAGCGTCATCAACGGCGAACGCAACTCGTGGCTCACGTCGCTCGCGAAGCGCGCATCGCGTTCCACCCGGGCCTGCAGTGCCGAGGCCATGTCGTTGAAGGAGTTGGCCAGCACTCGCAGATCGGGATCTTCGGTGGGCTCCAGTCGCGTATCGAGGCGACCGCCGGCGATGGCCTTGGCTGCCTGAGCTGCATCGCCGAGGGGCCGAACAGCACGGCTGGCGACCAGGGTGCCGAGCAGCGCACCGGCGAGCGTGGTGATGAAGCCGGCGAACAACAGACTGAGCAGCACGCTGTCGAGCGTGCTGGAGGCGTCGTCGAGTGCAACGAACTCGAAGTAGCCGGCATCGGTGACGGTGAGCGGGATCCCGATGACGAGCACAGGGTCACCGTTGATACGAGTGATCATCCGCGAGGGAATCGACTCGTTGATCACCCGCTGTTGTAGCGCCGAAGGAATGTTGTCAGGGCCGAACTGTGCGGAACTGCCGCTGCTCCACGTGCCGCGATAGTTGATGGCGAAGCGGGCGACCCCGAGGGCGTTGAGGCGATCGACAGCCGGTTTGGCCGACGGGTTGTTGGCGCTCAGCTCGTTCTGGGCGACCTGTGCGTTGCGATACGCCTGCTCGATGCCGGCCTTGTCGCGCTGGTTGACCACGCTGCTGCGCGTGAAGCTGTACGCGGCGGCCGCCAGGAACGCGGAGAGCAGCAGCGCGCCGAGCCCGAACATCAACAGGATGCGAATGCGCAGGCTCAATCGGCGCGGCTGGACGTCTCGCCAGCGTTCTCTCCAGCGATCCCATCGACTCGCTGAGCCGGCGCCGTCGGGTGCGACGTCAGCGGCTGAGCTGGTGGACGGACCGGTGAGCAGTTGGGTCACGACTGCAGTCGGTAGCCGAGACCCCGCACGGTGACGACGTGCCGCGGGTTGGCAGGATCCGCCTCCACCTTCGTGCGCAGACGACGGACGTGGACATCCACCAGACGGCCGTCACCGAAGTAGTCGTACCCCCACACCTTGTCGAGCAGGCTTTCGCGACTGAACACCCGCCCGGGGTTCTGTGCGAGCTCACAGAGCAGACGGAACTCCGTCTTGGTGAGGTGGAGCTCTTGCCCGGCGAGAACGACCTTGCCCTCCTCGGGCACGATCTCCAGGTCGCCGAACGTGAGCTTGGCGTGGCCGGGGCTGATCGGCCGGATGCGGCGCAGCAGTGCGCGGATGCGTGCCGAGAGCTCCTTGGGTGCGAACGGCTTCGTCAGGTAGTCATCGGCGCCTGCTTCGAGACCCGCAACCACGTCGTGGGTGTCATTGCGCGCCGTGACCATCACGATCGGCACGTCGCTGTGGCGCCGCAACGTACGGCAGAGCTCGAAGCCGTCCATCCCCGGGAGCATGATGTCGATGAGCACCACATCGGGCGAGCCGCGGTGGAACAGATCGATGGCCTCTTCACCACTGCCGGCTTCGTCGACCGTCCAACCCTCGTCTTCGAGGGCCAGCTTGACGGCCGTACGGATGCGCTCGTCGTCTTCGACGGTAAGGATGCGAGTACCCACGGCACCAATGATGCCAGGCCCGGAGCCCTCTGCGGTGTGTGGTCGGTCAGAACCCGAGCGTGGCGTCGACCTGAGCGATCAGTCGCTGCATCGGATGGAACAGCGCCGGGTTGGCAGCGAGCACCGACGATGGGCGTACGGGGCCACCATCGAGGCTGCCGGTGAGACAGCCCGACTCACGTGCGATCAGCTCACCGGCGGCCAGATCCCAGGGGCCCAGCCACTGCTCGAAGTAGACATCGACCCGTCCTGCCGCCAGGTTGCACAGGTCGGGTGCGGCGGCGCCGAGGCGGCGGAGGTCGCGGATGTGGGGCATCAACTGAGCGATCCGCTGCGCCTGGAGCGCTCGGCGTTCGGCCGCGTAGCTGAAACCCGAGGCGACGAGCGCAAGAGCGAGCTCGTCGGTGGTGCTGCAGCGGATGGGCGTGCCGTTGAGGAGGGCGCCGCCACCCGCGGTTGCGGTGAACAGCTCATCGACGGAGGGCACGTACACCACCCCGACCTGCGTGCCCAGTTCAGTGCGAGCGGCAATCGACACACCCCAGCCAGGCAGTCCGTACAGGAAGTTGGTGGTGCCGTCGATCGGGTCGATCAACCAGTCGACGCCGCTCGTACCTGGTGTGTCGGTGCCCTCCTCGCCGACGATTCCGTCGGTGGGGCGGGCGGCGAGGATGCCACCCACGATGAGCGCCTCGCTTGCCGTGTCGAACTCGGTGACGACGTCGGTGGCCGTGGATTTGGTGAGGGCGGCGCTGACCCCGGCCTGCGCCCGACCCTCACGAACCATGCGGCCGGCCTCGCGGGCCAGCTCGCTGGCGAGCACGAGCAGCTCGGAGACCTCGGATTGTGCGGCGCAAGGGCCGTCGGTCGCGGCCATCAAGAACCGTGTCGCTCGCGCTGTTCGATCTGTCGCCACTCTCCGACGGCACGGAGCACCAACACGGCGACGATGCTCATGCCGCTGGCGGCGATGACGGTGCCGGCGAGTGTGCCGATGCCGCGTGGGGCAGCGCATTCACCTTCGCACTGCAACTTGACCAGTGTGTAACCGATCAGGCCACCGGCGAAGCCGCCGACGAGGATGGCCACGAACGCGGCCACCCTGGCACCGGGTGAGGGAAGGGCTGACAGTGGGCGTTCTTGATCCGTCACGCCGCCAGCGTAGAGGCTGGTTGTGGCCGCACCATCGTCTGGCCGAGGACAGGCCGCTACAGCGAGGTGACAGCCAACACCTAGGCTGCCCAGCGATGCGTTCTACCGTGGTCATCCCCACCTACAACGAGTTCGACAACATCGAGCGTGTGATCCGTGAGGTGTTGCAGGCCGCGCCGCAGGTGGAGATCCTCGTGGTCGACGATGGCAGCCCCGACGGCACCGCCGACCGGGCCGAGGAGCTCGGTCGTGAACTTGGGCATGTCACCGTGATGCGCCGGCCGGTGAAGGCGGGGCTGGGCGCCGCCTACCGAGCGGGTTTCGCGGCGGCGATCGAGGCGGGTGCCGAGATCTGCGCGCAGATGGACGCCGACCTGTCCCACGATCCGGCCGTGCTGCCGGCCCTGCTGTCGAACGTCGAACACGGTGCGGATCTCGCCATCGGGAGCCGCTACGTGCCCGGGGGGCGCACCGTCAACTGGCCGCGCCGGCGCCGGATGCTCTCTCGTTGGGGGAGTCGCTACGCCGCGGGTGTGCTGGGCCTCGCGATCAACGACACGACCGCCGGGTACCGGGCCTATCGCGTCGACGCTCTCCACCGGATGCACTACCAGACAGTGGAGGCGAACGGATTCGGCTTCCAGGTGGAGATGACGTATCGGTTGGTGCGCGCCGGCGGCAAGATCGTGGAGTTCCCGATCTCATTCGTCGATCGCACCGAAGGCGAGTCGAAGATGTCCGGCGGCATCATCCAAGAAGCCCTGCTGCTCGTGCTCAAGCTGTGGATCAGCGACTTCCGGGGCCGTCGCACGCGGCGCGCCGAGGGCCGCTGACCCGATGCGCCGTTGGACGGTCGGGGGCGCACTGATACCCCACGACGACGGGTTGGTGCTGGTGGGCAACCGCCGGCGCGACCGCTCGATCGAGTGGACTCCGCCCGGTGGGGTGATCGACGCGGGGGAGACGGTACGCCAGGGCCTGGCCCGCGAGGTGCTCGAGGAGACCGGGTTGGTGGTCGTGACCTGGGGGACGTGCTGTTACAGAGTGATGGTGGATGCTCCCGACATGGGCTGGCGGTTGTCGGTGGAAGCCTGGTTGGTCACGGAGATCGCCGGCGATGTCGTCATCGCCGACCCGGACGGCATCGTCGAGGAAGTACGCAGCGTTGCGTCGGCCGATGCGCGCGGTCTGCTGCAAGCCAGCCCGCCGTGGGTGCACACCCCTGTGGGCGACTGGCTGAACGGGCGAGCGGCGGAGAGCTATCGCTTCGCGTTGCTCGGCGCTGAGCGAGCCAGCGCCCGTATCGAACGCCTGGCATGATGGTGGCGTGACTGCGAGCCCGCGCACGATCCTGCACGTCGACATGGATGCGTTCTACGTCAGTGTGGAGCTCCGCCGGCGCCCCGACCTCCGCGGTCAGCCGGTGGTGGTCGGCGGCACCGGTGCCCGAGGCGTGATCGCTGCCGCGTCCTACGAAGCCCGACGGTACGGCGTGTACTCGGCGATGCCGTCCACGCGTGCGCGCCGCCTGTGTCCGCACGCCGTGTTCCTCCCGGGTGACCACGCGTTGTACGCGCAGGTGAGCGAACAGGTGCACGAGATCTTCCAGACGGTCACGCCGTTCATCGAGCCGCTCTCGCTCGACGAGGCGTTCCTCGACGTCAGCGGTTCGCTGCGTCTGCTCGGCACGGGTGTCGACATCGCCCAACATGTGCGCGACGAGGTGTTGCGGCAGCTGGACCTCCGCTGCTCGGTCGGGGTGGCCCCCAGTAAGTTCCTGGCCAAGCTCGCCTCGGTTGCGGCGAAGCCGAAGGCAACCCCAGCCGGTATACAGGCGGGCGTCGGTGTGTGGGAGGTGCGACCGGGCGAAGAGCTGGCCTTCCTGCACGAGTTGCCGGTGAAGGCGCTGTGGGGCGTGGGTCCGGCGACGCTCGAGCGCCTGAGCAGGCTCGGTGTGCGGACGGTGCGCGATCTGGCTGCGCTCGACGAGGCGGCGGTTGTCGCCGCCGTCGGCGCCGCACACGGTGCGCACCTGTACCGCCTTGCGTGGGCGATCGACGAGCGGGAGATCGAGGTCGATCGAGCGATGAAGTCGATCAGCCACGAGGAGACCTACGAGACCGACCGGTACACCCACGAGGAGTTGCGCCGAGAACTCGTGCGGCTCGCCGATGGTGTCGCCAGCAGACTGCGCGCCCACGGCTCGGGTGCACGCACGTTGTCCTTGAAGGTGCGGTTCGCCGGGTTCGACACCATCAGCCGGGCGGTCACGCTGCCCTCGCCGGTCACCACCGCGCACGGGATCGTCAAAGCCGTTTCGCCGCTGCTGGCCGCGATCGATGTGTCGGCGGGAGTTCGGTTGCTCGGAGTCAGCGCCACCAACTTCGGTGCGGTGAGCGAACAACTGTCGCTCGATCAGCTGCTCACCGACGCTCCGGGCGGCGATCGGGAGTGGAACGTCGCCGAAGATGCGATCGATGCGATCCGTAGCCGCTTCGGCTCGTCGGCCATCGGCCCCGCCAGCGCCGTCGGCGACCGCGGGCTGCGGTTGGTGCAGCGCGGAGCCCAACAATGGGGCCCGGATCAGCATCCGACGTGACGTCGGGTCGATCGATGTGCGGCCGATGTCGAGTGCGCGTTGTCTCGCGCGCCGAATCGTGCGAAGATGGAAAGAGGCCACCGCCTGAGGAGCTTGTCATGCCGCTGTCGGAAGACGAACAGAGGATTTTGCGTCAGATCGAGGAGCAATTGCACCGCGACCCTGGTTTCGGCCGCAACCTGCAACAGGCGAGCGGCGGCAGCCGCAGGACGCTGTTTGCGGCTGGCGCCGCTGCAGTGCTGTGCCTCGTACTCACGGTGGCGCTGCTGTCGGTCAGTCCCTACCTGTCGTTCGTTGCGTTCATCGGCGCAGTCGTTGCATCGCTGTTCGCCGAGCGTCACGCCCGCAACTTGGGTGAGGCGTCGCTGAACCACCTGTCGGAATCGATGCGCGGTCGCTTCGGAGCGCCGCCTCGAACCCGCGCCGACGACTGACGCTCACCCAGCGAAACGGCGCCGCATCAACCGCGGGTCGACGAGGGCACGCACTCGGATTCTGGTGGGTAGCCGTTCGTTGCAGGCTGCGTCGATCTCCTTGCAGAGGATCTCACATCGCTGCGCAGTCGACTCGTCGATCTCGCGTGTCGAGTAGACGGCGCGGGTGACGTGGAGCGCCACCTCGCGCAAGGTGCGATAGTCGATGCCGGTGGCCGCCTCGGCGGCTGACGCGTACTCCAACGGTGTGCTGCCGCCCACCGCGGGAGCGCCTGTCAGCGAGAGCATGCCGACCGTGCGCTGCCAGATGCCGATCACACGATCGCGAGGTGTATCAGCGTGGCGCCGTGCCCGAGAGCGCACGACTCGCGGTGCCATCACCACCCACCCGAGGAGTGCAACCAGAAGGCAGACCAGCACCAGTGCCGGAGCCACGCCGCCGCCTCCGCTGCCGGACGACGCGCCCGCCGCGTCAGGAGTAGTGACGTCGCTGCCGTCACCACCGGGGCGTCCGCCCGCGACGGTGGTGGACGCTTCTGGGTCGCCACCGTTCTGCTGGGGCACCGAGCCGGTGGGCGCAGAGCCGGTGCCGGTATCTCCGCCAGCGGCAGCCTGTGCTGGAGCGACACCCGTGTAGGCCACCGAATCGGGGCTGCCACGGCCGGGCGTCGGCTCGAAGGGCACCCAGCCGATGCCGTCGAACCAGATCTCCGGCCAACTGTGCGCGTTGCGGCCGTACACGTGATAGAGGCCGTCGCTGCGCAACTCACCCGGCGTGGTGCCGACGGCGACCCGGCTGGGCAGTCCCAGGGTTCGGGCCATCACCGCAAACGTGCCTGCGAACTGCTGACAGAACCCGGCGCGGTCGCGCAGGAAGGCCTCGATCGCGTCGTAGCTGTTGCCGTACTGGACGGTCAGATCGTACTCGAACGTACGGAACCAGTTCTGCAGTGCCAGCGCCTTCTCGAACGGTGTCGTTGCAGCGCCGGTGACGGCCGCAGCCTGCTGGGCGATGCTGCTCGGCAGTCCGCCCGGCAGTTCGAGCGTCCCTCGTGGAGCGTTGTCGACAGTCGCGCTGCGCAACTGCTCCACCGACGGTCGCGGCACCATCGCCAGGATCGTGATGCGGTCGTTGCGCTGCAGTTCGTCGGGCTTGGGCAGCACCAGCATCTGGGTCTCCTCGGTCCACAGGATGCTGCTCGGGTTCACCGCGATCGGCCGGTACGCCGCCGGTACGGTGTTGCCGCCGAGGCCGAGAATGACGATCTCCAGCTGGGTGACCGGGCCCGCCAGCAGGACCTCCCCGCTGCGGTCACCCATCTGCTCCAAGTCCTCCGAGATCGGCGACCACTGATCTCCGTCGAACTGAGGTGACGCGAACGTGCGCCAGTAGTGCGGCCCATCCGATGACTCGACGGTGAACCATTCGCGGTTGCTTCGCTGGCGGAGCTCGGCACCGATGTCGACCAGCGGGCTGAGCACCTCGGTGATACTGCCATCGCGGTTGCGGGTGTCGACCAACGCATCCTCGCCGGCGCCGGGAAGCCGTGGCGCGACGGCCGCCGCAACCACAGCGGTGAGGCCGAACGTGACGAGGATCGCTGGGAGGGCAGCGGCCAGCCCCCACGAACGTGCCCCCATCCACGCGGCCTGCTCGCTGGAGTGACGAAAGCGCAGGACGGCGACTGTCAGGAGGGCCGTTCCGATCCACAGCGCGGCCACCACCACGCGATGGCGGTCGGTCCCCAGCGCGCTCGTGAACACGAAGATCACGCCGCTGGGCACCACGGCCTCGAGCCTGCCCAGCGCCCGACACGCAAAGGTGTCGGAGAGCGCCGCGCAGAGCGCGACGGCGACCGCCGTCGCGACCGCATAGCTGCCCACGCTCGGCACGGGTGCGACGGCCGTCGGGAACTGGTCGATCACCACCCGGAAGTCGATCCGGAGCAGATCGAAGGTGCGGCCCGTGGGCAGTGGGCCGTTGAGGGTGTCGCGGTAGTACACGATCGCCACCAGTTCGAGAATCCCTGCCAGCAGGAGCGGCCCAGCGAGCAAAAGAGGTGCCCTCGCATAGCGCAGCAGCACGGCGATCGCATGGGTGCCGAGCGCGACGGCAAGCATGCTGGAGAGATACTCCCAATCAGGAAACACGCGGCACAACGAGATGACGGTCACCGCCGTGAGCGCGGCGAGGCAGGCGGTGCCGGTCGCCTGCAAGGGCGCATTGTTGCGTTGCTCCACGGCGTGCTCGTGTGCGTTCATGCGACCCCGCCGCCCTGCACCAGATGGTTCCAGCTGCGCTCGAACGTGGCGAGTGACGATCCGTCGACGTGGAAGCCCTTGCCGTCGCGCTGGTTGGTGCTGCCGCCCGAGGCATCAAGGGCGGTACTGATCGTGATGACCGACTCGTCAGGCCCGGCGGTCGACGCCGCGGCACGTGCGGCGCGCGAGCCAGCGGCACCGGTGACGATGACCAACAACCCCAACCCGTCGCCGATGGTGCGGCCGGTGGCGAGATGATCGACCAACGCGTCACCCGGTGTCACGGTTGCCAGCCATCGCAACGACTGTGCGGCCACGTCGGCACCGCGCAGGTCGATGCCGGGCGCAGCCAGCCGCGTGGCGATGTTCGCGACGGCTGCGGCGGCGACGACGCTCGCCGCACACGTGACAGCACGTTCGAAGCTGTCGTCGTCGTAGCCGTCGGCCATCGTGTCGAGCACCACCACGCACCGCTGGACACCCTCGAGTGCCGACTCACGCACGATGAGCGTGCCAGCGCGGGCGGAGATCTTCCAGTTGATGCGACGCAGATCGTCGCCGAGCACGTACTCGCGTTGCGAGTGGAACTCCGAGCCGGTCTGCCCGAAGGCCTTCATCCGGAGGTGCTGACCGAGACGGCCCGAGCTTGTGGTGCCGGGAAAGCTGAGTGGCACACGCTCGGGTACCACCAGGACCTCACCGGTGCCGGCCAGGGAAGAAGTGCGGCGGCATAGGCCGAGCGGGTCGGTGCGCTCGGTGCGTAGCGGGCCGGTCTGGAGCACGCCGCGTCGGGCGGTAGGGACTCGGTACGCGGCGCTGACGGCTTCGCCCGGTCGTAACGGCGCGAGTTGCATCGGGGCGCCGCCCTTGCTGCCGACCGGTTCCCACAGCGTGAGGCGCGACGTCCGGACAGTGCCGCGATTGGCGACCTGCAGATCCACCCTGGCCGGCTCGCCGACGCTGACCGTCGCCGGCCGCGCCACGCGTGTGACCTCCAACCTCGGAAGTGGCCGATTGACGATGATGAGCGCGAGCACCACCGTGGTCGCCAGGGCGACCCCGAACACGAACAGTTCGAGAAGGCCGAAGACACGCCCGACAGCGAGCGCGGCGGCGGCGGACGCCAACATCGCCCAGCCGTGGCGGGTGGGCATCAGCGACCGGCCGGTACTGGAACCGCTGCCAGGAGTTCCTGCACAGCGCCTTCCTGGGTGAGCCCACGCGACGAAGCGTCGGGGCGCAGCACGATGCGGTGCGCAAGAACCGGAATGGCGACCGCCTTGACGTCGTCGGGGATCGCATAATCGCGACCGTGTGCAGCCGAGTGCGCGCGGGTGGCCCGCGCCAGTTGCAGGGTGGCGCGTGGCGACAGGCCGAGCAGGAGGCCGTTGTGGCTGCGGCTGGTCTCGGCGAGATCCACCATGTAGCTCTTGAGCACAGGAGCGATGTGCACGGTGCGCACTGCAGCACACATCTGGACGATCTCGGTGGTGCTGACGACAGGCCGTAGTGCGATCAACGAGTCGGCGGCACCGTTGGAGTCGAGGATGGCGATCTCGGCCTCGCGACCGGGGTAGCCGAGAGAGAGCCGCATCAGGAAGCGGTCGAGCTGGCTTTCGGGGAGACGATACGTGCCCTCCTGCTCGATCGGGTTCTGTGTTGCAGCCACCATGAACGGATTGGGCAGACGATGGCTCACTCCGTCCGCACTGACCTGACGTTCCTCCATCGCCTCGAGGAGGGCCGACTGCGTCTTGGGCGACGCTCGGTTGATCTCATCGGCCAGGACGATGTTGGCGAACAACGGGCCGGGCTGGAACACGAAGCTCTCGCTCGCACGCTGGAACACGCTGACGCCGACGAGGTCGGTGGGGAGCAGGTCCGGAGTGAACTGGACGCGCTTCCAGCTGCAGTCGATGGAGGCGGCCAACGCCTTCGCCAAGCTGGTCTTGCCGACACCGGGCACGTCCTCGATGAGGAGATGCCCTTCGGCGAGCAGGCACATCACGGCCAACTCCACGGCGTGGCGCTTGCCGTGCACCACCGAGGCGACGTTGCCGGCGATCGCGTCGAACAACTGAGCGAACGTGGGGGAGGGCCGCTGGGCGGGCCCACGGGCGGGATCGAACTCGGTGGGGGCTGCCGTCACGGCTGGAAGGGTAGACGCGGGAACGCTCACTTCATGGTCAGCCACTCGTCAGCGGTGGCGGTGCACGCTGAGCTGCTTCGCCCGCTACCGTCGTCGGGCGTGGGTGTCTGCTATCTCGCAGTCGACGTGGGCAGCGTCAAACTCGCGGCGGCGATCGTCAACGAGCACGGTGAGGTGCTGGTGCGCGATCGTGTTGCCACCCCTCAACGCGACGTCTGGGCGGCGCTCTCGCGGCTGGTGCTGCGGGTGATGGCTGCGGCCCCGACGCCACCAGTGGGGTGTGGTGTCGGTTGTGGCGGCCCGATGTCGCCCACGGAGCGCACCGTGTCGCCGTTGTACATCCCGTCGTGGAAGCTGTTCCCCCTCGCGGCCGAACTGGAGGCGTTGACCCAACTGCCCACGGTGCTCGACAACAATGCCAAGACAGTGGCCCTCGGTGAGGCCTGGTGCGGGGCCGCCGTCGGCGTCGATGACTTCGTCGCCGTCGTGATGGGCGGCGGCATCGGCGGCGGCATCATGAGCCGCGGCAGCATGTTGGAGGGCCGCCAGGGCAATGCCGGGCACATCGGCCACATCGTCGTCGAACCCGACGGCAGGCCGTGCCCGTGTGGAGGGAAAGGCTGCCTCGAGGCCTATGGCAGCGGTCGTGCCATCGAAGAGGAGACCGGGCGCCCGCCACAACGCGCGCCGCAGAGCATCGTCGAGCGCACCGGCATCCTGACCGGGCGAGCGTTGGCTTCGCTCGCCGCAATCTGCGACCTGCGGCTGGCGGTGATCGGCGGCTCGGTGGCGCTGGGCTTCGGCCAACCCTTCTTCAGTTCCGCGCAGGCTGAGCTCGATCAGCGGGCGCGACTGTCGTTCACGCAGGGCTTCACCGTCGTGCCGGCGGGGCTCGGGCAGCTGGCGCCGCTGGTCGGCGCGGCGGCTCTCGCGCGGCGCTGAGCTGAGCGACGCCTCCCTTGCATCTGGTTGAAGTGCCGCTGGCTACCGTGCGGTAACATCGCATCATGCATCCGAAGTACACAGCTGAAGCCGAGGCCTACCGCGAAAAGGTGCAAGCCTTCCTTGCCGAGAAGCTGCCCACCAACTGGGGCGGGATGGGCAAGCTCGATGGGCAGGAGCTCGTCGACTTCGTCACCGAGTGGCGCAAGACGCTATACGGCGCCGGGTACCTGGCTCCCGGCTGGCCCGTGGCCTTCGGTGGTGGCGGTCTCTCGGCGCTCGAGCAGGTCATCATCGGTGAGGAGTTCGCGAAGGCGGGTGTGCCCACCGGCGGCCCCAACGACGTGTTCGGCATTCAGATGCTGGGCAACACCCTGCTCCAGTGGGGCTCTGACGAGCAGAAGGCGCACTATCTGCCGCGCATCCTCAGCGGTGACGACGTGTGGTGTCAGGGCTACTCCGAACCCAACGCTGGCAGCGACCTGAGCAACCTGGGCCTGAAGGCGGAGCTCGACGGCGACCAGTGGGTCCTCAACGGCCAGAAGATCTGGACCTCGGCCGGCCATCTTGCCGATCACATCTTCACCCTTGCCCGCACTGATCCCGACGCCCCTCGCCACAAGGGCATCAGCTTCATCCTGGTCGACATGCGCCAGCCCGGTATCGAGGTGCGCCCGATCAGGATGATCACGGGTGAGAGCGAGTTCAACGAGGTGTTCTACACCGACGCCACGGCGCCGAAGGGCGAAGTGATCGGCGGGCTGAACAATGGCTGGGCCGTCGCCATGACCCTGCTCGGTTTCGAGCGCGGCGAGGCGGCCGCAACCGGCCCGATCCGCTTCCAAGCCGAGGTCGATCGGCTGCTCCTGCTGGCCAAGGAGTACGGCCGCGCCGACGATCCACGCATTCGCCAGCGCCTCGCCCAGTGTTACGCGAAGGTGCAAATCATGCGCTTCAACGGCATGCGCGTGCTCACCCAGTTCCTTGCCGGCCACCACCCTGGCCCCGATGCTGCGATCTCCAAGCTCTATTGGAGCGAGTATCACAAGGAGATCACCGAACTGGCGATGGACATCATCGGCGCCGAGGCGATGACGCCCACGGGTCGTCGTCCGTCGAGCGCATTCAGCGCTGACGACGCGGGTGCCCCCAACAGCACCTGGAGCTGGGTCGGGACCTTCCTCAACGCCCGTGCAGGCACGATCTACGCCGGCAGCAGCCAGGTGCAGCGCAACATCATCGGCGAGATGGTGCTCGGGCTGCCCAAGGAACCGCGGGTGTGAGCCCAGCCACTGCCGCCCGCGTCGCAGCCGCCGTTGCCGTCCGCCCGCGGCTGTGGCCCGTGGCAATGCGGCAGTGGCGACGCACGACCCCTCGCGGTTGGTGGCGACATGCTCCCTTCCTGCCGGTGCCCGCCGGCGACTACCTCCGCTTCCGGCTCGTGACGCAGTACGGCGGTGCCGACGGCCGCATCGAACCGCAGGATGTGGTGCAGTTCCTCGCCTGGTGCCGACGCCACGACGCTGCGGCATGATTCGTTGGCGGCCGGCGCCGAGCGGATAGACGCGCGGCGCATACGATGAGCTGATGAGCGGATGGGCAGTGACTGCGTCGCACGGCGACGCTGCCGCGTTCCATGCGGCGGAGCCCATCGCACGGAGGTCGGCGACCTTCTTCGCAGCGGATCGACCCACACTCGTGCTCGGCTCTGCGCAGCCTGACACCGACGTCGACCATGAAGTCGCGAACGCACTCGGCGTCGAGGTCGTTCGGCGGCGCAGCGGCGGGGGAGCGGTACTGCTGCTGCCAGGTGAGTTCGTATGGCTCGATCTCGTCATTCCGAGTGGTGATGCACTCTGGCTCGACGACGTCGGGAAGGCGATGGTGTGGGTCGGTGACCTGTGGCAGCGAACGCTCGCCGAGCTCGGTGTCGTGAGCACGGTTCACCATGGCGGCCTGGTGACGACGGACTGGTCGCGGTCGGTGTGCTTCGCTGGCGTCGGCACGGGTGAGGTGATCGCTGGTGGCGCCAAGTTGGTCGGCATCTCCCAACGCCGCACACGGGGTTACGCGAGGTTCCAGTCGATGTGTCATCTCCGCTGGCGCCCGGAGTGGGTGGCGGCGCTGATCTCGCAGCCGGCGCCAACTGCGGCTGCCCTCGCTGGGCGGGCCCGTGCTGTTGCCGTCGACGCCGAGAGCGTCATGGCGGCCCTGGTCAGCCGCCTGCCCTGAGGTCGCCCGAGCTACTACGGTCGAGGTCTGTCGGCGGACAGGCGAATCTGCCCACTGGCGGCCATCTGGACCTGCCCGCTGATGGCCATTTGGCCGCTGAGGGTGGTCGCATGACTGGGTTGCTGGGGTGCCCACCATCGGCACTTCGGGGACGCCCGTCCCGTACGATCTGACCATGCTGAAGGCCGCGAGCGTCACCCTGGAATCGGGCCTGAACCTCTCGTACGCTGAGCAGGGCACGGGGTCGGCACCACCTGTTCTCCTGTTGCCGGGCCCAACCGACTCGTGGAGGTCGTACGAACCGGTCCTCGACCTCTTGCCGCACTGGATTCGAGCGATCGCGGTGTCAATGCGCGGCCACGGCGACTCCGACAAGCCCGATAGCGGCTACGGGGTCGGGGCCTTCGCAGGCGACGTGGTCGACTTCCTGAATGCGCTCGGGATCGATCGGGCGGTGCTGGTCGGCCACTCGGGCTCGTGCCTGGTCGCGCGGAGGGTTGCCCTCGACCACCCGTCGCGGGTCGCAGGCTTGATTCTCGAGGCCTCACCGACGAGTCTCTGCACGGACGCAGCGCTTCAGTTCGTCAGCTCCGTCGTCGTGGGCTTGGCCGATCCGATCGACCCAGACTTCGCGAGGTCCTTCGTCTCGGAGACATCCTCAGAGAATGTCGCTCCCGAGGTGGTCGACATGTTGGTCGCGGACATCCTCAAGGTTCCGGCCCGTGTCTGGCACGCGATGTTCTCGGGGTTGCTCGACTACGACGACACGAGTGAGCTCGCCAGCGTCGGCGCTCCGACCCTTCTCATCTGGGGCGATGACGACGCGCTCGTCTCCCGCGAGATGCAGGACGTGCTGACCGATCGCATTCCTCACGCGGAGTTGATCGTGTACCGCGCCGTGGGACACACTCCCCGGTGGGTCGACCCACGGCGGTTCAGCGAAGACCTCGCGGCGTTCGTCGAGCGGTTGCAGCCGGGGTGGTAGCCGCAACGCCGCAACGACCACCTACCGCCGGATCCGAGCCGTTGTTACGCGCCCTCGGCTGACGCGTGCCAGGTAGCGCACTCCGGCAGCTCGGCTCGGTTCGATCTCGGTCTGATTCGTCTCGGGAGCCGGGACGATCCAGCCCCAGTAGCCGATTTGGGACGATTCAGCCCCAGAACCCAGTAGCGCATAGTGCCCCCTACCGCCGGCTTGATGACGCAGGCGACCGTCCGATCTGCTCGCCGGTGACCGCGCTTCGTGATCGAGTTCCGCTGTGTCGGAGCGTGGCACGTATCTGATGCGTTACCTGGGTCGTCCGAAGTCGCGTTGGGGACTGTGGGAGACCGGCCACGCGACGTGTGCTCATCGCTCAGCCTGTTGCGTATATGCTACGGACATGGTTGATGCGGCTCTGCTGGTGCGGTCGGCACGTGAGCGTGCGCATCTGTCGGCGCGCGATCTCGCTGCTCGGTGTGGCGTGTCGGCCTCGACGGTGACGAGGATCGAGCG
>JAYSPV010000057.1:0-11936 GCA_043721915.1 Ilumatobacteraceae bacterium | reverse complement strand
CTCACCGCCAAACCGGGGATGGCTCTGGGTTGGAAGGGGCGGTCACGCACGCATGCGCAGGCCTTGTGGGTCGAGAACCGGCTCGTGCTGCAGCGTCGCCGGGCGGCGGCGGCCGATGATCTCGATCTCGAAGCCGCTCTCGGCGGCGGCAAGCTCCGCCGGGATGTACCCGAGCGCGAGTGACACGCCGCTGTAGTGGGCATAGCCCCCGGAGGTGATCCAGCCCACCACCTCGCCGTCGTGCCACACGGGCTCGTCGCCGAGCACGTCGGCCGGGTTGTCCGGATCGACCTCGACGGTGAACATCACGAGCTTGCGCTTCGGACCACCGGCGGCGATCTCGGCCTCCACGGCATCGCGGCCGACGAAGTCGTGATCGAACTTGAGGACGCGGTCCATGCCGGCTTCGAGCGGTGTGTAGATCGGGCGGTACTCGCGGTACCAGGTGCCGAAGTTCTTCTCGAGGCGCATCGTGATCAGGGCACGAAAGCCGAACAGCTCCATGCCGAACTCCTGGCCGGCATCCCAGATCAGGTCGAACAGGTAGCGCTGGTACTCCGGCGCAATCCAGATCTCGTAGCCGAGATCGCCGGTGTACGTCATCCGCGACAACCACACGGGCGCCATGCCCAGATCCACCTTGCGGAAAGCCATGAACGGGAAGTCCTTCGTGGCCAGTGAGGTGTCTGTGAGCTTCTGCAGCACGTCGCGCGACCGCGGGCCTGCCACGGTGAGGCCGACCATCGAGAGCGCGAGCACCTCGAAGCGGATCGGCGAGACCCCTCCCTCAACGACAGGCAGGTGGGCCAGGAACCAGCGCGGGTGGTGCACTTCGGCGGCCTGCGAGCCGAACAGGAAGAATTCGTCCTCGCCGATGCGGCTGACGGAGAACTCGCCCTCGATGCGGCCTTGCGGGTTGAGCATCGCGGTCAGGTTGGTCCGGCCGATCTTGGGCAGCGCGTTGGTGAACAGGCCCTGCAGCCATGCTGCGGCGCCCGGCCCGCTGACCCGATACTTGGCAAAGTTCGAGGCCTCGCTGAACCCGACCCGCTCACGCACTGCACGCGACTCCTGGCCCACCTTCTCGAAGGCGTTCGAGCGGTAGAAGGTGACGTCCTCGGTGGGCTCGAGGCCGGGCTGCTGGAACCACAGTGGGTGTTCCAGCCCGAAGCCGACGCCCATCACCGCGTTGTGCGCGAGCAGGCGATCGTAGATCGGGGTGGTGAGCAGCGGGCGGGCAGCCGGTAGCTCCTCGTTGGGGAAGGTGATCCGGAAGCGACGGCTGTAGTTCTCCTTCACCTTGCTGTTGGTGAACGCGAGCGTGGCGTAGTCGCCGTAGCGGGCGACGTCCATCGCCCAGATGTCGGCGCCGGGGTCGCCGTGCACCATCCACTGTGCGAGCGTGAGGCCGACGCCGCCGCCCTGGGACAGGCCGGCCATGACGGCGTTCGCCATCCACATGCCCTTCATGCCCTTGATCGGGCCGACCAGCGGGTTGCCGTCGGGGCTGAACGTGAACGGACCGTTGACGAACTTCTGGATGCCGGCGCGGCCGACTGCCGGGAAGTGATCGAACGCCCGCTCGAGTTCGGGCGAGATGCGGTCGAGATCGTGGGGGAGCAGCTGGAACACGAAATCCCATGGCGTGTGCTTGGCTGCCCAGACCCGGTTGTCCTGCTCATAGGTGCCCAGCAGGATGCTGTTGCCCTCCTGGCGGGCGTAGATCTCGCCGGCGAAGTCGATCATGTGCGGCAACTCGCGGCCGTTCGTCTGGTTGTACTCGATGACTTCCGGCATCGCCTCGGTCATCAGGTAGTGGTGCTCCATCGCGAGCACCGGCAGCTCCAGCCCACACATCCGACCGACTTCGCGCGCCCAGAGGCCGCCGGCGTTGACGACGTGCTCGGCGTGGATGGTATGGTCCTTGTCGGTGTGGACATCCCAGGTGCCGTCGGCGCGCTGCGTGAGGCCGCTCACCCACGTGTCCTGGTAGACCTCGGCGCCGCGATTGCGAGCGCAGATCGTGTAGGCGTGGGTGACGCCGTGGGGGTCGACGCTGCCTTCGTCCTCGTCGTAGAGCGCACCGACGAAGTACTTCTCCTCCAGCAGCGGGTTCAGTTCCTTGGCTTCCTTCATGGAGATGATCTCCATGTGCATGCCGAGGTAACGGCCGCGTGCCTGTGCCATCCGCAGCCAGTCGAGGCGCTCGGGCGTATCGGCCAACTGGATGCCGCCGGGCAGGTGGATACCGCAGTTCTGGCCGCTCTCGGCCTCGATCTCCTTGTAGAGGTTCACGGTGTACTGCTGCAGACGGGCCACGTTCGGGTCACCGATGAGCGTGTGCATGCCACCGGCCGCGTGCCAGGTGCTGCCGGAGGTGAGCTTGTTGCGCTCGACCAGCACGACATCGGTCCAGCCCTCCTTGGCGAGGTGGTAGAGCACGCTCGCGCCCACCACACCGCCGCCGATCACCACGACCTGCGCAGATGACTTCATTGCCTTCCCCTTCTTCGTACTTCGAGTGTGTCGGTGAGCCGGATGGCTCTAGAAATCGGTGGCGACGCCGCCCTCGGCGACCCGCCTGTCCACGAACGCACGCAGCTCGGCCTTGACCGTCGGGTCCATCGACGGCTCTTCGTACGCAGCCAGGTACTGCTGCACGAGGTGCTCCACCTTCTGGTCGGCGGTCGGGCTGCCGGCCTCCTGCCAGCTCTCGTAGTTGCGCCAGTCGGAGACCAGCGGCTTGTAGAAGGCCGTGCGGAAGCGATCCTGCGTGTGCTGCGTTCCGAAGAAGTGACCCCCCGGGCCGACCTCTTCGATCGTGTCGATTGCCAGCGTCTCGGGTGTCACTGGCACCGGTTCCAGCATTGCGGCGACCATCGCCAACAGGTCGGCATCGAGCACCATCTTGCCGAGGCTCGCGTGCAGCCCGCCTTCCATCCAGCCGGCGCCGTGCATCAAGAAGTTGACCCCGCCCATGACTGCGCCCCAGAGCGAGAACACGCTCTCGTAGGCGGCCTGCATGTCGAGGGCGTTGGCTGCGCAGACGTTGCTGCTGCGATACGGGAAGCCGTAGCGGCGGGCCATCTGGCCGCCCATCATCGCGGTACGCACGTACTCGGGCGTGCCGAACGCGGGGGCGCCGGACTGCATGTCGACGTTGGAGGTGAAGCCGCCGTACATCACCGGGGCGCCGGGGTTGATGGTCTGCACGAAGGTGATTCCGCCGAGCGCCTCGGCGTTCTGCTGGGCAACTGCGCCGGCGAGCGTGATCGGCGCCATTGCGCCGGCAAGCGTGAACGGGGTGACGACGATCGGCTGGTTGTGGGCTGCGAACTCCATCATCCCCTGCGCCATCGGGACATCGAGACGCAGCGGCGAGTTGGTGTTGACGACGGTGATCACCGACGGCTCGCGATCGATCGTGGCCATGTCGACTCCGCGGGCGATGCGCACCATCTCGATCGCATCGCGGTTGCGCTGGCGACCCAGGCTGTAGCAGTGCAGGCCCTTGTCGGTGAGGGTGAGGATGTCGTACGAGGCCTCGAGATGGCGGATGCTGTGGTGCAGGTCCACCGGTTCCACGGGGTAGCCGGGGATGAAGTGGATGATGTTCAGCATCTGCGCCAGCTTCAGCAGATCCTGGAAGCCCTCGCGATCGCCGGTGCGGCGGACCCCGTTGCGGTCGATGAAGTGCGGCGCGCTGGCCACGGTGCCGAAGGCCATGTGGCGGCCGCCGACGCGGATGTTGTGCTCCGGGTTCCAGCTGTGCACCGTGAACTCGTGCGGCGCCTTCGCAACCGAAGTCTCGACCAGCTCGCGCGGGAATCGCACCCGATGTGTGTCCTCGTCGACCTCGGCGCCTGCATCACGCATGATGCTGCGTGACTCGCCGTCGAGGAACTCCATGCCGATTCGTTCGAGAATCGTCAGGCTGGCCTCGTGGATGGATTCCACCTCGTCGGCTGACAGCACCTCGGTGTGATTGAGTCGCATGTACGGCTGGCGGAACGGCGCCTGGTTCGGGAGGCGTGGGCCCCGGTCGCTGCGGGCGCGACCGCCGCGCCGGCCTTCCGACCGGGTGGCGGCCGGTGTCGTGTCGGGCTGCTCGACGGGGTCGTTCTGCGTCTCTGTCACGGCGTGCGACACTACACGCTCAGGCGAATTCCTTGTACGGTTGTCTCAGGAATTCCGACGTTGTGTGTTCGTGACCGTCGGCGCGACGGAGGGGACCGGGCAACGCATGAGCGAGATCGTCGCCATCGAGATCAGCCACCATCAGCTGTCGCTCGAGCCGGCGTTTCCCGCGGCGTGGGACCCTCAGCCGCGTACCAAGTTCCCGGCGACGATCGTGCGTGTGCGCGATTCTCAGGGGCGTGAAGGAGTCGGCTCCGGCGACGCGATGTACGGGTTCGACGACTATGCCCGCTACTTCATCGGCGAGGACCCGCTCGACCTCACGACGCACGCGGCGCGGCTCGCCAATGTCGAGTTTCACGCCGGCAGGCCCTGGCCGCTCGACATAGCGCTCTGGGACCTCGCCGGCAAGATCGCAGGTGAGCCGGTGTGGCGGATGCTCGGCGGCACCTCTCCGCAGTTGCGGCTGTACGCGTCGACTGCGGTGCACCGGTCGCTGCCGGAAATGGTCGACACTGCGCGCCGCATGATCGACGGCGGGTTCCAGGCGATGAAGGTGCGCTTCGGTCGCCCGGCGGTCGCCGACGACCTGGCCGTCATCTCGGCGGTGCGTGATGCGGTGGGCGAGCGGCTGACGTTGCTGGTCGACTGCAACCAGGGGTGGCGCATGCCGTGGGACACGGCGCAGCCGTGGAGCGTGGAGACGGCTTGGCATGTGGCGCAACGGTTGATCGCCGAGGACGTGTTCTGGATGGAGGAACCACTGCACCGCGGCGACTACGCCGGAATGTCCGAGCTCCGGCGGCGTGTTCGGGCGGGGAGCGAGATGCGCATCGCCGGCGGCGAAATGACCCGCGAGCCGTATGAGTTCCGTGAGCTGCTGCTGCGCGACTGCCTCGACGTGTTCCAACCCGACGTCGTCTGTACCCAGGGCTTCATCGGCCTGGCGGCGTTCGGCCGGGAGGTGGTCGCCGCCGGCAAGCTGTTCACTCCTCACACCTGGGGCAACGGCATCGGTGTGCTGGCGAACCTGCACCTCACTGCGGGTGCGGTGGGCCACGAGGGTTCGCAGTGGGTGGAGTGGCCCTTCGACCCGCCGGAGTGGAGCATCGACCGACGTGACTTCCCGCTGGCGCAGCACCTCGTCGCCAGCGGTGGTTGGTGCACGCTACCCGATGCGCCGGGTCTGGGCTTTGTGCTCGACGAGGCGCTCCTGGAGCGGAGCGCCAGCAGCCGGGCAACATTCCGGTAGAAGGGCGGTGCGGGCACCGGCGCCGGCTGCGGCAAAACTTCTCTGCAGTAGAGCCGCGCGCCGGTACGAGTGTTCCGGTAACGTGGCGTCGACCGAGCCGGGCACGCGGCCGGTGAGTTTCGGGGGGCGGAGTTGTCGCAGGACACTTCTCAACGGCGTATCGAGTGGCAGACGGTCGCTCTACTGGCAGTCTTCTTCGCAACGTGGGTTGCGGTCGTGGTCGGTCACCGCGCAGTTCCGTGGCCGATCGAGCTTGTAGTCCTGGTGTACCTGGGCGGGTTGTGGATGTCGCTGGGGCACGAGTTGTTGCATGGCCATCCGACCAGGTGGAACTGGGTCAACACGACCATCGGTTCGCTACCGATGTCGATGTGGGTGCCGTTCGCCCGCTACAAGACACTGCACATCCAGCACCACCTCTCGGACCTCACCGACCCCGAGGACGATCCTGAGTCGTTCTACGTGCCGCCGTCCACGTGGCAGGACGCGGGCGTCTGGCGTCGACGGTGGGTGCTCTTCCTGCGCACGATTCCGGGCCGGCTGACGGTCGGTGTGCCGCGTGGCATCCTGCGTTACTGGAGGCGCGATCTCCGCACGGCCGCTCGCGATCGCGTTGCGGCGCGTGACTGGCTGCTCCACATCGCTCTGACAGCCGCGTTCGGTTGGTGGTTGTTCGGCGTGGTCGGGATCAACCCGTGGGTCTACGTGTTCGGTTTCTGCCTCGGTGGTTCGGCGTGCACGCAGCTGCGTTCGTTCGCGGAGCATGCGGCGATGGCACAGGGCACGCGCTCGGCAGTGGTGAAGGCAAGCCCGCCGTTGGCTCTGTTGTTCTTGAACAACAACCTGCATCACACGCACCATGCGCTGCCGAACCTCTCGTGGTATCGCCTCCCGGCCGCACATCGTGAGATGGGTTCCGATGCGTTGGCCGCTGCCGGCGCCGGGCTGTACGAGGGTGGTTACCTCGAGGTCGTTCGGTCGTACTTCTTCTCACCCTTCTGCCAACCCGACCACCCGCTGTCACCAGGTGCCCGCCCATATGGTGCGCGAGGGTGCCGGTGACCGTTTCGTCGGGCGAGGTGGCATCGCTGGCGATGTACCCGTTTGCGTCGCTGCGAGCGGCAACCGACGAACTGTGGTCTGTGATCCGTCGACACCTCGGTGCAGGGCCTGATCGGTTGGAATGGGCGATTGGTGTTCCCGAGGTCTGGCATCACCCCGCACTGTTGCTCGCACAGACGTGCGGATGGCCGCTGGTCACCGAGCTCTTCGACTCGGTGGCGGTAGTCGGCGCATTCGACTACGACGTGCCAGGAGCCGAGCGCGGCACGTACCGCTCCGTGATCGTCAGCCCCCACAGCGTGACTCTCGACGAGTTGCGGTCGCGGCCCGGGGCGGTCGCCGCCGTCAATGGCACCGACAGCCTGTCGGGGCGGGTGAGCCTGCAGCATGTCTGGGGTTCGGCGCCGGAGCGTGTGATCATGACCGGTGCGCACCTCGAGAGCGTGCGGGCACTGGCAGAAGGGCGCGCCGATCTGGCCTCGATCGACGCCGTCTCGTGGGATCACTTCGGCCGCATCGAGCCGGCGCTGGTGAAGCGCCTGCACGTGATCGGTGCCGGGCCGCGGGTGCCCTGCCTGCCGTTCGTTGCAGCTCGGCGTCATGTCGCTCTGGTACCGGCGCTGCGCGCAGCATTTGCCGCCGCGGTGGCGGACCCTGCAGCGAGCGAAGCGTGCGCAACGCTGCGCGTTCGTGAATTCGTGCCGTTCGACCTCGCCGATTACCTTCCCTTGCGCTCGCTGCTCAGCTGAGGGGCAAGGCCAGTCCGGTTCAGCAATCCAGGAACTAACGCGCATCGCGTGCGGTGTGCCGGTGCTGTGAGTGGACAACGCGTCAGTTCGCGCTTCAACGGCGTGGTCGATGCCGACCTGCGCCGGCTGCCGAGGGTCGCGGGACCGAGCGTCAGCGAACGCCGAGTGCGTGCTCGACGGCCCGCGCGCCAGCGGTGACCGCGGCAGCGGCGGCGGCGAGTGCATCGCCCTGGAGGCGAAACGACGGGCCGACCACACTGATGGCGGCGGTCACCTTGCCGTCGGTGCCACGCACAGGTGCCGAGATGGCCGTGATGCCATCCTCCACGGCGTCGAGGCGGATTGCGACTCCGGCGGCGTCGACCTTGCCTGCCAGCGCCGCCCCGACCGCAGAGTTGCGGCGAGTGACGCGTTGCCCGAGCCAGCTGACGTGGCGAACCGCGTGCGAACCGGGGCGGCTGGCGACGTAGACAGCGTGATGAGCATCGGCTGCCTCGGCAAGGTAGGCGGATTCGCCGGTGACGGCGGCCAACGCGACCAGCGCGGCGTCGGCCAGGCGGGGGAGTGTGGCCGTAGTGGAGAGCGAGCGGGCGATGCGCAACAGCTCCGGCCCCGGGAGGTGGCGCCCCTCGGAGCTGCGGCTGGTGAAACCTGCGGCTTCCAGTGAACGCAGCTGCCGCAACGCTGTGCTGGCGGAGAGATCGACGGCGCGGGCGGCATCCGCCAATGCGATGCCGTCCGGGTTGGAGGCGCCGTGATCGGCGACCACCTTCAGCAGCGCGAGGCCGCGATCCGTTGCCCTCGGGTGTGAGTTCGGAGAAGCTTGCGGCACGTTGTGCAGTATGGCATGCTGTTGCACACAATGAAAGAGATCATCGCTCCGAGCACCGCTGGCATCCAGTTGGGCAGCCACGGTGTAGCCCTTGCCGATGTGGTTGCCGTGGCGCGCAACGGCGCTCGCGTGCAGCTCTCCGAACAAGCCAGGACGGCGATGGGGCGCTCGGCCGACCTGGTCGAAGGGTTCGTCGCCGGTAACACTCCCGTCTATGGCGTCACCACCGGCTTCGGATCGCTCGCCAGCACCGTCATCCCCGCTGAGCGCACCGCGGAGCTGCAGGTAGCGCTGGTGCGCTCGCATGCGGCGGGCATGGGCGACACCGTCGAGCCGGAGGTCGTGCGGGCGATGTTGTTCCTGCGGGCGCGGAGCCTGGCAATGGCGTTCTCGGGCGTCCGCCCGGAGATCGTCGATCTGCAGCTCGCCCTGCTGAACGCAGACCTCACGCCCGTCGTGCGCGAGCACGGCTCGCTCGGCGCCAGCGGCGACCTCGCGCCGCTGAGCCACTGTGCCCTCGCCGTCATCGGCGAGGGCGAGGTGTGGAACGGGAAGGGTGTCGTGCAGCCCGCGGCCGAGGCGCTCGCCGCTGCCGGCCTCACTCCGGTGCAGCTGCGGGCCAAGGAAGGGCTTGCACTGATCAACGGCACCGACGGCATCCTCGGCATGCTCTGCCTGGCGCTCGACGACCTCGGCCAACTGGCACGGATTGCGGATCTCACCGCGGCGATGACCATCGAGGGCCTACTCGGCACTGACCGGGCGTTCGCCGCCGATCTGCAGGCGCTGCGGCCACAACTCGGTCAGGCAGCGAGCGCACGCAACATGACACGCATCCTCGCCGGCTCGGCCATCGTGGCCAGTCATCGCGAGGGCGACTCTCGGGTGCAGGACGCCTACTCGTTGCGCTGCACTCCGCAGGTGCACGGCGCCGCGCAGGACACGATGGCACACGCGCGCATGATCGCCGAGCGCGAACTGCTCGCCGCGATCGACAATCCGATGATCCTGCCCGATGGCAGGGTCGAGAGCTGTGGCAACTTCCACGGCGCCCCGGTCGGGTTCGTGTGCGACTTCCTCGCGATTGCATCCAGCGAGCTCAGCGCCATCGCCGAGCGGCGTACCGACCGCATGCTCGACGTCGCCCGTTCGCACGGCCTGCCCCCGTTTCTCTCGCCAGACGCCGGCGTCAACAGCGGGATGATGATCGCCCACTACACGCAGGTGTCGATGGCGCTCGAGAACCAACGCCTGGCCGTGCCGGCGAGCACCCAGAGCATGCCCACGAGCGCGATGCAGGAAGACCACGTCTCCAACGGCTGGGCGGCAGCGCGCAAGCTGCGCAAGTCCGTCGCCAACCTCCGTCGTGTGCTCGCCGTCGAGCTGGTGTGCGCTGCAGCCGCCATCGATCTACGCAGTCCCTTGCAATCTGCGGCCGCCACCGGCGCCGCGTTGCACGTGCTGCGCCAACGTGTTGCAGGGCCCGGCCCCGACCGCTGGCTGTCACCGGATCTGCGTACCGCCGAACAGCTGCTCGCTGATGGCAGCGTTCTCAGTGCGGTTGAAGCCGTCATCGGCCCCCTGGAGGTGTTGTGATGTCCGGTCCCCGCCCCGTCCGTGCCGCTCGCGGAACAGACCTGAACTGCCTCGGCTGGCCGCAGGAAGCCGTCTACCGGATGATGCACAACAACCTCGACCCAGAGGTGGCCGAACGCCCCGACGATCTTGTCGTCTATGGCGGCACCGGCCGTGCCGCGCGCAGCTGGGACGCGTTCGACGCGATGGCGCGCACGCTCACCACGCTCAAGGCCGACGAGACGATGCTGGTGCAGTCGGGCAAGCCCGTGGGTGTGTTCCGCACACATGAGTGGGCGCCACGCGTGCTGCTGGCCAACAGCAACCTGGTGCCCGAGTGGGGTAACTGGGACGAGTTCCGCCGGCTCGAGGACATGGGCCTCACGATGTACGGCCAGATGACCGCCGGGTCGTGGATCTACATCGGCACCCAGGGCATCCTGCAAGGCACGTACGAGTGCTTTGCCGAGATCGGTCGCCGCAAGTTCAACGGCACTCTCGCCGGCACGATCACCCTCACCGCTGGCCTCGGCGGGATGGGTGGCGCGCAGCCGCTGGCCGTCACGATGAACGACGGTGTTGCGCTGTGCATCGATGTGGAACCGTGGCGCGTGCAGCGCCGCCTGGAGCACCGCTACCTCGACGAGATCGCGGACTCGCTGGAAGATGCAGTCGCACGGTGCACACGGGCGCGCGACGAGCGGCGCCCGTTGTCGGTGGGCCTGGTCGGCAATGCGGCCGAGGTCGTACAGCAGTTGCTCGACATGGACTTTCCCGCCGACATCGTCACCGACCAGACCAGTGCGCACGATCCGCTGAGCTACGTCCCGGTCGATCTCACGCCGGAGGCCACCGCGGAGATGGCGCGCACCAACCCGCAGGAACTGATCCGCCGGAGTCGCGAGAGCATGGCGATGCACTGCCGGGCGATGGTCGGCTTCATGGACAAGGGCAGTGAAGTCTTCGACTACGGCAACAGCCTGCGAGCGGAGGCCAAGCTCGGCGGCTTCGACCGTGCCTTCGACTACCCGGGGTTCACGCCCGCCTACATCCGGCCGCTGTTCTGCGAGGGCAAGGGGCCGTTCCGCTGGGTGGCGCTCAGCGGTGATGCAGCCGACATCGCCGCGACCGACCGGGCGGTCCTGGAGGAGTTTCCCGATGACGAAGGCCTGCACCGCTGGATCAAGATGGCGGGGGAGCGCGTCGCCTTCCAAGGCCTGCCGGCCCGCATCTGCTGGCTGGGGTACGGCGAACGCCATCGTCTCGGTCTTCGCTTCAACGAGATGGTCAGGAGCGGCGAGCTCAAGGCGCCGATCGTGATCGGACGCGACCACCTCGACAGCGGCTCGGTGGCATCTCCGTACCGTGAGACCGAGTCGATGATGGACGGCAGCGACGCCATTGCCGATTGGCCGCTGCTGAATGCGATGGTCAACACGTCCAGCGGCGCCACGTGGGTGAGCATCCATCACGGCGGCGGTGTCGGCATCGGTCGCAGCATTCACGCCGGGATGGTGGCGCTCGCCGATGGCACCGATCTTGCCGCCGAGAAGTTGCAGCGGGTGCTCACGACCGACCCGGGCATGGGCGTCATCCGCCACGCGGATGCCGGCTACCCGCGGGCCATCGAGGTTGCCGATGAACGTGGTGTCCGCATCCCCATGCGCGAGGGTTGAGGCGTGCCGATCCGCGACATCCTCCACGTCGGAAACCCACTGCTTCGGGAGCGGTCTCGGGAGGTCACGCGCGCCGAGTTGGCGTCTCCAGGAATCCAGCAGCTGATCGATGACCTGATCGACACGATGCATGCAGCCAACGGCGCCGGCATAGCGGCACCGCAGGTGGGCGAGTTGGTGCGCATCGCCACCATCGAGGTGCGCGACAACCCGCGCTATCCCTACAAGCCACGCATCCCGCTCACCATTGTCGTGAACCCGGTCATCGAGCCGGTCGACGACGAACTGGTCGAGATCAACGAGGGTTGCCTGTCCGTGCCCAACATGCGCGGCAACGTGATGCGGCACGTGAACGTGCGCGTGCGTTGGTGGGACCGTGACGGCAACGAGCACGACCAGCTCACGAGGGGTCTCACGGCCGGCACCTTCCAACACGAGTGCGACCACCTCGATGGCGTGTTGTTCCTCGATCGCGTGCACGACACCCGCAGCCTGACCACGTGGGAGCAGTTCGAGCGGTTTCACCGGGACGCCTTCGTGCAACGGATCACCGAGTTCGTGGAACGGATCGGCTCGTAGTGGGTTCGTTCTGGTGTGAGCTGGCCTGGCTCGGTGGCGATACCGCCACCGCCGATGTGCTGCTGCAGACCGGG
>JAYSPV010000056.1:0-19140 GCA_043721915.1 Ilumatobacteraceae bacterium | reverse complement strand
GCTCGAGCAGATGCGCAGTACCTGGCACGCACCCACGCCCGACCTGCTCGACACGCTGAAGGCGTGGTGGGAGCCGCTGATGGCAATGGCCCCCACGCTGTGCACATTGGTCGGCGATGTGTGCGTGCTGCACGCCGGGGATCTGGCAGTGGCGATCGACTTCCCCAACCGCCAAGTGCGCGAGTGGCGCGGCGAAGCCCACTCGTTCCGCTTCAACATCCAGCGCGAACTGGTGGAGACGGTGGTTGCCCAACGGGCCAACGATTGGAGTAACGCGCTGTTCCTCTCCTGCCGATTCAGCGCATGGCGCGCCGGTTCGTTCAACGAGTACCTCTACAACTTCTTCAAGTCGCTCTCGGTGGAGCGCATGCGTCGTGCCGAGGCGGAGGCTGTTCGCAAGCAGGACCCGGATCGCGGCGCTCTTGCCGCGGAGGACTTCGAGCTGGGTGGCTGGATCATCGAGCGCACCTGCCCACACCGTCAGGCCGACCTGAAGGTGTTCGGCGAGATCGACGGCGACGAGTTCGTGTGCACACTGCACGGTTGGCGGTTCGATCTGGCCACCGGCGCCTGCCGCAACGCCGCCGATCACCACCTGCGTGTGCGCCGCGCCACCTGACGGTCAGGCGCGAACCGAGCCGGGTCGCGTCATACAGGGGGCCCTCTGACGTCGTACTCCTGTGAAGTCCGCACGCGCCCTACCCTCCGACACGCTCGACATGTGGCTGGCGCGCCTGGGTGACCTCGACACGCTCGACCAGCGGCTGCTGGAGGTGGCTGCGGACCTGGTGGCGACGATGAGCGAACGCATCGAGGGCACGGACGGTGCGCTCTTCCGTTTCGGCCACACACTTGGGTCGGACGGCTGGCCGATCCAGGTGGTCTGCGAGTGGGTCGAGCTGCTGGCTGAACCCCTCGACCGTCGGCGCCGCAAGCTGCTTCGTGGATTGTCGGCGCACTCGGCACTCGCCCGAGGTTGGGCCGAGGGGTATGTCCGCGGCGCGCACTCGGGGATGTGTATCGACCCGACCACCGGGCTGGTCACCGCGATGGTGCTCCAGCTGCGCCTGCAAGAGGTCCATGACAGCGCTCGCGCCACCGGAGTGGTGGCAACCCACCTGCACATGATCGTGTTGATCGATGTCGACCTGGCAGGTGTGCCCCGTCTGGAGGCCGATCTACTGCTGGCGTGCGTGGCCGAAAGCGTGCGGAGCGTCTTCGATCGCGGTGAGACGACCGCACGCGTGGGCGACCGGGTGCTGGTGCTGGCCGATCGCACCGCCGCCACCGTCGAGCGCTGTGAGATCCTGGCCGACCGGCTCCGGGTGGACGCAGCCACGCGCGCTGGCCATGCCACCGTGGTGCTCGACGAGTTACCGAGCGCAGCGGCGGTGGAGCGCTACCTGCGCGACTTGGTGGCCTGAGCAGCCACCAGCGTGAGCCGGTACGAAAAGCGGTACGTACCCGCCGGTAGCCGATACTGCGCGAGGACGTCGGGGCCGCAGCTGCCCGTGCCTACGCCACGATGTGCGGCGTCGAGATGCACGATCAGTTCGCGCCGGGGGTGCAGCTCGGTGTCGGTGACGGCCGCGTACAGATCGTCGGCGGTGAAGTGGGTGGCCGAGCAGTGCAGCGCGGCGGGGCCCGCGGCTGCCGCCTGCGTCGCCGGCGTGGACACCGACATGACATCGACACGCAGCGCCTGCCCCTTCGTGGGATCGATGCACTCGAACCAGCGGCAGTCGGTGCGCAGCCCGAACTCCTGCGGCACGAGGTACGGCGAATCATCAGGGGTGCCGCTCCAGATCCCGAGGGGACTACCCGCCTTGCGGTCCGGGTAGCTCTCGCCGGGGCCGCGACCGAACCACCGCAGGGTGCGGAACCGTGCGGTCAGCGCGAACTGCACGCCCACCCGTGGCAGGTCGGCAAGGGCCTCGGGGACCACCACCGTGTGGTGGTACTCGGCGCCACCCGGCACAGCGCGGCGTTCCATGCTGTGAGCGACCAGCGCTTCGGCGGGCAGCCGGTCGATGCCTGCGGCCTGCCACTTCGCCATACCGGTGCCGCCGACGCGAATGCGCAGCGATAGTTCGGGCATCAGCTTGAAGCCGTCGTTGTCGACGGTGGCACGGAAGATGGCGAGGCTCACCGGCTCGGTGAGCGTGCGATCCAGGTCGCGGGTGGTGAGGGCGCCGGTCGTGGGTGCGACGGCACGGTGGCCCCTGGCGGCCGCACGCAGCAGCACCTGGTCCCATGCCACGAGATGGCCCTTGGGCGCCCACGGCTGGTCGGCGACCGTGGTGAACCGAACCGTGAGGTGCACCTCGCCGGTGCCCTCGGGGATCGCGCAGGGCATGGGCACGGTGGCGGTGGCGTGCGGCGCCACGGCCGGCAACGTCAGCTTGCCGCTGGCTCGCACGGCGCCGTCGACCAGCAACTGCCAGTCGGCGCGCAACCAGCGCAGGCCGGTGAACGACTGACGGTTGGTGATGCGCAGCGTGTTGCCGCGACCGCCCGTAACGGTGACAGGGCGGTAGACCCACGCCACCTCGCGCATCGCCGGGTGTGGCTCGCCGTAGCTGCCGACCAGGCCGTCGGCGACGAAGTTGCAATCGTTGGGGGTGTCGCCGAACTGGCCGCCGTAGGCGAGGCGGGTGGTGCCGTCGGGCAGCACTTGGCGGATGCCGTGATCCTTCCACTCCCACAGGAACCCGCCCTGCAGGCCCGGCGTGGTGGTGATCGTTGCCCAGTAGTCGGCCAGCGAGCCGTTGCTGTTGCCCATCGCGTGGCTGTACTCGCACAGGATCAGCGGGCGGGTGCCGGTGGGGTCGAGACCGTAGGCCCGGATGTTGTCGATCGTGGCGTACATCGGGCAGACGATGTCGGTGCTGGCGTGGCCTGCGTGCCACCCGGCGTGCGCCACAGCGCCTTCGTAGTGCAGCGGCCGCGTGGGGTCGACGCTGCGGATCCAGCCGGCGAGTGCATCGTGGTTCTCGCCGTACCCGCTCTCGTTGCCGAGGCTCCACATGATGATCGACGGGTGGTTGCGATCGCGCTCCACCATCCGGCTGCCGCGAGCGACCCAGGCGCTACGCCAGCGCGGGTCGTGGCACAGGCTGGTGTTGTAGCCGTGGCTCTCGATGTTGGCCTCGTCGATGAGGTACATGCCCAGCTCGTCGCACAGGTCGTAGAAGGCCGAATCGTTGGGGTAGTGCGAGGTGCGCACGGCGGTGATGTTGTGCCGGCGCATCGTCAGCAGATCCGCGCGCATGTCGGCGACGGTGACGGCCTTGCCGCGCTCAGGGTGGTGGTCGTGGCGGTTGACACCGAAGATCCAGATCGGCTGACCGTTGACCAGCAACTGGCGGTCGCGGATCTCCACGTGGCGGAAACCGACGAGCTGGTGTGTGCGGTCGAGAACGCTGCCGTCGGCGGCGAGCAGCTCGACATCCAGCCGGTAACGCTGGGGGGCCTCCGCCGACCACGCCTGCACTGCGGGCACGCTGAACTCGTGGCGGGTGACGAAACCCTCGAACACGTAGGGCGTCTCGAAGCGGTGCGGCACGGGTTGCACGGATTGCTTGCCGACCCGCCGCCCGGCGGGAGTGAGCAGGGTGGTGCGCACGCGGTGACCGGCGATGGGCTCGGTGACGAAACCGACCTGCGCGGTGACCTGCAAGCGGCCGGTACCGCTCGTCACCTCCAGGTCGGCGTGGCAACGCACGTCGGCGAGGTGAACCAGCGGACGCGCCTCGATGTGCACGCTGCGGTGCAGGCCGGCCATCCACCACTGATCCTGATCTTCGACGTAGCTGAGCGCGCTGTAGCGGACGACCACGATCGCGAGGTGGTTGGTGCCGCTGACGAGCGCGTCGGTGATGTCGTACTCACTGGGCAGGCGGCTGTCTGTGCCGTAGCCGATGAAGGCATCGTTGAGGTACACGGCGTGCACGCTCTCCGCCCCGCCGACGTGCAGCACGACCTGTTGCCGCTTCCAGCCGCGGGCGGTGGTGAACGTGCGGCGGTACACGCCGGTGGGGTTGTGCGCCGGCAGACGCGGCGGCGGCCCGGGGAAGGGCATCTGCACGTTGGTGTAGTGCGGGTGGTCGCCCGTGTCCTGCAGCGTCCAGTTGCCCGGCACGGCGACCGTGCGGCCTTCGGCGGGCGTCGGCCCAGTGACTGCACCTGCCGGCACCGACTCGGGGGTGTCGAACAGTTGGAACGACCACTGGCCGTCGAGCGAGCGGCGTGCGGTCGCATCTGCGACGGGCAACGGCACGTGCATCGGTAGGCGGCGCAGGGACACGACCTCAGGGTCGGTCCAGGGAGCCATCGCCCCGATGTCGGGGAGCACCACTACCCGTGTACCCAGACAGGGGTGCGCAGCGGGACGAGGCCGCTGTCCCAGATGAAGTCCATCGCCTGCGTGCTGACCCGCACGCAGCCGTGCGAGGCCGGATAGTTGGGCACGCTCGTCATCCCGTGGATGGCGATGCCGCCCTTGAAGTACTTCGGCCGGTAGATCTGGCCGAGGTCGCCATCCCACCAGCCGTCGGGGCGTTCGCGGTCGGTCTCCCACAGGCCGTTGGGCGTGATCGCGTCGCCCTTTTCCACCTTGGTCGGATCCTTCTTGTTGATGGCCTCGTACGGGATACCGCTGCCCGTGGACGTGTTGAACGTCCACAGCGTGGTGCCGTCGACGATGATGAACAGCAACTGCTTCGCCTTGTCGATCTCGACGAGCGTGCCGCTGTCGGCCGTGCCGAACGATTTCTCGGTGAGCTCGGTGAGGAACGCAGCGGTCGGTTCGTCGACCCTGCCGCTGGGTTCGAGACCGATGTACTTCTGGAACGCCATCACCGCCTGGAGGGTCGCGAAGCCGTACTGGCCGTCGGGCAGGCCGTTCCAGAAACCCAGCAGACTGAGCCGGTTCTGCACGTTGACCGTGTCGGGGCCGTTGCTCTTGCCGACGGCGACGATGGGGAAGGGGGACCGGCCGACGATCTGCCCTCGTGGCGGCAGCGTCGTGGTGGGAGCCACCGTGGTAGGGGCGACGGTGGTCGTGGGCTCGACGGTGGTCGTGGGGGCGACGGTGGTGGTGGGGGCGACCGTGGTGGTCGCTTCCACCGTGGGCGCGGCCGTCGGCTGCGCGGCGGCGGGTTCCGCCGTGGACGTCTGAGCGCACGCCGACACACCGGCGAGAACGCCGACTGCGCACAGGCTGGCAAGGCCGTTTCGGATCGAGATCATCTGAAGTGGTCTCCGGGGGAAAGAGAGCTGGTGGCGTCCAGGCTAGCCAAGGGCCGGCTCAGAAAGTCGGCAGCTCGAACCAGATCGTGAGGGCGTACTTGACGCCACTCTGCAGGTGGGTCGTCTGGTGTGGATGGGTGACCAGTGATGGCCAGACGACCAGCTCGCCGACCGATGCGGACTCGTTGGTGATGCCCTGTCGGGGGAAGTCCAGCACGGCGCCGCCGTATCCGTCGTTGAGCTTCACCGACGCCGAGACCTGCGCCACGTCGTGGTGCATCCGCAGATGCTCCTGCTCGCCCATGGCGTACTTGATCACGAAGACGTCGCGCAGGCCGTGGTAGTCGATGTAGGGCCACACGGTCTGCAGCTGCGGCCAGATCCGTCGACCGAAATCGATCTCCACTCGCTCGAACAGCTTCGGGCTGATCAGTGCCAACGAGACCTCGTGGCCGGGCACCGGGTCCTCGGGCTGGGGTTCGAACGCGCCGATTGCCTCGGCCGCGCGGATGACGGTTGCGCAGAACGACGGTGTCCAGAACTTCAGCAGCAGCACCTCCTCACCGATCACCGAGACGCCCCCGCGATCGTCGATCGCCCCCTGATAGCCCAGGATCTGCTGCAGGTCGTCGAAGGCGTCGTCAGGCGCCGGCTCGTTGTCGTGAACGCTCATGGAGCCGATCGTGTCAGAGTTCGTCGGCGGTCAGCGACCATGGTGTGCGCGGCACCGAGCCGATCTCGAAGTTCGCGAGCAACTCGTCGAGCGACACTGGGTCGTGCACTGCGCACAACCCGAGACTCGCCCCCAGGCGGGCCAGCACCTGTTGCGGTGTGACGCCGGCGCGAACGAGTTCCTCGAGTGTGACCGCACCGTGCCGTTTCGCCAGTCGGGTGCCGTCGGGAGCCAGCACGAGGGGCACGTGCGCATGGATCGGAACCGGAAGCCCCAACAGCTCCTGCAGCAGGCGTTGCCGAGGTGTGCTGCTGAGCAGGTCGTCGCCACGCACGACGTGTGTGATGCCCTGCGCCGCGTCGTCCACCACCACGGCAAGGTTGTACGCAGGGACGCCGTCGTTGCGCTGGAGGACGACGTCATCGCTGCCGCCCTCGAACGCGCCGGCGATCTGATCGTGGATGGTGAACCGCTCGCCGTCGTTGCGGAGGCGCAACGCGGGTGCTCGCCCCGTGCGGCGGTGCGCAGCTCGTTGCGCGTCGGTGAGGTTCCGGCAGGTGCCGGGATAGGCCCCGTCCGGTCCATCACCGTGTGGCGCGCTCGCCGCCTCGCGGATCTCCCGACGGGTGCAGTAGCACTCGTACACCCGACCCTGGGCCTGCAGCGAGACGATCGCTGCGCGGTAGAGAGCGAATCGTTCGGACTGTCGCACGACCGGTCCGTCGGGCACCATGTCCAACGCTGCCAGCGACGCCAACTGGCCGACCTCGTGCGCCTCGTGGGCCGTGACACGGTCGAGATCCTCCATGCGGACCCACCACTCGCCGCCTTCGCTGCGCGCGTGCAGCCACGACACCAGCGCGGTTCGCAGGTTGCCGAGATGGAGTGCGCCGGTGGGCGAGGGTGCGAAGCGGCCGCGCATCGCCCGCAAGTATCGCCCGCCGGGGGCACGAGCGGCCACGGATTCCACCGTGCGCGGCGAGTGGCCGCCGGAACGCCACGCACCGTGGCAGTGCGGTGAGCTCGGCCGCATTCGTCGCAGGGTTGCGTCAAGTGTGCCACCCGAGGTGCCGAAGAGAGGGTGCTCGGGTTCGTGCGAACCCCATGATCGGAAGGCTGGAACGGGTGACCGACGCCAGGGTGTACCAGGCAGAAGAGGCCCCGCGTTCGTACGTGCGCGAACGCGCCCTGGCGGTGGTCACCACCAATCTGGCACTTACGCCGTTCCTCCTGCTGCCGTTCACCCTGCTCGTCAGCTCGTTGCTGCGCAAGGATGCGTCCCCGGCGCGTCTGGGTTGGTGGGTGATCAGCGCCGTGGTGTGCACGGTCGTCACCCTGCTTGCGATGTACCGCTACTACATGCGCAGTGACAACTCCCGCACGCCGCGTGTGACGCAGCTGCTCATCGGGGTCGCGTTCGCCATGATCGGTGTGCAGTTCGGGATGTGCCCGTGGGTGGCAGCCGACCAATCGGTGGAGCTGGTGCTGTTGTTCACGTTGTTCCCGTGCACCGCGAGTGCTGTCGGATGCATCGTCACGGCCGGCCGTCGCGACCTCTACCTCGCGTTCCTCGTGCCGCTGGTCTCGGTGTCGTCGTGGTCGCTGCTCACCAACAGCGACTCGCGTCTCCAAGGGCTGGGTGTGCTCGCAGGGTTCTTCGGATCAGCGTTGCTCGTGCTGCACCACGTGGTCAGTCGCAACACGCTCGAGGCCATTCGCCTGCAGTGGCGCAGTGAGCGGCTCCTACGCGATCTCGCGCACGAACGCGGCGAGCTCACGGGTGTCAACGAGCAGCTGGCGGCCACCAACAAGCGGCTGTCCCACCAGGCGACTCACGATCCGCTCACCGGGCTGTGCAACCGGCGCGGCACCCTCGAACTGTTGGAGCTGACACTCGCCGGTGCGAGCGTCACCGCTCCCGTCGGTTTGCTGTTCTGCGACCTCGACCGCTTCAAGGCGGTCAACGACGCGCTCGGCCACCGCGGTGGTGACCGCTTCATCAGCATCGTGGCCGACCGTCTCGCGCGCAGCCTGGAGCCAGGCGCGATCGCCGGCCGTATGGGCGGCGACGAATTCGTCGTCGTGCTCCCGGGATGCGATGTCAATGCGACGGCCGCAATTGCCAACCGTCTCGTCGGGGTGCTCGCCCAGCCGGTGTACGCGGAGGGCCGTGAGGTGCCGTCCTCGGTCAGCATCGGCGTGGCCGCCTCACCTGCGCACGGCCAGGCCGCCAGTGAACTGCTGCGCCACGCGAACGCTGCGCTCTATCGCGCCAAGGCCGCCGGCAGGAATCGCGTCGAGCTGTTCGACGGTGTGATGCAGCGGGAACTGGTCAGCCGGTTGGAGGGGGAACAGGCGCTGCGGCGGGCGATCGACGACGGCGAGATCGTCGCGTTCTTCCAGCCCGAGATCGATGCCTCGAGTGGCAACATCATCGGCGCCGAACTGCTCGCTCGGTGGGTTCGCCGCGACGGGCAGGTCACGAATGCTCAGGAGTTCATGGCGGTCGCCGCATCGTCGGGCCTGCTGGAACGGATCACCGATCGGGTGATCACCAGTGCCCGGCCGCAGATGCGCCGGCTGGCAATGCTCGGGCTGCCCGACGACTTCCGCTTCCGCATCAACATGGCCCCGGAGGCCACCGAGCGGAGCTGGCGCAACGACCCGATCGAACGGATGCTGCAGGGCCTCGAGCCGTCGCTGGTGACGATCGACGTGCACGAGAGCAGCGTGACAGGCGACCTTCCCTCGGCCGCCGCCAACCTCGCGTCGTTCCGGGCCCGCGGCGGGCGGGTGTGCCTTGACGACTTCGCGCGCGGGGTCTCGTCGCTGAGCCTGCTGCGCCGCCTGCCACTCGACGAGGTTCGGATCGACCGCCTGTCGATCGACACGATCACCGCTCACCCGCACGACCGGGCGATCGTGCGATCGATCATCGCCTTGGTGCGCGAGATGGGCTTTGCGGTGACCGCCGACGGCGTGGAGACCGGCGCGCAGGCCGACGCCCTCATCGCCCTCGGCTGCGTGCACCAACAGGGCCACCTCTACTCCGCCGCGCTCCCGGCCGGTGAGTTCGAAGACTTCCTCCTGGCGCGGCTTGCCGAGCGCTACGCGCGGGTCTCTGACCCGCTGCCCACCTGGGAGACCGGCGATCTCGCCTAATCTGTTGACTGTCAGCTTCAGAAGGGGTGGGCCATGTTCTGTCCGTCATGTGGTGCGGCTGCTCAGCCGGGTCAAAAGTTCTGCACGGAGTGCGGCGCCGCGATTGCCGCCGCTGCTTCGTCCGCCCCGCTGCTGCCGCCGCCGGTCGCCTCTCCGCCGGTCGCCTCTCCGCCGGTCGCTTCTGCGCCGGTTGCTTCTCCGCCGGTCGCTTCCGTCGCTGATGCAGCACCGACTCCCGCTGGCGGCAACGATCTGTATGCGCCCACTGCCGCGCTGACCGTCGTCGAGCAGACGTCGCCCACCGGCTACGAACCCAACACCTGGGGCGAGTCTGTGGCACCGGCGTGGTCGGCTGCGGGTGACGACACCGGCGAGTTGGCGGCCGCGGGTGCTGCCAGCGTTCAGCCGTTCCGCATCACGCCGATGGTCGCTGTGTCGGCCCTGGCCGCCGTGGTCGCCGTCGCATCGGCCTTCGTGAATGTGGCCAGCATCGACGTCACGGGCGGCCCGTCGCCGGTGTCAGAGGTGTTCAAGCTCAACGACTTCGCGTCCAACCTCACCGTCGGTGCCATCATCGCGGCGGTGCTGCTGCTCGCTGGTTCGGCGCTGGGTGCCACCGGACGCCGCGTCGGCACGGGCCTCGCCGGTGGTGCAGGTCTCGCGCTGGCCGGAATGATGGGCATGGTCATCGGGCAGGTCACTGGCATTTTCGACGCCACCGAGGTCGGCCTGCTCGGCAGCGGCGGCAGTTTCACGCTCACCACCACACAGGAGATCGGGTTCTGGCTGGCCGTCGCCGCGGCCGTTCTGGGCGGCGTGGCGTTCTTCGTGTCGCTCTCTGCCGGCGGCGCCGACGGGCAGTCGCCGATCAACCCTGTGGTCGGTGTGGTCGGTGTGCTGGGCACGCTGGCCGTGGTGGTCGGCCCGTTGATCCCCGGTGAGTTCGGCAGCTTCGGCGACAACTTCAGCTTCGTGTCCATCCCTCCTGCCACGCTGTACCTGCGCCTGTTGGTGCTCGTGCTGATCGGTGTCGGTGGGCTTGTCGGGTTCCTCGCCAACCGCCGTTGGGGCATTGGGATGGCGCTCGGTGCGATCAGCATCGGTGCTTGGCAGTGGGTCACTGCCATCACCGAGTCGGGCGATCGGCCCTTCGGCATCGCCGGCGGCAACGTCGGGGCGGCCGACGTCACGCCGCACGTCGTCACCACCGTCGGGGTGATCGTGATGCTGTTGGCGGTCGCGGCTGGTTTCGTCGTGGCCGCACAGCAACGCAGCACCTGAGCCATGAAGTTCTGTCCGGCGTGTGGCGCATCGCTCGCGGGCGCGAGCCGTTTCTGTGCGAACTGCGGGGTGGCACTCGCTCTCAAACCGGCGCCGCCGACCGTGACGTCGCCCGTGACGTCGACGCCGACCGTGACGTCGACCCACGGGTTGCCGCCGCTGCGGGCGGCAACGACGCAGGTGAACTGGGCTGCGCTGGTGGTCGGCCTGCTCGCGCTCGTGTTGATCGCCGGCGGCCTCACGTTCCTGCTCATGCGCGACGACGGCCCGGACACCGCCGCAACGACCACGGCTTCGCTCCCGCCGCCGACGACGGTGCCCGTCGAGACAACTGTCTCGGCGACCGTCGCGACCACCGTCGTGCCATTGGAACCTGCTGCGCAGTTGGCCGCCACCCGCGACGCGGACCGGCCGGAGGTCGAGGCGCTCGTGGGCCAGTGGGTGCCGCAGCTGAGCGCGAAGCGTGAAGGCACCGAAGCGGACGGCATCGTCTATGCGGCAACCGACATCGTCACGCTGCACGCCGGCCTTGCTGTGCAGTACGGGGCTGTGCTGGTGTGGTCCGGCGAGTACGTGTTCGAGCAGGGCGACCTGTGGATCAGCATCGCGCCGAAGGGCTTCGCGACGCCGGAGGAGGCGTTGGCGTGGTGCGTGGCCGCATCGCTCGATCGCGACAACTGCCTGGCGAAACTGATCACGCACGACGCGTCGGTGGGTGACACCGCACGGCTCCAACCATGAGCGCAGCGGTCAGCGAGCGTTGATCGTGCGCGACGCGAGCCGCACTGCGGCTGCGGCCAGCTTGTGGCCGCGCTGTGTGGCCTGCACGAAGTTGTAGCCCTGTTCCATTGCGATCAGCACCCCTGCGGCGAACGCATCACCGGCCCCGGTGGTGTCGGTGACCTTGGCGATCGTGTTCGCGGGTATCTCCACGGGGCGGTCGCCGGGGACGTGCAGGATCGCCGGCCCGCTGCCGTGCTTGACCCAGATGATCGCGCCGCGGAGGTTCTTCGGGGCGAGCGCGTCGCCCATGCACGCGGCCTCCAGTTCGTTGGCGAAGATCACTCGCGCACCGAGGTCGAGCAAGATGTCCATCACGGCGTCGCGGCCGATCTGCTCGATGACGGCGGCGGACGACAGGTCGACCGAGACGCCGTAGCCGCGCTGGATCTGCCAGTGGGCGAGCGTCGTCGCGCTGCTCGCCAGCGGTTCGCCGACCAGCGAGTACAGCGGTACGTGCAGCATGTCGACGTCGATCAGCCACATCGGGTCCGGGTCGTCGAGCTTCGTGCACGCAGCCCGGTCGGTGAGCATCGTGCGTTCGCCATGTGCATCCACCATCACGATGATCGTGCCGGTGCGGCCACCGCGGCGCACGGCGAGGTCGGCACCCTCAGCAGTCAGCTCGGCGGTGAGGCTGCGGCCGAGTGCGTCGTCGCCGACCTGCCCGATGAACCGGGCCTTCGTCCCGGCTCGTCCTGCGGCGGCGACCGCGTTGGCTGCGCTGCCGCCGCGGCGCCGGATGACCGTGGCCCGCGTGTCGCTGGCCACGTTCACCTGCTCGCGCAGGCGCACCACCACGTCCTCCACCAGATCTCCGACCGCCGCGAACATGGGGACGACGCTAGGTCCTCGCCGGCCGCCGACAAAACGGGCGGCTCTCGTCGTCGGCTGCCCCTACCCTGTCGTGAGACGACACCGTCGGAGGAAGCACACGATGAGCACACCAACAGAAACCCTGAAGGATCAACTGCGGGCGGCGATGACGGCCGCGATGAAGGCGCGCGAGGAGGTGGCGCTGGCCGCACTCCGTGAGGCGCTGTCGGAGATCGCTGTCGTCGAAACCGCCGGCGACGAGGTGGCCGTGCTCTCCGATGCTCAGGTGCAGGCCGTGGTTGCCATCGAGGTGCGCAAGCATCACGAGACCGCCGATGCGTTCGACACGGCCGGCCGCCCCGAGCAGGCCGCGCATGCTCGCGCACACGCCGCCGTGCTCGAGGCCTACTTGCCCGCTGCGCTCAGCGACGCAGACCTGCAGCGGATCATCACCGACGAGGTGGCTGCGGCTGCGGCGGCCGGCGCCGAGGGCATGAAGGCGATGGGCAAGGTGGTCGCAACCGTGCGCTCGAAGGCCGGCCCCACCGCCGACGGCGCCAAGATCGCCGCGTTGGTCAAGGCCGCCCTCGCAACCTGACACCGCCGCAGACCCTCCGACTGGTCAGTTACCGAAGTCCCAGCCTTCGCCCTTCGCGTACTGGCCGAGCACGTTCTTGGCGATGAGGATCTTGTGCACCTCGTCGGGACCGTCGGCGATGCGCAGCGTGCGGGCACCCTGGTACATGCCCCACAGCGGCAGGTCGTTGGAGACACCGGCGGCGCCCCAGATCTGGATCGCCCGGTCAACGACGCGCGTGTAGGCGTTGGGCACGTAGACCTTGATCGCGGAGATGTCGGTGCGGGCGGCCTGGAGGCCCTGATCGATCTTCTCCGCGGCGTGGATCGTGAACAGGCGAGCGGTCTGGATGTCGATGTAGCTGTCGGCGATGGCGCCCTGCGTGAACTGCTTGTCGGCCAACACGCCACCGTGGACCTCGCGCGAGGCGGCGCGCGCCACCATCATGTCGAAGGCCCGCCACATCTGGCCGACGCTGTTCATGCAGTGGAAGATGCGGCCGGCGCCGAGGCGATCCTGCGCGGCCTGATGGCCTTCGCCCACCCGGCCGAGTGCGTTGGTGACGGGAACGCGCACGTCCTCGTACTTCACCTCGCAGTGGTCGCTCTCCTTGCGACCCCACACGCCGATGCCGCGCACGATGTTGACCCCCTTCGTGGCCGTCGGCACGATGATCTGCACCATCGGGCCAACACGTGGATCGGTGCTGTCCTTGTCCTGCACGCGGCACATGACGATGAAGAAGTCGGCGTCGATGCCGTTGCTCGTGAACCACTTGTGACCGTTGATCACGAAGTCGTCGCCGTCGACGACTGCGGCGGTGGTGAGCGAGCGCGGGTCGCTGCCCGGGTTGTGCGGCTCGGTCATCGAGAAGCCGCTCTCCATCGTCCCGTCGATGAGCGGTAGCAACCAGTCCTGCTTCTGCTGCTCGGTGCCGTACTTGACGAGGATGCTCTGGTTGCCCGAGTTGGGGGCCACCACACCGAACAGCGATGCCGCGCCGATCGCGTAGGCGAGCACCTCGTTCATGTACGCGTGCGCGAGGAAGTCGAGGCCCATGCCGCCGTACTCGGTCGGCAGGTGCGGCGCCCACAGCCCGGCCTTCTTGACCTTCTCCTTGATCTCCGCACGCAGCTCCAGCACCTCGGTGCGCTCATGGAAGGTCTCGCCCTCACGGCGCTCGGCCCACAGCCTTGCCTCGTTGGGGATGATGTCGGTGTTGACGATCTCGGCTGTTCGCATGCGGATGTCGTTGATCCGCGCGTCGAGGGTGGGCACGGGCTTGCAGTTCATGGCCATGAACGCGACCGTAAGCCCGCGGGCCGTCCCGGCGTAGGGTCGAACGGCCCGCCCACTGCCTGAATGCCGCCAGGCCGGTCAGAGGTCGGCGATAGCGTCGGCGATCGCCGACGCGAATCGGAGGGCGCCGGAGGAGTACACGAGGCACGGGAACGTCGATGTGCCGGGGCAGAAGTGCACGCCGTCGTCGCTGCGCACGACGTTCGTGCCGTCGGGCCCGCAGCTCTCCTCGCCGGGCAGGCATGGCAGGCTGACGGTGAACCGACCGTCGGCGTCCTCCACCGCTGCGCCGGCGTCGACGAACGCGACCCTGTCCTGGTCCGCCAGCTCGAGTGCGATCGCGTTGATCCCGTCGACCTCGATCGCAGCGTCGGCCAGCGGACCACCCCGTGCCGGCTGCCCCACGATCAGCACTCGAGCACCGGTGGCCCGGACCTGTGCCACGAGCGCCGCGAGGTCTGCACGGTAGCGATCCACCAATGCCTGCCCGCGCGGGAAGGTGCCGTCGGTCGCCGCCATGCACGGCGTCTGTGAGTTGCCGGCGAAGGTGACGACGGCAACGCTCGTCTGGCCCACCTCGAAGTCCTTGCCGAGCCAGTCGCACGGCGCAGTGCCGCCGAAGTACTTGTTCACCAGCGCCGTGGGGGCGAGCAGCGACGACAGCACGGGCTGGGCCTGGTCGGCCAACGAGTCGCCGATCAACGTGACGGACCCGATCGGCTGTTCGACGGTTTTGTCCGTGGCCGTGCAGCTGAGCGTGCTGGCCCCGAGCAGCACCACCAGCGCGACACGGAGCGCACCGTGGCTGCGTGGCTGTCGGGGTGCGTTCACGACCCAGACGGTACCCATCGGAGGTGGCGACGAAACCCATGTGCGTCATCGCCGGGAGCCGTGTGGCGGACGGGTTCGTGTGATTGGCTGACGGCGTGGGAAGTGATGCACTCGACGCGCGCAGGTCGACCGGTGGTGTCCTCGCGTGTCCGCACTGTGGGCTGGCGCTGCAGCTCGCCGAGACGGGCGCCGGCTGCGCCAACGGGCACTCCTTCGATCGTGGTCGGGGCGGCTACCTCAACCTGCTGGTCGGTGGGCGGCTGGGTGCCGCCACCACACCGGGCGACACGCCTGCCGCGCTGGCGGCGCGCCGTCGGTTCCTCGGCGCCGGGCACTACGCGCCGATCGCCGCTGCCTTGGCAACTTCTGTCGGCGTGCCCGGTGGGCCGCTGCTCGACGTCGGCTGCGGCGAGGGGTACTACCTCTCGCAGCTGCCGCTCCCGGTTCGCTACGGGCTCGACGTCTCGAAGAGCGCGGTGCAAATGGCCGCGAGGTTCCTGCCCGATGCACAGTTCGTCGTCGGCTCGGCGTATCGGCTGCCCGTGTCACCGGCTTCGTTGGCTGCGGTCATCTCGGTGTTCGCGCCGCACCCGTTCGACGAGTTCCGTCGGGTGCTGCGTCCGGGTGGCCGGTGGGTGACGGTCACGCCCGGCCCGCACCACTTGCAGCAGATGAGGCCGTTGCTCGCCGGCGACGCGCAGCGCAAGGCCAGCGAGCGGCTGACGCGACGCGAGGCGCCGCCCGCCGAAGCCGAGACAGCGACGAGAGTGCAGTTCGACCTCCATCTCGACGCTGCATCGCTGAGGGAGCTCTTCTTCATGACGCCGATCCAGTGGCAGGCTGGTGCCACGGGTGCCGACACCGAGCACGGCCGCACGGTCAGTGTCGACGTGTGGGTCTGCTCTGCAACACATGACGGAGGACCGCAATGACCGACTCGACGATCGCTACGCCGGCGATTCCCTCGATCCCGACGATCGACCTCGACGCGCCCGACGCCGCCGCACGGATCGTGGATGCCTACGCCACGGCCGGGTTCGCGTACCTCGTCGGCCACGGGGTCGACCCGGCGCTCGTGGCCGGTGTCTACGAGGCGTCGCGCCAGTTTCACGCGTCGACCCGCGAGCAGAAGCGGACGATCGCCCTCGACGCGCAGCATCGCGGTTTCATCGAGATCAACACGTCCACCGACCGCACCTCCACGCTGGCGAACGTGAAGAAGCCGAACCAGAGCGAGTCGTTCATGATGATGCGCGACGACCCGGCCGATGGCGCCGAGGTGGCTGCCGGCAACTACCTCGCAGGGCCGAACCAGTGGCCCGACTGGCTACCCGGGTTCCGGCCGGTGCTGGAGGCGTACCACGACACGATGGTGGGCGTCGGCCGTCGGCTCGTCGAGGTGATCGCAGCGGGTCTCGGCGACGAGCGCGGGGAGATGGCTGCCTCGTTCGATCCGCCCACCACCTGGCTGCGCCTGCTGCACTACCCGTCGTGCGCGCCCACGGCACCCGATGATCTCTACGGCTCGGCCCCGCACTGCGACTTCGGCTTCGTGACGATCCTCTCCCAGGACTCGGTCGGCGGCTTGCAGGTGCAGAGCGTCACGGGCGAATGGCTCGATGTGCCGCCGGTGGACGGTGCCTTCGTGATGAACGTCGGCGAGATGCTGCACCGGTGGAGCAACGGCCGGTTGCGTTCGACGCCGCATCGTGTGATCAACCGCTCGGGACACGAGCGCTACTCCGTGCCGTTCTTCTTCGACCCGCATGTGTCGACGGTGATCACCCCATTGCCCAGCTGCGTGGGTGACGGCCCTGCACGGTATGCGTCGACGGACTTCGGTCAGTTCCTGCGCACCGAGTTGACCGCCGGCTACGACAAGCACAAGGCGGTCGAGGGAAGCGCCACCTGAACCAGGCGCCGGCCGGTCTACCGTGACTGCGTGATCGACGGACACAACGACCTGCCGTGGGCGATGCGAGTCGCGTTCGACTACGACCTCGATGTCGCCGATCTCGCGGCGGGAGTGCCCAGCCTGCAGACCGACATCCCCCGCCTGCAGGCGGGTGGGGTCACCGGACAGTTCTGGTCGGTGTACGCGCCCTCCACCCTGCCCGAGCCCGAGGCTGTGGTGGCGACACTCGAACAGATCCACTTCGTTCATCGGATGGTGCAGCGGTACCCGCACGTGTTCGAGTTGGCGCGTACTGCCGACGAGGTGGAACAGGCACGGGCGAACGGTCGGATCGCATCGCTGATCGGGATGGAGGGCGGCCACTCGATCGCCTGCTCGCTGGGCGTCTTGCGGATGATGTTCGACCTCGGCGCCCGCTACATGACGCTGACGCACAACGACAACACGTCGTGGGCGGATTCGGCCACCGACGCCCCGGTGCACGGCGGGCTCACCGAGTTCGGCCGCGATGTGGTTCGGGAGATGAATCGCCTCGGAATGATCGTCGACCTCTCGCATGTGTCGGCCGACGTGATGCACCAGGCGATCGCCGTGTCGGGGGCCCCCGTGATGTTCAGCCACTCTTCCGCCCGCGCGATCTGTGATGTGCCGCGCAACGTGCCCGACGACGTGCTGCAGTTGTTGCCGGCGAATGGCGGGTTGTGCATGGTGACGTTCGTGGCCGGCTTCGTCTCGCCCGCGGCTGCGCGCTGGATGAACGAAACGGTCGAGCAGATCACTGACGCCGGCGGCAACCCGGGGGACTGGATCGAGTTCGAAGCAGCTGCTGCCGAGCGCCGTCTAACGGTTCCGATGCCCTCGACCACGATCGCGGACGTAGTGCTGCACCTGGAGCATGTTCGTGCGGTTGCGGGCATCGAACACGTGGGCATCGGTGGCGACTTCGACGGCACCTCGATGCTGCCCGACGACCTCACCGACGTCGGTGGCTACCCGCGACTGTTCGACGCGCTCCGTGAACGAAAGTGGTCGCCGGGCGAGATCGAGCAGCTGTCGCGCAGCAACGCGCTACGCGTGCTGCGTGCAGCGGAGGTGACTGCGACGCGCTGACCCCGCGCTCAGGCAGGGAGGCGGTCGAGGAAACGCAGTGCGGCCTCTGCCGACTCGTGCCGCCAGAGTGCGACGACATCCAGCGGCTCGCCAGTCGCGTCCGCACCGCTGGTCGTCGCCTGCATCGCAACGGCGGTCTGCTCGATGCGGGTTCGCTGTGCCGTCAACATCGGTCGCGGGTCCACGCCGCACTGGTCGGAGAGGATCAGCTTGAGCAGTAGTTCGCTGCGAAGGTCACGCAGGTGCGCGACCGGTGTCCGCAACCACTTCAGCAGTTGCCGTCGGCCCGCTGGGGTGGTGGCGAGCAGTGTGCGGGTGCCGCCGGCGATGCCGGGCTCTTCGCCGACCGGGCGGATGTAGCCGCGTAGTGCGAGTTGTTCGAGCGATCGGTAGGTGAGTGCACGCGACAGCGACCACACGCGCCCGATGTCGCCCTCCGGCTTCAGCCGCGCGGCGATCGCGAAGCCGTGCGCAGGCGTCGGGTGGAGAATGCCGAGGCAGGCCCACTCGCCGAGCAGCAGCGGTTGCTCCGGGCTGCGGGTCATGCGGGGTAGACCTCGATGTCGGTGGCCTTCACCGACGCATGGATCTCGTCGCCCGGCCGTAACGCGAGTGCGTCCATCGCCGCCACTGTGATCTCCGCGGTGAGGGGCATCGGGCCGGCGATACCGACCCGCACGCGGTCGCCCAGTCGGTCGAGCCCGGTGATGATGCCTGGCCAATGGTTGCGTGCGCTGGCACTGTCGTCGCGGTGGCGGACCAGCAGGACCGAGTGCGGGCGGATGACGGCGAACGCCGGGCCCGGCTCGGCATCCGCGATCACCACGGCTGCACCGGTGTCGGTGCGCAGCACGCCGTCGGTCACGACGCCGGTCACCAGGTTGACGCCGACGAGGTCGGCGACGTAGCGCGAGCGTGGATGGCTCGTCACCTCTGCGAGCGTGCCGGTCTGCACGATCCGGCCGCCGTCGAGGATGGCCACGCGGTCGGCGAGTGCGTAGGCATCGACCGGGTCGTGCGTGACGAGGATGCTCGTGCCGGCAAATCCTGCCAGGTGGTCGCGCAGGTCGCGACGAACGCTGACGCGGGTCCCGGCGTCGAGCGCGGCCAGCGGTTCGTCGAGCAGCAGCAGGCTGGGGTCCGGCGCCAGCGCGCGGGCGAGCGCGACGCGCTGCGCCTGCCCTCCGGACAGCGCACTGGGCCGGGCGAGTGCGTAGTCAGCGAGGCCGACGCGCTCCAGCCACTCGAGCGCCGTGGCACGGGCAGCGGCCTTCGGCCTCTTGCGTGCGCGCAGCCCGTAGGCCACGTTCTCCACGACGCTCATCTGCTCGAACAGCACGTACTGCTGGAAGACGACACCCACCGAGCGCTGCTCGGGCGGCACGAACGTGTCGGTGGCGGGCTCGTCGACGACCCTGCCGTCGATCTCGATGCGGCCACCGTCGA
>JAYSPV010000055.1:0-44975 GCA_043721915.1 Ilumatobacteraceae bacterium | reverse complement strand
GAACGAGGATCATCGCCAGCAACGCTCCCATTGTCTTGAGGTCGGTGTAGTCGCTGAACCCCCAGGCCCAGAGCTGCACGAACAGTCCGACGGCGAGCGAACCGACCAGCGCACCGAATGGTCGGCCGAGCCCACCGAGCGTGATGGCGGCAAACATCAGCAGCAGGATCTTGGTGCCCATGTTCCAGCTGACCTGCTCATCCAGGCCGAAGATCACACCACCGAGACCGGCAAGCGCACCACCGAGGAGCCACACGGTGAGGATGATCCGCTCGGTGTTGATGCCGGTGGTGGAGGCCAGATCAGGGTTGTCGGAGACGGCCCGGATGGCCTTGCCCGTGCGGGTCTTCATCAAGAGGAACGCCACAGCGCAGAGCGCGCCGAGAGCGATCACTCCCGTCGCCAGGTCGCGCGGCGTGACACCGATCGGACCAAGGTTGATGTTCTGCTGCGAACCGAACTGGGCGTATGACTGCGGCTGCGAGCCGTAGTACATCTGAATGACGAAGCGCACCAGCATCGCAAGGCCGATCGAGACGATCATCATCGACGTCAATCCGATCCCTCGGCGGCGCATGGGCCGCCACACGACCACTTCCAGTGCTCCAGAGAACACGATCGCACACGTGACACCGATGATGATGGCCGCCGAGAGCTGGAGGAGCCCACCCCAGCCACCCTTTGCACTGGAGAGCGTGAACCACCCTGAGGCAACAGCCGTCATCACGGCGCCGATCGTGACGGTCTCGCCGTGGGCGAAGTTGGAGAGGCCCGTCGTGCCATAGATCAGCGAGAGACCGACGCTCATGATGGCGATCACGAGACCGAAGCGGATGCCGTTGAACAGCGTCCTGGGCAGCAGGCTGAGCTTGCTGTCCTTCTCCGGGGCAGCGGCACCCAGGTTGAAGTTGGCGTTACCGCCTAATCCGTCGGTGACGTTGACCGTTCGAGAGTTCTCGCCATCGGGAACGCCGAGGCCATCCGGCAGGGTGTCGGTGTCGATGGTGACGGTGAACTCGCCCGCACTGGGAACAGGGATCTTGGCGACGCCCTTCGCGTCGGTGACGCCTTCACCGACAACGGCGCCAGTGGCATCTGTGATCGTGACGGCGACACCTTCGACCGGCTGCTTCTTGCCGCCACCTTCTGGGGTGTTCTGCACACGGACCTGAAGGATGTTGTCGGCGGCGTGCGCTGGCTCGGCGAACAGCGCGAACAATGCGCATGCAGCGAGCAACGCCCGAACCAGCTTTTTGAGTACTGATGAAGCCAAGGTGCCACCTAGCTGAGTCGTGAACGAAGTGCGTATTGAAGCAAGAGAATCGGGAACGGTCAATTTGCCACCGGATCGGAGTGCCAGTGAGTCTGGCACACACGCACGGAGGCACCGGACACTCTGCTCATCGCCGTTCGTTCACGCTCGGTACATTCGTCTGCCATGTCCCCGCACATCAGCCCGCACCGCTCCGCGACGCTCGCCGTGCTGGTTGCTGCCGCTCTGTTCGGCACCACGGGCACGGTGCTCGTCAATTCGCCGAGCGACGCCGACGCGTACTCGGTGGGCAGTCTGCGGTTGCTCGTCGGCGGCGCCACCCTGTTGGCGGTGGCCGTAGCCCGCGCCCCGGCCACATGGTGGCGGCCCTGGAAGCGACCACTCACGTTCGTCGGCGCCGCCGGTGTCGCGGTCTTCCAGCTGTGCTACTTCCTGGCGGTCGAGCGCACCGGCGTCGCCGTTGGCACCGTCGCCACCATCGGCTCCGGGCCTGTGCTCGCCGGCCTGTTGCACGCCCTCATCGACCGGCGAGCACCGAACCGCCGGTGGCTGCTCGGCACTGCAGTCAGCGTGGCGGGGGTTGCGCTGCTCGGCTTGGCCGGCCGCGAGACGGCGATCGAGGGGACCGGCATCGCGTTGGCCGTCTGCGCCGGGTTGGGGTGGGCGGTCTTCGCCACCGTCGGCAAGCACCAGATCGACGCCGGCATCAACAGCACGGCGAGCATGGCTGCGATGTTCGCCGGTGGCGCCTTGCTGCTCAGCCCTCTGCTCGCCGCGCACTCCCCCGGCTGGGCGTCCAGCGGCACCGGGTTGGTGATCGTGCTCTATCTCGGTGTCATCACGGTCGGGTTGGCCTACACGCTGTACGGCGTCGCGCTACGCCGCCTTTCAGCGCCCACCGTCATCACGCTCACTCTGCTCGAGCCGATCACTGCCGCACTACTGGCTGCGGTCGTCGTGCACGAGGGCGTCCGGCCGGCAGGTTGGGTGGGTGTTGTCCTGGTCCTGCTCGGTCTGGTGCTCACCGCTACCGTGTCGACGTGACGCCCCAGCCGACCAGCCTCGACAGCACCCAGGCCGTGCCGCAACCGGCGTTGCGGCCGCTTCAACCCGACGAGTGCGAAGTGTTGCTGATCCGCCACGGTCGATCCGCCGACGTTGTACCTGGCACACCCGAGTCCGCCGATCCCGCGTTGCACGTCGTCGGCGTCGAACAGGCTGCGAAGCTCGCAGCCCGCCTGGCGGGCAAGCGGATCGACGCTGTGTACAGCTCGCACCTCGCCCGAGCCCGCCAGACAGCGCAACCGCTCGCCGATTCCCGTGGCCTGCCGGTCGTCGAGCACGTCGAGCTCGAGGAAGTTCGAATGGGCGACTGGGGCAACGGCGAGTTCCGTCGCCGCGCCGGGATCGCCGACCCGGAGTGGGTCGCGTGGAGCCGCACCGGGCGTTGGGATGGCATCCCGGGCGGCGAGGGCGACCATCGCTTTCGGGCTCGCGTCGCCGGGGTCATCGATGCGTTGGCGCCGCAGCATCGGGGTCAGTGCATCGCCGTGGTGGCCCACGGTGGATCGATCAACGCGTACATCGCCGATCTGCTCGGCACGCATCGCTCGCTGCTGTTCACCGTCGAGAACACGTCGATCACCTCGGTGAGGCTGGGCGAGCACGGGCCGACCCTGGTAACGGTCAACGATTGCCACCACCTCTACGATCCCGTGTTGCCATGACGACCGCACCAGCACCCGCACCCATCCGCAACCGCGTCGCCGAGCTCCTCGGAGTCGACTACCCGATCGTGCAGGCACCGATGGGCTGGATCGCTCGCAGCCAGCTCGCGTCGGCCGTCAGCAACGCCGGCGGCATGGGGATCATCGAAACGAGCAGCGGCGAGCTCGACGCCGTGCGTGCCGAGATCACCAAGATGCGCGACCTCACCGACAAGCCATTCGGTGTCAACATCGCCCAGGCTTTCGTGCGCGACCCGGGCATCGCCCAGTTCGTGATCGATCAGGGTGTTCGCTTCGTCACCACGTCGGCGGGCGACCCCACCAAGTACACCGCGCAGCTCAAGGCAGCGGGTCTCACGGTCTTCCATGTCGTGCCCACGTTGGCAACAGCGCTGAAGGCAGTCGCTGCGGGCGTCGACGGCCTCGTCGTCGAAGGAGGCGAGGGCGGCGGGTTCAAGAACCCTCGCGACGTGGCGAGCATGGTGCTGCTGCCACTCGTCGCCAGCAAGGTGCAGGTGCCGATCATCGGGGCTGGGGGCATCGTCGACGGCTACGGCATGGCGGCAGCGTTCGCACTCGGCGCGCAGGGCGTGCAGATGGGCACCCGCATGGTCAGCGCTGCAGAGTCTCCGGTGCACGCCAACTGGAAGCAGGCGATCGTCGATGCCGCCGAGACCGACACCGTCTTCCTCAACCGCTTCTCCAAGCCCGGCCTGCGAGCACTGCGCACGGAACGAACCGCCCGCCTGGAGCACCAGGACCACGTCGAGATGAGCGAGATGAGCCGGGCCCTCGATCTCTACTTCGGCGGCGACATGGAGGCCTCGATCGCGCTCACCGGGCAGGTCGCAGGTCGCATCGAGTCGGTGCTGCCCGTCGCAGAGATCATCCACGACACCGTGCGTCAGTTCCGCGAACGCCTCGCCGAACTGGCCGCACTCGCCTGACTCGACTCATCAAGACGTCTCGGGTCAGCGTCCCTTGCGAAGTGACGCGCTGTCAACTCACAGACCCTGGTCCGGGTGGCAACACCGCGTCACTTCCCGTCTGCGAGTGACGTTGCGAAAGGATCCGCCGTGGCAGCTAGAGGGTCGGTTACACTTTTCGGTGGGTGGAGACCTACCGAGCTGAGCTCGGCTATTCCCCGGAGGTCCACCCATGGCAAGCTTGCTGACACAGTTCAAAGCCGCCGGCCGCATCGTGATGTACCTGACGTTGGCCTACCTGGCGATCCAGCTCTGGCAAGACCCATCCGGCTCGGCGCGAGCCACCGTCGACTTCATCGGCGGGATCGGTCGCTTCTTCGCGGCGCTGATCGACAAGATCGGCCAGTTCGTCAAAGGCCTCGGGAGCTGACCAGCGAGGGTCAACCGAGCGCGGTGTCGAGCATCTCCGACGCCGGCGCGACGACCTTGCTCGTCGAAGCCCACAACCACGCCGTGCAACCCGTGAGGACTGTCGCCCCGGCGAGGTGGATGGCCACCAGCGCGACAGGAAGCTCGTTCGCGTACTGGGTGTAGCCCACCGCGCCCTGCACCAAGGCGGTGAGCAGCCAGGCGGTGAGCGGCGCATCGAGAACCGCCCGGTCGTGACGCAGGCGACGCAGGTGCCACAGCAGCGACAGGGCGACGGCAACAGTGATCCACACGACCGTGCCATGAACACGGGTTGCCCAGACCAGCGCGTCGCCGTTGATCGAGCACTCCTTGCCGAAGAAACGTCGGGCGGCATCCTCGCCGACGACGCACTTCCCCTTAGCGTCTTTGAACGCTTGCCCCGCATGCGGCCCGGCACCGGTGACGACCGTGCCGGCGACGACCGCCAGCGTCGACCAGACAGCCAGCAACCGCACTCGACGACGGATGCGCGGCACCACGGCGGCAGTGCGGCGGCCCTCGTCAGGCTGGCGCGACCGGACAATCATGATCACCGCTGCCCAGATCAGCACCATCGACAGGACGAAGTGCAACTGCACCGTGGCCGGGTGCAGCTTGCTCCAGACCACGATCGCACCCACGATGCCCTGTGCGGGGACGCCGATCAGCATGAACATCCCGAGCACCACCAGATCGCGACGGCGCGGGCGGCGGTACCACGCGGCCAACGCTGCCAACGCGACGCCGACCGAGACGAGGAAGGTGAACAGCCGGTTGATTTGTTCGATGGCCGCGTGCTTGTTCGAGACATCGAACACCTTGCTGTTGTTGCAGTTCGGCCAGTCGTCGCAGCCGAGGCCTGAACCCGTGAGGCGCACGAGGCCGCCGGTGACGACGATGATGCCGAGCAACGCCAGTGCCGCGACACAGATGCTGCGGAACTCACGGGGGGTGAAGCCCTCGGCGCGGACCCGGCGGACGAACTCGCGCAGGCCTGCCATGCCCCGGCGGAGGAACTCGCGCAGGCGTGTCATGACCGAGAGGCTACGGCGGCGCAGGGTCGCAGGACCACCCGTACTCGTGACTACGGTGCTGTCGTGCTCACCAGCTACGACGACTACCCCATTCACCAGGCCTCGGTGCCGATCGCGCACAGTGCCAGCGGTGACATCAACCAGTACGACCGCTACTTCTTCAACGGCTACTCGCACGACCACTCGCTCTACTTCGGAGCGGCCATGGGCCTCTACCCGAACCGGCACGTTGCCGATGCTGCGTTCTGCGTGGTGAAGGACGGAGTTCAGCACAGCGTCTTTCGCAGCCAGCGTGCTCCGCTCGACCGCAAGGATGCGACCAGCCTCGGGCCGATCGTCGTCGAGGTGGTACAGCCACTGCAGACGTTGCGGGTGCTCGTCGACGCCCCTGAGCAAGGGCTGCGCGCAGAGCTGACGTTCGGCGGTCGGTCGGCGGCGATCGAGGAGGCGCATTTCTTCGAACGCGTCGGCATGCGCACGTTCTTCGACTACACCCGGCTCACTCAGTTCGGTGCGTGGCACGGGTGGCTGGAAGTGGACGGTGTTCGCCAGGAGATCGACCCGTCGCACGTCTGGGGTTCGCGCGACCGGTCGTGGGGCATCCGCCCTGTCGGCGAGCAGCCTGTCGGCCTGGCACCGGCACAGCAACCGCAGTTCTTCTGGCTGTGGGCGCCGGTCAACTTTCCTTCGTGTTCCACTCATTTCGACGTCTGCGAGTACGGCGACGGCCGCCGCTGGCACGAGACCGGCGCCATCGCCCCGGTCGGCGGCACTGGCCACATGATGCGCTCGGTCGACTGGCGCATCCAGTGGCGCCCGGGCACCCGCTGCGCCGACTCCTTCGAATACGACCTGATCGATTGGGACGGTGCAATGCACACCGTCGCGCTCACCCCGAGGTTCGAGTTCCAGATGCGGGGCATCGGCTACGGCCACCCCGAGTTCGGCCACGGCTTCTGGAAGGGTGAAGCAGTGACCGGCGGCGAGCGGTTGGCGCTGCCCGTCTCGACACCACTGGCCCGCGAGCACGTGCACGTGCAGGCCCTGTGCGACGCCACGCTCACCCGAGCCGATGGCACGGTGGAGCACGGCAGCGGCATTCTCGAGCAGTTGGCGTTCGGCCCGCACCCCAGCGGGCTCTCGGGCATCCTCGACGGCTACGCCGGCTGACAGCCGGGTGCCATCAGGTGTGGCGGATGGTCATCCCGCCGTCGACCGGGATGATCGCGCCGTTGACGAAGCTGCTCGCGGGGAGGCACAGGCTCAGCGTCATGTGCGCGACTTCCTCGGGGTTGCCGTAGCGCCGCAGCGGGACCCGACGCTTGGCGTAGATCTCCTTGGCCTCCTCCGGGATGCCGGCCGTCATGCCGGTGAGGATCGGGCCGGGGCAGACGCAGTTCACGGTGATGCCGATGCGGCCGAGCTCGACGGCGAAACTCTTCGTCAGGCCGACGACGCCGGCCTTCGTTGCGGCGTACGCAGCGAGCCCGGCGGTGGTCACCATCGCTTCGGTCGAGGCGATGTTGACCACCCGCCCGCCGCCGTCGGCGGCACGCAGGAACGGCAGGCACAGACGAATCAGCCGCGAGTGGGAGGTGAGATTGACCTCGAGCGTGCGCGCCCAGTTCGACTCATACTCGGCTTCGTCCATGAACGCCGAGTTGATCAGCGAGATACCGGCGTTGTTGACGAGGACGTCGATGCCACCGAGCGTGTCGACCACGCCGGAGACCATCCACTTCAACGCGCCATGGTCACCGACGTCGGCGACGAACCCGACGGCCGCATCGATGCCGTGAGCCGATCGAATCTCGTCGACGACGGCCTCGACACCCTCGCCACCGATGTCGACCACCGCCACGCTGGCGCCCTCATCGGCGAACAGGTGCGCCGTCGCACGGCCCATTCCCGACGCAGCCCCGGTGACGACCACACGCTTGCCGGCCACCGACCGGGACAGCGAGGTGAGACGGGTCACTGTGCCTGCCAGCGGTCGCTTCCGGTCATGCCGTGGGCCCCGAGCCACAGCGCGCGCTCCGGACGGATCGCGATGAACGCAGTGTCGGGCGAGTTGTCGGGACCCGCCGGTGCGAATGCATCGAGGTCGTAGTCGAACACTCCCTTCCACAGCCGGCGCTTCGTTTCGAGATCGTCGTGCACCGTTGCGGTACCCCACACCTCGAGGCCGTCACCCGTGGCAGTGACCTGCCAGTGCAGCGCGACGTTCGGGTTCGCCGTAAGGTTGCGCACCTTCACCGACGTGACGCCGCACATCAACCACAGCACATCGCCCTCCCAGCAGGGATGCACCGGCACCACATCGGGCTTGCCATCGGCGCCGACTGTGGCCATGTGTGCCCACGGGCTGAGCTGGGTGCCCTTCACCTTCACGTCGTCAAGTTCCATGCTCACATCATTGCGTCCACCGGCGTGCAGCGCCGGTATCGTGCGCGTCAGTGAAGAAGCCCACCGTCGCCGAGCGCCGCACCGAGATCCTCGAAGTCACCTGCGAGGTCGTGATCGAGCGCGGGTTCGCTGCGACACGCATCGCAGATGTGGCAAAACGGCTCGACGTGTCGAGCAGCCTGATCCACTACCACTTCGACTCGAAGGAGCAGCTGCTCGCCGAGGCCTTCGCTCACTACGCCCGCAAGGACGTCGCCGAGATGGAGGCCGAGATCGAGGCCGCCCCGAGCGCCGTTGCCCAGCTGGATCGCGTGATCCACAACTATGTGCCCGAGGGAAGTGGCGACGTCGAATGGATGCTGTGGATCGACGGCTGGGGTGAGGCACTCCGCAACCCGATGATGCGCAAGATCAGCCAGGAACTCGACGCCCAGTCGGCCGGCCTTGCCGAACGGGTCATCCGTCAAGGCGTGGAGACGGGCGAGTTCGTCTGCGTCGATCCCGCGGCAGCGGCCCTGCGGCTCACCGCTGTGGTCGACGGCCTGGCAGTGCAGTTCGCTGCCCACGACGGCACGCTCACCCGCGACCAGTTCATCGACCACGTCCGCACGCTCGCGGCGTGGGAGGTCGGGCTCGAGCCCGAGGCCCTGCGCGAGGGCAGCGCCACCGGTGCCGTCGCCGGGCCACCTTCACCGGCCACCGAGAACGCGCTCCGGCAGCTGCTCGCCCGTTCGTGTGACGCGGTGGTGCGCAACGATGCCCTCGCGTTCGGCGGATGCTTCGCAGCCGACGGCATCTGGCTCTTGGAGAAGCCCACCAATGGCCGCGAGGCGATCGTCGCCACCTTCACCAAGCTGATGACCGGATTCAAATGGGTCGTGCAGACCGCGCCGAACGCAGTGTTCGAGATCGACGAATCGGTCGGTCACGGCACCGGCCGTGTGGTGGTCCACGAGTTGTACGACTCGAAGAAGTCTGGCCCCGGCGCCATCGTCGGCGTCTACCACGACGAGTATCAGCGCGTGGGCAACACCTGGCTGTTCGCTCAGCGCCGGCTCGAAGTCATCAGCCGCAGCTGAGCAGCCGCTCGCCGCGCGCGCCTACGGGCGCACTTCGTAGAACGCGTTGACGCTGTGGTCGACGTCCAGCTTGCGGAAGCGGGTGAACCCGGCAGCCTCGGTCATTTCGCGGGCCTTGTTCTCCGAGAGACCGAGCGTGCCCAGCCCTTCGCCACCCGGCTCGCTGAGCGCGGAGGACATGCACGACAGCACGCTGATGCCGTACATCAGCGCGGCCATCGGGTTCTTCCGCGCGTTGTCGGCGAACGTGTCCTGTGCCTTGATGTCGACCAGCAGCCAGACGCCATCCGGCTTGATGGCCTGACGGATGACCTTCATCATTTCGGTCGGGTGCGTCATGTCGTGGATGCAGTCGAAGGTGGTGATGAAGTCGACCGAGTTGTCCTCAGCCATCGGCGACTGACGCGGGTCGTCGAACGCCGCGTTGTGCAGCCCGCTCTCCTCCAGCTTCAACGCTGCACGGGCCAACGCGTACTGCGAGATGTCGTACCCGTGAAACGTGCTCTGGGGGAACGCTCGCGCCATCAGCAGCACTGCACTGCCGGCGCCGCAGCCGATGTCGACCACGGTCGCACCGGCCGACAGCCGCTCCACCACTCCATCGACGGAGGGCAGCACGACCGGCAGCAGGTTTGCGTTGCTCCACGGTTCGAAGCTGCGCTCGATGCCGACAGCGCCCTGCGGGCCATGGCTGTCGTAGTCGTGACCGACGCCCGTGCGGAAGCTGTCGCGAACGTCCTCCAGCGCATGCATCGTCTGCGGCAACCGATGGAACATGCCCATTCCGTAGGCCGGATGATCGGGTGTCGCGAACACGACCGCCGCCTCCGGCGACAGGCTGAAGCGCCCCTCGCTGTCCGCGACGATCAATCTGGCCGCTGCCTGGTTGTGCGCCCACTCACGCACCCACCGCTCCGCAAGACCCGCTCGTTCGGCGAGCTCGGCGGTGGTGAGGGGCTGTTCAGCCGCCTTCATCGTGGTGTAGAGCCCCAACTGGTCACCGAGGTGGATCATGCCGGCGGTGACGGCACCTTCCAGCTTGGTGAACACCTGGAAGGAGAACATCTTCAGGGCATCGGGGTCCGGCACGGTGGTCGAGGTGTCGCTCACGTCTGGGGCTCCGTTCAGGCCGGGTCGATGAAGTTGGCGGGGCGCTTCTCGAAGTTCGACATCACTGCCTCGATCTGGTTGGGACGGCCGATCAGCGAACCGATGTAGTGGCGCTCGGCAGAGAACTGCTCGGCGGCGCCCTGGTTGAGCAGGCCGTTGAGCAGCGCCTTGCCGGCCCGTACAGCGTCGGGGCTGCGGCCGGCGATCTCGCGAGCCATCGCCATTGCATCGTCGTACGGGGTCTCGGAGAGCTTGGTGGCGAGGCCCAACGCGTGAGCCTCGCGGCCGTCGAACACGCGTGCCGTGAGCACCAACTCCTTGGCCACGTCGGCTCGCACCAACCGCGACAGCGTCATCGTGCCGCTCATGTCGGGCACCAACCCCCAGTGGATCTCGCGCACGCTCATCTGCGTATCGGGGTGCACGATGCGGATGTCCGCGCCGAGAGCGATTTGGATGCCGCCACCGAGCGCGTGACCGTGCACGGCCGCGATCACCGGCACCGGCACCTCCTGCCACACCCAGCAGACCTGCTGGCCGAGGTGCGTGATACGCCCCTCCTTCATCTCGCCCGGGTTGCCGTCGGCCGGACGTTCGGCACCTCGCTCGCCGCCACCGGCGAGCGCCGACATTGTGGCAAAATCGAGGCCAGCGCAGAACGACGAACCCTCGCCGGAGAGCACGACGACGCGCACGCCCGGCTCGGTCTTCAGGCGGTCGCCGGCATCGGCCAGCGCGGAGAACATGGCATTGTCGAGCGCATTGCGCTTGTCGGCACGGGTCATGCGCACATCGGCGATGCCGTCAGTGATGGTGATGGAGACGCGATCCTCGGACATCCCGAGAGTCTGGCAGGTCAGTTCTTCACCGCTCGCAGCGTGTACGTGGCCGCCAGCCGTTCGGGCATCTCTCGCAACTGGAACTCGTTGGGCTCGATCTCTACCATCGCATCGCCCAGCTGATCCCACGGCACGGTCTGGTGTTCCTCGAACGTCGTGATCGTCATGCCGGCATTCCACAGCGCGTTGAAGATCTCCGCCATCCCGTGGTTGAAGTGCACGATCGTCGGTGCCGTCAACACGCCCTCGTGCTCCACGTAGCTCTTCTCCTCGACGAACACCGTGCCCTCGGTTTCGAAGTACGGGTACTCCACGCTGACGAGGCCATCGGGCCGCGGGTCGCACAACGCCCACAGCATCGGGTGCCCCTCACGAATGAAGAGGAAGCCACCCGGCTTCAGCAGCGCGGCGACCACCTTCGCCCAGCGGGCGACATCGGGCAGCCAACACAGCGCGCCGATCCCGGTGTAAACGAAGTCGAACTCGTCGCCGGGCAGTACGTCCGCGGCCGCGTACACGTCGCTCTCCACGAACTCGACCTCCACGCCGCACGCACCAGCGAGGCGACCGGCTGCAACGAGCGCTGGAGCAGAGAAGTCGAGGCCGCTCATCGTTGCGCCCAGCCGTGCGAGCGACACCGTGTCGGTGCCGATGTGACACTGCAGGTGCACCCCGCGCAGCCCGCTGACGTCACCCAGCAGCGGCAGATCGAACGTCACGACCCGCGAGATGTGCTGAGGGTCGTCAGTGAACTCGTGCAGCGCGTAGCCGCGTTCATGGTGCGGCACCCGGCTGTCCCAGTTGGCTCGGTTGAGGGCGGCCCAGTCGGCGGTGTTCGGCTCCACAACGATCAGCGTGACACGTCGTGGAAGAATGTCCACATGCATTTGAACCTCTCCGCCGACGAAGTGCTCTCCACCACCCGCGCCGTCCGCAAGCGCCTCGACTTCGACCGACCCGTCGAGCGCGAGGTGGTCGATCAGTGCCTCCAGCTCGCACTGCAGGCGCCCACCGGCAGCAACAGCCAGGGTTGGCAGTGGTTGTTCGTCACCGACCCGGCGAAGAAGAAGGCACTTGCCGACATCTATGCCGCCAACTTCGAGATCTACCGCGCAATGGGCGGGCCCGGCCTGGCAGAGAACGATCCGCGCGCAGAGCAGCAGGTCCGCGTCGTCGACTCGGCGATGTTCCTCGCCGAGAACTTCCACAAGGTGCCCGTGATGATGATCCCATGCATCACCGGCAACCTCGAGAAGGTGCCCTCGTTCGTCGGCGCCTCGCTGTGGGGCTCGATCCTGCCGGCTGTGTGGAGCTTCATGCTCGCAGCCCGCGAGCGCGGCCTGGGCACCGCGTGGACCACCATCCACCTGATGAACGGCGGCGAGCAGAAGGCCGCCGAGCTGCTGGGCATCCCCGAGGGCATCACCCAGGCTGGTCTGTTCCCGATCGCCTACACGCTGGGTACCGACTTCAAGCCGGCAACGCGCCTACCGCTCGAGCCGATCACACACTGGGAACAGTGGTAAGCGAGCTCGACGACGGGGCACGCGCCCCGGAGTTCTGCCGCCAGCAGGGGTTTGCGTACCGTTTCGACTGGGGCCTCGACGGCCTCGAGGCACTGGCCGACGAAGCCGCCGTTGTTGTGGTCATCGATGTGCTGAGGTTCACCACTGCGGTGTGTTGCGCGCTGGAAGCCGGTGCCGTCGTGCTGCCGTACCGGTGGAATGACGCCACGGCTGCCGCGTACGCAGCCCGACACAACGCCGTGCTGGCCGGACGACGAGAGCTGGGCGACCCATCGCTCTCCCCGACCGACCTGCTCACGGCCCGGCCCGGCCTGCGGCTGGTGCTGCCCTCACCGAACGGTTCGACCATCGCGCTCCAGGCTCGCGAACTGGGGGTGCCACACGTGCTCGCCGGCAGCATCCGCAACGCAACGGCCACCGCCCATGCAGCGCGGACGCTGGCCGGCAGCGGGTCGATCGCCGTGATCGCCGGCGGCGAGCGATGGGGCACTGCCGGCGGGCCGCTGCGGCCAGCCGTGGAAGACCTGCTCGGCGCCGGCGCCGTACTCGCCGCACTCGACCCGTCGGGGGCCGTCTCAGGAGTGCGTTGCTCGCCCGAGGCCGCGGCCGCTCGGGCGGCGTTCGGAGCAGCTCGCCCGTTGCTCTACCAGACGTTGTGCGACAGCGCTTCCGGTCGTGAGTTGATCGCCCGCGGCTGGGAGGACGACGTCGCCACCTCAGCCGCCTACGACGTCAGCGCCATCGCCTGTACCCTGCACGGCCCCGAGTTCCGGACGGCCTGATGACCACACCCCCGCCGAGGGAACGGCAGGCATGTTGCAGGTGACCCACGTCGTTCGGACGCTGACGCGCGTCCGAAAGAGGTGACCCACGACCACTCCTGCGACCACCTCGCGACGGCGCTACTCCACCAAGCGGAGACCGCTCGGGACGATCGACGGTTCGGCCTGGGGCAGATCCACCACGAACTCGGTGCGATGCGCCGGGAAGATGTGCTCGGAGAGCAGGATCGGCTCGCCGTCCACCGTTGTGGTCAGCCGTTCGCAGCGCAACACCGGGCTACCCACTGGCACTGCGAGCAATGCAGCGTCGGCCGGTTCGGCAGCGGCTGCCCCGATAGTCTGCGTCGCTCCGCGCAGTTCCACACCGAGCAGTTCGTAGAACGGCTTGCTCTCGACGTCACGCCGGCTCAGGTGTTGTCCACGCTCGCTCGGGCACCACACCGTCACGACCGCGAACGGCGCGCCGTCGGCCAGGTTGAGACGCTTTACGCGCAGCACCTGCGGGCTGGCGAGGACGGCAGCGACGTGCGGCGGCGCATCGACAAAGGCGAATTCGAGGATCTGACGCTGCGGGTGCACCCCGCGCTCCTCCAGCTGACGCTCGATCGTGTCGAGGCTGTGAAGCCGCTGTTGCAACGGGGCGGTTGCCACGAACCACCCGAACCCCTGACGACTCTCCACGAGCCCTTCGTCGCGCAGGGTTTCCAACGCACGCCGCACGGTGACGCGGCTGACGCGGAACTCGGCCGAGAGCTCGCTCTCGCTGGCCAGCACATGGCCCGGCCCCTCGGCGTTCACGCGCTCGCGCAGCGTCGCGGCGATCTCCTGGTAGCGGATCGTACGCATCGCTCAGGCCTCGATCAGTTCGATGCGGTTGCCGAACGGATCGTCGATGTGGCACCGCACCAGGCCCGGGATTTCGACGTTCCACGTCGCCCCGAGCCCAGCTGAGTCGATGAACTCGCGCAGCCCGCGCAGCCGTACCGCCGGATGCGCCTTTTTCGCCGGCACGAACGCAGCCTCCGCGCCAAGGTGCAACTGCACGGCTCCGGACTCGAACCAGCAGCCGCCACGTGCGGCCATCACCGAAGGCTTGGGGATCTCGGTGAAGCCGAGCACGCCGACATAGAACGCACGCGCAGCCTCCTCACCACCCACCGGCATCGCAACCTGCACATGGTCGATTGCCACCCACCTGGGGCTATCCGTCACTTGGTCTTGCTCGCTCACTTGTATTATGCTTGTATACATCTGCTGCCGACGCAAGTCGAAAACCAAGGGGATTCTGACATGACAGTCACCGCTGGAACGCCGATCGAACTGGTCGAAGGGGTCTACGCGACCCTGCCCGAGCGGGTTGCCGCCGGCCGCGAGCGCTTCGGCCGGCCGCTGACGCTCACCGAGAAGATCCTGCTCAACCACCTCTACGACGCCACTGAGGCCATCGAACGCGGCGGCACCTACAACGACTTCCACCCCGATCGCGTGGCCATGCAGGATGCAACGGCGCAGATGGCGCTGCTGCAGTTCATGACCGCCGGCCTGCCCACCACGCTCGTGCCCAGCACCGTGCACTGCGACCACCTGATCTCCGCCAAGGTCGGCGCGAAGATCGACCTCGGCGTAGCAATCGACACGAACAAGGAGGTCTACGACTTCCTGCGTAGCGTCAGCGCCAAGTACGGCATCGGGTTCTGGGGGCCTGGCAGCGGCATCATTCACCAGGTCGTGCTCGAGCACTACGCCTTCCCCGGCGGGATGATGATCGGCACCGACAGCCACACCCCCAACGCCGGCGGCCTGGGCATGGTGGCCATCGGTGTCGGTGGAGCCGACGCCGTCGATGTGATGACCGGCTTCGCGTTCAACGTGCGCTGGCCGAAGGTCATCGGCGTCAAGCTCACCGGCACGCTCAGCGGCTGGTCGTCGCCCAAGGACGTCATCCTCGAAGTGGCCCGCATCCTCACCGTGGAGGGCGGCACCGGCGCCATCGTCGAGTACTTCGGCTCCGGCGCCGACAGCATCAGTGCCACGGGCAAGGCCACCATCTGCAACATGGGCGCAGAGATCGGCGCGACCTGCAGCGTGTTCGGCTACGACGACAACCTCGCGCAGTACTTGAAGGCAACCGGCCGCGAGGCAATCGCCGATGCTGCCGACGCAGTTGCCGAGCACCTTCGCCCCGATGACGGCGCGCTGTACGACCAGATGATCGAGATCGACCTCGATGCGCTGAAGCCGCTGATCAACGGGCCGCACAGCCCGGACCGCGCAAACCGAATCGGCGCTGCCGTCGGAGCGGAGGCACGCGCCAACAACTGGCCGCTCGACATCAGCGCCACCCTCATCGGCAGCTGCACCAACAGCTCGTACGAGGACATCACCCGCGCTGCGTCCATCGCCCGCCAGGCGTCAGCCGCCGGCTTGATGGTGAAGACCCCGCTGCTGGTCTCCCCCGGCAGCGAGCAGATCCGCGCGACCATCGAGCGCGACGGGCTGATCGCCGACCTCGAAGCCATCGGTGCCACCGTGCTGGCCAACGCCTGCGGCCCGTGCATCGGCCAGTGGGATCGCCCCGCCGACGTGACCGACAAGCCGAACACGATCGTCAACTCGTTCAACCGCAACTTCCCGAAGCGCAACGACGGCTCGGCCAACACGCTGTCGTTCGTGACGTCGCCCGACACGGTTGTCGCGCTGGCCCTGTCGGGTCAGCTGGACTTCGACCCGACGGTCGACACGCTCACCGCGCCCGACGGCACCCAGATCACCTTGAACGCCCCAGTCGGCGAAGTGCTGCCGGCGAACGGATACGACGCCGGCCGCGACACGTTCACCGCTCCCCCGGCCGACGGATCGGGTGTCGAGGTGGCCGTCTCCCCCACCAGCGACCGCCTGCAACTGCTGGTCCCCTTCGCAGCGTGGGATGGCAACGACTACGTCGGCCTACCCGTGCTGATGAAGGCCCAGGGCAAGTGCACCACCGACCACATCTCCGCCGCCGGCAAGTGGCTCACCTACCGCGGCCACCTGGAGAACATCTCCGGCAACCTGTTCCTTGGTGCCGTCAACGCCTACACCCAGGCCGACGGTACCGCCTACCCGGTGGGCGTCGGCAAGGACTCCCTCGGTGGCGACGACGACACCTACCCGAACCTCGCCAAGAAGTACAGCGAAGCTGGCGTGCGCTGGGTGGCGATCGGTGACCGCAACTATGGCGAAGGCTCGTCGCGCGAGCACGCCGCGATGGAGCCCCGCTTCCGTGGCGGCGTGGTGATCATCACCCGCAGCTTCGCCCGCATCCACGAGACCAACCTGAAGAAGCAGGGCCTCGTCCCGCTCACCTTCGCCGACCCGGCCACCTATGACCTCGTGGGCGAGGACGACCGCATCAGCGTGCTTGATCTCCCCCCGGTGCCCGGTCAGAACATGCGCTGCCAGATCGTGAAGCGCGATGGCACCACCATCGACTTCGAAGGCAAGCACACCTTCAGCCCCGAGCAGATCGAATGGTTCAAGGCCGGCAGCGCGCTCAACGTGGTACGCAAGAAGGTCGCCGACAGCAAGGCCTGATCACGGAGTGAGCAGTCGGCGCGGCGCGGCCGCGTCGGCTGCTCAGCCGATCACCATGATGTCTTCATCGGGCATGGCGCACCGGAAGTCCACTCGTAACCCGTTCTGGTCGTGGTGGGTCTGGATGATCAGGCTGGCGCACACCTCGATCTGCCACTCGTCGCCACCGAGGCCCCTCGTCGGGTCGATGAACAAGGTCACCGAGGCCGCCTCGGTACGGAGCGCCCACACCAGCGGCGCCCCCTCGTTGTCCAAGGCCGAGGTGATGAACAGTGCCGACGTGCCGGCAAGGTGCGCGTCAGCGAAGCACTGGCGGCCTTCCAGGTTGCGCGGCCGCGGGGCCCCGAACCCGAGTCCCGCCTCCTCCCAACCGCAGAACAGCGCGCCGTCGAGCAGCAGCACCTCCGTGGGTGCGATGGAGCGATCGATGCCGATCTGCTCCCATGCCCCGTCGAGCTCGCGTTGACCGTCGTCCACGGCACTGGTGGACGTAGTGACATCAACAGTCGCCACGGTCGCCGACTGCGTCGACGTGCTCGTTGCACCGGCGTCGGTGCAACTGCCGACCATCACGACGACCAACAGTGCCAGTGCCGACGGATACCTCACACCACCATCATCTCATCCAACTCGGCGGTGAGGTGCGGTGGTACCGCATCTCAGCGCCGACTTAGGGTGTTGGGATGGATCTGCTCGACACCCTTCGCTCCACCGGCGCCGTGCGCGGCTTCACCGACTCGCCGGTCAGTGACGCCACAGTCGCCTCGGTGCTGGAAGCTGCGCGCTTCGCACCCAGTGGCGGTAACCGCCAGCCGTGGCGGGTCGCCGTCGTCAAGGACGCTGCGCTGCGCCAGACGATGGCCGGGCTGATGCGGCCGGTGTGGGAGGAGTACTGCGGTGCGAACGCAGTCGGCAAGCGGCCGTTCGTGATGGGCCGTTCGATCGACGCACCAGCGGTCGCCGTACCCAACGCGCTGATCGACGAGATCGCCACCGTGCCGGTCGTGCTCGCCATCGCCGCGGACCTGCAGTAGATCGCGATCATGGACGGCAACCTGGAGCGGCCGCCGGTGGTCGGCGGGGCAAGCATCTACCCGTTCTGCTGGAGCATCATCCTCGCCGCACGCGCTCACGGCTTGGGCGGCGTGATGACCACCTTCCTCAGCCGTGCCGAACCAGCGGCAGCGACGCCACTCGGCCTGCCCGCAGATCATGCGCTCGTCGCAACGATCTTCCTCGGCGAGCCGACGCATCAGAACACCAAGCTGCGCCGCAATCCGGTGAGCTCGTTCGCCACGATCGATCGCTTCGACGGGGAGTCGTTGTGATGACCACACTCCACCCAGAACCGCCGGTGACCGCCGACGAGCGCACGACGCTCGAGCAGTTCCTCGACTACTACCGGTCGGTGCTGCTGCGCAAGGCCGACGGGCTCGACGATGCCCAAGCCCGCCAGCGAGTGGGAGTCAGTGCCATGGACATGCTCGGCCTCGTTCGCCACATGGCTCTGGTGGAGCAGTGGTGGTTCGCCCAGAAATTCGCTGGCAGCACCGAACCCGACCTGTGGGCCGACCCCGACGACCCCGACAGCGACTGGCACCACACGCCCAACGACACGCTGGCCGAGGCGCGGGCCGCACTCCACACCGAGATCACCAAGTCACGAGCGGTGACGGCTGGCGCCGGCTCGCTCGACGAGGTGACGACCACCGACGTCGGACCGCCCGACGATCCTGACCGCTACGCGTGTCGATCTCTGCGGTGGATCCTGGTGCACATGATCGAGGAGTACGCCCGCCACTGCGGCCACGCCGACGTGATCCGCGAGGCCATCGACGGCGAGACCGGCGACTGAGGCTGGCTAACGTCGCACTCATGCGCGTCAGCCTGCTCATCTTCCCCACGGACAAGGGCATTCAACCCGTCGAACTCGGCCGCGAGGCCGAGGCCCGCGGCTTCGATGCCCTCTGGTTCCCGGAGCACTCCCACATCCCGTCCAGCCGGCGTACCCCGTGGGGCGGCCGCGAGGGGGCACCGCCGCTGCCCGAGGAGTACTGGCGCACCCACGATCAGTTCATCGCGCTCGCCGCGATCGCCGGCGCCACGGAGCGGATCAAGCTGGGCACCGGCATCACCCTCGTCGCGCAGCGCGACCCGATCTGGCTGGCCAAGGAGATCGCTTCGCTCGACATGATCTCCAACGGCCGCGTGCTGTTCGGCGTCGGCTACGGCTGGAACCACGAGGAGATGAAACACCACGGCATCGACCCGAAGACCCGCCGGCGACTCGTCCGCGAGAAGATCCTCGCAATGAAGGAACTGTGGACGAAGGAGGAGGCCGAGTTCCACGGCGAGTTCGTCAACTTCGAGAAGAGCTGGAGCTGGCCCAAACCCGTGCAGCAGCCGCACCCGCCGATCATCATCGGCGCGTCGCCAACCCCGTTGCACTTCCGGCACATCATCGAGTACGGCGATGCGTGGATGCCGATCGAAGGCCGCTTCCCAGTCGACGACAAGTGGATCGACTTGCAGCAGGCAGCTGCCGACGCTGGACGCGACCCCGCCACGCTGCAATTGGGTGTGTTCGGAGCCAAGCCCGACGCGACGCACCTCGCCCACCTCCGCGACATCGGCGCGTCCTTCGTGGCCCTCGGCCTCCCCGCACTCGATCGCGAGGCGGCGCTGGCCGCGATGGATCGCTACGCGCCGCTGGTTGCCGAGTTCAACTCGTGATCAGGTGGGCAGCGGTGCTGCCCCGAACGCCGCGTCGAAACGGACGCACCAGATGACGACGGTGCGGTACTGCGTGAGGTCCACCGACGCGTCGATCAGGTAGTTCTGGTCGCCGATGTTGCCGCGAAGCTCTCCGAGGTCGACGAACTCGTCATCGAACGCCCCACGCGAACCATCGAGACCATTCGACGAGAGGTACACGTGGAGGTCAGGACCGCCGCTCGTATCGAGCCCTTCGATGCGGATGTAGCGGGCGCCGTCTGGCGCGGTGGCGATGGCCAGCGCTCCGGACGTCTCGTGCTCGAGCGACACGAACGCTGTCGACTCGGTGAGCGTCGCCCCAGCCGGCACGGTATCGGCGACCTTGTCATCGAAGAACGCGGCCTGCGGTTCGAAGTAGAAGACGACCACAGCGAGCAGCGCGACGAAGACCGCTGCTGAGCCGATGAACCACGGGGATCGAACGCGACGAGTGATGTTCACGCCTGCAGCACACCGGCTGGGACGCCGCTGCGAATGGTGTTCATCAATTGTTTCGCAAACTCTTCGTCACACGTTCGCTCGGTCGCTGCAGCGCACGGCGTAGCGCGCGTTGCGCAGGCTCGCTATGGTGCGCCGGATGAGTAGGTTGCGGCGTCGAGCGATCACTGTCCCCGCCGTGTCTGGCGCGGCGGTGCTGCTGGTGGTAATGCTCCCGTTGTGGCTGCCTCTTGCCGCAGTAGCCGACCTGACCCGCGGGCGCCGCCGTCTGCCGACAGTGCGGCTGCTTGCGTTCGCAGTGTGTTGGTCCTGGCTGGAGACGGTCGGCGCAGTGACAGCGACGACGTTCTGGCTGGTCGGCCAAGGCCGCAACCGCCGGGCGCACTATGCCCTGCAACGCTGGTGGGCGGCGCGACTGATGGGTGCGCTCGGTGCCACCACGGGAATCCGGGTGGACGCCGCCGACGCTTCGTGCTTCTCGCCCGGGCCGGCAGTGATGTTGTGTCGCCACGCCAGCCTCGCCGATTCGCTGTTGAGCGCATGGGTCATCACCTCCAAGGCGCGCATGAACCCGCGCTACGTGCTCAAGCGCGAGTTGCTCAACGACCCGTGCCTCGACATCGTCGGCAACCGCCTGCCGAACCACTTCCTGGATCGCGACGCTGCCGACAGTGCGGTCGAACTGGCGTCGCTGAGCACACTTGCCGCAGGCCTGGAGGATGACCAGATCGCCGTGATCTTCCCGGAAGGCACACGCGCATCAACAGCGAAGCGAGCGCGGGCGATTGCGAAGATCAGTGAGCGAGATCCTGAGCGCGGGCGGCGGCTGGCGGCGTTGCAGCACCTGCTCCCGCCCCGCCCGGCCGGTTCGCAGGCACTCGTCGACGGTTGCCCGCAGGCCGATGTCATCGTCGCCTGGCACGTAGGGTTCGACGGCCTCGACACGTTCGGCGGCATCCTGCGCCATCTGGCCCGTCGGCCCCGTCCGGTGCACTTCCATGCCCGCCGCATCCCCCGTGCAGACGTTCCCGCGGGTGCAGCGTTCACGCGCTGGCTCGACGACGTCTGGCTACAGTCCGATGCAGCGGTACACGCGCTGCTCTCGACCGAAGGAACCACATGATCGCATCGGCAGTCACCACAGCGCTCACCTCAGCAGCACTCACCATCCTCGTGCTGATGGTGGGCACGTGGGTCGTCAGCGTGCTGGCGAAGAACGCGTCCATCGTCGACATCGTGTGGGGGTTCGGCTTCGTCTGCGTCGCATGGGCGGTTCGCCTCACCGCCGACGGCGGGCTCGCCGCTCGACAGAACCTGCTGGTCGCGATGACCACGGTATGGGGGCTGCGTCTGGCCGGTTACCTCTTCTGGCGCAACCACGGCAACGGCGAGGACTACCGCTACAGAGCGATGCGCAAGCACTGGGGCCCACGGTTCCCGATCATCTCACTGGGCACTGTCTTCGGCCTGCAGGGCGTGCTGATGTTCCTGGTCTCGCTGCCCGTGCAACTGGGCCAGACCCGCCCCACGCCTGCCCTGGGCATCCTCGCCTGGCTCGGTGTCGCACTGTGGCTGACCGGCCTGTTCTTCGAGGTCGTCGGGGACGCGCAACTGGCGCGCTTCAAGAAGGATCCGGCCAACGCCGGCGTGGTGATGGACAAGGGCCTGTGGCGCTACACCCGCCACCCGAACTACTTCGGCGATGCGTGCGTCTGGTTCGGCATCGCCCTCGTCGCTGCGGAAACCACCGTTGGGCGCTTCGGACTGATCGGCGCAGCCGTGATGACCATCCTGCTGCGCAGGGTCAGCGGTGTCACACTGCTCGAGAAGTCACTGGTCAAGCGCCGCAAGGGTTACGTGGAGTACGTCGCCCGCACCAGCGCGTTCATTCCCCGCCCACCCAAGAAGGCCTGAGCGGGCCTCGGGCCACCCTCAGTCGGTGCCGGGGCGGCGAAGTGACTCGTGCTGCAGGTCGCCCTTGTACCCGGCGGGCAGCGCGAGAGCGATCTCCTGCGCCGTCGGCTCGTGGTACTCGCGGCTCTCGTCCGGTAGCAGGGCCATCAGCGCCTTCATGATCCTCTTGGTGTCGGCGTCCGCGCTGCGATAGCCGAGCTTCACCGGCGCTCCGACCGTGATCGTCACCGTCGGTGGTGTCACCACATTGAGCACGTTGGGGACCCGCGCCGAGCGTGGCCACACCTTCTCGGTGCCCCACAGCCCGACCGGGATCACTGGCGCCTTCGTCAGCGCCGCCAGCCGAGCCGCACCCCATCGCCCCTTGAGCTGCACGTCGTAGAACGCCTTCCCGCGGGGAATCGTGCCCTGCGGCATCATCGCCACTAGGTCGCCGTTGTTCAAGGCCTCGGCCGCAGCCTGCAGCGGCTCATCGCTGCCCGTGCCGCGATCCACCCGGATGCCACCCATCGCCGACGCGATCTGGCCGATGACCGGTGCATCGAACACCTCCTTCTTGCCCAGGAAGCGAACCGTTCGATCCGTACGTGCGATCGCGATTGCCAGTGCTGCTGAATCGAAGTAGCTGCGGTGGTTACCGACGATGATCGCCGGACCGTCCGCCGGGATCAGCTCGGTGCCGCTGATCTCGAACTTCGCATACGGGAAGAACAACGGATGGGTGAAGCTGAGCGCGAGGCGCTGCAGTTCGAGGTTGACCACCGGAATCTTCGCCATCGACGACACATCCTTCAGGAGGCCGGCAGCCGCGGCCGCCGAGAGGTCGAGCGTCGGCCACCGCCTGGCCGCCGCCATCAGTCTCATCCGTGGATCGGGGTTGACCACGAATGGGTGACCGACTGCCGCCAGGAGCGGCGTGTCGTACACGCTGTCGCTGTAGGCGAAGCTCTCCGCGAGATCGATGCCATGGGCCACGGCCCATTCGCGGACCGCCATCAGCTTGCCGGCGCTCCACACGAACGGCCCATCGAGCGTGCCGTCGTAGGTGCCGTCGGAGGCGACGCTGTAGCGGGTGGCGACGACGTCATCCAGCCCGAGCAGATCCGCCAGCGGCTTCACCAGGTCGTAGGGCGTCGTGGTGGCCATCACGATCGGGCGCCCCGCAGCCCGGTGTTCAGCGAACAGCGGCGCGGCCAACGGCTGCACCATCGCGGCCAACGCCGCAGCCGCGCCATCGGCTGCCCGTTGGACCACCTCGCGCTGCCGGCCCTTGGCGAGGGTGACCGCTTGGCGGGCGAGCGCCATCGACGGCAGCGTCTCACCGACCGTGTTGAACAGCTTGAACAGCAGGTTTTCGCCGGGGATGTGCCGGCTGACCAACCCGGCCTCGCGCATCGCGCCCGAGAACACCTGGCCCGACGCCCCTGCCAACAGCGTGCGATCGAGATCGAAGAAGGCAGCGCCTTTGGGCTCAGTCATGACGACACTGTAGGCGGGTCATGGGAAAACGGGAAAGGCCCCGCTTGGGGAAGCGGGGCCTCTCAACCTTTGAACCCTGTGATTGGGGGAACCACATTGTTGGGTTCTTGTCGAGCGAGCCGTTGGGGGACAACTCGCTGCGAACAACATGTGAAAGTTATCACGTGAACAGGTGATCTTTCAAGCGAATTGAGAAGATACTCGGTATCGTTTTTCGTGATGGACCTGCGACAGCTCACCACGCTCGTCGCGATCGCCGATCACGGCACGTTCTCGGCAGCCGCTCGTGCGCTGTACACGGTCCAATCCAATGTCAGCGGGCATGTCGCCCGCCTGGAACGCGAGTTGGGCGTGCTGCTCGTCGACCGCCAGCGCGGCGGGCTGACCGATGAGGGCCAGGTCGTGGTCGAGCGCGCCCGCCGAGTGCTGCACGAACTGGACGACATCTCCGCCGACATGGCCAGCCGCGGCGACGAGGTGCGCGGTGACACCCGCCTCGGCGTGATCGGTACCACTGCCCGCTGGCTGCTGCCGCAGCTGCTCACCCAGCTCGGCAAGCAGCATCCCGCAGTGCACGTCACCGTGCACGAGGGCAACACAACCAACCTGCTCCCCCGGCTGCTCGGCCAACAGTTGGATGCGACGATCGTCCACCTGCCGGTCGACGATCCGGAGGTCACCGTCGAGCCGCTGTTCGCCGAAGACCTGGTGCTGCTCGTCCACTCCCGCCACCACCTTGCCCGGCACGAGACGATCGCGCTCGCCGACCTCGCCGGCGAGCCGCTGATGCTGCCGCCGGTCGGCGCTGCACTGCGTCGAGCCATCGATCGCGCCGCCGCCGGAGTCGGCGTGGAACTCGTCGCCCAGGTGGAGATCGACGGTGTCCGGCTGCTCACCTCATTGGCGTTCGAGGGCTTCGGCGCAGCCATCGTGCCGGCCACCGCCGTCCCGAGATGGCTGAAGGGCGATTTCCGCCGCATCGCCGTTCCGGAACTTCCTCGACGCGTCGTGGGCTGGGTGCAGCGCTTGCGCCCCAGCCCGGGCGCACCTACTCGCGCGCTGCAGTCCGTCCTGCGCGAGGTGATCGCTACCCAGGGAGCCAAGCAGCCGGGCCTGTACGTGGGCACGGACGCCTTCCCGCTGGGCAGATCCGTCTAGTCTCTCGTCGATGTCCATCGTCGCACTGCGCAGCCAGGTACCGGGTTCGGTCCGGTCCGATGTGCGCGAGTTCAACGGTCGCCAGGTGGTCTGGGTAGAAGTGGACGCCAGCGACCGCAGAGGCGCACTCTCCAGCGAGTCCTCCTCGATGCTCGAGCATGCCGCTGTCATGGCGCGCACCAAGGGCCTGCCGTTGATCGGCGTACTGCGCTCCAGCGGCGCCGACATCGTGGAGGGTTTCGGCGCACTCCACGGTTGGGGCAGAGCTGCAAGGGCGCTCACCGATTGCTCCGGCATCGTGCCCACGATCCTTGTCGTCGACGGCCCGGCCGTGTCAGGTCCGGCGTTGCTGTTGGGCATTGCCGACCATGTGGTGATGACCAACGACGCATATGCGTTCGTCAGCGGCCCGACGATGGTGGCGGAGTTCACCGGCGTCGTCATCGACAACGACGAGCTCGGCGGCGCAGTCAGCCACAGCCGGTACAGCGGCGCCGCGACGCTGGCAGCACCTGACCTTCCCGCCGCGATCGATCTGGCTGGCCAGCTGCTGGCGTACTTCCCGCAGCACAACGACGAGGAGCCGCCGCGTTGGCTCACCGACGACACGATCGATCGTCAGGTGCCCGAGGCCGGCGCGTTGATACCGCCTTCGTCGACGGGCAGCTACGACGTGCGCGCCGTCATCCGCGCCCTCGCCGACGACGGCGACCTGCTCGAACTACGACCTCGCTGGGCAGCCAACGTCGTCACCGCACTCACCACGATCGGCGGCATGCCGGTGGGTGTCGTGGCCAACCAGCCGTTGGCCCTCGCCGGCACCCTCGACATCCCGGCCTCGCAGAAGGCCGCGCGATTCGTCGCCACCTGCGATGCCTTCAACCTGCCGATCATCACCCTCGTCGACACACCCGGCTTCTACCCGGGCAAGGATCTCGAGTGGCGTGGCATGATCCGCCATGGGGCGCAGTTGGTGTTCGCGTACGGTCGGGCCACGGTGCCGCGGATCTGCGTGATCCTGCGCAAGAGCTACGGCGGCGCCTACATCGTGATGGACAGCAAGGAGATGGGCAACGACCTCTGTCTTGCATGGCCGTGGGCCGAACTGGCCGTGATGGGCGCGGGGCAAGCAGCTGCGATCCTGCAGCGCCGCGCCACGCCCGAGGAGCGGGCTGCCTTTGAAGCCGACTACACCCAGCGCCTGCTCAACCCGTACATCGCAGCCGAACGTGGATACGTAGATGCGGTGATCGATCCGGCCGAGACCCGCCAGATCATCGGCGAGGCGCTCACCATGCTCATCGACAAGCGCGAACGACTGCAGGCTCGGCCGCACGACAACACACCGTTGTGAGCAGCGCCGGGGTGGCGGCACGTTCTCGCCCGCCGGTTGGGCAACAGAAGGTGGCTCACCGCTAGTCTCAGTCACCGGGGGACAAAAGCCTCCGCGTCCAGTCTTGTGTCTCGAAGGGAACAACATGCCCGACACCATCACCATTACCGACGATCGCACGGGAAAGACCGTCACCGTCCCCATCGAAGGCGGCGTGTTCCCGGCATCAGCCGTTCGCGAGCTCGACCCTTCGTTGTTCATCTACGACCCGGCGTACATGCAGACCGCCGCGTGCAAGAGCGCCATCACCTACCTCGACGGAGATGCGGGGATCCTTCGTTATCGGGGCTATCCGATCGAGCAACTGGCCGAGAAGAGCACCTACCTCGAGGTCGCCTACCTCCTGCTCAACGGTGATCTGCCCGATGAGGCACAGCTGGCGAAGTGGAATGACGACGTGATCCACCACACGTTCATCCACGAGAACATGCGCAAGCGTTTCGTCGACGGTTTCCACTACGACGCACACCCGATGGGGATGCTCGTCAGCGCAATGGGTGCCCTGGGCACGTTCTACAACGACGCGAAGGACATCCACGACAAGGAGACCCGCGACAAGCAGATCCTGCGCCTCATCGCCAAGATGCCCACTCTCGCGGCCATGTGCTACCGGTTCTCCGTCGGCCTGCCGTTCGTCTACCCGAACAACTCGCTGTCCTTCCCCGGCAACTTCCTCAACATGATGTGGAAGATCGACGACTACGAGATCGACCCGCGGCTCGAGCGGGCGATGGACGTGTTGTTCATCCTGCACGCCGACCACGAACAGAACTGCGGCACCACCGCGATGCGCGTCGTGGGCAGCAGCCACGCTGATCCCTACTCGTCTGCGGCGGCAGCGGCCTCGGCGCTCTACGGTCCCTTGCACGGTGGCGCCAACGAAGCCGTGGTGCGCATGCTCACCGAGATCGGCAGCATCGAGAACGTACCGGCCTTCATCGAGTCGGTGAAGAACGGCTCGGGTAGCCGGTTGATGGGCTTCGGCCACCGCGTGTACAAGAACTTCGATCCGCGGGCCACCATCATCAAGAAGACCGCCTACGACGTGTTCGACGTCGTTGGCAAGAACCCACTGCTCGACATCGCGCTCAAGCTGGAGGAGACAGCCCTCAGCGACCCGTACTTCATCGAACGCAAGCTGTACCCCAACGTCGACTTCTACTCCGGGCTGATCTACCAGGCACTCGGCTTCCCGGTGGCCATGTTCACCGTTCTGTTCGCGATCCCGCGCACCGTCGGCTGGTTGTCGCACTGGCAGGAATTGCTCGGCGACAAGGAGCAGAAGATCAGCCGCCCGCGCCAGTGGTACACCGGCCCGGAGCCTCGCGACTACATCTCGATGCCCAACCGCTGACCGCTGCACGACGCGGCCGGACGCGAAACATCCACGAAACTCTGTGCCAGGCCGCTGACAGCCACCCCGCCCATCCCTATGGTGTGCGTCGTGGCTGCTCCGAGGATCCTCGTCGTCGACGATGAACCGACTGTTCGCGAGGTCGTCGCGCAGTACCTCGTGCGCGATGGCTACGAGGTGCGCGAACTCGACCGCGGCGACCTCGTCGAGGCCGCAGTGCAGCAGTTCCAACCGGACCTGATCGTGCTCGACATCATGCTGCCGGGCGCCTCTGGGCTCGATTTCCTCCGTCAGTCAGGAAGCAACCGGGTACCGGTGATCCTCCTCACCGCACGGGTCGAGGAATCCGATCGCGTGCTCGGGCTCGAGCTCGGCGCGGACGACTACGTCACCAAGCCGTTCTCGCCTCGCGAGCTGGTCGCTCGTGTTCGCACGGTGCTGCGTCGGGCTCAGCCCGCAACGTCCGCGACCGCCACCGTGCTCGAGTTCGATGGCATGTCGATCGACCTTCCCGCGCGCGAGATCCGCGCCAATGGTGCGCTGGTTGCCCTCACCGCGAAGGAATTCGACCTCCTGGCATTCCTCGCCCAAGCTCCCCGTCAGGTCTTCTCCCGTGCGCAGCTCCTCCACCACGTGTGGGACAGCTCTCCCGACTTCCAGGACCCCGCCACCGTGACGGTGCACGTGCGCCGCCTCCGCAACAAGATCGAAGCCGACCCCGAGCATGCGCGGTGGATCACCACGGTCTGGGGTGTGGGCTACAGGTTCGAGCCGTGACCTGGCGACTCGCGGCCTGGCTCGGCGTCATCGTGGTCGGCGCGGCGACGTTCGCTGAGCTGCTCCTGGCACCGCCGAACGCGGACGAACGATGGCATCTGCTCGCGATCCTTGCCGCACCGGCCCTCGTCACCGCTGCGCTGTTGCCACTGTTGCGCCGTTGGGTCTCCAGTCAGGCAAGCGTGGCCGGAGCGGCGCTCGTCGTCGGACTCTGTTCGCTGGCCCTCGGCACAGTCACCACGTCGGCTGCCTCCAATGCGATGTTCCTGTCGTCCCACGACTACCGGCTGTTTCTCGTCGTCCTCGCACTGTCATCGGGGATCGCTCTCGTCGTTGGGTCGCATCTCACCCGGCCGCTCGCCAGCGACATCGCCCGTTTGGGCGATGTCGCCGAGCAGGTAGCCGCGGGCGACTTCAGCGCCCGTACCGGCATTCGCCGCAAGGACGAGGTCGGCCGCACCGCCGTAGCCGTTGACGCCATGGTCCACTCGCTGCAATCGGCGGCGGACGAGCGCGAACGACTCGCGGCAGCACGTCAGATGCTGTTCACCTCCATCGGGCACGACTTGCGCACACCGCTCGCTGCCATGCGCGCCGCAGTGGAGAGCCTGCAGGACGGTATCGCTCCGGATCCGCAGCGATACCTCGGGGTGGTCGGCAACGAACTGGACAACGTGGAAGCACTGCTGGATCAGCTGGTCGAATTCGCTCGCATCGAGGCCGGCCAACGCACCCAGGCGCGAGAGACCGTCTCGGTCGCCGAGCTCGCCCACGAGGCGATCGAAGCACTCACCCCCGTCGCCGACCGCCTCCAGGTGGGGCTGACCCTCGATGCCAACAGCGATGGCGCCATCACCGCCAACCAGCTCGACATCAGTCGCGTCCTGCGCAATCTGGTGGAGAACGCGATCCGCCACTCCCCGACAGGCGGCACGGTCACCGTGCACCTCGACACGTCGACGGCTGAACCCGGCGTCTGGGTCCGCGTCGCCGACATGGGCGACGGCTTCCCAGCCGAGTTCCGTGAGCTCGCGTTCGATCCGTTCACGCGCGCCGACCCTGCACGGGCGACGCGCACCGGGCACGCCGGCCTCGGCCTGGCGATCACCCGTGCGCTCGTGCAACAGCATGGCGGCAGGGTGTGGCTGGGCGATGGCCCCGGCGGCGACGTACGACTCTGGTTTCCCCCCAAGGAGCATGCATGAACACCCCTGTCCCCCGCCGGTTCGCCGCGCTCGCCGGGCTCGTCTCGGGGGGCCTCGCCGTCGCCCTCGGCAGGCTCATCGCCGCCATCACCGATGTCGTCTCCCCGATCGATGCGGTCGGCAGTGAGGTGATCGATCGCTCGCCGCGATGGCTGAAGGAGTTCGCGATCGAACAGTTCGGTACCGACGACAAGCTCGCGCTGCGCATCGGCATCATCTCGATCCTTGCGCTCGCTGCCGTTGCCGTGGGGCTCGCTGCCGCTCGGCGAGCGTGGGCCGTCGCAGCCGGCTTCGGAGTGTTCGGTCTGGTCGGCGCGCTGGCTGCAGCACATCGGCCGGGCGAAGCCATCGGTGCCACACTGCCGAGCATCCTCGGCGCAGTTGCCGGGGCCATGTTGTTGCACCGAATGCTGAGGCCCCGTCCGATCGAGGTACCCGGTCCATCGAAGGCGCCGCTCGGGTGGGATCGTCGACGGTTCCTGGTCGCCAGCGGTGCAGCCGCCGTCGGGGCTGCAGCGGCGGGCGGCGTCGCACGCGCCATCGAGACCGGACGCGAGGACGAGGTGCGCGCCGCAACCCGCGTGCCGCTACCCGACATCGTGAGCGACGAGCAGAGCCCCGACATCCCGGCTGGCGCGGAGCTGTTCGACGACACGCCGTACCTCACACCCAACGACGGCTTCTACCGCATCGACACGGCGCTCTCCTTTCCTACGGTCAACGTCGACACGTGGTCGTTCGAGATCACCGGCCTGGTCGACACCCCGTTGCGGGTCACCTATGCCGACCTGCTGGCAATGCCCCAGGTGGAGCGCGTCGTCACCTTGTGCTGCGTGTCCAACGAGGTTGGCGGCGGCTACATCGGCAACGCCGTCTGGCGCGGAATCCTGCTTCGCGATCTCCTCGACAGCGCCGGCATCCAGCCGACGGCTGAGCAGGTGTTCAGCACCAGCCTCGACGGATGGACCTGCGGGTTCCCTGTCGACGTCGCGCTTGACGGCCGCGACGTCATGATCGCGATCGGGATGAACGGAGCCACGCTGCCGTTGGAGCACGGCTACCCGGCGCGCCTGGTGGTTCCAGGTCTGTACGGCTACGTCAGTGCCACCAAGTGGTTGGCCAAGATCGAACTCACCACGTGGGACAAGAAGGGCTACTGGGTGCCCCGCGGCTGGTCGGCGCTCGGCCCGGTGAAGACCCAGTCCCGCATCGACGTACCCCGCCAACGCGTCGTGCCGACCGGCAAGCAGATCATCGCCGGCGTCGCGTGGGCCCAGCATCGGGGCATCGACAAGGTGGAGGTCCAGATCGACGAGGGGCCGTGGCAGGAAGCAACCCTGGCAGCGAGCTCCACCGACGATGCGTGGCGCCAATGGCTGCTGGAGTGGGACCCGACCCCGGGCCTCTACCTGATCCAGGTGCGCGCCACCGACAAGACCGGTGAAACACAGACAGCAGAGCAGGCGCCCGTCGCCCCGGACGGCGCCACCGGGTACCACATGCGTCGCGTCAAAGTCGAGTGACACGGACGGCTCACCGGCCCGAGCGACGACCTGTTCGCACGATGCAGCGGCCGATCACAGCTCGATCACGATCTTGCCGGCGTTGGCGTTGCTCGCCATCAACTCGTGCGCTGTCGAGATCTGATCGAACGGGAAGCGACAGTCGATGACCGGGCGCAGGCGGCCGTCGGCGAACAGCGGCAGCATCTCGGTGGCGAACCGCCGGGTCACGCTGACCTTCTCCTCGATCGGACGAGCGCGCAGTGTGGTGCCGATCCAGTGCGCCCGTTTGGCCATCAGCAGGCCGACGTTCACCTCCACGCTGCCACCGCCCATCAGCCCGACCTGCACGATCGTGCCTCGCTGCGCGACCGCCTGCAGGTTGCGGTCGATCTCTTCGCCACCGACCACGTCGAGGATCGTGTCGAAGCCGGCGGGGACTGCTGCCCTGGCGTCGCTCAACCAGTCGTGAGGTGAGCGTTCGAGCACGACGTCGGCCCCAAGACCGCGGCACAACTCGGCCTTGCCGGAAGAGCACGTCACAGCGATCCGCGCGCCGATCGCCTTCGCGATCTGGATTGCGGCGGTGCCCACACCCGATGCGCCGGCGTGCACCAACGCCCAACGACCGCTGGACAAGCCGCCCTGCACCACGAGGGCGTCCCAGGCCGTCAAGAACACTTCGGGGATGGCGGCAGCGTCGGTGAGCGCCATGCCTTCCGGCACCGCCAACAACTGACGTTCGTGGGTGGCGATCTTCTCCGCATAGGCGCCACCGGCTTCGATCCCCATCACACGGTCGCCGAGATTCCACATCGTGACGCGCTCCCCGAGACCGCACACGGTGCCAGCGAACTCGAGACCGGGGATCTCCGGGCGCACCTTGCGCGGGTCCGGGTAGAGCCCCATTCGTTGCAACAGGTCGGCGCGATTCAGCGCCGTGGCGGCGACGGCGACAAGAACCTCGTCGGGCCCCGGTACCGGATCGGTGACCTCTTCGATCGTCAGGACCTCAGGACCACCGTAGGAGTGGAGCACGACTGCACGCATGCACGCAGTCTTCCACGCCCCGTCTCAAGAGTGCACAGTCTCGAGAATGCACAGTCCCAGGAATGCACCGTCCCAGGAATGCACCGTCCCAGGAATGCACAGTCTCAGGAATGCACAGTCACGACACCGGCAGCCGGATCGACGGTCACGGTGGCACCGTCGGGGATCGCAGTCAGGGCGCCGTGGGCGCCGACGACGGCGGGGATGCCGAGCTCGCGGGCGAGCACAGCGGCGTGGCTCATCGGGCCGCCGGCCGCGGTGACGATGCCGCCGGCCAACGTCAACACCATGTTGTACGCGGGTGTCGTGCAGGCCACCACCAGGATCTCCCCGGGTTGGAGGCAATCGAGCGCCTCCTCGGGGGAGGCTGCGACACGGGCAATCGCAGTCACCGGGGTGGAGCCGATTCCGGCCCCATGCAGCCCCGAGGCCTGTGCCTGACCGTCCATCCCGAGTTGACGCACGACGGACTGAACCGACCCAACCACCTGTGCCAGCGCGGCCGGCAGCACGTCGAGCGGCGGAGCGCTCTCCGCCGGGCCCAGCAGTGTGGGCGGATGCATTCGTTTCTGCTCGGCCCGAACAGCTGCGCGAGCTGTCATCTCGCTGCCCTCGGGCAGGTCGTCGAGGTCGCCGGCTGACAACTCCTCCGGCAGCAGTTCGATGGCCAGTTCCCTGCGCGCGTAGCGGCCGGCGGTCACCATCCGCTCACCGATCTCGAGCAAGGCTCGGCGAACCAACCCCGCAGGCCACTCGGCGGTGACAGGCCCGTTGTCGTCACGCAGATCCATGGCATCGCGTGCAGTTGCGAGCAGTTCGTCGAACTCGACTCGGTGCGCCGCAGGAACAACGTCCCGCGCTGCCAGTGTGCGCTCGCGCACCTGCGACGAACTGTCGGACACCGTCGCCGCGAGGATCGACGCAAACACGACATCAGGGCGTTCCCCCAGCGCGACGCCGTCGAAGTCGTAGCGGGAGAACAGCACCCATTCGCGCTCACGGAGATAGGCGGCCACCGCCGCATCGATCTCCGGGGACAAGGAACGCATTTCGCGCAACGTCGCCGGCTCGCTGCCGGTCGCTTCGACGAGCTCTCGGATGTGCGCCGCCTCGCGAGTGGGAGCGCTGGTGGAAGGCGACGCCCCTTCCAGCAACGACAACAGATCCTGCGCCGGCACTCCCCATCCCTCAGCCGCGTGCAGGTAGCGTCCAAGTGGGCCGAGGTCGTAGCCGTGGAGCCAGAAGTGCTGCTCCCAGTTGCGCAGGCAGTTGGCCCAGCAGTCGCGCAGGTGGGCCATCAGCGCTGGGCCGTCGAGATCGCCGAGCACCACGTCCTGCAGCGCCAGGTTGCCGGCCACGATCGCAGCACGCCCGCCGTGATGCCAGTCGTGGATCACCGCGGTCCATGGCGCGGACGCCATCGTTGCCGTGGCCGTTCGAGCGCGTCGCCGCATCTCAGGGTGCAACCGGATCGCCAGTTTGAGCACCCACTTCGGCGGCGACTTGGCGGAGGGTTTGTCGGGCGCGATGAGAGGCCGCAAGCGGGTGTAGATGTGGCCGTGCACGAACGCCACAGACAGCGTGTCCACCGGAGCTCCGAGCTCTCGGAACACCCTGCGCATGGCCACCGGCTCGGTGGCGCTCATCATCTCCTGGATGAGCGCAGTGCACCCGCCAGGCATGTGCGATCGGTCCAGCGCCCATTGGCCCGGGCCAGGAGCTTCGAACACGGCGTCCATCACCTCACCCCCTTGGCGGCAAGGTACTACGGCGCGACGCAGCCGTCACGAAACAATCGCAACAACGCGATCAGAGATGGCACACGAAGGCCAGGCCCTTGATGCCGTCCCAGTCCTCGTCGTTGGTCTCGTCGCGCACGAAGCCCATGCGCAGGTACAGCCGCTGCGCGGCCGGCATCGACTCCAGCGTGTGGATGCGAATGCGCAGCTTGCCATCCAGCCGAGCGCGGTCGATGCACCACTGCACCATTGCTCGGCCGACACCCGTTCCCTGCACCGACGGGTCGATGCCGAAGTACCGGAAGCTGGCGGCGGCGGCATCATCGAATTCGGCGTGCGGGTTGGCCACACCTTCGACGAACGTGAGGCATCCGACGATCCGCGACTCGTCCACGGCGACGACGATGGTCGAGTGAAGCAACCGCCCGTCGACGTCACCCAGCGTTGCGTCGTACTCGTCGTCGCGTGGGTAGCCCGGTAGAGCGAAGTAGGCGCGCTGCACGATTGCGCCCGCCGCAGCGCGGTCGTCGCCCGGCTCGATCGGGCGTACTACGAGGCTCATCGTGGCCACGCTGCCCGCAGCTTCCCTGCGGAGAACGACAACGGCTCGGGCAGCGTGCGCGCCTCGGCGATCGCCGTCATGAAGTTGCCGTCACCATTCCAACGGGGCACGACATGCACATGCAGGTGCTCGCTGATGCTGCCGCCGGCGGCGCGTCCGATGTTGATGCCCACGTTCACGCCGCCCGGCCGGTACGCGGCCTTTACGGCCCGCACCGCAGCCGTCACCGCCGCCCACAGCTCTGCGGTCTCCTCGGGCGTGAGGACTTCGAGATCGCCCACTTCACGGTACGGCAGCACCATCAGGTGACCGGACGTGTACGGGAAGGCGTTGAGGATTGCGAACGTGTGCTGTCCGCGCCACAGGATGTGGGTCTCCTCGTCGGACATGTCCGACGCGAGGAGCTGGCTGAAGACGCTGCCACCATCGCCCACTTCGCGTCCACCGGCTTCGTTCACGTACTGCGAGCGCCAGCCGTTCCAGATGCGATCGAGTTGGGTCACACGTCGAAATTAGCTGGCCCTGCGCGCATCGCCACGGTAACGTCCGATTTGTTCGTGTTCGGTGCGCCACCGGCGCGTGAGGGAAGGAGGCAGATGATGACACCCACCATCGCCTTTGTGCCCCGCGCCCCTCTTCGTACCTGAGCACCCGGCCGATCGTCGGCCACCCGCACCGCGGGCACATGGGTGCCGGTTCCTCATCCACCGACACTTCCCAAGGAGCCCACTTCCGTGGCCACCCGTTCACGCCGTCGCTTCGACGACGACGACTTCACTCCCCCACTCACCCGTTCCACCAGCGAACCCGATCAACTCGACGAGCCGTGCTGGAGCAACTACGCCGACGCCACCCATGGCCCTGAACCCACGCCTGACTGGGTGATCACCTCGCCGGGCGCCGTCGACACCGATCTCGGTGTGATGAAGACCGGCAAGGAGGCCGACGTCTCGTTGCTACGGCGCGAGTTCGACGGCCGCACCACGCTGCTCGCCGTGAAGCAGTACCGCGATGGTGAACACCGCCTGTTCCACCGCGACGCGGGCTACCTCGAAGGCCGTCGTGTTCGCCGCAGCCGCGAGAACCGGGCGATGGCCACCCGCACCAGCTTCGGTCGCGACCTCATCGCCGGCCAATGGGCCGCCGCCGAGTTCGCCGTGCTCAGCCAGCTGTGGCGCGCCGGCGCCGCTGTGCCCTACCCGGTGCAGCTGGACGGCACCGAACTGACGATGGAGTTCATCGGCGACCCCGAGGACGGCTACGGCGTCGCAGCCCCTCGTCTGGCCGAGCTCCGGCCCGAACGACACGAGGCGCAGCAGCTGTACCACCAACTTTGCGAGGCCTTACTGGCCCTCGCCGAAGCCGGCTACGCACACGGTGACCTCTCCGCGTACAACATCCTGGTGCACCGCAGCCGGCTGGTGTTGATCGACCTGCCGCAGGCAATCGATCTGGTCGGCAATCCGCAGGGCTTCGAGTACCTCCATCGCGACTGCCGCAACATCTGCAGTTGGTTCAACGCCCGCGGCGTGGCCGCAGACGAGGAAGAGCTGGCCGCCGAACTGCTCCGCACGCTGCAGCGCGCGGAGCAGTTCGTTCGGTCAAGCGATGGCCAGCTGGGCAGCGATCTCGGCATGTAGCCGAGCCACGAACTCGTCGAGCGCCACCCCACGCTCCACCTCGCCACCGCGCGGGTTGACGCCCAGCGTCGTTGCGGCGACATCGTCGTCACCGACAACGAGTACGTGTGGGATCTTCTCCAACTTGGCGGTGCGGATTCGCTTGCCGAGCTGATCGTTCGCGTCGACGATGTCGACGCGGAATCCTTCGGCCAGCAAACGGGCGACCACCGCATCTGCGTACGCCTGGTGAGCGATTGCCACCGGGAGCACGCGAGCCTGCAGCGGCGCCATCCACGTGGGGAATGCGCCGGCGTAGTGCTCGACGAGCACGCCGAAGAAGCGCTCGACGGACCCGAACAACGCTCGATGCAACATGATCGGACGATGACGTGCGCTGTCGGTGCCGACGTACTCCAGCTCGAACCGCTCGGGCAGGTTGAAGTCGTACTGGATGGTGCTCAGCTGCCACGTGCGGCCAATCGCATCCTTGACGTCGATGTCGATCTTCGGGCCGTAGAAGGCCGCGTCGCCCTCCTTGATCTTGTACTCGAGGCCGTAGCTCTCCAGTGCGGCCCGCAGGGCATCCGTGGCGGCGTCCCAGGCATCGTCGTCGCCCGCGTACTTCAACGGGTCCTTCGTGCTCAGGTTGGCCGTGAACTCGGTGAAGCCGAACGCCTTCAGCACGCTGATCACGAAGTCGAGCAGTGACTTGATCTCGTCCGCAGCCTGCTCTCGCGTGCAGAAGATGTGGCTGTCGTCCTGCGTGAAGCCCCGGATGCGCATCAGCCCGTGCAGCGTGCCCGCACGCTCGTAGCGATACACCGTGCCCAGCTCGAACAAGCGCATCGGCAGCTCGCGGTAGCTGCGCTGACGACTGCGGAAGATCAGGCAGTGCATCGGGCAGTTCATCGGCTTCATGTAGTACGTGCCGTTGTCCATCACCATCGGCGGGTACATGCCGTCCTTGTACCAGGCGAGGTGGCCCGAGGTCTCGAAAAGGTTCGCGTTCGCGAGGTGCGGGGTGAACACGAACTGGTAGCCACCGCTGGTGTGGCGGTCGCGGCTGTAGTCCTCCATCAGCTTGCGCACGATGGCGCCCTTGGGGTGCCACACGGCCAAGCCGCCACCGAGCTCCGATGGGAAGCTGAGCAGATCGAGCTCGGTGGCCAGCTTGCGATGGTCACGCTTCTCGGCTTCCTCGAGCCTGTGCAGGTGCTCCTCCAGCGCGGCCTTCGATTCCCAGGCCGTGCCGTAGATGCGTTGCAGCATCGGGCCCTTCTCGTTGCCTCGCCAGTACGCGCCAGCGACCTTCATCAGCTTGAAGTGGCCCAGCTTGCCGGTACCGGGCACGTGCGGGCCGCGGCAGAGGTCGACGAACTCAGGTGTGTTGCGGTACACGCTGATCGTTTCGCTGCTGCCGACCTCGTCGGCGTCGTCGTGGTCGGCAGCGCCGCTGCTGACCCGTTCGATGATCTCGCACTTGTAGGGCTGATCGGCGAACACGCGCAGGGCGTCGGCGGCGGGCAGTTCGGCGCGCACGAAGGGCTGGTTCGCCTTCATGATCTCGCGCATGCGAGCGTCGATCGACGCCAGATCGGCCTCGTTGAAGGTGCGACCGTCGGGCAGTTCGAAGTCGTAGTAGAACCCGTCGTTGATCGCCGGCCCGATCGAGTACTTGGCACCCGGGAACAGCTGGATCACTGCCTGGGCCAGCACATGGGCCGAGCTGTGGCGTAGCACGTGGCGACCTTCGTCGGAGTCGGCCGTGATGATCGCGACAGTGGCGCCCTCGGGCAATTCACGCCCGAGATCCCACTCCTCACCATTGACCACGGCAGCCACGGCAGCCTTGGCGAGGCGCGAGCCGATCGATTCAGCCAGCGTGGTCGCAGTGGCACCCTCGACGAGGGAGCGCTGCGAACCATCAGGGAGTGAAATCGTGATCTCGGCCATAGGGCTTCGAGTCTACGGGCGCCCCGCTGCGCCACCCAGGCAATTCACGGCGCCCAGCGCCCCTACTCCGCCGAGCAAGGAGCACGGCAAGCAGGCCTCAGTCGCCGGCGGCAGCGCTGACGGCCATCTCGCGTGCGTCGGCGTTGCTGACCGTTGCAATCTTGGCGGCGATCGTCGGTTCCGTCTCGGCGGTCTTGCCCGCGTACACGTTGCGGTACTCCTGCCCGGTGAGCTCGCGGATCTCGAACATCAGCTCGTCGGTGATCTGGCGCAGCACCAGGTGATCGTCGCCGCGCCCGACGAAACGATTGGGGTTGATCGGGCGGCCGATCTTGATCGTGCAGTCCATGCGCACGTGAGGCAACTTCGCGTCGGGGGGCTGGATCTCGCGGGTGCCGAGCACACCGACCGGGAAGATCGGGCAGCCCACCTTCATTGCCAGCCGGGCAGCACCCGTGCGCCCCTTGTACAGGTGCCCATCACGGCTGCGTGTGCCCTCCGGGAAGATGCCGAACAGTTCCCCTCGGCGCAAGACCCGCTCGGCGGTGTCGAGAGCGGCCTGGCTCTTGTCGCCGCCGGCCCGATCGATGGGGATCATGCCCATGGCCGGAAAGAGGAACTTCGTCTTCCACGAATCCATGTACTCCGCCTTGCCGACGAAGCTGATGTTGCGCGGCACGTGCAGCATCAAGAACGCGGAGTCGAGGAAACTGACGTGATTCGGGCACAGAATCGCCGCGCCTTCATCGGGCAGCCGCTCGAAGCCCTCGAGATGGAAACGCCACAACTGCTTGGCAACCGGGCGCACCACGCGGCGAAAACGTGTCTGCAGTTTGCCCGCGCCCTGGGGGTTCATCCGCTGCGGCCCTCGGTCACCATGTCGCGGAGCATAGTCGGCATGAGCCCTGCGAGTGAGACCGCCATTTCGGCAGTTGCGGGCCAATGGTTCAGAGTTGCACGCCGAGCAGCGAGGCGGCGTCGTGCACACCCAAACCTGCGGCGCAGGCTGCGTCGATCGCCCCGATCGCGGACGGTGTATCGAGATCGTCGTCCAATGCCGCACGGACCTCGTCGACCACGCCGCTCTCTGCCTTGTGCGAGGCCGACCACGCTGCCACCCGAGCGGCATTGCGGGGCATCAGCGTGTCGTCCCACTCCCACTCGTTGCGGTAGTGATGTTCGATGATCGCAAGGCGGATGGCACGAGGGTCCCACTGGGTGCGCAACTTGTCGACGAAGACCAGGTTGCCCAGGCTCTTCGACATCTTGTGACCGTCCATGAAGACCATTGCCACATGCATCCAATGCTTCACGAACGGCTCGCCGGTAGCCGCCTCGCTCTGGGCGCGCTCGCACTCGTGGTGCGGGAAGATCAGGTCGCTCCCGCCACCGTGGAGATCGATGGTGGTGCCCAGCTCGCGTAGCGCGAGTGCACTGCACTCGATGTGCCAGCCCGGCCGACCAGGGCCCCACATCGTGTCCCAGCTGGGCTCGTCGGGCAACGACGGGTGCCACAGGACGAAGTCGAGCGGGTGCCGCTTGTGCGGGTCGTCGACGTTGCCGCCACGCTGGCGGGCGAGGTCGATCATCTGCTCGCTGCTGTAGTGGCTGATCGACCCGAAGGACGGGAACTTCGAGACGTCGAAGTAGACGCTGCCTCCTGCTTCGTAGGCGAACCCGCGATCGAGCACCATTCCGATGAACCCGCGGATGTCGGGAATCGCACTCGATGCGCGCGGCGAGCTGTACATCGGGAGCGCGTTCAGCGCAGCCATGTCGCGTTCGAAGCGGGCTTCCTCGCCGGCTGCCAGATCGAGGTAGTGCACACCCAGCTCACGGGCCTTGGCGAACAATGGATCATCGACGTCGGTGACGTTGCGCACGCACTTGACGGTGTGACCCTTGTCGATCAGGCGACGCTGGAGCACGTCGTAGGTGATGAACGTTGCCGCGTGACCGAGGTGCGTGGCGTCATACGGCGTGATGCCGCATGTGTACATGAGTACCTGCTCGCCGGGCTCGAAGGCCACAACGGCCTGCCGGGCGGTGTCGTAGAGGCGCATCGTCACTTCGGTGACGCTACCGCCTCGTCGACGGCCCCGGCCGCCTTCGCCGACGCCTCCGCCTCCTTCGCCGCAGCTGCCGCCAGCCTCGCTGCCTTCTCCACACGCGGGTCGCCCTTGATCCCCGTGAGCTTCGGAGCCACCCGCGTTTTGTACCGGACGTTGAGCTGCAGAAGCACCGCGGTGAACGCCTCGATCGCCGTGGCGTTGGAGAGCTCGCCGGCGTCGAGGGGCCGACAGCCCGGGATCGCCGAGACGATCTCGCTCATCGTCAGGACGGCAGCGGGATCGTCACCGCAGATGAGCACGTCGCTGTCGATCGGCTGGCCGATGTGGCCCAACTCGGTGGCCGGGAGGTGGTGGAACGCCGCCACCACCCGACAGCGGGGCACTGCAGCCTGCACGTGCGCCGCGACGCTGCCGCGAGGCGGCACCAGCGGCTGGAACTCGTGACCGACGCGCACGAGCGCGTTCGCCATGCTGACCACGATCTTGCCGGCCAAGGCGTCAGCGTTCTCCTGCGCGGTGGTGGCGGCCGAATCCCACGGCGTGGCGATGACGACCAGGTCGCAGTCGGCAGCAGCGACGTTGTCGCCGTACGACAGGCGCGGCGCGAGGTCGGGCCACTTCTCGACCAAGCTATCGCGGGCTTCCATTGCCCGATACTTCGAACGTGAGCCGATCACAGCGTCGTACCCGACCGACGCCAGTCGCGCGGCCAGCGCACTACCGGCCGGACCCGTGCCTCCCAAGATGCCAATGCGCATCCGGTCAGCCTTGCACACCAGGTCCGTCACGGTGAAGGCCGCACCCACATGCTCGTGGGCCACCCATCGGACCCGCCGCGGGTACGCTCGCCGACATGGGCCTTCTCGACGGTAAGAACATCGTGATCACCGGCGTCCTCACAGACGCCTCGCTCGCCTATGGCGTCGCGACTCTTGCGCAGCGGGAGGGCGCCGACATCGTGCTCACCGGCGCCGGCCGCGCGCTCAGCCTCACACAGCGCACCGGGCGCAAACTGCCCACCCCTGTCGACGTCTTCGAGCTCGATGTCACCCAGCCGGATCACCTGGTCGCCGTGCGCGAGGCGCTCGCCGAGAAGTGGGGCCGGGTCGACGGTGTCCTGCACAGCATCGGCTTCGCCCCCGAAGCATGCCTCGGAGAGGACTTCCTGGCTCCCCAGTGGGCCGACGTGTCGGTGGCCATGCATGTCAGCGCCTACTCGCTGAAGGCGTTGGCCGAGGCGTTCGCGCCGTTGATGACCAGCGGCGGCTCGTTCGTCGGGCTCGACTTCGACAATACGGTTGCATGGCCGGCCTACAACTGGATGGGGGTCGCCAAGTCTGCGCTGGAGAGCGTCAGCCGCTACCTTGCCCGCGATCTCGGCTCACGCGGCATTCGCAGCAACCTGGTTGCGGCCGGCCCGATCAAGACGATGGCGGCCAAGAGCATCCCCGGCTTCAAGAAGTTCGAGGACGTGTGGGACGACCGGGCACCGCTGGGGTGGGACGTCAACGACTCGTCGGCCGTTGCCAAGGCATGCGTCGCCCTGCTGAGCGATTGGTTCCCTGCCACCACCGGCGAGATCGTGCACGTCGATGGCGGTTACCACGCCGTGGGCGCCTGACGGGACTACGGCAGCACCGGCACCACGACGTTGGTGTCGCCCGCTTCGTCGTCGGTGCAACCGCCGCCGAATGCGCACGTCGCCAGGTCACCGAGAGTGACCGCCGAAGGGCGCACGCACATGACGGCAATGTTGGCGCAGTCCGCGACGACTGCCAAGGCAGCCCGGCCGGCATGCACGGGTAGCTTCGCAGTGTGAACCGCCTCGCCGATGAGACATCCCCCTACCTGCGCCAGCACCGTGACAATCCGGTCGACTGGTACGCCTGGGGGCCCGAGGCGTTCTCCGCGGCCAGGGGGCGCAACGTCCCGATCCTGCTGTCGGTCGGGTACTCGGCCTGCCACTGGTGCCATGTGATGGCCCACGAGTGCTTCGAGGACACCGAGACCGCCGACGTGATGAACCGGTTGTACGTCAACGTCAAGGTCGACCGTGAGGAGCGACCCGACGTCGACGCCGTGTACATGGATGCCGTGCAGGCGATGACCGGTCGCGGCGGTTGGCCGATGACGGTGTTCCTCACTTCCGACGGGCAACCGTTCTACGGCGGCACCTACTTCCCCAAGCCGCAGTTCCTGCAGTTGCTGCACGCCATCGACGACGTGTGGCGAACTCGCCCGGCCGACATCCAGCAGAACGTCGCCGCGTTGCACGAGGCCTTGGGGAGAACCGCGACGCTCACTCCCATCACCGGCTACCCCACCCCGGACCTCGTCGAGCGCAGCGTGCTGCAGCTCACCTCACAGTTCGACAAGGAGTGGGGCGGTTTCGGGAGCGCTCCGAAGTTCCCCTCGACGATGAGCCTCGATCTGCTGGCACAGGTGTACCTGCGCACGCGCGACGCCGACACCTTGACGGTGCTCACCACCTCGCTCGATGCGATGGCCAGCGGTGGCATCTACGACCATCTCGGCGGCGGCTTCGCCCGCTACTCGGTCGACGACCGTTGGCTCGTGCCGCACTTCGAGAAGATGCTCTACGACCAGGCGCTGCTCGTGCGCGCCTACACGCATGCGGCGATGCTCACCGGGTCGGTGATCTATCGGCAGGTCGTGGAGGAGACCATCGACTACGTCCTGCGCGATCTGCGCCACTCCGCCGGTGGCTTCTACTCCGCCGAGGACGCCGACTCGCCCGACGAGGACGGGCACGGCCACGAAGGCCTGTTCCACACGTGGACTGAGGCCGAAGTGCGCACGGTGCTCGGCGAGGACGCAGGCGAAGTCCTCGACTGGTACGAGTTCACCGACGAGGGCAACTTCGAGGGCCGCACCATCCCCAGCAGGTCGCAGCATCGTGGTGATCTGATCCGACCCCCGCAGATCGAGGCTGCCCGCCGGCGTCTGTTCGCGGCGCGCGAGCAACGCCGACGCCCCGGGCTCGACGACAAGGTGCTGACCGAGTGGAACGGTCTGATGCTGTCATCGCTCTGTGAGGCGGCTGGCGCCTTCGATCGGCCCGACTGGGTGGCCGCCGCGATCACCAACGGCGAGTTCCTGCTCCGCGAGCTTCGCACCGACGACGGACGCTGGCGCCGCTCCTGGCATGCCGACGGCGCACCCCAGGCCCGTCACCACGCGCTTGGCGCAGATCACGCCGCCCTGATCGACGCCTTCACCCGGCTCGCCGAGCTCACCGGCGAGGCGCGTTGGATCGAACACGCCCGCGAAGTGGTCGACGTGCTGCTCGACCACTTCTGGGATGTCGACCGCGGCGGCGTGTACACCTCGCCCGACGACGGCGAGCAACTGGTGGCCCGCCAGAAGGACCTGATGGACAACGCCACGCCGTCCGCGAACTCGACGGCGGCGATGGCGCTGTACCGGCTGGGCGCGCTGACCGGGGAAGCGCGCTACACCAACCACGGCGACCAGATCGTCCGCTTGCTGGCCCGAGCGATCCCCACCGCGCCGACTGCGTTCTCACAGGCGGTGGCAGCGATTGCGCTGCGCCACGCTGGTACCACCGAGATCGTGATCACCGGCGATCGCGCAGATCTACTCGCCGTTGTCCGGCGCCGGTGGAACCCCGAGGCGGTGCTGGCCTGGGGCGAGCGCTACGACAGCCCGCTGTGGGCCTCGCGCGCTGATGGGCTGGCCTACGTGTGTCATGACCACGTGTGCCAACTGCCATCGACAACGGCGGCAGAGCTGACCGCTCTACTCGCCTGAGAGAGTGCGACACTGGTGTCAACCCGCGCGCCACGCTCGGGCGTCATGGAGTCGAAGGACTCACGCACCCCCAAGGAGTACGACATGAAACGGATCATCACCGCAGCCGTTGCGACCGCCGCGCTGTTGGGCCTCGGCGCCTGCAGCAGCGACAGCAAGTCGTCAGAGGCGCAGATCACGGTGCCGGCCGACGACACTGCTGCGCCGGATGTGACGCTGTCGCCGAATCTGACGCTGTCGCCGAATCTGCCGCTGCCGGGCAACCTCACCGAGGAGTGCCGTGCACTCGCAATGGGCTACGCAACACTGTTGTCGCAAGTGTTCGCGCCGACCGGGACGGAGATCGACGTCGACACGATCTTCGGTGACGCCACCGCATCGGTCCCGACGGAACTGCAGGACGATCTGCAGGTGATTGCCGCCGCCTTCGGTGAGTATGCGAAGGTGCTCGCGGCGAACTCGAACGACTTCACCAGTGCCGAGGTCCAAGCTGCAGTCCAGGCGCTGAGCACGCCCGAGGTCACCGCCGCCGGCGACAACCTCAACGCCTACTTCGACGCGACCTGCCCCCAGGGCTGACCCGCGGTCCGCGCCCTGGGGTGCTTCGGGCTCACAGCCCGGAGCGCTCCAGGATGTGCACGCCGCATGCGGAGCCGAGGCCGATGACGTGCGCGAGACCCACCTTTGCGCCTTCGATCTGACGATCGCCGGCCTCACCCCGCAGGTGATGGCAGACCTCCCAGATGTTGGCGATACCTGTGGCCGCAATCGGGTGGCCCTTGCTCTCCAGGCCGCCCGACACGTTCACCGGCATCCTGCCGTCGCGCCAGGTGGCGCCGCTCATGAAGAAGTCGGCGGCCCCGCCCTCCTCGCAGAGACCAAGGTTGTCGTAGTGCACCAGCTCGGCGGTGGCGAAGCAGTCGTGGAGTTCGACGAGATCGAGATCCTCCGGGCCGACGCCGGCCTGCTCGTACGCAATGCGCGCCGCGTTCTTGGTGAGCGTGTTCACGTTGGGTAGTACCTGACAGCCCTCTTCGTACGGATCGGAGGTGAGCACCGAGGCCTTCACCTTGATCGCACGGCGCTGCTGCTCCAACGACATCGTCCGCAGCTTGGCGCCGCTCACGACCACGGCTGCGGCCGCACCGTCGCAGTTTGCCGAGCACATGCTGCGCGTGTTCGGGTAGGCGATCATGACGTCGTTCATGATCTCCTCCAGCGTCATCCGCTTCTGATAGGCCGCCATCGGGTTGAGCGTGCTGTGCGCGTGGTTCTTCTCGGAAATGCGGGCGAACAGTTCGAAGCTGGTGCCGCCGTACTTGTGGCCGTACTCCATGCCCACTTGTGCGAACACGCCCGGCATGCTGGCAGTACCGATGCGGCCATCGGTGCCGGTGACAGCGCCGTAGCGGCCCGAAGGCGTCCACTCCTTCTTGTCGACCTTGGGCGCACCGCCGGCCCCCAG
>JAYSPV010000054.1:0-2675 GCA_043721915.1 Ilumatobacteraceae bacterium | reverse complement strand
AACCCACGTTGCCGACTTTCAAACGGGAGAGTGTCCTGGCCGCCCGTCTCCCTGGACGGCGTCGACGCTCGTTTGCGATTGGGGCTTCGCACGATATGGTCGGCGTTCCGGCCTCCCCCGCTTGTCCGTTCTCTCCGAACCGCTGGGGTTGCACCATGACTGAGCTTCGAGACTCTCTGATCGCCATGATCGACGATGCGCTCGGCCCCGACCCGAAGGCTGCACTGATCGCCGCCAAGCGCCTGCCTGGCGAGGTGGACTGGTTGACCCGGCGAGCAGTGGCCAGGGCACGCGCCGAAGGGTTCGACTGGGGTCGCATCGGGCGGCTGCTCGGCATCAGCCGTCAGGGCGCCCGCCAGAAGTTCCCGCTTGCACCGCCGCTGGCGTCGCCCCACACGCTGCGGATGCGTCGATACCGTCGATCGTTCGCGGACGCCGAGCGCATGGCGGAGCGATTCCAGAACGGAACGCTGCGGGGACCGTCGAACCACGACGAGCCCTACTTCTGGTGAAACTTGCCGTGGATCGCCTCCGCGACTGCGTCGGGCAGGAACGACAGCGCCTTCAGGTCCTCCAACGATGCCTTCTTGACCGCATTCACGCCGCCCATCACCTGCGTGAGCTTCTTCTTGCGGGCTTCTCCGAGGCCGGGGATGCCATCCAACGAAGAGGCGGTCATCCGCTTGCCGCGCAGCTCGCGGTGGAACGTGTTGGCGAAGCGGTGCGCCTCGTCGCGGATGCGCTGCAGCATGAACAGCCCGTCGCTGCCACGGGGCACCTCCACCGGCTCGCTGCGCCCCGGCAGATAGACCTCCTCGAACCGCTTCGCCAACGATGCGACGGGGATCTCGTCCTGCAGCCCCAGCGCCGTCACGACGCGATGGGCGACCGCCAGCTGGCCCTTGCCGCCGTCGACCAGCAACAGCTGGGGAGGGTAGGCGAACTTTTTCGGGCGGCGGCCGGCCTGGCCATCCACCAGATCGTCGTCGAGCGGTTGGTCGCGTTCGTGGAGATACGCCTGTAGGCGGCGGGTGAGCACTTCCTCCATCGCCGCGTAGTCGTCGTTGCCGGGTACGTCCTTCACCTTGAAGCGGCGATACTCGCGCTTGTTGGGTAAGCCGTCCTCGAGCACCACCATCGAGCCCACGTAGTCCGTGCCCTGCAGGTGGGCCATGTCGTAGCACTCGATCCGCAGCGGCGCCTCGGGAAGCCCCAACAGATCCTGGAGCTCGGTGAGCGCCCGGCTGCGCGCGTTGTGATCGCCGGCGCGGCGCAGACGGTGCCGCATGAACTCCTCACGCGCATTGCGGGTGACGGTCTCGTGCAGATCGCGCTTGTCGCCGCGCTGGGGCACCCGGATCTGCACGCGACTCCCCCGCAGGTGCGTGAGCCACTCCTCGTAGGTCGCCGAGTCGTCGGGCTCTACCGGCACCAACACCTGCTTGGGCACGCCCGCGGGCGGATCGTCGCCGTACAGCTCCTCGAGGATGCGGTCGACCAGACCACCCGGCGACAGTTCCTCCACCTTGTCGAGCACGAATCCCTTGCGCCCGACCACGCGACCCTTGCGCACGAAGAACACCTGCACGGCCGCTTCCAGCTCGTCGTCGGCGATACCGATGACGTCGATGTCCTCACTGCGATCACCGACCATCTGCTGCTTCTCGATGGCACGTCGTACGGCCAGGAGGCGATCACGCACTCGCGCCGCTCGTTCGTACTCCAGCTCCTTGGCTGCGTTCGCCATCTCCACTTCGAGCCGCTTGACGATCTCGTCGGTGTCGCCGTCGAGGAAGTCGCACAGCTCCTGCACCAGCTGGCGGTACGGCATCTCCTCGATCTCGCCGACGCACGGGCCGCTGCACTTCTCGATGTGGAACAGCAGGCACGGACGGCCGAGACGGTTGTGCTCGTTGAACTTGCCGGGGCTGCAGGTGCGGATCGGGAAGCTGCGGAGTAGCAGATCGAGCGTGTCGCGAATCGCGTATGCGTGCGCGTAGGGCCCGAAGTAGCGGGTGCCCTTGCGCTTGCGACCGCGCATCACGAGTGCGCGCGGGAACTGCTCGTCGAGCGTGACCGCCAGGAACGGGTAGCTCTTGTCGTCGCGCAGGCGCACGTTGAACCGCGGCCGGTGCAGCTGGATCAGGCTGTACTCCAGCATCAGCGCTTCGACTTCGTTGCGCACCTCGATCCACTCCACCGAGGTGGCGGTGGCCACCATCTGCGCAGTGCGCGGGTGCATGTTGCGCGGGTCCTGGAAGTAGTTGGAGAGGCGCTGGCGCAGGCTGGACGCCTTGCCGACGTAGATGACGCGGCCTTCCTTGTCCTTGAACTGGTACGACCCGGGCGATTCGGGAATCGTGCCGGTGGGAGGACGGGCAACCACGTTGCAGACTCTACGGTCAACGCCAAGCAGTGGCGCAGGTGTCGCGGATAGGGTTGCCGATGTGCCCGGCCGCTACCAGTTCTCCATGCCCGAACGCCCCAGCCGCGACGGCTGGTTCCGCATCGGCCAGCTCGACATCACCACCACAGCGCTGCTCGTGGGCCTCGGCATCCTGTCCATGTTCGTGTACGCGATCGACGGACAGTTCGGTGCGATCACCGAGCTCTACTACGTCGCCCCATGGGTACGTGACGGCGAAGTGTGGCGCCTGTTCACCTGGCCGATCGCC
>JAYSPV010000053.1:0-10241 GCA_043721915.1 Ilumatobacteraceae bacterium | reverse complement strand
GTGTAGGTGCCGCTGAAGAAGTCGAACAGGTCGGCGAGGACGGCGGCGAGATGGCCAGGGAGTGCCCGCACCTGCTCGACCCGCTCCGGTACCGCTTGCAGTTGATGGGTGAGATCGAGGCCCGACATCAGGAGGGGGCCGCCGTAGGAGAAGACCATGTCGGCGGCTTCCGGGTCGCACCACAGGTTGAACTCGGCGGCGGCGGTGCGGTTGCCGAATGTGCCGCCACCCATCAGCGAGATGCCGGCGATGCGGCTGGCCAGGTCGGGTGCGGCGCGCAGCGCGAGCGCGATGTTGGTCAACGGGCCCGTGGGCACCAGCCAGATTCCTTCCCGCGCGCGGCAGCTGTCGATGATGAACCCGACGGCGTCGTAGCTCGCCGGCGGGCCGCTCGGCTCGGGCAGGTCGGCGCCGTCCATGCCGCTCTCGCCGTGCACGTAGTCGGCATGGCGGGCGGGACGGGTGAGGGGGCGGTTGGCGCCGGAGTGCACTGGACACGCGAGCTCCAGCAGGTCGCGCATGATGATCGCGTTGCGGGTGGTGGCACTGAGTGGGGCGTTGCCGGCGACGGTGGTGATGCCGACGAGCTCGGTGTGGCGGGCGGCGACAACGAGCGCGATGGCATCGTCATGTCCGGGGTCGCAGTCGACGATGATCGGCAGCGGGTCGGCATCGGGAGCGGGGGACTCAGGCGACATATGAGAAGAGCATGCCACTCTCGTGCCCGACCGCTTGAGTTTCGGCTGCGGCCACAGGGGTTGTCGAGTCCCTGCGGCGCCGGATGGTCTAGATTGCAAAGCGGTTTGCCACGATCTGGCAACCGGAGAGGGCCGGGAATGCACACCACACGGAGTTCCATCGTTGTCGTGGGGGTCCTCCTTGCGTCGTCAGTGGGCACCGTCAGCTTCAGTAGTGCGACGGCTGCCGGCGCAGTGATCGCCGACTCCAGCCGTTTCGTGCCCGTGGCGCCGTGCGTGCTCAGTACCAACGACGATCTGGCCATTGCTGCAGGGTCGACGCTGGCCGTGCCGGTTCGCGAGCAGTGTGGCATCCCCGTGGAGGCGTCCTCGGTCGCTCTGACGGTGACGGTCCGGGCTGCGGCAGCGAACGGTTTCCTCTCGATCGGGCCCACGCCGGACCCCGTATCGGCTACCTCGGCGATCAACTTCCTCACCGGTCAAACCCGCACCAATGGTCTGATCGCTCGGATCGGCGAAGATGGAGCCATTGCCGTGCGGGCCAGCGCGAGCACGCGAGCGGAGCTTGACGTCTGGGGCTACTTCGTTCCTGCGACGACGGCGACAGCGGGTCGCTTGGTGCCGCTACCCGCGTCGGTTCGGGTGCTCGATACGAGAAGTGGCGCGGCGCTGGGCGCCGGCGGCACTCGACATGTGGATCTCCCCCTATCCATCCCGTCCGATGCGATTGCGGTGGCGCTCACGTTCACTGCCCAGTCCACGGCAAGTGGGGTGTCCATTGCGGCTCTGCACGCCAACGGCGCTGCTCAGCCTGCCGTCATCGGTGTCGCCACAGATGGCCCTGGCCAGGTTCGTGCGGCAGGGTCGATCGTTCCGGTTTCTCCTGGGGGTCTCGAGCTCGCCTCCTCAGCCGGTGGCCATTACATCATCGACGTCACGGGATACTTCACCGGTGCTTCGAGCGTCGAGAGCACCGAAGGACTGTTCGTGCCGGTGTCGCCGACTCGCCTGAAGGACACACGCGGTATCGACGTGATCCCTCAACACGACAGCATCGTGCTGTCGTCGCCGCTCCTCGCCGGCGCAGCTGCTGCCCTCAACTTGACGATGGTGCGGGCCTCCGGCCCTGGTTTCATCAGTGCCTACCCAGCTGGCGCCGCGCGCCCTGCCACGTCGGTCGCCAATGCGACCTTTGCCGGCGAAACGGCAGCTTCCTTCTCCATCGTCGCGACCAGCCAGTACGGCGCATCCGTCTACGCGAAGAACGGCACGCACCTCGTCGCCGACCTGTATGGCTGGTTCACCGGCAACCCGGCGACGGTGCCCGGCCCGCCTCCGCCCCCGGACAGCAAGCCCCCACAGTTCGTCATGGCGTCGTTCGACGGTGGCGGCAACAACGTCTCGGTCGACAGTTGGAATGCTGTCGGCGTCCGGGTCGGAGCGCGGATGACGTTCTTCCTTTCCGCCGTCAACCTGATCGATTACACGCACCGTATGTTGTACGACCCTCCGCGGCGTCCGGCTGGCTCTTCCTCGAACGGGTTCGCGATCGTGCCGCCTGGAATGACGCCGGGGCAGAAGATCCGCGCCACAGTGGAGGCCTTGCAACGCGCCCGGCTGAACGGGTTCGAGGTGGGCACTCACTTCGGTGGTCACTTTTGCGGTGCCACTGGCATCAACGTCTGGACCTCCGATGACTGGCGCGTCGAGTTTCAGCAGGTGAAGAGCCTGATGTCAAACGTTGACAGCAACATGGGACTGATACCCGCCACTGGGGGTCTTGGAAACTTCCCGCTGATCGGCGGCCGCACCCCATGCCTCGAAGGGAAGCCGTCTGCGTACCTGCCGGTGTACGCGGAGAACGGGCTGAGGTACGACGCGAGCGGAGTTCGGCTGCTTTCGGATTGGCCGGCGCTGCGTAACGGCATCTGGCGCTTCGGGGTGCCCGGGGTGACGCCACCGGGTTCCAGCACAGGACTGCTGCTCGCGGACTACAACTTCTACGTTCGCTATCGCAACACGTCTTCGGCGGCCGCCGAGCAGATCATCTATGCGACGTTGACGTCCAGCTTCAACAAGGTCTACCAGGGAACGCGGGCGCCGCTCGACCTAGCGGGGCACAGCCAGAACCTGCTTGGAGGGGCCTGGAATCGGGCACTTGCGCGATTCCTGGGCGACGTCTGTGGCAAGCAGTCAGTGCGGTGCGTGAGCTACAGCGAGGTGGCTGAGTGGTTGTCGACACACCCCGGCCGGTTCGTGCCGGGGTCGTCGACCACACAAGTCAACAGTGGTGAACGGCCCGATGCGCCGGGTGCCGAATCCCTCGCCGGCGGTCAACTCTCCACGTCAGCGGTGGGTGCGGCATTCATGAGCCACCGGGTGAGGCGCCGTCGGCGAGTGGCCTGACGCCACGCGTCAGCCACGGCGCGGGCGACATATCCGGAGACGCCGCCGCCGTTACGCTCGCCGCCATGTGGTTCGCCGGTTCGATTCAGCCGTGTGTTGCGGAGCGCAACCGGCGGCTGTGCCGAGGAGCATGGTTCTTGGCGATGGCCGCCGGGTTACTGGTCGGCTGTAGCGAGAGCGGGCAGCCGTCGCTTGCGACTTCCGCCGTTGGCAGTGCCCCCATGAGTGAGGGTCCGTCGTCAGTCGGCAGCGGCACGACCCTGCTCGCAGCCACGACGCCTGCCTCGACGGAGAATGCATCGTCATCCACGCTCGGCCCCGAGCCCACAGGGGTGCCGGGTTTGGATGCTGCCGATCCGTTTTGCGCCTCGTGGGCGGCCTACAGCGGCACGGTGCAGTCCATCGGCATCGCCAACGCGTTCGGCGGGCTGACGAGCGTGGAGGTCGCCCGCCTCGAGGTGATCGCCGCGGCGTCGTTGATCGATTCGATCGGTGGTATCGGGTCGCGCTGGCCGGCCGAGCTGGTGGGGGAGCGCAACGTCGTGCAGACCGATCTGGTCGGCCCGTTCGACCGGCGAGCACGCAAGGCGATCGCGGGGCTGCGCGAGGCCGGCGTCACCGACGACGAGCTGGCCGAACTTGCCACCGTCTGGTTCACCGCGCTCCGCGAACGCACGGCGGAAGACCCGGTGATCGTCGTGCCCCCGCTGCGCGACGAGTTGGCGGCGAACGTGGATGCCGCAGCAGCAGCGTTCGACGCGGCGGTGACCCCGTTCGCCGACGACCCAAGCCTGGTCGTCGAGTCGGTGAAGACGCCCCAGACCGACGCCTACCTGTCTGCAACCTGCCCCGATCTTGCCTCCAGCGGTGTTGGCGACGCGATCTGAACGGAACTCGTCGACGGGCCGTCTCACTGCTCGTTCGTTGTGGTGGGGTGCGGTTGTCAGACGCTGAGGGTGCCAGCTTCGTCCAGGTGGGCGGCGCGGCCGACCCATTCGCCCTCGCACATCGCTGCCGCCAGCACCTTGTCCGTGGAGGTGCCCCAGGCGCGGCGGCCGTCGGCGAGCAAGGTGGCGGCCAGCGCGGTCTCGGGCGCGCCGTCGCGGTCGAACATCACGGTGTAGGCCTCGATCGTCGCCGCACCGGCGGCGTCGGCCGGCTCGGCGAGTTCGCGGCGGGGCATCGCGTCGATCTCGTCCTGCGGGTGGGTGTGCTGGAAGCGCACCGGGGGCGTGGTGGAGTACACGCCGAACGAGTGCTTCGTCGCGAATCCGCCGTTCGCCCACACCAAGCCCTTCGCGCCGGGCCGGTCGCGCAGGTCGGCCATCACCGTGGCAATCGCGTGCATCACGTAGCTGTTCCACGGGCCGCCGGCGAACGCGAGGCCACCGGTGCGCGTGAGCTGTCGATCGAGCGAGAGCCCGAGGCTCTGCGCGCCGAGATGCACGGCGGACGGGAAGCATGAATAGAGGTCGATGATCTCGATGTCGTCGATGCCGGCCCCGGCCAGCTCGAGCGCGCGGCGACCGCCCAGTTCGATGGCCGGGGTCTCGGCGAAGCTCCACCGTTCGCTGATGAACGAGTGCTCGTGACAGTCCGAACCCGAGAGCGGGAACACCCAACGATCACGGGGGACCTTAAGGGCCTCGGCCTTCTCCACGCTGCACATGAGCAGTGCGGCAGCCATGTCCACGTCGTTGTTCGAGTTCATCGACTTCGGATAGGGGAAGCCGATCATCCGGTTGCCGGGGCTCGGCGTACGGATCTCCTCCGCCGTCTTCGCCTCACGCAGCCAGGCGTACGGGTTCGTGGCGGCCACCTCGCTGAAGCGGGCGTACAGCTCGCTGCTCAGCACCTGCTGCTGTTCCACCGTGCGGCCCGCAGCAGCGCGCACCGCCGTCTCGAACATCGGGTACACGTGCACCGGCATGCCGATGCCCAGCGCTCGCTCGGTCGGGTGGCTCATTTTCATGTCCTCGCCCAGCACACGCGGGAACTGATCCTCCGGCGAGGTCGGCCACTGCAGTTCCACGCCGGCCTTGCGGGCGCGCATCCGCGTGCGCCAGGCCTCGCCACCGCACAGGATCGCCAGGTCGAGGTCGCCATTCTGGATCTCCGTCGCCGTCCCGTTGATCAGTGTCTGCGGGCTGTTGCCGCCCATGGTCGTGACGGCGCACTCGCGCGGCGAGAGGCGCAACTGGTTGGCGACCACCCACGCCGGGTCGCCGTGACGGAAGCTCAACAGCCCGACCACGCGCACCGAATCCGGGTTGGGCACCGCGCTCAGCCCTGCGTCGGTCGCGGCCGCCCGCACGGCCTCGCACATCAACGCCGACGGGTCGAGCGCGTCCTCCAGGCCGCCGGCGCGGTGGACGTACTGCCCCGCGCCGATGAGGACAGGGGTACGGGGATCCAGCGACGACATGACGCCAGGGTAGGAAGCTGCGGCCGGCTGCAGCGAACCAGCGCCAACTATCCTCGGCCGGGGAGAGGGGGCGGCTGGGTCGCCGGGCGGGTGGGCACCTACACTCGCAACGATGTCACGGATCGCACTCGGCTCGGATCATGCGGGCTACGAACTCAAGGCGCACTTCGCCGCTCTGCTGGCGCAGCAGGGCCATGCGGTGCTCGACCTCGGCACCCACAGCACGGAGAGCTGCGACTATCCGTCGTTCTGCGCTGCTGTCGGACGGGCGGTCCGCGATGGCGAGGCCGACTTCGGGGTGGTCATGGGCGGCAGCGGCCAGGGCGAGCAACTTGCCGCCAACAAGGTGCACGGCGTACGCGCCGCGCTGTGCAACGACCTCTACACGGCCCGTATGGCGCGCGAGCACAACGACGCCAACGTGCTTAGCATCGGAGCGCGAGTTGTCGGCCTCGGTCTCGCCGAGGAGATCCTCGCGCTCTTCTTGGCCACGCCATTCGAAGGCGGCCGCCACGCACGCCGCGTCGAGCAACTGATGCAGATCGAACGCGACGAAGCCGCCGCCGACCACTGATACCAACCCGCAACCGCACACGACCTTCGGAGCACCCCCATGCCGTTCCCCACCGATTCCAAGCCGGACACCGCCGTCTTCGACCTGATCGACGCCGAGGTGCAGCGCCAGTGCACCGGCCTGCAGCTGATCGCCAGCGAGAACTTCACCTCGCCCGCGGTCATGCGCGCGGTCGGTAGCGCCCTCACCAACAAGTACGCGGAGGGCTACCCGGGCAAGCGCTACTACGGCGGCAACGCGATCGTCGATGACATCGAGAGCCTCGCGATCTCACGTGTGAAGGAACTGTTCGGTGCCGACCACGCCAACGTGCAGCCGCACAGTGGCGCCAACGCCAACATGTGCGCATACCAGGCCGTCCTCCAGCCGGGCGACACCGTGCTCGGGCTCAGCCTCGACCACGGTGGTCACCTCACCCACGGGTCCCCGGTCAACGCCAGCGGCAAGCTGTACAGCTTCGTGCCGTACAAGGTGACGACGGGCGAAGAGCGCGTCGACATGAACGAGGTGCGCGATCTCGCGTTGCAGCACCGTCCCAAGCTGATCGTCGCCGGCACCACCAGCTACTCGCGCCGGCTCGACCCGGAGGCGTTCAAGGCCGTCGCCGACGAGGTGGGCGCGATGTTCATGTTCGATGCAGCGCACGTCGCTGGTCTGATCGCCGGCGGTGTGTACCCCAACCCGGTGCCCTACGCCGACATTGTCACCTTCACCACCCACAAGACCTTGCGCGGGCCGCGTGGTGGCTGCATCCTCAGCAAGGCGGGTTACGCGACGGCGATCGACAAGGCAGTCTTCCCCGGATGGCAGGGCGGCCCGCTGGAACACGTGATCGCCGGCAAGGCGGTGGCGTTCTACGAGGCGCAGCAGCCCGAGTTCACCGGGTACGCACAGCAGATCGTGAGGAACGCGAGCGCGTTGGCGGAAGCACTGGTGCGCGAGGGCTTTCGGCTGGTCAGCGGCGGCACCGACAGCCACCTGATGGTGGTCGATCTGCGCCCGTTCGATGCCGAGCTCACCGGCAAGGAAGCGCAGACGGTGCTCGACGAAGGTGGCATTACGCTCAACAAGAACAACGTGCCTGATGACCCACGTAGCCCATTCGTCACCAGCGGTGTGCGCATCGGCACCCCGTCGGTCACCACCCAGGGCATGAAGGAACCGCAGATGGCCCAGATCGCGCAACTGATCGTCCGCGTCCTGCGCAATCGCACCGACGCCGCTGCGGTTGCTGCGGTCAAGGCAGAGGTTGCTGCGCTGTGTGCACAGTTCCCGGCGTACTCCTGATCGCTACAGTGATCCTTCGTGAGCAACGTCGCTGACCCTCGAATGCACAAGCGTTCGCTCGCCCGTGGCGTGGTGTTCGGGATGCTCGCAGGTGTGGCCGCCGGAGCGGTCTGGTACCTGGTGGTGCTTGGCACGACGTCGATGCAGACCTACCTCATTCCCGCCTTCGGAGTCACTGTGGCCGCCGGTGTCTCGCGCGGCATGCGTTACCCCGGTCGCAGGGCGGCCACCGTTGCGGTCGTGGTCACCTTCGTCGCACTCGCAGTGGCGATGTACTACGTCGAGCGGCGCCTGATCGGCGCGTGGTTCGCCGACAACGGCGACAACGCTCGCATCCCGTTGGTGCCGTACCTGGATTGGCTGGTCGCCGTCGATCGGCATGCACTCTCCAAGTCGGTGTCGCCGGGGATGTACTCGCTGGTGTCGCTGGCGGCGGCGGGGTGGTTCGGTTACAAGGGCTTCGAGACGCAACCGCACCGACGGCTGCCCTGATGCCCGGCACCGGCGCCTATCTCGTCGTCGGGGCGATCGCTGCAGTCGTCACGTTCACCGTCACGCCGGTCGTTGGCGCGATCGCGCGCCGGTTCGGGTGGGTGGTCGAACCCGACGAACGACGTGTGCACACGGTCTCCACGCCCGACGTCGGCGGCATCGCGATGTTCATCGGGTTCATCGCGGCCTTCGCGTCGGCGCGGTTGATGGACACGTTCGACCCGCTGTTCGCCCGCAACTCCGAGCCGCGAGGTGTACTTTTCGCGGCTGCCGCCATCTTCCTGGTCGGGTTCATCGACGACATCCGTGAGATCTCCGCGCCGGCAAAGGTGATCGGCACGATCGTTGCCGGAGTGCTGCTGTTCGTCTTTGGCGTGACGATGTTCTCCTTTCGCGTGCCGTTCCTCGACGTGTACATCCTCAGCGACGACTGGATTGCGCTGATCACGGTGGTGTGGCTACTGGGCATGACCAACGCGATCAACCTGATCGACGGTCTCGACGGCCTTGCGGCGGGCATCGTCGCGATTGGCGCCGGAGCGTTCTTCCTCTACAGCCAGCGGCTGTCCGAGCTGCCGGGGATGATCACCCAACCCAACATCGGCTCGCTCGTCGCGATCCTTGCGGTTGGCATCTGTGTCGGCTTCCTGCCGCACAACTTCAACCCTGCGCGCATCTTCATGGGCGACGGTGGGGCGCTGCTGCTCGGCCTGCTGATGGCCGTGAGCACCAGCGTTGTCGGCGGCCGTGCCGATCCGTACAACCCGGGCCCCGGCGGCCAGACCTACTTCTTCCTCGCGCCGCTCGTCATCCCGCTGTTCATCCTCGGTGTGCCGATCCTCGACACGCTCTTCGCGATCATCCGTCGCGCCGCTCGTCGCCAGGGGGTCGCCTCCGCCGACAAGAAGCATCTCCATCACCGGTTGATGGAGATGGGTCATGGCCAACGCCGCAGCGTGCTGATCCTGTGGGCATGGACGGCGCTGCTGTCGGCGTTCGTGCTGTACCCGGTGTTCACCGGCAGCGGCGCCAGCTACATCCCGATCGGCGCGGCGATGCTCGGGCTCGTGCTGTTCACGATCCTGCACCCTCGGATCCGTCGTCGCGCTTGAACCGAGGAAATCCCGACCGAATGTTGCGTTCGCCTTGCGCTGTCCGGTGCGCGACGAGCTAGATTGTGTTCGCGTTCACAAGCTGGTCACAACGTGGTGATCGGCACGCATCCTCGAGGACACCCCGTTTGAAAGTCGTGCCCGACCGGCAGAAGATCGCTGCTGCGCAGCAATCCGGCCAGACGTTGGGCCGCGGCATGGATTTCGCGCTGGTCGTCCTGGTGTTCCTCGGTATCGGCTACGGGCTCGACCGCTGGCTCGACACTCGACCGGCGTTCATGGTCGGCTTGGTGATCTTCTCGGTGATCGGCCAGTTCATCAAGATGTACTACGAGTACAACGCAGCGATGGGCCAGCACGAGGCCGAACAGCTCGTCGCGCGTCAGGCCGCCCCACGCCACATCATCGCCAAAGTGCAGGACGACCCTGTCAACGTCTTCGACGGCATCACGCTCGACGGGCCACGCGCATGAGCGACGCCCCCGTGATGACCACCGCCCTCGCGGGCCCGGCGCCGGAAGTCGGCGTCACCAAGGACATCATCCGTCGCGGCCTGATCGTCGCACCGGCGCTGATCGCAGTCTGCGGGTTCATCTGGGGCCTGCACGGTTCCTACAGCAGCGCCTACGGCATCGCGATCGTCTTGGTGAACTTCGCATTGGCCGCTACGCTCGTCGCCACAACAGCCCGAATCAGCCTCGGGCTGATGATGGGCGCTGTGCTGTTCGGCTACCTGGTTCGTCTCGGCCTGATCCTCTTGGCAGTGTTGCTCGTCAAGGATTCGGGTTGGATTTCACTTCCGGCCCTCGGAGCGACCATCATCATCACGCACCTTGGTCTGTTGATCTGGGAGATGAAGTACGTCGCTCTCTCGTTGGCCCATCCCGGCCTCAAGCCCGCTCGCTCGTAATGCCCGCCCTCTGCCCGTCTCGAACCCCTAGGAACCTGTCGTGATCGCCGACGCCTTCAAATTCCCAGAGATCAACGCCATCCTGCGTTGGCAAGACTTCTTCACGTCGTTCAACAAGATCGCGTTGATCGCAGTGGCGGCCGCAGTGATCGGCTCGCTGGTCTTCGTGCTCGCCGGCCGCAAGGACGCCGCGGTGGCGCCCACGGGCGTGCGCAACCTCGCCGAGACGTCGGTCGAGTTCATCGAGAACGGCATCGTGATGCAGACGATGGGCAAGGACGGCTTGGGCTGGACCCCCTTCCTGCTCAGCCTGTTCGTGTTCATCTACCTCTGCAAC
>JAYSPV010000052.1:0-28080 GCA_043721915.1 Ilumatobacteraceae bacterium | reverse complement strand
GGCGCCACGACCACGTCCCTGCTGCTCGCAGCCAGCCTCGCGGCCGCCGACGAGGCCGGCGCGTGGATGATCGAGGCCGATCCGGCCGGTGGCACGTTGGCCGGCCGTCTGCAGCTGGCGCCGCACACCACCGGCGGTCTCGAGCGGGTGGCGTTCCCCGCCGACCGTGGCACCGCTGCAGACGCCCTCTCGGCGGTTGCGCATGGCGACCGTCTGCGCATCGTCACGGCTCCGGCGGATCCGTTCCGGGCGTTCGCCTGCCATCAGCCGCGCGTGCCCTGGGCACCCACATTGCGCGAGCTCGACGGGTCGGTGGTGGTCGATGTCGGTCGGTTGCGCGGCGGCTCACCCAACGGCCAGCTGCTGACCCAGGCCGACGTCGTGCTGGTGATCACCGCTCCCGAGATCAGCGCGGCAGTCTCCGCCACGGAATGGTTGCACGCCGGCGGGCGGGTCTCGCCGGCCGAGCCCGGGCTCCCCGAGGGCAAGGCCCGCCTCGTGGTCGTCGACTCGCCGGGGGGTGTCGCCTTCCCCCGCACGACGCTGCTGTCCGAGCTCGACAGCACCTGCGCCGGTTGGTTGCCGTGGGATTCGGCGGTGGTCGATCTCGTCCATCGGGGGGCTTGGGCAACCGATCGGCGGGTACGTCGCAGCCCACTTGCGGCTGCGGTCGGCCGGATGGCGCTGTCACTGATGAGTGAGCACGGAGTCGCGAGATGACCGACGAGGAACTCGATGCCCTGGTCGCCGATCTTCGCCGCCAGTTCGGTGATCGGTTGCCGGTGCCGGGCCGGGACGAGACGCCGCCCGAGCGCGACCTCCGCGAGGAGATGACCCGCGATGTCCTCGAGCGTGCCGTGCTGCCCGAGTTGGAGCAGCAGCGCATGCTCGCCCGCCTTGCACCGCTCAGTAGCGATGAGCACGCCGCTCTCGTGGGCCTGGTCATCTCGGAGATCTTCGGGCTGCCCCGCTTGTTGACGGTGCTCCGCGACCCGAACGTCACCGACGTGCTCGTGTTCGGTGCGGATCGTGTGCGCGTCGAGCGCAGCGACGGCACCCGCCAGTTCCTCCCACCACTCGTCCGTCGCGATCGCGATCTCGAACGCGTCATCTACGACACCGCGACCTCGCGGCGCAGGCCGTTCAATCGCGAGAACCCGTTCGTCGATCTCGAGCTGGAACCGGGCGTTCGGTTCCACGGCGAAGGGTTCGACGTCGTGCAGCGGCCACTGGTCGCGATCCGGCGGGCGGCGGTGTTCGGGATGGGTCTCGACGAGTTGGCGGAGCGAGGCATGCTCGACGCCGCCGCCGTCGCGCTGCTCGCAGCGGCCGTGGCTGCCGATATGAACATCGTCGTCTGCGGTCGGATGGGCTCGGGCAAGACGACCGTCCTGCGTTCCCTCGTCGCCGAGATTGCCGACGACGACGTGATCATCACGGTGGAGACCGACTTCGAGCTGAACATCGCCAACATGGGGCGCCATCGCTTCGTCCACGCGTATCAGTCGCGCGTGCCGAGCACGAGCGACGGAGTGGGCATCTCGTGCCACGACATGATGGTGCCGGCAATGCGCACCCGCGCCGATTGGATCGTCGTGGGTGAGGTCCGTGGCACCGAGGGCAGCGCGCTGGTGCAGGCGATGTCGATCGGTCAAGGCGCGATGGCGACCGTGCACGGCGGCTCGGCGAAGGACGGCATCGAACGCCTTGCCGAGCTCATCGCCTATCACTCGGGTGTCGATCTGCGCATGGCCCGTTGGCAGGTGTATCGCAGCGTGGATCTGGTGGTGCACGTCACGGGCGACAACCAGTCCGGCCGCTACGTCACCGAGGTCGCGTCGCCGTCGGTGGAGGAGGACGGCGCGCGTTTCATCCTCCACCGCCTGTGCACCTCGCGCTCCGACGCAGCCGATCGGCGCGCACGCCCAGCATCCGAACCCCAGCGGCCGATGCTGGAGCGGCTGCGCACTGCCACTCCCGAGTTCTCCACGCACTGGTGGCACGACGGCGGCGACACCCATCGCCCGTTGCGCGCCGGACGACCCATCTCCGAGCGGGCCGGTTGCACGTGATCGCGTCGACGCCGCCCACCGCTGTTGCAGCGGCAGTGTGCCTGCTGCTCTCCATCGCGCTCCTGCTCGTGCAGCAAGCGCTCTCGCCGCGTGCCTCGGGTCGGGCGGCGAGCGCATCGACGCCGTCGGTGCTCTCCGGGCTGTCCGCCACCCGCGTGATCGTCGGTCTGACGAGCGCAGTGCTGGTGCTCCTCGCGACGCGGTGGCTGACGTTGGCCGTGGTCGTCGGTGGCTTCGTCATGTTCTGGGGTCCGCTGCTACACGACACCCGCGCAGAGGACGAGCGCCGCCGGATCGAGGGCATCGCCAAGTGGTTGGAGGATTTGCGCGACACGTTGCGTGGCTCGTCGATGGGGGCCGAGGAGGCGTTGGAGCAGGTGGCGTTGCGCCCCCCTGCAGCCATCGCCGGGCCGCTGCACACGTTTGCGCACCGGCGCCGGCAGGGCTTCCGCACGGAGGATGCGTTGGCCGACCTCGCCGACGAACTGGCCCATCCCACCGCCGATGCGGCCGTCGCCGCAATCCGTCTGGTGGTCGGTGGCAGCACGGGCGCCGGGCGCCTGTACGGCACCGTCACAGCGCTCTCTGCTGCCGCCCGCGACGAGGTGACGGCTCGTGAGCGCATCGATCGCACCCGTGCCGTCTACCAATCGAGCATGCAGCGACTGGTGGTGATCGGGGCGCTGCTCGTCGGCTACCTGCAGCTGGCCAGTGGCGATCTGCTCGCGCCGTACGACACCGCCGTCGGGCAGCTCATCCTGGTGCTGCCGCTCGGGATGTGGGTCGGTTGCATCCTCTGGCTGCGGTCGCTGTGCCGTTACGAACTCCCACAGCGGTACCGCGTGGTCGGCTCCTCCGAGGTGGCGCGATGAACCCGCTGCAGATCGGTGCAGCGACCGGGCTGCTGGTCGCGGCGGGCATCTGGTGCGTGGCGCATTCGTTGCGCCGTGCGCCACGCTCGCTGGCAGCGGCGCGGTACCGCATGTTCGGCCCTGGGTTCGTCGTCGCGACGCCTGGCCCGTCTGGCACAGCCGCGGCCGGCGCCGCCGGCCGTTGGGTGAACACTCACTTCGGCGATGGCCTGGCCACGATCGGGCTGTCACCGGCAGACGTTGTCTCGCGCGTGCTGGCATCGGCCGGCGTGATGTTCTTCATCGTGCTGTCGGGCGCGGCAGCGATGATCGCGGCGGGGGTGGTGACCCTGTCGGCGTTCTGGCCGGGCCTCTCGGTCCTCCTGGCCGTGATGGCGGGCTGGATCACCGTGCACGATCTCGGCGCCAGGATCGAGCGTCGGCGCCGCGAGATGCGTCAGGCGGCGAACGACTTCGTGCAGTTGGTGGCGATCGGTCTCACCACTGATCAGAGCGTGGAGGAGGCAGTGAGGTTCGCGCTCGCGGTCGGCGCATCCGACGCCTTCGACGCGCTGCGCACCGAACTGCAGGCGGCGCCCCAGCGCGGCGTGGCGGTCTGGGAGGCGCTCGACGAGTTCGGCCGGCGCATGGACGTGCGCGAGTTGTCCGAGTTCGCGGCCTCGATCGAACGCCAGGGCATGCAGGGTGTCTCGATCAGCGACACGGTGGCGTCGCTCGCCTCGGCGATGCGGGCGAAGGCGCTCGACGAGTTGGAGCGCGAGGCCGACAGGGCCAACGCGAACCTGTCCGGTCCCACCATCGGCTTCGTGGTCACCACGATCGTCTTCTTGGCTTACCCCCTCGCGCAACGCGTCAGTGAGGCGTTCGGTGGCTAGGCCCAGAACCGCACCGCGACGGTGCGAACAACAACAACCAACCAGGAAGGAATTCGGCGGATGAACGAGCAACTACTACCCATCGCGGTGTGGGTCCAGGTGGCCTACGGAGACATGCGGTCGCGGGCCGCGCAGGCGTGGGCGGCGCGTCACGAGGAGGACGGTGTGGACGAGGCCGTCACCAAGATGATCTGGTTGGCGGTGGGCATCGTCGTCGCGATCGCGGCGACCGTGTTCTTCACCGCGAAGTTCAACCAGGCGAAGAACAACGTTCCCGACCCGGTGGCGCCCTGAGCCATGGGTTCGTGCCGTCGCCACGCCGCGAGTACGCGTTGCCGCCCCGTGCGGCAACGCGACCGCGGCGCGGTCGACGTCTCGATCCAGATGTTGTTCGGGATGATGGCAGTGATCCTCTCGATGCTGCTGATCTTCGAAGTGGCCGCCTACTGGCATGCGCGCAACGTGTTCGACGAGGCCGCAGCAGAGGGTGCCCGCGTTGCCGCGGCGTACGACGGGACCTGTGCCGCGGGTGTGGCGGCGGCGCGATCGCTGGTGCGCTCGTCGGGAGGCTCGTGGTCGGCCGGTCTGCGCGTCACGTGCGTCGACGGGCCGATGGTGACTGTCACCGTCACCGGCATTACCCCCGGCGCGCTGGGCAAGGCCGGGTTCAAGGCGCGGGCCTCCGAGTCGGCCCCGAAAGAGCGATGAGCATGTCGGCGCGGCGGGTCTCCGGTTGGCGTGGCGAGGATGGTGTCGCGACGCCGGTGGAGATGATGTACCTTCTCATCTTCTGCATGGTGGCAGTGGTGTTTCTCGGCTTCGTCGGCCGTCTCCACGCGGCCGGTGTGCAGGTCACCAACACGGCACAGGCGGCGGCGCGTGCGGCGTCGATCGCACCCGATCCGGCGGCCGCGCAACAGGCCGCCACGACTGCGGTTGCGTCATCGTCACTCGCCGGCCGCTGCCAGGGGGGTGGGCAGGTTCGCCTCACGTGGTCGCCGTCGCCCACCGGCACGTGGCAGGGCGGCTCGGTGACCGCGCAGGTGTCGTGCACGGTGCGCAACCAAGCCCTCACCGGATTCTGGTCGCCCGGAGTGCGCACGGTGGTCATGCGCGACACCCAACCGATCGACCGGTACCAGCGATGAGCGCGCGTGACCGCGATCGTGGTGCGATCTCCGTCGTGATGATGCTCCTGCTGGTGATCGTGCTGACCGGTTCGGGGCTGATCGTCGATGGTGGTCGGGCGATGTCGGCGCGCCGGCATGCGGCCAACACGGCGGAAGCGGCGGCGCGGGCGGCGGTCTCCTCGGCCACTCCGGTGAGTGGCTTCAACCCGAGAACGGCGCGGGCGGCGGCGCTCGACTACGCGTCACGTGCCGGCGTGCGCTCACGCGACGTGAAGGTGGTCGTCGGGGTGGACTTCGTGACGGTCACCGTGACCGAGCGGCGCGCCACGGTGTTCCTGATCCTCGGTGGGCAATCAACCATGACCGTGACGGCCAGCGGGACCGCTCGCGTCGTCTACTCCGAAGAGAAAGGACGACCGTGATGCGGTTCTCTCGCATGCTGCTCCGGGGAGTTGCCCTCGTCGTGCTTGCCGGATTGCTGGTGGGCGTTCCCTGGCTCGTGTTCGATCTCGTCGGCTCGCCGATCCCCACCGGCACGCAACTGCTCGCCGCGTGGCGGGACCGCACGGTGGATGCCGATCTCGTGTTGCGGATCGGCGCTGCGGTGTTCGCAGTGCTGTGGGTGTGGTTCGCCGTCACCGCGTTGGCCGAGGTGTGGCACGTTCTGGCGTGGCGGTTTGCCGGACGGCGCAGCGCGCTCGCTGCGCTGCCGCCGGGGCCGTCGGGGTGGGTGCGCTCGCTGGTGCGGTTCGTCGCGATCTCGTCGGTCACCGCTGGCGCCACGTTCGCGAGCCTCGTCCCTGCGGCGCGGGCAGTGGCCCCGTCGGTGCCGGCGGTTTCGTCGCCGGCCAGGGTGTCCGCGTCGGCGTCGGTTGCGTCGCTGCCGGCTGGCGCAGCTGCGACCCACTGCGCCGTTGGTAGCGAGACGCCGTACTCCCTTGCGAACGCCATGGGGCGCCCGGAGCTGCGCGACCGCATCATCGAGCTGAACCTCGGGCGCTGGGCGCCGGATGGCACGGAGTGGCAAGGGGGTGTGTTCCCGGCAGGGATGGAGGTCGCGCTGCCCGTCGAGCAGGTGGTGCCGACCCTGCTCGGGCCTGCTCACCTGGTGGTGGCCGGCGACTCCTACTGGAGGATCGCCGACGACCATCTGAGCGCTGCGTTCGGCCGCCCGGCCACCCCGCGCGAGGTGTTCGAGTACACCGACGAGCTGATGTCGTTCAACGACCCGCTGCTGGGTCATCGCGATCCCGCACTGATCCGGCCCGGCGAACTGGTCATCCTCACCGGCATGGTCGCGGTACCTGCGCCAACGATCGAGGTGCCCGAGGTGCCCGAGGTGCCCGACGACGAACTGGCGGTCCCCGACGAACTGGCGGTCCCCGATGTCGCGGTGCACGCGGTGCCCCCTGCGCCCCCTGCGCCTGTCGCCCACCAGGGCGCGACTCCGATGGTGCCGGCGCCACCGGACTACTCGCCGGCACCAGCGGACCACGCGTCGCCGGCTGTACCCGCCGGTCCTTCGGGGGGAGTGCTGCCGTATGCCGCCGGCCTGGCGGCGGCGGTGATGATGTCGGCTGGTGCCATCGGCCTGCTCGAGACCCGCCGCCGGCGTCTTCTGCGCGCAGCCACCGTCGGCGACCGGCTCGTGCCGCCCAGCGTGCAACAGGCTCGCACGGAGGTGCTGCTGCGTTCGTTGGATCCCGGCGAACGGTTGGCCCGCCTTGATCTGGCGCTGCGCTCGGCGGCGCCTTCACTTGTGTCGCAGTCGGCGTCAGTGCTGGCAGCGCTCGTTGGGGACGATGGGGAGATCACCCTCTTCCTGCGTGGGGTGGCAACGCCCGACGACTCGCTGTGGACCGTCGACCTGCACTCCAACACCTGGCACCTCTCCGCTGTCACCCCGCTCGCATGGCTCGCCGAGCATGCGCGCCGCTGCGACCCACCGTGTCCGGCGCTGGTGCACGTCGGCGGCGCCATCTCGGGCGGGGAACTGTTCATCGATCTCGAGTCGGTCGGTTCGCTGTCGGTGGTGTCGCCGCACTCGTTGCCGATACTTCGGCACCTTGCCGCCTCGCTCGCCGTGTCGCCGTTCATGGAGTCGGCGCACCTGTTCACCGTTGGCCTGGGGGAGGCGGGGTTGGGCGCCGCACACTGCGAGGCGTTCGCTACGTTCGACGCGGCGCTCGACGCGGCCGCGATGGCCATCGGCAGCACCGCCACACTCGCCCGCGACGCCACCACCTTCGCCCTGCGCACCACCGGCCGCGGCGGCGAAGCATGGGAGCCGGCGGTGGTGATCGCTGCGGCGTCGCACCTGCCGATCAGCGACCCGGTGTGGCGCGACGCAGCAGCAGGGGGCCGCGGCTTGGCTGTGGTCACCGACGTCGCGCTCGACGACGGCTGGCTGCTCCGCCACGACGACGGCTGTCATCTGCTCGAGCCGCTCGGTCTCAGGCTGCAGCCGGTGGGGCTCGAGGCCGCCGACGTCGAAGCCGTTGCGTCGCTGCTCACCGTACCCGTCCTAGCGGTTGAAGAGCCCGACGCGTCGGTGCACACCTTCGCACCTGCCACGCCGGTGGTGACGCCGTTCGTCGAGCAGCCGTGGGCTTTGCGCGTCGGCTTGTTCGGGCGTGTCGAAGTGGTGGCCCGCAACGGCGCCGCTGCGGAGTGCGAACGATCGAAGGCCACCGAGCTGATCGTGTGGCTCGGCCAGCATCGTGAGCGTTCGACACGCACGGCCGCGCGTACCGCTCTGTGGGATCTCGACGTGCGCGATGCCACGTTTGCCAACGTGGTCAGTGATGCACGCCGGGCGATGGCCCGGGCGGTGACGCCGCCTGATGGTGAGGAGTGGATCGCCCGGACGCTCACCGATGAGCTTCCGCTGCACGAGCGTGTCGTCACTGACGCCGCACTTTTGGCCGCCAGAGTGGCGCACGCTCGCGGCTTGGCCCCGCTCGACGCGATCGCGGTGCTCCGTCCGGGGGTGGAGCACTTGGGTGGCATGCCTTTTGCCGGCACGGGCTACCTGTGGCCCGATGCCGAGGGCATCACTTCGTCGCTGGTACTGCTGGCGATCGGGTCTGCGATCGAACTTGCCAACCACTACCTCACGCTCGGCGATGTCGATGGTGTGTTCTGGGCGACGGGCCAGGGGCTCAAGGTGCTCAGCGGTCACGAGGAGCTGATCGCGTTGCGGATGCGTGCCCACGCCCGCCGCGGCGATCTTGCCGGCGTGCGCGGCGAGTGGGAAAGCTACGAACGAGCGATCGCCGCCGACCCGTGGGCCGCAGCCGAACCCGCTCCGAAGCTGGTGGCCCTGCGCCGCGAACTGCTGACCCCCACGTGCACCCCCGATGCCGAGGGTGCCTGAGCGTCGGTGGATCAGTCGCCTCCGCTCGCCTCGGACGTGAAACCGTTGTCTGCTGGTGTGCCGGGGTGTTGGTGCGAGTGGCAACCTCCATTGCACTTTATATATCTATATAGATATACTAGGAGGATGGAGACCGTTGCATCGACCCTCGTGTGGCAGGCGCGGTCAGGCGCGCATCTCACCCAGGCACGACTGGCATCGCTCTCGACCGTCAAGCAGCCCAACATCTCCCGCGCTGAAAGGGGATCGCGAGATGTATCGGTCGACACCTTGGACCGGTTGGTCCGCGCTGCTGGGTGGCGTCTGGCTGTCCTGCCTACTCGATCGGACACGGTGGCTGCTGCTGCTGCCGCCGCGGCCAGTGCGGTTCGGGACGACCGGCTGGAGCCGGTCCTGCTCAGAATCGTGCTGCAGCTCGCTGACGACCTCGCCCGCGAGCACGGCGCCGAACGCGTGGCGTTGACTGTGTCGCCACCTGGTCCGACGGGGGACGCGCGGATTGACGCGTTCATCGCCGGAGTCGCAGAGCGCAGGTTGAACGAGGAACGCCTCCCTCATCCCCGGTGGCTTGCCAAAGCGGGGTTTCTCACGGCGCCCTGGACGCCGAGCGGGCTGATTCCTTCGAGCCCGGTCCCTGAACTGGAACGGCGCGGAGTGCTTGTCGATGAATCGGACCTTGCGAGCGTATGAGTTTCATCTTCGACCGTGGCGAGCTTGACGCCGCTCTCAAGAGCCTCGCCCAGCGGCTTGATGCGGACAGACTTGCAGTGTCCATCTATGTGGTTGGCGGCGGGGCGGTCATGCTGAGCGTCCGACCAGACCGCGGCGGGACCAAGGACGTCGACGCGTGGATCAATGCCGACGGAGCGACCAAGTCGGCGGTACAGGGCCACATCGAGCAGATGGCCGCCGAACGGGGCTGGACTTCCGACTGGATGAACGAGAACGCGAAGAACTACATCCCCGACGCCGTCACCGGCGACCCGTCAGAGTGGGAGCCGTACATCCAGGTCGGCGATGTCGTCATCGTGCTCGGCCGCGCCGACGTGCTCCTCGCCATGAAGCTTCGAGGCGGCCGACCAATCAAAGATCTACCCGACCTCCCGTCACTCGTCGCCGCAGCCAGCGTTACCAACGTCGCGCAGGCGGCCGACATCTTCGAGACCCACTACCCACACGATGTGATGAAGGCTGCGGCTCGCAACTGGCTGCTCGCCAACCTGCCCCGATCGTGAGCGGATGAGCGGGGATGGAGCCGGGTAAGGGAATCGAACCCTTGACCTACGCATTACAAGTGCGTTGCTCTGCCAGCTGAGCTAACCCGGCGACTCGTCGGCCGAGTGTAACGCCCGCCCGCTCGCAGCCCGCCTACAAAATGGCGAGCTCGCGCACCCTGGCCAACAGCACGTCGATCGCCGGCGCGTTGAGGCCACCCTGGGGGAAGATCACATCGGCGTGGCGCTTGCTCGGCTCGATGAACTGCTCGTGACTGGGGCGCACCGAATCGAGGTACTGGCTGATGATGCTCTCCGGCGTACGACCACGCTCGGCAACGTCGCGCTGCAGGCGGCGGATGAAGCGCAGATCGGCGTCGGTGTCGATGTACACCTTCAGATCGAACCGGTCGCGCAGCGTCGGCTCGTAGAGCACCAGGATGCCCTCCACCACCACGATGCGCGCCGGGGCCACCATCCGCACCTCGCCACTGCGGCGGTGCATCGTGTAGTCGTAGATTGGCACCGGCACCGTGCTGCCGTGCGCCAACGCCGCCAGATGATCGTTGAGCAGCTGCCAGTCGAACGCGTCGGGGTGGTCGTAGTTCGCCCGCTCGCGCTCCGCGAACGGCTTGTGGTCGTGCGACATGTAGTACGAATCGAGCTTGATCAGCGCCAGGCAGTCGTACCCGGCCAGCTCGGCCAGCCGCTCGCTCACCGTCGTCTTGCCCGAACAGGTGCCACCCGCAACACCGATCAGGAACGGGCGCGCCTCGGACATGGACCGGCAGGATAGCCGCGCGGCGGTGCCGGCACCTCCCTGTCACCGGGGGTTGCATCGGCCGTGAGCAGGTCGAACACACGTCCGATGCTTGGTTTGACGCATCGAAACCGGGCAGGCTGTCGGTCATCATGACGACCGAGCACGACGTACCCGCAGCCGACGAGGCACCCCTCTCCGAGCGCGAACTCGCGATCATCCAGTTCGAAGCCACCTGGTTCACTCTCGACGAGGATCGCCACGATGCCATCCGCGCGCGGTTCGCCTGTTCTGTGGAGGAGTACAATCTGGAAGTCAACCGGGTCATCGATCACCCGGCGGCCTTGCTCGCCGATCAGCTGGTGGTTCGCCGCCTGCGCCGTCACCGCGAACGCCGCCGCCGGGCCCTCATCGATGGCGCGGCTGCCGGCGAACAGGCATAGCCCCGCCTGACACGAACTGAGGAGCCCACATGAGCAACGACAATGCGAAGCGCAGCACTCGCACCAACGGCGCCGCACCGATGGGCAGCACCGTTGCCATCGTGGTCACCGCGATCGCCGTCATCCTGGCGTTCCTCATCTTGCGCAAGGTGAACGACGACACCTCCGACGCGTCGACGTCGAAGCCTGACGCGACGTCGGCCCAATCCACCACCACGCTCGACGGCGCAGTGGTCGCCCAGCCCACGATCCCGCCGACCACCGAGCTCGTGCTCGTCACCATCGGTACCAAGGTGCAGGTGGCCAACGCCAGCACCCAGAACGGCGTCGCCAAGCAGATGTCAGATGTCTTGGGTACCAAGGGCTTCTTGATGGCCGATGCTGTCAGCGCGTCGGTGAAGCTGCCCGTCAGCAAGGTGCTCTACAACGCCGACGATCCGGCCGCAAAACCCGTCGCCGATTCGCTGGCGGCACTGTTCGGCGGGATCGTTGTCGAGGCGCAAGGCGTGCCCGTGCCGGCGGGCGAAGGCGCCTGGGCCGAGGGCAGCGGCGTGATCCTCCTGCTCGGTGACGATTTCGCCGGCAAGACACTCGCGCAGATCAGTGGCGTGCCCACCACCGGCACCACGACGCCGCCCACCACCACCTGAGCCCCGCTGTTACGAGCTGTAGTCCTGGATCGTGCGCCCATGCGTGCGATCCGTGATCTCGCGAGCGCGTAGGCGGAACTCGGCCAGCAGCGCCTCGCGGTTGATCGTGAGCAGGTGGCGGTCGCGCATCAGCACGCGGCCGTCGACGATGGTCGTGCGCACGTCGGTGGGCTGGATCGAATAGACCAACGCGGCAGCCAGATCGTGCACCGGTTGGCAGTGGAAGCCGGAGACGTCGACCAGGATCATGTCGGCGCACGCCCCAACCGTCAGCTCGCCGATATGGCCCTGCATGCCGAGTACGGCCGCCGATTGCGGCCCGGCCATCTCCAACGCCATCGAACTCGCGAACCACGATGCGTCGTCGGCGAGCTGCTTCTGCAGAATCGCGGTGAGCCGCATCTCCTCGAAGATGTCCATCGTGTTGTTCGACGCTGCCCCGTCGGTGCAGTAGCCCACTGGGACACCTGCGGCGCGCAAACCCGGGATCGGTGTCAGCGCGCCGAGCGCGAACTTCAGGTACCCCTTCGGGCCGTGTGTGATGCCGACGCGGTCGCGGTGCCCGGCCAGGGTCGCGATGTCGGCCGGCAGGATGCCGTTGCCATGCGCGATGATCGCCCCGGCGTCGAGCACACCGGTGCGCTCCAGCACCTCGATCGGGGTGATGCCGCGGCCCTGCAGGCTGGCGTTGGTCTGCGCCGCGTCTTCCGAGGCGTGAATGTGCACCCGCACGCCCAGGCCCCGAGCGGCGTCGGCCGCTGCGCGCAGATCGTCGTCGTCGACCGTGTACGGGGCATGCGGTGCGATCGAGGTGGTGATCCGGCCGCCGGCCTCTCCATGCCAGCGTTGCGCGAACGCGACCGACTGTGCCAGCCCATCGGGCCCCTGCGAGCTGAAGAAGGCCGAACCGAGGTTTGCCCGTAGGCCTGTGTCGGCGACGGCCTGCGCTGCGTGATCCATGAAGAAGTAGTGATCGGCAAAGGTGGTGACACCGCACTCGATCATCTCGGCGGCGGCCACGAGTGTGCCCAGGTACACGTCACGCTCGCCGACGTTGACTTCCATCGGCCAGATGTAGTTGTTGAACCAGTGGCTGATCGACACGTCCTCGGCCGCTCCGCGCAGGAACGTCATGGCTGCATGGCAATGGGTGTTGATCAACCCGGGCATCGCCACCATCCCGCGAGCATCGATGACCTCGCGCGCCCGAGGTGGCGCCGAAGGGTTCTGGTCGATGCTGCTGAAGCGGCCGGCAGTGATCTCCACGGTGCTGCCCGGAGCGAAGGTGGTTCGATCGCTCGTGACGCCCAGCAGCGCAGTGCAATTCACGATGGCGAGGTCGGCCATGGGGCGCTCGGCGTCGGACATGCTGCGAACCTAGTGCGTCGGTGTGGAATGAGCGGCCGTCGTAGAGTCAGCGAAGATCAGGCCGATAGCTGACCGACGAGCAGCGTTGCCGCCCGTTCGATGCACCACAGTGGTTCGCGCATCGCCCGTTCATGCCCGAACTCCTGCACGAGCGAACGGTGGATGATGCGCTCGGCCACCTCCGGAGCGCTGTCGCCGACCACGGCTGCGACCGGCACACCGGCGTCGGCGCACATCGCCTGAACGCCGCCGACCACCTTGCCGTCGAAGCTCTGCTCGTCGAGATAGCCCTCACCGGTGATCACGAGGTCGCAGCCCGCGATCTCATCGTGCAGATCGAGCTCGTCCGCGACCAGCTCGAAGCCAGGCACCAGCCTGCCACCCAGGGCCACCAGCCCACCGGCGAGGCCACCGGCCGCACCTGCGCCCGGTAGGCGGCGCACATCGACGCCGTACTGCTCCTGATACATCTGCGCGAGACGCTCGAGCCGGCCGCGCAGCATGTCGACCTGCGCCGGCGTCGCGCCCTTCTGCGGTGCGAACACCTGGGCCGCGTCGGCGAAGAGGGTCTGCACGTCGCACGCCACCAACAGCTGCACACCACGCAAACGGTGGGGCGTGGTGATCGCTCGCACACAACCCAGGCCGCCATCGGTGGTGGCACTGCCACCAAGACACACGACGATCTTCTTCGCGCCCAGATCGAGCGCCTGGTCGATCAGCTCGCCGGTGCCAGTGGTACTGGCGGCCATCGCATCGTTGCCGGCGGCCCCTCCGACGAGCGACAGACCCGAGCTGCGGGCCATCTCGATCACTGCTGTGCCGCGGTGGAGGCGCCACTCGGCTCGTACCGGATCGCCCAGCGGACCGGTGACGACGCTGGTGCGGTTCGCCCCACCGAGCGCCTCCAGAGTGCCCTCGCCCCCGTCGGCCACCGGTCGCTCCACGCACTCGTGGCCGAGCTCCCAACAGGCGTGCCCGATGGCGGCGGCCGCCTGGGCCGCGGTTGCGGTGCCCTTGAACTTGTCGACCGCGGCCAGCACGCGCATAGGAACCAGGCTATGACCGGTCGCGGGAGGACCTGGCGCTGGGTTGAAATCCCGACCCGATCGGTAGACTTTCCCTTATGGCTGTCACCGTTCGAATCCCCACCACCTTGCGTCCCCTGGCGGGCGGTTCCTCGACGGTGCAGGTGGAGGGCGCCACCCTCTCCGAGGTCATCACCAACCTCGAGGCGGCTCACCCCGGGTTCGGCGACCGCCTGCTCGACGAGTCGGGCGCGATGCGCAAGTTCGTCAACCTGTTCGTCGCCGACGACGACGTGCGGTACCTCGACGGCCTGGCCACCGCCACGCCCGCGGGCACGACCGTCAGCATCATCCCGGCTGTCGCCGGCGGCTGAGCGGCAACGCGCCGCTGCGCCGCGCTGCGTCATCCCATAACGCGCTCGGTTCCCCTCTTTCAAACTCGTGTCACCCGGGAGCGCCCGCGGTGGCGTCCAATGGGTGATGATGACGGCGATGGTCGAGCCCAGCGAGCTGCATCGGGCCGCGTCCGTGCGCCGCAGTGACGCCCGCCGCGCCGCTCGCGAGCTGGCCGCCGCCCCGACTCTGGTCGCGGCGGATCCACCGTGGTTGTCGATCCGGGCCGACCAGAGGGCAGTCGGGAATGGTGGCCGCGTGAAAATGGCAAACGGCCCGGTACCGAAGTACCGGGCCGTTCGCAACAGCGTGGGACGCTGATTCAGGACCGAATCAGTAGTCTTCCATCCCGCCACCCATGCCACCACCGGCGCCCGAGGGCTCCGGCTTGTCGGCAACGACGGCCTCGGTGGTGAGGAACAGGGCTGCGATCGAGGCTGCGTTCTGCAGCGCCGAACGGGTGACCTTGGCAGCGTCGATGACACCGAGCTTGACGAGGTCCTCGTACACGCCGGTGGCGGCGTTGAGGCCCTCGTTGCCCTTCAGGCTCTTCACCATGGCGACGGCGACGCCGCCTTCCATGCCGGCGTTCTCGGCGATCTGCTTGAGCGGGGCCTCGAGGCACTTGGCGACCAGGCGGGCGCCAGTTGCTTCGTCGCCGGTGAGGCTGTCGGCCACGGCCAGCACGGCGGCCTGGGCACGGATCAACGCCACGCCGCCGCCGGGCACGACGCCCTCTTCGATGGCAGCCTTGGTGGTGGAGACGGCATCTTCGATGCGGTGCTTCTTCTCCTTCAGCTCCACCTCGGTGGCGGCGCCGACCTTCAGCACGGCAACGCCGCCGCTGAGCTTGGCGAGGCGCTCTTGCAGCTTCTCGCGGTCGTAGTCGCTGTCGGTGTTCTCGATCTCGGCCTTGATCTGGTTGATGCGGCCCTTGATGTCGTCCTCGGCGCCGGCGCCTTCGATGACCGTGGTCTCATCCTTGGTGACGATGATGCGCTTGGCGCTGCCCAGCAGATCGAGCGTGGTGTTCTCCAGCTTGAGACCGACTTCCTCGCTGATGACCTGGCCGCCGGTGAGGATGGCGAGGTCCTGCAGCATGGCCTTGCGGCGCTCGCCAAAGCCGGGGGCCTTGACGGCGGTCGACTTGAACGTGCCGCGGATCTTGTTGACGACGAGCGTGGCCAGAGCCTCGCCCTCGACGTCTTCGGCGACGATGAGCAGCGGACGACCGCTCTGCATGATCTTCTCGAGCACGGGCAGCAGGTCGCGGACCGAGCTGATCTTGCCGCTGACGAGCAGCACGTACGGATCCTCGAGCAACGCTTCCATGCGCTCCATGTCGGTGGCGAAGTAGGGGCTGATGTAGCCCTTGTCGAAGCGCATGCCCTCGACGAAATCAAGCTCGATGCCGAAGGTCTGGCTCTCTTCGACGGTGATCACGCCGTCCTTGCCGACCTTGTCGATGGCCTCGGAGATGGTGGCGCCGATCTCGGTGTCGGCAGCGGAGATGGAAGCGACCTGGGCGATCTGCTCCTTCGAATCCACTTCCTTCGCCAGCTCGCGGATGGAGGCAACGGCTGCCTCGACGGCGGCCTCGATGCCCTTCTTGAGGGTCATCGGGTTGGCGCCGGCGGCAACGTTGCGCAGGCCTTCGTGCACGAGCGACCAGGCGAGCACCGTGGCGGTGGTGGTGCCGTCACCGGCGACATCGTCGGTCTTCTTGGCGACTTCCTTCACCAGTTCGGCGCCGATGCGCTCGTAGGGATCCTCGAGCTCGATCTCCTTGGCGATGGAGACACCGTCGTTGGTGATCGTGGGGGCGCCCCACTTCTTGTCGAGCACGACGTTGCGGCCCTTGGGCCCGAGCGTGACGCGCACGGCGTCGGCGAGCTTGTTCATGCCCGCCTCGAGTGACCGACGAGCCGACTCGTCGAAAGCGATCTGCTTCGCCATTTTTTGTCCTCCAGAGACTTGAGGTGATTGGTTCGCACCATTGCGATACGCACCGTGGGCGACAACCGAACCCGGCTGACACTCGCGGTACGAGAGTGCTAGCACTCTAAACCCTTGACTGCTAATGCGGCAACACGCGCCGCGCCGAACGCCTGCTCAGCGGGCGCGTTCGAGCACCACGGTGGTGAGCGTCTCCGAGGCGCCGAACTCCGTGGTGAAACGCTGGAGCAGGACGTTCAGCCCAGCCGTGCCGGCGACATGGACGTGCACCTGGAAGTCGGTGCGGCCCGTGACGTGGGCCAGCCAGGTGACCTCAGGGCAGGCGAGGGCGCCGCGCCGGAACCTCTCGACGTCGCCCGCGCGCACGTCGATCACCGCCTCCAGGTCGCGACCCAGCTTCCGTTGATCGACATCGATGGTGAATCGACGGATCACCCCGGTGCGCACGAGCCGGCGGACGCGATCGGCTGCCGCGTTGGCCGACAGGTGCACACGATCCCCGAGTGTCTGGTACGGAATCCGAGCGTCGTCGCGCAAGATGGCGAGAATCTCGCTGTCGATCCGGTCATGGACTGTTGAATCCGCGGGCATGAGCGCCATTGTGTCACGAAGTCCTCGGGATTCGCAGCCCGTAACGGCGGATACTGAATACATGACGCACACCGAGTTCCTCTCCTTCCTTCTTCGCACCGTTCGTGCCGAGGGCGCTGCGAGCACCCTCGAACTGGTGCGCACCACCCGCCCCGCCTTCCACCCGATCGGCGCCGAGGCCCTCGCCTACCACGACACGCTCGCCGTCTTCTACGTGTGGGCAGTGGATCGCCTGGTGGCCGGTGGCCTCAGCGACTTCGGTGTGATGTGGCATCCGCTGCTGGATGCCCGCAGCCCCCAGGTGTGGTGGCACGCCGCCACGCTCGCCTCGCCCGACGCGATGGCTCACTTCCTGCCGTCAGATCTGGCCCGCGACGGCGAGCCGCAGCCGGCCGAGCCGGCAGTACTCCTCGCTGCCTGACGCCGAACGAGTGGCGTTCACTCCACGCCGCTGCGCCCGACAGGCACCGGCGTCTCGTAGCGACATAGGGTCACGACATGCAGGTCGTGGTCGTCGGTGGCGGTGTGGCGGGACTGGGTTCGGCGTTGGTGCTCGCGCGCCAGGGCCACGAGGTGACGGTGGTGGAGCGCGACGACACCCCGATGCCGCAGTCCGCTGACGAGGCATTCGAGTGGGATCGGCGCGGTGCCCCACAGGTTCGCCACAGCCATGCCTTCCTCGCCCGGCTCGTGCACCTGCTGCGCACTCGCTACCCGGACGTGTACGCGGAGCTCTTGGCGCAGGGAGCCACCGAGATGCGCTTCGGCGAGGACCTGCCGCCGACGATCACCGACTTCGTCGCGCAACCCGACGACGACGATCTGGTGATGCTCGCCTGCCGCCGCACCACCTTCGAGTGGGTGCTGCGCCGAGCGGCGATCGCCGAGGGCAGGGTCACGTTCCGGACCGGCGTCGGCGTCGATGGCGTGCTCACTGCGGACGGTGCTACCGCTGATGTTCCGCGCGTCGTCGGGGTGCATCTCGCGGATGGCAGCGCGGTCATGGCGGATCTTACGGTGGTCGCGGCGGGCCGGCGCAGCGCGCTCAGCGACTGGCTGGCCGCGGCAGGCGCTGCGCCCGTGATCGAGGAGGTGGACGACACCGGCATCGTCTACTTCAGCCGCTTCTATCGGCTCCTGCCGGGCGCGGTGTACCCGCCACGCACCGGCCCGATCGGCGGTGATCTCGGCTACCTGAAGTACGGCGTGTTCGTCGGCGACAACCGCACGTTCAGCGTCACGCTTGCCACGCCCACGGTCGATGACGAGCTGCGCAAACGTTTGGCCGACCCGGCTGTGTTTGACGAGTGCGCTCGCCAACTGGTGGCCACCGCCCCCTGGCTGGACGGCCGGGCGGCGCCGCTCGGCGAGGACGTGCACGTGATGGCCGGTCTGCTCAACCGCTGGCGCGACCACGTGGTGGAGGGCAAGCCGGTTGCCACCGGTGTGCTGCCGGTCGGTGATGCCGTGCTGTGCACCAACCCGCTCTACGGCCGTGGCTGTTCGACTGCCTTCTGGAGCGCGCACCTGATGGCCGACGCCGTCGCTGCGCACCCCGATGACCAGCCGGCGATGGCCCTTGCCTATGACGCGGCCCTGCGCACGGAGATCTTCCCCTGGTACCGCGCGGGTGTGGAGCAGGACACCGAGGCTCGTCGAGTGGCCGCCGCGCTGCTTGCGGGCGACGACCCCGACGGCGACGACAGCGATCCGCGGACCTTCATGCGTAGCGTGTTTCGTGAAGGGCTGCTCCCGGCGATCCGCAGCGACGCGGTGGTGCTACGGGCGTTCTTCCGTGCGCTCAACCTGTTGTCGGCACCTGACGCGATGATGAAGGACCCAGATGTCGGCGCTCGCGTGCTGGCGGCGTGGCAGGACCGCGCGAACCGGCCGCCCGAACCTCAGCTGGGGCCGAAGCGCCGCGCCGAACTGATGGCCCTCCTGCCTGCCTGACCGAACGCGTTCACCGCAAGTGGGAGGCGTCTTCGGCGGCGTCCTCGACGGCGTCGACTGCCTCGTCGGCCACCTTGTCGAGTGCATCGCGCACGTCGTCGAGGCCGGGCACGTTGGCGAGCATGGTGTCCTCCAGGCGCGTGTCGTCGAGCATCAGGAAGAGGATCACCCCGACTACTGCGCCGACCAGTGGGAAGACGATGAAGGCCCAGAGCTGCTGCAACGCCTCGGTCGAGGTGTCGGCGAACAGCGCGGCGCCGATGCTGCGCGCCGGGTTGACCGAGGTGTTGTCGACCGGGATCGAGATCAGGTGGATCAGCGTCAGCGTGAGGCCGGCGACGAGCCCTCCGAAACCGGGAGCGAAGTTGCGGGTGGTGGTGAACAGCACGACCATCACCAGTAGCGCAGTGAGCACGACTTCGGCGACGATGGTGGCGCCGAGGCCGTAGTACTGGCCGCTCCACAGGTTCGCGGCGAACTGACCGCGTGGCTTGTCGCGGCCCTGGATGATGCCGTAAATGATCGCGGCGCCGGCGATGCCGCCGAGCACCTGGCCGATCCAGGCGAAGATCGCATGGGTGCGGGTCACCTTGCGGGCGATCAGCATCCCGAGCGTGACTGCCGGATTGATGTGGCAACCGCTGATCGGCCCGATGACGTAGGCCATGATCAGCAGCGAGAGGCCGAAGCCGAGCGCGATGCCGAGCATGCCGACCTGTGCGCCCGCAATGATGGCCACGCCCGGCCCGCCGAGCATCAGCACCAGCGTGCCGATCAGCTCCGCTGCGAAGATCCGTCCGCTGTTCTGAGTCTCCATGCGACAAACCCTATTCCCTCGGCGGTTCCCATTCGAACGATGTGCGGCTACCGTCGCACCCGATGGCAGTGCGCAGTCGCAGCGAGACACTCCTGGTCACCACCGTGTCGGCGGGCGAGATGTCGCGTCGCCCCGACGAGTTGATCGTGGAAGAGCCGATGACGGTGCAGCTCGACGGCGTCACCGTCAGCACCACGATGCGCACCCCGGGCCACGACTACGAGCTCGCCGTCGGCTTTTGCCACACCGAGGGGTTGCTCGCCGGGTTCCCCGTGGTCGGTGTGCGGTACTGCGCGAATGGCAGCGCAGTGGGCAGCGAGTTCAACGTGGTGACGGTCGAGACCGGCGGTCGAGCGCCCGCCCCACGCCCACGCTTGGGCAACACCACGTCCAGCTGCGGGTTGTGTGGCAACGATGCAATCGACGAACTGTGCGCGCGGTTGCTGCCGCTACCCGCCGTCGCCCCGATCGCGATGCACGTGTTGCAGGCGGTTCCCGAGCAAGTGCGCGCCGTCCAGGGCCTGTTCGACACGACAGGCGCGGTGCACGGCGCGGCAGCGTTCACAGCGGACGGCGACGTGCTGTTCACTCGTGAGGATGTCGGTCGCCACAACGCCGTCGACAAGGTCATCGGGCGGCTGCTGCTCGATGGTCGCCTGCCCGCCACCGGGCTCGGCCTGTTCGTCAGCGGCCGCGCCAGCTTCGAACTGGTGCAAAAGGCGTGGTCAGCTGGTTTCAGTACGCTCGTCGCGGTCAGCGCGCCCACTGCGTTGGCAGTGCACACTGCTCGACGGGCCGGGCTCACGCTGGCCGGCTTCGTGCGGGCCGACCGGCTCAACATCTACGCTCCGGAGCGGCCCGGGCAGTAGCCCCGTGCCTCGGCCGCCCGTAGCCTTGGTGACATGAGCGAACCCATCCAGCCCTCCATCGGCCTCGGTGTGCTGCACCTGTTCTGCAAGGCAACGCCGATGTTCGAAGCCGAGGGCGTTGTCGCAGCCGTGAAGGCAGCGCAGGCGGCCGGCGTGCAAGTGGTGTCGGTCTCGACGCTCGGCCACAAGTGCGATGCCGCATTCATGGCGATGCACGCCGACTGGGTGCAGCTGCGCAGGTTTCAGTCCGCCGTTCAGCAGGCCGGGCTGGAAGTGGTGGACAGCTACGTCAGCCTCACCGAGGTGAGCGAGTACGCGAAGGGCATGCCCGAGGAGATGTTGCAGGGCCGGCTCTATCCGGAGATCCCACCGAAGGCGCATCACATGCCGGCGTGGTGCTTCTACCCGATGTCGAAGAAGCGCGAAGGCCACGCCAACTGGTTCACCCTGCCGTACGACGAACGCAAGGACCTGATGCACGAGCACGGCACCAGCGGGCGGAAGTTCGCCGGCCGGGTCGTGCAGTACGTCACCGGCTCGACGGGTCTCGACGATTACGAGTGGGGCGTCACCCTCTTCGCTGTGCACCCCGACGATCTGAAGGAAGTGGTGTACACGATGCGGTTCGATCTCGCATCCAGTGTCTACGCCGAGTTCGGTGTGTTCTACACCGGCATGGTCGTGTCGGTGGAAGACCTGGTCGCCACGCTCTGATCCGGTATCAGGCGGCGGCGGTCAGCCGTTACCGACGGCCACTTCGCCATCACTGACGTCACGCCCGGTCGCATCGAACCGGAACCGTTCGAAGTTCACTGTCGCGACGTTGCCGTCGCTGCCGATCGAGAGGTTCCCGCTGGGGCCGTTGTAGTTGATGTTGCGGCCCTCCTCCAATGCGACGATGCACTCGGTGTAGTTGTCGCATCCGGTGCCGCTGGTGGTGACCGCCGAGACGGCCGAGGCGATGCTGCTCGGCTGGGTCGAGTCGCTGGCCGCAGCTGCCAGAGCGAGGATGCTGAGGCAGTCGTAGGCGTTGTGAGCGAAGAGCCCGGTGGTGGTGGGATCGACGGCCAGCAGCGACTCGGTGTACTCGGCGCTTCCCGAGAGCGCCAATGGGGCGACACCCACGACGCGGCGGGCAAGCCGTGCCGGGAACGGTTGTGCCGAGGCCGCCGGTCGGCGAATCGCGTCGTTGACGACGTACGTGACCCTTGGGCCGGCCTCGGCATCCATCGCGTTGATGATCGCGGGGCCATTGATGCTGTCCGCAACGACCGCGATCACATCGGGTGCTGCGTCCGCCGCTGCCCGGACGGCATCGGCGATCGACTCTGCAGTGGGGATGAAGCCGATGAACTGCGTCACCGTCGTGCCGCCGGCCGAGATCGCCGATCGTGTTGCGTCGGCGAACGGTCGACCGAACGCATCGTCGAGGTAGACGACGACAGCGGTACTGCCGCCGGAGGCCTCGACGACACTGGCGATCGCTGTCGCCTGCAGCGAGTCGCTGGGGATCGTGCGGAAGAACAGGCCGTCGTCGGGGTACTCGTCGAGCGCGAGCGCCGAGGCAGTCGGGCTGCACGTGAGGATGCCTGCGTCGACAGCGATGCCGAGCGTGCCGAGCGCGTTGGTGGACGAGGTGGGCCCGATGATCGCGTCGACGCTCTGCACCACTTCCTGCATCGCCAACGCCGTCGTCGTCGGGTTGTCGCCCTCGTCGCGGGTGATCAGGCGTACCGGGCGGCCATTGATCCCGCCCGCGTCGTTGATCTCGGCGAGCGCGAGCGAAAGACCCGCTGCCATCGAGGCACCGAGCTCGGCAGCTGCGCCGCTGCTCGGGAGGATCGCGCCGATCACCAGCGCGCCATCGTCGGTGTGGGTGGTCGTGGTCGAGGCGATCGCCGGGTTCGTGGTCGCGGTGGTGGTCGCCCCGTCGGAACAGGCGGCACCTGCCGTCAGTGCCAGCACGAGGGCGAGGGCGCAGGGTCCTAGAGCGGCCGGTCGGTGGTGCACGTGGCGAGTGTACGAGGACGAGTGACGCTGACGGGGAACGAAGGTGGCGAGCTGAGGGTCGACGGGAGAGACCCTCAGCTCACCAGGCCTAGAAGGTGGGAGTCGAGGTGCTCGGCGGACATCGCCAGAGGCTCGATCCACACCCGAACGGTAGTGCCGCGCAGTTGATCGTCGAGACGCATCGCGTCAAGAAGGCGAAGCGAACGTCCCCTCGCGGCCTGGTTGCGGTGCACCAGGACCAGGACCACGCCCGGCGCCGTCGCAGCCATCGTCTCGCCGGCGTTGAACACCTCGCGCGCGTGTTCGGACACGCGTGCCTGACAGCCGGCCGGACCTTGGGCCTCGATCACGACAAGGGCGAGCGGGTGCGCGGACGCCTCGCCCCCGCGGCTGCTGCTTGCCGCCTGCTGCGCCCGTAGTCGCAGTAGGTCCACAGGTGCAGGTGACTGCAGGTCGAACGACTTTTGGAGAGCACCTTCGGCCCAGCCACTGGCCAGATTGACAAGGCCACCTTGTTCGAACACTCGGCGAAACCGTCGCGAACGCGTCGACAAGTGCGTGTACCACGCCAGTACCTCTTCCAGGGTGGAGCCAGCCGCGGCCATGCTTCGGCCAATCGTGTGCAGGTCGCCGAACTTGCCGAGAGCGATCGCGGGGGAGACCTCGCTGGCGGCGTCGTGGGCGTGCTGACCCCAACCGACCCGAAGGTCGTGGAGCCACCCGTTCATCACTCGTCGGCGGACCTGCACAATGGGTTAGACGCAAGTGTGGGCGGTCTAGTGACGCCGAAGTTCCGAAATACGTCTAACTTTTCTGTGTAGCCGAATTAGGTCTTTGAAAGAGGAGAGCACCAACCCTTTGGCTGGCACGATGTCCTTCCGAGAGCAGAGTGACGCGGAACTGATCGTTGGCGCGCGCCGAGGTGACCCGGACGCGTACGGCGAGCTGTACCGCCGTCACGTCGGGAGTGCGCTCGCTGCGGCCCGTGCACTCAGCAGGTCGCGCTCGGATGCCGACGACATCACCTCCGAGGCGTTCGCCCGGGTGTTGCGGGCGTTGCAGTCCGGTGGCGGGCCCGAGGTGTCCTTCCGCCCCTACCTCGTCACGGTCATCCGCAACGTCTTCTACGACAGGGTCCGGCGGAATCGTGAGGAACCCACGGAGGACATGAGCGACGAGGTCAACGTCGCCCTGCTCGATGCCGCGGACCGCCAGGATGACGGCGCGTTCGCTGCCGCCGCCTTTGCAACGTTGCCGGAGCGATGGCAGTTGGTGCTGTGGCACACCGAGGTCGAGGGACACAGCGCCTCCGAGGTCGCCACGATTCTCGGCATCGCCCCGAATGCGGTCTCGGCGTTGGCCTACCGCGCCCGCGAGGGGCTTCGTCAGGCGTACTTGCAGGCGCATCTGAGCAAGCAGACCGCCGGCGAGTGTCGCGCGTGTGCCGTCAACCTGGGTCCGTACGTCCGCGACGGTCTGTCGACGCGTGACCGCCGGCGTGTCGACACCCACCTCGCTGGCTGTGCCGCCTGTGCGGGGTTGGTGGCTGAACTGTCCGACACCAACAAGACGTTGCAGGCGGCCCTCATCCCGGCTCTGATCGGGGTGTCGTCGGCAACGTACCTGCGCGGCCTGAGAGGCAGATCGCCGGCCTCGTTCATCCGCCGGGCCAAACCCGGGCAGTTTGCTGCGGTCGGCGCGGCAGTCGCCGGGCTGGTGCTGGTCGCCCTCGTGGCAGGGGTGATCGGTGGCACCGATGCACCGGCGCGGGTCGGCGGCGACATCGTGGTGGTGGACCCGACGGACGACATCGGGACCGCATCACCATCGAACACGGTTGCGACGACAGCCGTCTCGCCGCCTGTGGTCACCACCAGCACCGCGGTGCCGTCCGCGACGACGCCATCTTCATCGTCGATCGCGAAAGCGCCGGCCGCAGGCACACCCACGTCGCTGCTGCCGGCCACCACAGCGCGGCCCGCCACCACACTGCCGGCGGTGACCACCTCCACGTCGCTGCCCCCGCCTCCGCCGTGGGAGGTGGTGGCCGTGCAGCGCAGTGTTGCGCTGGCCAACGGGCAGGTGCGCATCGAGGCCACGGTCACCAACAACTACGCGGTACCGCCGAACAGCGGGATTCGACTCGATCTTCCCGCGTTGTCACCACTTACCGTCGTTGCCGCCTCCGGCCCTGGCTGGGTGTGTACGGGCAACGTCTCGTGCAGTCGTGCGGCGTTGGGTGTGGGCCAGTCGTCGGCGATCACCCTCGTCTACGACATTGCGCTGTCGGCGCCGCCCAGCGTCACGCTCACGCTCGCGCTTTCCGCCCCTCTCGGTTCCCCCGTTGGCGGAACAGCGTTGACCGTCCCCATCGGCTCGGTTCCTGGGTTGCTGGCTGCCGAGACTGTGCGCGGCAACGTCCTGGCCATCGGGAACTCGGTCACCACCTGCTCGGATCTCTATGGCGCGTGCGCCGATGCCCGCGACGGGGTCGGGCCTTCGCTCGATTACCACGACTTCGCCATGCAATACATCAACACCGCTGGTGGCGTCTTCAACTCGTCGACTGCCACCCTCTCACTGAGCGGCACGGTGTCGCGAGCGTTCCTCCTCTGGGGAGGCGATGTGGATCAGGGTCTTCCTGCGGCACCGAACCAGGCGGCTCGCAACACGGTCAGTTTCGGCACACCCACCGGCACCACCACGGTGACCGCGACGCGGCTGAAGGACAACGCTGGAGCCAGCTACTTCGCATACGCAGAGGTCACTGCCCTGGTCTCGGCGAGTGGCGTCTATTCGGTCGCCGACATCCAGACGTCACTCGGCAGAGCCGGCTTCGGCGGTTGGTCGCTGGTCATCATCGAGCACAACCCGTCGCTTCCCGAGCGATTGCTGCTGGTGTCGATGCCGCTCGACGTCGTCGTGGGCAGCCAAACGTCGTCGTTCGCGTTCGATCTCCTCGACCCGATGGTCAACGCCACCGGATCGCTGTTCGTCGCCGGCTTCGAGGGCCAACGGCCGCTCATCGGCGATGAAGTCTCGTTCTCGGGTGTTTCTGTCGTCAACGCGTTCAGTTGCGCCGTGCCGGCCACACGGAACCCGGCATTCGACAACACATTGGGCACCGACGTGATGGTGATTGGCGCCTCGGGGATGAACGGTCGACGACTGTCGTTCACTGCATCCACCTCCGACGACCGGATCATGGTCGGCATGGTCGGCGTCGCGCTCGATCTGTGAACGGCCCGTGTCCACTGGTGTGACGGTGCTCGCCTAGGGTCGCACCGTGAGCGACGCCGTCCCCAACGACTTCACCCGCGACCTCGTTCGATGGAGCGAAACCCTGGCGGGGATCGCCCGCACGGGTATCGGGTTCACGCAGAGCCTCTACGAGCGCGAGCGCTTCGAGGAGGTGCTGCACGTCGCCGCCGACATCAAGGCGGCAGCCGACGATGCGTTGGAGGTGCGCCGCGAGAGCGATCACTTCATCCAGGAGTGGATGGAGAGCGTGGGCGAGGGCATCCCGGGCTACGTCACCCCGAAGGTGGCGATCGGCGCCGTGGTGGGCAACGACGCCGGCGAGATCCTGCTGGTGCAACGCGGCGACAGCGGAATATGGCTGTACCCCACAGGCTGGGCCGACAACGGCTACTCACCCAGCGAAGTGGTGGTCAAAGAGGTGTTCGAGGAGACCGGCGTCGAGTGCGAGCCCGTGCAGTTGTTGTCGGTGATCGACGGCCAGCGAATGGGCTTCACCCGCTTCGCGATGTACCTGCTGCTGTTCCACTGTCGGGCCACCGGTGGCAGCCTGGTGCCGCATCCACTGGAGACCTCGGACCTCGGCTGGTTCCACCGCGATGCGCTGCCGCACCCGACGGTGGGAGCGGAGTGGTGGGGCCCGATGGCCTTTGCCGCGATCGACGGCAGCCGGATGGCGGCCACCTTCGAGGCGCCCCGGTCGCCGGTCTGGCGCGGTGAGCCCGGCTGACCACCGGGCGGAGGCGGCTACTTGCCGCCGCCCTCCTGGTCGCGCAGGAAGCGCTCGACCTCGGCCATCAGTTCGTCACTGTTCACCTCGGGGATGGGGTCGTCGGCCGACTCACCGCCCACGGTGTCGTCATCGTCATCGTCATCATCGTCGTCGAGCTCGAACTCGTCATCCAGCTCGCCATTGTCCGACATCGATTCCAGGCGGGCGACGTAGCCCACGAGATCGGTGTCGTCGTTGACGAATGCCGACACCCGGGCGTCGTAGTCGCGTGAGTCTGCCTGCAGGCGGGTGGTGGGTGCGGGCGTCCCGAGGATCTCGCACGCGCGTTCCACGAGTGCCAGCGAAGCCTTCGGTGAAGGCACCTGCGAGGCGTAGGCCGGCACGGCGGCCCACAGCGACGCGGAGGGCAGATCGGCGCGGCTGCATGCGTCCTGCACCACACCCACGATGCCCGTCGGGCCTTCGTAGCGGCTGCGCTGCAGCTCGAACCGGTCGATCAGATCCTGCTCGGTGGCGGTGCCGATCAGCTGCACCGGGCGGCTGTGCGGTACGTCGGCGAGCAACGCGCCGAGTGTGAGCATCATCGAGGCATCGAACCGCCGCGCGATGGCCACGACCTGCTGGGTGAACAGCCGCCAGCGCAACGCAGGTTCTGGGCCGAGCAACAGGATCACATCGCCGCCGGGAGTGCTGGCGCTCCATGCGCCGACCGTGGGCCACACGATCGTGCGTCGCTGCTCGGGTGTCAGGCGCACGTGTGGGCGAACTGTTGCGAAGTCGGTGAACTCCTCCGGGTCGATCTCTGCGAGCGGTGCCGCCTTCCACGACTCGACGAGGTGGCGCACGCCGTTGCTGGCTGCGTCGGCGGCGTCGTTCCAGCCGGTGAAGGCTGCGATCACGATCGGTCGTTGCAGCGAAGGTTGCGCCAGCCAGCGCACGTGCTCCATGGCCCGAAACGTTACCGCCGCGACCGGCGTGGAGTGCGGGAGCTCAGAGGCGAGGAACGACGGTGTATGCCTCGCCGCCACCGCTGGCGATGACGTCGTCGAGCCAGTTGCCCTCGTAGACGTCGTTCGGGCCCTGCATCAGGTCGTTCTCCGTGGCTCCCTCGGCAGTGGTGACCAGCGTCCATGCCTGGCGCTTGTAGGTCCAGTTGGCCGGGTAGAGCCTGTGGGCTTCGCGCCACCACGGCACGGCGGCCTCGGGGCCGACGGTGCGCCGAAGGTATTCGCCGAGCTCGAAGCAGGCGGCGGCGCGGGCTTCGTCGTCGCCGCGCGGCTGCGAGCGGGCGACGACCTCGTCGGCCGACAGCACATACGGCGACTCGGCGCCGCGGTGCGCCCAATCGACGATCGCGGCACGGTACTCCGGGCCGGAGTCGGGGATCTTCTTCACCTCGGTGAGCATGCGGGTGATCCGTTCGGGCAGGCCCTCGGGGATCTCCATGTCGCGCATCGGGCTGCGCTCGATGGAGGCGCCTTCGGCGGGGCGCACGATGGTGCCGTCCTCGTCGATCCAGACCGCCATCGGGATGTTGATGAAGCCGAACAGCTCGTCGGTGACGTGCTGCGTGTCGATCAGCATCGTGTGCGCTTCGGCCGGGTTGGCGGGCATTGCCGCAGCGATCCACTGCGTGGTGTGCGCGGGTTCGACGTCGAGTGCGACGGTGACGACGGTGACGCCGAGCGGTGCGAGTTCAGTGTGGAGTGCCT
>JAYSPV010000051.1:0-85772 GCA_043721915.1 Ilumatobacteraceae bacterium | reverse complement strand
CCTTCAGCGAGGACAGCGGGCCCAGCGCCGAGTCGGCCGAGGTCGGGTCGGTCGCCTCGACCTCCGCGAGCTTCGCGGTGAACCTCTCCAGGAAGGGCTCGTATAGATCGGCGGCGACGATGAAGCGCTTGGCCCCGTTGCAGGACTGGCCGCTATTGTCGAGTCGGGCATCGACCGCGTTCTGCACGGTGGCGTCGAGGTCGTCGGTCGACAGCAGGATGAAGGGATCAGCGCCGCCGAGTTCGAGCACGACCTTCTTCAGGTGGCGCCCGGCGATCTCGGCGACCGCGGCGCCGGCCCGCTCGGAGCCGGTGAGCGAAACGCCCTGCACGCGCCGGTCCGCGATGACCTGGTCGATCTGGTCGTGCGAGGCGTAGATGTTCACGTAGGCACCGCCGGGGAAGCCTGCGTCGAGGAAGATCTGCTGCTGCGCGGCGGCGGACTCGGGGCACTGCTGGGCGTGCTTCAGCAGGATCGTGTTGCCGATGATGAGGTTGGGGCCAGCGAAACGGGCGACCTGGTAGTACGGGAAGTTCCACGGCATGATGCCGAGCAGTACGCCGAGGGGGCTCTTGCGCACGATCGCCGACCCCTCGCCACCCATCAGGGTGATCTGTTCGTCGGCGAGGAACTCAGCGGCGTTGTCGGCATAGAACTGGTAGATCGCTGCGCTGAACGCGACTTCGCCCGCGGCATCTCCGAGCGGCTTGCCCATCTCGCGGGCGATGATCGCAGCGAGTGCGTCCTGGCGTTCGACGTGCAGATCGGCAACTCGAGCGATCAACGCGGCCCGATCTGCCACGGTGGTGCTGCGCGACCAGGTGCGACTGATCTCACTCGCCTGCGCAATGGCGCCAGCAAGCGCATCGTCGGTGATCGTCGGGTAGGTCTGCACTGTCGTTCCGGTGGTTGGGTCCACCACTGCGTAGTCGCTCACGGCTGTTCATCCTTCTTCGATTCGTTCGGTCGTTCGCATCCGGCGAACGCTGCCGTCGTCCAGATTCACGATCGCCGGGTGGCGGACTCTGTCGACGGCGTCAATCCTAGCCGTCGGAGAATTCACGATGTCGACGATGCAACGGCGCTGTTCGGGAACGTCCTACAGGGCGACGACTCTGGCTCGGTGTATGCCGATTTCCATGCACAGCACGAGCGTCCGGATCGATGTCGGCACCCACGAGGAACTCAAGCGACTCGCGGCCGAATTCGACACCACCGTCGGCAACACTGTTGCTCTCGCTGTACGTGCTCTGCGACAAGACCACATCGGTCATTAACTGCAGAGCGAGCTTCGCGACGACGAGACCGCATGGCTCGATGCCGAACTCGGGTGACGTTGTCCACCTCGACCTCGGACGACCAGAGGGACGCGAAGCCAGCTACCTCCATCCTGCCGTGGTCGTCACCGCCCAACGCATTCTCGACGCCGCACCCACCGTGATCCAGCTCGTGTCGCTGACGAGCACGCTCCGGGGCTTCGACACCGAAGTCGTCATCGAACCGGACCCATCCAATGGGCTCGAACTGTCGTCAGCTGCGCAATACCAACATGTCCGCGCCGTCTCACCGACACGGGTAGTTCGCACACTCGGCAACGTCGGTCCCCTAGCGCTGTCACAGATCCGAAAGACAGTGGCCGTCATCATCGACCTGCCCTGAGCGCTTCCGGGGAACTACGTGAGACCCCTCGTTCACAGTGCCTACATGTGTCTCGAATGTGATGGTTACTCCCATGAAGCAGCGGTGCAGGCGTTCGACCTGAAGATCAGGATCCACGGCTGGGTCGTCGTACAGGTCGGCGATGGTGAGAGTGCGTTCAGCTACACCGTCGGGCTGGTCGAGAGCTTCGGCCATCCCGAGCTCATCGTCGTCGACGTCGATCGCCGCCTCCAGCAGGGTTTGATCAACGAACTCGCCAACGGCATCGCCGCCAACGGGCGGCCCGCACTCGATCGGCCATCCACTCGAGGGGTGCGCTGCGTCGAAGTCCACCGCAACCACCTCCACGGCGCCTACTTCGCCATGTGGGCGGCCCGTTACGGCACGCTTCCCCAGCCTGGCCAAGTGCGCCAGGTGCTCCTTCCGGATAGCTCGTACTGCGAGTGCCACGCACCGGCGGTGCGCCGCCTCGATCGGCCGGATTCCACCCCACCCGTTCAACCACACCTGAACCGGGCCCAGCGGCGCCGCCAGGCCCGGCGCGGTCACGCAGCCTGAACTCGCCGGCCGACGCCAAACTCCTCAGCGCGTGGGTGGCCGATACCGCCGTGCATCGCCGTCTGCGGGCTCTGGGAGGCAACCGACCACGTCAGGATCAGTCAGCCCAGCACGGCTACGCCTTCCGACTCGACGGCTTGGCAAACGGAACGCCGGCCAGCTGGAGGCTCACGTCGACCGACGGAGACCAGTGGGATCTGCGCGGCGTCGTGTTCTACGGGTTGACGGACGTCCTCAGCATCACGGCGGACGCTTCAGGAGACAACCTGGTGTACGTGCTCACGGCAATTCCTGCCGGCCCGATGCAACACTACCCGGTCGTCGTCGAAGGTGATCCGGGGGCGATCGAGGTCGTCGACGAGTTGATCCACACGCGTTGACTGGGCCACTACCTCGTCGATGTGCGACGTTGCTCGGCGACGACCGCAGCGCCAGTGTGGAGCACGGCGATGATCCCTGCGATGACGGCGACCATCGCGGCTGATTGGCTGATCTGATGAGAGAACTCGACAACATCGAGCGCCGCGAATGTCACGGCGAACAGTGCGGCGGCGAGTAGGACGAGCTTGTGGTCGCGCCGCCAGGTGGCTACTGCAAGGGCTGCGGAGATGATGACGGCGAACGCAACGAGTCGAGTTGATTCAAGGTTGATCCCGAAGATCCCCTCGCCAGTCTCGGAAACTCCGGGCTGCTCGTTGTGTTCGACCTGTTCGGTACTCCCGTTGTGTTCACCGGCTTCTACGGCGGCAACGGGCTCTTGGTGGATGTCGCCCTCCATCGCAATGCCGACGGCGAACAGCGTTGCGGCGGCAATCAACAAGGTGCCGAGCAGCCAGCGAACGCGGACGAGTTCGGCAACCTTCATGATCGCGCCCGCATGTCGGTGAGCTCGACGGGCATCGGTCCAGACGCGTCGGTGGGTGTGCAAGCCGCAGCGATGCGGCGACGGCGGACGAGCACGAACGCTGTCAGGGCCGCGCCGATCACGATCGCGAGCGCGCCGAACAGTGCGAAGCCGGCGGCGGTGCCCAAGCCGAGGGCCGCGAGGGCACCGAGGAGGGGGCCGGCACAGCACACCCCACATGCCGCGACTCCGACTCCGATGATCGCAACGTTCTCTCGTTTGGCGCTCATGATGGTGCCCCGAACATCGAGTCGACGATCGACTGAGCCTCAGAGGGTGCGCGGACCTCGAGCGCGACGCCGCGCGTGTCGACGGTGATCGCGAACCTGAAGAATTGGCAGCAGTCCTGTTCAGCAGCGACCAGGCGCATCAGCTGATCAATCGGCACCGCGACCGAGAACACGCATCGGATGCCACCGTCGATCCCTTCTCTTCTGTCGACATGAGCAAGCAGCGACCGCCAGTCCGCGATCCGACCTTTCATGGAGCCGTCCGACAGGGTGCATGCGATCGCCGGCTCACCGGTGGTCCGCGGCTTGGTCGACAGCACGAGGGCCTGAACCGTCGCAGCATTGGATGGGGTGTGGTTCGGGTCGCTGACGCAGCCGCAGTCTGTGTCGCACGCCCCGTCGGGGCGGTGGCGTTCGAGCGCCGTGGCCGCCTGTTGTAGTTCAGCCGTGAACGTCACCAGCTCGGCGAGCTGGTGCTGCGCTGCCTCGATCTTGCCGGCCACGAGACCACGCAACTGATCTTGGATCGGTCCGCATTGGCCGCCGTCCCACGCGGTGGTAAGGCCTGTGATCTCCTCCAGGCTGCAGCCGAGCTGTTTGGCTCGAGCGATGAAGCCCAACCGGTCCAGCGTGCGCCGGTCGTACATCCGGTAGCCGGCCGGTGTGCGCGACGCCTCAGGGAGAAGGCCGATCTGTTCGTAGTAGCGCAGGGTCGCTGCGGTGAAGCCGCTGGCGTCGGCGACTTCTTTGATCTTCAGTCCATTGGTCATTGCGAGCCACCATAAACCTTCGTGTCGACTTGAAGGTCAAGAGGGAATTTGATCGGCTCGCGCCGGCCCGGGTTTGCTCACTCCGAGCGCGACAGGAGGACCACCCGAAGTCGTGTTCGACTCAGGTGCTCGGCGAGGCGGTTCAGCAGCGGTACGACGAGGGCTGTGCCGGCGGCGGCAACGATGCCGCCGAGCGCAAGGCCGGCGAGGACGTCTCCGGGGTAGTGGGCGCCGACGTACACGCGAGTGAAAGCCATCACGATGGCGAGGACTGCAGCCACGATCCCCCATCGCCGATTGGTCAACAGGAGCCCGACGGCGACGGCTCCGACGGCGGTTGCGTGGTCGCTGGGGAACGAGAAGTCGGTCGTCTTGTCAACGAGCACGTGTACGCCGGTCATGGCTTCGTACGGGCGAGCGCGGTCGATGACACCACCGATGAGTTGTCCGAAGCCGAGTGCGACGAGCGCCGCGCACGCGGCCCACACACTGCCGGCGATGGCTCGAAGGTCGTCGTGTTGGCGGCCCTCGAGGTAGGCCGCAACGAGCAGCACCGCGAACAGCACGATGCCGTACTTTGCGTAACTGGTGAAGAACCCGTGTGCCCAACCGGTGCGATTGGCGAGTCGGTTGATCCAGCGGAAGAGGCTGTTGTCCATGTCAGATGTCCCTGTCGTGTGTCGGGGTTGATGCTGTCGCCGGGGCGAGGCGTTCGAGGATTCGTCGTTCTGCGGGCCATGCATCGATGAGTGCTTGGGGTGGGATGCGGCGTGCGGCATAGCGCAGCGCGAGCGCGACGACGACGATGTCGTCGAGCGGGCCGATGACAGGGAGGAACTCGGGGATGAGGTCGATGGGTGACAGCACCCAGAGCGCGGCGAATGCCACGACGACTTTGACCCGCGCGGGGACTCGTGGGTCCTTGCGCAGCCGTCGTGCGGTGGTGACACACGCCGGAAGCACGGTGGCGAGGTCCTTGGCGAGGCCTGGCGGGAGCCGGCGGGCGAGCAGGATCATCGCGATCCACGAGAGGGCCACGAGCACCACAGCGATGATCAACCAGCGAACGATCATGTGTCGTGGTTCTCGTCGGGGTCGAGCAGGATGAGGGAGAAGGTGGTGGGTTCCGGACGGGTGAGGATGAGGCGTCCGCCTTCGGCTTCCGCGATCGAGCGGGCGAGTGCGAGTCCGATGCCGTGGCGGTCGCCGTGGCCGCGTTGGAAGATCCGTTCGCGATCGGCAACGGGCAGGAGGGTGCCTTCGTCAGTGACGTCGATGGCACCGCCGCCGGCGAGTCGCCGTGACGTAACGGCGATCGCCCCGCTGCCGTGGTGGAGGGCGTTGTCGATGAGGACATCGAGGATCTGTTCGATCGAGGCGATCGAACCACGAGCGGACACCGGCTCGGCCGCGGCGATCGTGATGGCCCGTCCCGGTACAGCGACCCGAGGTCGCCAACGTTTCACCGCCTCCGTTGCTGCAGTGTCGAGCCGCACGGCGGAGGCGGCAGGGATGGCGTCGCGGGCGAACGCGAGCAGGTGATCGACAGTGTGTTCGAGCCGTTGAAGGTCGTCGAGCGCCAATTCGATGGCATGCGGGTCGTGTGCGGTGCGCGCTGTTTCGAGGCGGAGGCGCATGCCAGTGAGTGGAGTGCGGAGTTGGTGCGAGACGTCGGCGCTGAACCGTCGCTCTCGGGCAAGTGCGTCGTTGATGCGCTCGGAGCTGTCGGCGAGCGCACTGGCGAGGGTGTCGATCTCGGTGACACCGCAGCTCGCTGTCGGGCGGGCGATTGCGCCACCGTCACCGAGACGGGTTGCGGCGTCGGCGAGGTCGGTGACGGGTTGGGAGAGGCGGCGGGCGAGGCGCTTGGCGATGAGCCACCCGAGTGCCAACGCGGCGAGCCCGGTCGCCGCCATCTCGAGCCAGGCAATGCGTGATCGGTGGTTGACACCGGCGAGGGATTCGGTGAGGCGCAGCGCTCCAACGACTCGTTCGCTGGCGTCATCGGTGATCGGGGTGGCGACGACGATCTCGGTGTCGGTGGTGGACGCCGGGTTGCCGGCAAGCGCACGGCGTACGGCTGCGTCGGCCCCGAGTGGGCCATCGCCGAAGAGGAGGGTGCCCGTTGCGTCGTAGACGCTGAACGGTGGTGGGGCATCGGGTTCACTGCTGACTGCGGCGAGTTTCTCTGGGTCCAGAGGCACGGCGATCTCGGCAAGAGTTCGGGCGGCGGTGGCTTGCAGCTCGACGACTTCCGAGTCGAGGATCGACTGGTGGACGGCGAGGGCCAGTGGTATCCCGAGCACGAGCAGGATCAGAGCGGAGACGCCGACGATGGCTTCGGTGATGCGACGCCTCAAGGGGCCACCAGCCGGTAGCCGACCCCGCGGACCGTGGCGATCTCGATCGCATCGCCAAGTTTGCGGCGCAATGCCATGACGTGCATGTCGAGGGTCTTGGTCGAGGTCTCCCAGTGCAGGTCCCACACTTCGGCGAGGAGCCGTTCGCGGGTGACGACCCGACCCGCTTCGCGGCACAGCAGGGCGAGCAGTTCGAACTCGCGGCGACGCAAATCGACCGGTGCGCCGTCCACGGTCGCGACGTAGGCGGCCGGGTCGACCCTCAGGGTGCCCAGTTCGAGGGCTTCGTCGGGGCCTACCGCAGTGGCGCGGAGGTGGGCGCGAACTCGGGCGAGGAGCACGTTCATCGAGAACGGTTTGGTGACGTAGTCGCTGGCACCGGCGTCGAGACCGACGACGACGTCGATCTCGGCGTCTCGTGCGGTGACCAGCACGATCGGTAGATCAGGATGTTGTTCGCGCAGCTGGCGGCACAGCGTGAATCCGTCGATGTCAGGCAGGCCTGCGTCGAGGAGCACAAGATCCGGGATGGACCGGCCGATCGCCGACATCGCCGAGGCGCCACCAGTGCACCACTCGACCCGGTAACCGTGGGCTTCGAGCGACTCGGCGACGATCCGTCCGATGGATTCGTCGTCCTCGACGACCAGGATTCGCCGATCCACCCGGTCTCCCTCTATTCGGCTTCGTCGATGAGCACGGGCTGGCGACGCTGGAGGTTCGTCATGTAGAGCACGACCCCCAGAATCGCCGCAAGAAAGATGATGCTCGTGACGGTGGTTCCGAGGCCGAGGCCTGTTTGGGTTCCAGGGTCGGCGTCCGCAGCGACCGTACGGGGCTGCGACAGCAGGTCGCCGATTGAGGCGCCGAGCGGGCGCGTGATGACGTACGCCGCCCAGAAGGCGAAGATGGCATTGAGATGAAACTTGAGGTGTGCGACAGCGATGACAGTAATGATGCCAGCGAACAGCAGCACTGACTTGAAGTAGCCGAGGTTGTACTGCTCGCCGATCAGGTCGCCGGCGGCGGTGCCGAGCGCGAAGGTGAACAGGATGGCCACCCAGTAGAACGCCTCGCGCTTGGCGGTGTGAATCGAGTGGATCGACAGAGTTCTCTCGCTGGCGTACCAGACGCCGAAGGACGCGAACATCAACACGGCGAACACGATGGTGCTGGTGTTAAGCGATACACCGAAGTGCTCGACCATGTTGTCGGTGATCAGTGTGCCCACGACGCTGATCAACACGACGGCCACCCAGTACACCCCGGGGATGTACTCAGGCACGCGGAACTGCACCACCAACGCAACCGCCAGCAGCGAACCCATCACGAGGGTGGTGGTGTTCAGGTTGTCGCCGAGCTTGCCGTTGATGAAGTCGGCGAACGTCTCGCCCACGGTGGTGCACAGCACCTTGATGACCCAGAAGTAGAGCGTGACCTCGGGGACCTTGCTCAGCTTGGCGCGCAGTTCGGGGGACGGGTGCAGCATTGACTGGGGGTGAGACATGGCGGTCCTTTCGATTTCGTTGAGATGAGCATGCGGGTCTCGAGCGATTGGTTCGGTCATCCCACGTTCAACGCTCGGTAAATCGTTGATCCAAGGCGGAGCGCTGGTCCGATGCTGCGCGCACCGCCGGCCACTGCGCCGTGCGGCTTCGAAGGGCAGTCGAGGGGGTCCACAGGTGAAGGTGAGCGGACGGCCAGAACTGGTCACGATGGCTGCGATCACCGGTCGGGCTGCCGTACCGTTGGGTCGTGCCCGGTGAACGGATCTTGATTGTCGAGGACGACGAACGCATCGGAGCGACATTGCTGCGCGCCCTCGAGGGAAGTGGCTACGAGGCCCGTTGGGAGTCGACCGGGCGAGGCTCGTTGACCGCGGTGGCCGCGATGCGCCCAGATCTGGTGCTGTTGGATCTGGGTCTACCGGACATGGACGGCCTCGAGGTGTGCCGGGAGATCCATCGGGGTGACTCGACGATCGATGTGGTGATGCTCACTGCTCGCGATGAGGAGCTCGATGTGGTGGTCGGCCTCGATGCCGGTGCGATCGACTACATCACCAAGCCGTTCAAGCTCGCCGAGTTGCTGGCACGTCTGCGTGCGCAGTTCCGTCGGGCCGAACCACGCGGCGAATCGCGGGCGACAGTGGGCAATCTGGTCGTCGACGGCAATGCCCGACGCGCATGGGTTCACGGCGACGAGTTGGTCCTGCGGGCCAAGGAGTTCGACCTGCTGGCGCGCCTCGTGGGTGATGCCGGCAACGCTGTGTCACGCGAGACGCTGATGGCTGACGTGTGGGACGAGCACTGGTTCGGCTCGACCAAGACCCTCGACTTCCACATCGCAGCGCTGCGCCGCAAGATCGATCCCGCTGACGGCGTCAGCCGGATCACGACCCTGCGCGGTGTCGGCTACCGATTCGAGTTGTCGTGAGGCGACGGATCCTCGCCGCGATCCTGTCCGTGACGACGGTGGCGGTCGTTTTGTTCGGTGTCCCGTTGGCGATCGTCGTCCAACGCTTCGTCGACGACGACGCCGCGCTGCGAGTCGAGCGCGCGGCCGTTCTGGCGTCGCGACAGGTGCCGGCCGACTTCGCGACGAGTAACGATCCGGTGGAACTCCCGACGAACAGCGATGGGATCGTCCTCGCGCTCTACGACAACACCGGCGCGCTGATCGCCGGATCGGGGCCGGCGGTCGCTGACGCGTCGACGACGGAGGCTCTCGGCAATCGGATCGCCGACGTCGAGCTCAGTGGCGCTCGGGTCGTCGCCGTTCCGGTCGCTGCTGACGAGCGGGTGATCGGCGTGATCCGCGCTGAGCAGTCCACCGCGGCCAGCGATTCGCGGACGCGCCGGATCGTCACACTGCTCGCCGCCCTGGCCGTCGGCGTGCTGGTGATCGGTGCGGCGATCGGCTACGTGCTCGCCGGCCGGTTGGCACGACCGGTGAGGCGCCTCCGGGATGCGGCGGTCGACCTCGGCGACGGCGACTTCACGATCGATGTACCTCACAGTAGCGTCCCTGAGCTCGATCAGGCAGGCCAGGCATTGAACGTGACAGCGCGCCGACTCGATGACCTCGTGAGCCGAGAGCGTTCGTTCAGCACCGATGCATCGCATCAACTGCGAACCCCGATCGCCGGCTTGCGAGCCGCGATCGAAACCGAACTGGCCTTCCCGAGGGCTGATCACACGGAAGTACTTCACGAGGCGCTCAGCGACATCGACCGGCTGGAACGGACGATCACCGAGCTGCTCACCATCGCTCGAACCTCCGAGATCGCCACTGCTCCCCTTGTTCTCGCCGAGGTGTTCGCCGAGATCGAAGAGAACTGGCGGGGCCGGTTCAATCATGCTGACCGCCCGCTGGCGATCGCCGCTGCTCGCTACGCGCCGACGGTGCGCGGCAGCGCCGCTGTACTTCGTCACGCGCTCGATGTGTTGGTCGACAACGCCCTTCGACACGGTGCAGGCGAGGTTCGCGTCGACCACACGGTCACCGAGACGACCGTCACGATCTCGGTCACCGACGAAGGACCGGGTTTCAGCACCCCGACGACGCAGGACGAACCGCCGTCACATCAGGACGACACATCCCTTCACGGGCTGGGTCTGCCCTTGGCTCGCCGGCTCGTCGAGGCGCTGCCGGGACGGTTGACCATCACGCGTGACGCACCCCACCCGCAGATCGACATCGTTCTGCAACGAACCCTTCGAACCCCGACGTGATGGCTCTCGCTGCGCGCCGGAGGGGAGGATCGATTCGATCCTCCCCTCCTTGCAGATGACAACCGTCCAGTCGGGTTCAGTCGTTGGCGTCCTCGACGCCTGCCGGCTCGCTGGAATCGTTGTCTTGGTTGGCCGACGGCCCACCATCGCACTCGGCACCGGTGGCGGAGTCGATGCCGTCCTCGCAGTTCACGCCGTCGGCCTCGTCGCTGCCAGTCGCGTTCGCGTCGTTGGCTTCGGTCGCGTCGTTGGCTTCGGCGGCGTCGGGAGCCTCGGGAGCCTCGGTGGCCTCGTCGGCTTGTGCGGCTGCGGGGCCGCCGTCGCATTCGGCGCCGGTGGCGGTGTCGATGCCGTCCTCGCAGTTGACCCCGGTGTCGCCGGGAGCCTCGTTGGCGTCCGGGGCTTCCTTCGCTGCCGGAGTGTCGGCTGCCGGGGTCGGAGCGACCACGGCAGGCGAGGCGGGGGCCGGAGTGCCACCGCTACTACCAGTCGCAGCGGCGATGCCGGCGGCGCCGGCGAACAGGCCGAGACCGATGATGGCGGTGTAACTGGCCTTCTTCAATCGGGAGGTCATGGGAAGGGTCCTTTCGTGTTGCTCGGGTCGGGAGTTCCGTTCCGATGTGGCCAGGGTGCGCTTCGCAACCTTGAGCCGACCCGAAGCGACCTGAAGCCGCACTTCGGCCAGGCTTCAGGTTCGGTCTGTCACGCTGTGGTCATGAGGATCCTGGTGGTCGAGGACGACAAGCGGCTGGCGTCGACGCTGCGGCGCGGGTTGGAGGCCGAAGGCTTCTCTGTCGACAACGCCCTCGATGGAGAACAAGGCCTGTGGCTGGCGTCGGAGAACGCCTACGACGCGATCGTGCTCGACATCATGCTGCCGAAGGTGAACGGCTTCCAGGTCTGTGCACGTCTGAGGGAGCTGGGCAACTGGACACCGATCCTGATGCTCACCGCCAAAGACGGCGATCTCGACGAGGCCGAAGCGCTCGACACCGGCGCCGATGACTACCTGACCAAACCGTTCTCCTATGTGGTGCTCGTCGCGCACCTCCGGGCGCTGCTGCGACGCGGCGCGGCAGAGCGACCGGTGCAGCTGACGGTGGGAGATCTGGTCGTCGATCCTGCGACGCGGACGTGCAGTCGGGGCGGCCAGGTGATCGAGTTGACGGCGAAGGAGTTCTCGATCGTCGAGTTCCTCGCCCGCCGCAACGGCGAGGTCGTCTCCAAGGCCGACCTGCTCGAGCATGCCTGGGATTTCGCCTACGAGGGCGACCCGAGCGTGATCGAGGTGCACATGTCGAACATCCGCCGCAAGATCGACAAGCCGTTCCGCGTGCACAGTCTTCGTACCGTTCGAGGTTCCGGCTACCGCCTCGTTCCTGATGGCCGCTGACCGAGTCCGGCGCCGGGTCGGGCTCCGGTTGCGGGTCACCGCCGTCGCGGTGCTCACCGTCGGCATCGCGCTCGCGGTCAGTGCGGTGTTGCTGGTCGGGTTGGTGCGCAGCCGGCTCGATACCGCCGCGACGACCGCCGCCACGCTGCGCGCTCGCGATGTCGCCGCATTGGCGGAGGCCGGCGCCCTTCCAACGACGTTGGCGTTACCCGGCGAGGAGTCGGCGTTCGTGCAGGTCGTCGACGAAACGGGCACGGTTATCGCGTCGACCGGGAACATCGACGGCGAACCCGCCGTCTCGTCCGTCAAGCCATCCGGCACGACGCCATTGGTGCTCACGATTCCGATCGATCCGCTCGACCAGGCCGACGCGATGCGGGTGATCGCGCTGAACACCACGACGGATGCCGGCGTGGTCACCGTGTACACCGGCGAAAGCCTGGAGAACGCTGACGACACGTCAGCCGCAGTCATCACGGTGCTCGCGATCGGGCTACCCCTGCTCGTGCTCGTTGTTGCCGCGGTCACGTGGTGGGCCGTCGGACGGACACTGCGACCGGTGCGCCGGATCACGCGCACGATGGCCGACATCACCGCCAGCGACCTCCATCGCCGAGTACCGGTACCCGAGACACACGACGAGATCGGTGAGCTGGCGGTCACCGTCAACGAGACCCTCGCACGACTTGACAGCTCGGCCGAGCAGCAACGCCGCTTCGTCGCCGACGCCAGCCACGAACTGCGCGGGCCGCTCGCTGCCCTCCGTGCCGACCTGGAGATCTCGGTCACCCACCCCGAGCGGACAGCATGGCACGACGTCGCCCGGGACACCCTCGGCGACGTCGAACGGCTCCAGCACCTCACCGAAGATCTGTTGCTCCTGGCCAGGCTCGACTCCAATCAGCAACGGCCACATCAGCAGGTCGATCTCTTCGAGGTCGCGGCCGACGCAGCCGGCGGGATCCGCCGCAACGATGTCGACGTGAACGTGTTAGGTGCCGACTCGTCCGCGATTGTCGACGGTGACCCCGAACAGTTGCACCGCATGATGCGCAACCTCGTGCACAACGCCGAGGAGCACGCCGAGCACCGCATCACCATCACCCTGACGAAGCAGGCGGCGACGGTTCAGCTGCAGGTCGCCGATGACGGGCTCGGAATCCCAGCCGAGGTCCGCGACATCGTCTTCGAACGCTTCGTGCGTGTCGACACCGCACGCACCCGCGACACCGGCGGCACCGGACTCGGTCTCGCGATCGTGGCCGACGTCGTCGCCAGCCATCACGGCTCGATCACTGTCACTGACAGCGATCCACACGGCGCGACCTTCACCGTCGAACTCCCAACCCACCAGCCGACCTGACACGACCCGCTCCAACGGCCGCCGACGAGGCGCGAGTTCTGGCCGTGTTCTGGCCGAGGGCCGCCCGGGCGCTGGCAGGCCCTTCCGTACCGTCGCTCTCATGAGAACCGACGTGCAGGAGGACCTGTGAACAGTCCAGTCATCGAACTACGAGGGCTCAGCCACCGCTACGACACCGACCCGGTGTTGCGCGACATCGACCTGACGATCGAGGCCGGGGAGATCTTCGGATTCCTCGGCCACAACGGCGCCGGCAAGACCACCGCGATCAACATCCTCACCACCCTGATCGAACCCACCTCCGGCACCGCCAAGGTGTGCGGGTACGACGTCGTCGCCGAACGACGCGACGTCACACACTGCATCGGGTACCTGCCCGCCGAGGTCCGCATGTACGGCCACATGACCGCGGCGGAGAACCTCGAATTCTTCGCCAAGCTCTCCGGCGTCACCGAGCCCCGCAAGGCCGTCGCCGAAACCCTCGACTACCTCGAGTGCGCGGAGCTCGCCAACAAGCGGGTCGGATCGTTCTCCACCGGCATGCGCCAACGGATCGGCATCGCCCAAGCCATCGTCCACCGCCCAAAGGTGCTCTTCCTCGACGAACCCACCTCAGGACTCGACCCGCTCGGCGTGCGCCAGTTGCGTGCCACGATCCTGCGCCTCAACGCAGACCTCGGGATGACGGTGTTCATGAACACCCATCTGCTCAGCGAAGTGTCCAAGGTGTGCACCACCATCGGTGTCCTCAACCACGGCGAACTGATCTACAAGGACTCGATCGAGGAGACCACCCGCCGGTTCCCCGACGACGCCTCCCTCGAGGACATCTACGTCCGCATGGAAACAGCGTCGTGATCGCCACCATCGCATCGCATCAGGTGCTGTCGCTGCGGCGTCAACGGGTGTTCCTCGCCTTGATGGCCACCCTGCTGACGATGACTGCCCTCGCCGGGGTGCTCGGCTGGTCCAGCCACCAGACGATCGTGCGGGTCTACGACGAAGCCGTCAAGCTCCTCGCGTCCACCGGCAAACCGGCACCGCCGAACCCGTTCCTGCTCAAGCCGACCCTGTCGTTGCTGTCGAACATGGTCGTCTACATCCCGCTCATCGGCGCCTTGCTCGCTCTCATCCTCGGGCACCTGAGCATCATCGACGACGAAACCAACGGCACCGGCCGGCTCGTGTTCTCCCGCCAGATCACCCGCACCAGCTACGTGCTCGGCAAGATCGCCAGCGCCGCCGCCGTCCTCGCCGTCGTCCTGGCCGCCAGCCTGCTCGTCAGCGTCGCCTCGCTGCTCGTCGTCAACCACACCATCGCCGCCGGCGACTTCGGGCGCCTCGGGCTGTTCTACGCCCTGTCATGGCTGTACCTGATGGTCTTCGCGCTGATCGGCATGGTCACCGTATTGATGACCCGGCGGCGGTCGATCGCGCTGCTGTCGGCGATGGGGGCCTGGCTGGTGATCACGTTCGTGATCCCCCAGTTCACCTCCGGGCTGCGACCCACCCAATCACTCAACCCGATCACCGATCCGGCCAGCACGTCGCAGACCTTCTTCAAGGTCACCTCCACGCTGCGGCCCTACTCCGTCGTCGAGCAATACAAACAAGCCAGCGGGCAGATCCTCCAGGCCGCGACCGCGGAGTCGGTCGGGCGGACCATCCAACGGATCCTGCCGATCGCCGGTCTCGTGATCGTCCTCGCGCTGTTGACCGTGCGCCTCGTGCAGCGCCACGACTTCTCCAGGAGCGCCAACAGTGAGTGACTCGACCAACCGCATCTTCACCCTCGCCCGCCACGAGTATCGCTCTGCCGTGCGCAGCAGGATCCTGATCGTCCTGCTCGGCATCCTCGTCACCGTCACCGCGGTCTCCGTGTACATCGCATCGGTCGACTACGCCAGCAAACTCGCCGATTATCAAGCCTACGTCGACGCGGCGAAGAACAGTGGGCTCGGCCGCATCGCCCCCTCACCCCTGGCTGCATTGTCGTTGCTGCGCGGCGCAATGGAGTATCTCGAGATCATCGGCGCAGTCATTTCCATCGCCCTCGGCTACCTCACCGTCTCCCGAGAACGCACCAACCGGACCCTGCCGCTGATCCGCTCCCGACCCGTCACCTCCGGCGAACTCGCCACCGGCAGCCTCCTCGGGGCACTCGGGGTGATCGCGACACTCGTCGTCGTCACCGCTGTCGTCGGCATCGTCTGCGTCGGCACCATCGGCCACGACTGGATCGACGCCACCCAAGCCCTCAAGCTGTTCCTCGGCTACCTCGCCGCGATCGTCTATATGGGCGCCTTCTACTGCCTCGGCGCGATCGCCACAGCCACGTCCCGAGTTGCTGCCAACGGACTGATGATCGCCCTCGGAATCTGGCTCATCGTCGTGCTCGTCTTTCCCCAGATCGGCGACACCATGGACGCCGACAACCAGATCCCCGGCGGCCTGTTCAAAGCCCTCGGCCTCGGCCACGACGGCGAAGTGCAGATCCTCACCCACTTCACCACCTACGAACGCATCCGCACCTGGACCGAAGAAGCGTCGCTCGCCAAACACTTCGAACGCTTCTCGTTCGCGATGACCGACGTCAAGGAGCGGTACCGCACCTTCAGCCTCCCGTGGCTGCTCGGACAGACACGCAACGACATCGGGTGGCTCATCGCCTACTCCGCCGCCCTCTACGCCGGCCTGCGCCGCACCTTCCGCAACCAACCAACCATCCCCAACGAAGGAACACGATGAACACCACCGTCCAGACCAAGCGCCTTCGCGCCGCGCTGCTCACGGCTGCACTTCTTGCCGGTGGCGGCGCCCTTACCGCCTGCGGCGGGAAGTCGACCGCCACCCCTACGACCCAAGCGGCAACAGCCCCCTCCGGCGGGCCGGTCCTTCCGGTCGCCGACAACCCGATCACCAACAGCTCCACCGTCCCGGCGTTGACGATCGACTCCGTACTTGTCGAGAACAACGTCGATAGCGCCGGCAAGGCCGTCAGCGACCATCTGGAAATCGCGCTCACCAATACCAGCAGTAGTGAGCTCTCGGGCTTCGAGATCTTCTACACCTTCACGGATCCGGCCACGAGCGTGACCGAGAACTACTACCTCCGGTTGCCCGCCGACTTCACCATCCCCGCCGGCGGGCAACGCATCGCCCACTTCGACAACACCGGCGCGCCCGACCACTTCCCGGTCAACGACTTCAGCCTCTATTACACCGACACCAACGCGCTGGATGTCGCCGTCACCGTCAGCGCCACCGACTCCGCCGTCCAGACCACCACCCTTCAGAAGGACGCAGGCGGCACCGAGGCCGCCGACTGACGGAACCACGAGAGACGAGCCGCCCTGGCAAAGCGGCGAATCCGTCACCAGCGGACCATGCGACGAGACGGTGACGAATCGGCGGTGGATCTGGTGGTCCCTTCGCGAGTCGGAAGCCTTTTGCGAACTCACGGTCGTGCGACAGTGAGTGCTTCAAGGCGGATGCGGTAGTCGTCGGGTTCGATCTCGCCGCGTGCAAGACGTTCGGCGAGGATCTGCTGCGGGTTCAGCGGCTGCGGAGTCGGCGGGCCGGGCACGGCCGTCTGCTCGTGAGTGCCCGCGCGCCGGAGCAGCGCGACACCGAGCCAGATCAGGCCGCCCCAGACGAGCAGCATCATCATTGCCATCGGGATCCAGCCCCAGCCGAATCCGTCGTGCATGTCGTAGTTCCAGTTGCCGTGCATCACGGCCTCCATTCGTTGTGTTCTGTGGGTACGTGAGACTTGTGATCAGTTCGGGCGCGCGTCAGTCGCGGAAGTCGCCGGTGACGGCCAGGTCGAGGACCGAGTTGGTGCCGTCGGCGTACTGCACCGGCACGTGGAGCGTCATGTCGTGGGCGCCGTCCATACCGGGGTGCATCGACAGCTCGAAGGTCAGTTCGGTGGACTGGTCGGGCTGGAGGGTAGTGGCGCCGGTGTAGGTGAGGACGCCGGGGCAGCAACCCTCCTTGATCTCGACGTGAGGCGTGCCGAGGGTCACGGCCTGGGTACCGGTGTTCTCGAACGTCCAATTGGGTCGCACAGCGACGTTCAGCGCGATGCGTCCGAGGGCCCACAGGCTGGGCGTTGCGGCAACCCCGTCGACTTCGGCGACGCCGCTGCCGACGCCGGGTGTCGCGATGATCGGCATGCCCATCGAGTTCGTCTCACCTGTGCGCGTCGCCGCTGTGTCGGCTGATGCTCCGCCACTGGTGAGGGCGAACGCGGTGATGACAGCGACGACGGTGAGGGTGCCGATGCCGAGGATCCAGTGGTTGCGGTGGGCGCGCCGGCGTTCGACGCGGCGGGTGGTGGTGTTGGTCATGACGATGCTCCAGAGCTGAACAGTGATGGGGGTGGTCCGTATTGGTCGATGATCGAGGTGCGCACATCGGCGATCGGCACGCCGGCGGAGAGTTGCTCGCGGGCCGTCGCGGTCTCGTTGCCGCAGACCGCGCAGCCCGAGGCATGGGCGTCCCATGCACCAGTGGCGGTCATGTAGCAGTCGGCGAGGTTGCGGTGGCCGAGGCTGTGGTCGCAGCCGCAGTAGCAGGGGATCTGCGCCAGGTCGGCGAGGTGGTCGGCGGCGTAGTGGTAGTCGTCGGCGATGGCCGGCGTGACGGTCGACAAGTCGATCGTCACGACCGGCGAGGCGGCCACCGCGTCAGCGGCGTCGGGCCCGCTGGCACCGCGGATCAGTCCGACGATGCCGAGCCCGATCAGTGCGAGCACTGCGAGTTCGAGGCCGACGATCTTCAACCACGGTCGGGCGTTCATCGCTGTCCCGCCGATGCATGCTCGCTGTGCGGGTCACCCGCGGGCTGTTGAGGTGCTGATCGGGGCTGGCGCATCAGCAGCCACATCACGGCGCCCATCACCAGCGGGCAGATCAGCAGCGCCAGGCTCAGCCCGGCAAGGGCGGCGCCACCGGTGCCAGCGACGAGGAACCACACTGCGAGACCGATAGCTGCGGCGACCATCACGAGATGGTGACGGTGGTTCATGACTCTGTCCCATCGTGATGCGCCTCGTGTTGCGATTGCCCCTGGGCGGGCGCTGTCGTCATCGCGCCGGTCATTGCGGCATGGGCCTCGTCGCATTGGGCGCGGTGCTCGTCGTCGATGGTGCCCCTCATCATCTCGTGCATCATCGAGTGCATGGCCGACATGTCGGCGGAGCCCATCATCGCGGCCATCCCGCTGTGGTCGCCGGTCATCATCGAGTCCATGTCTGGCATCTGACTCATCGGCATCGAGATCGTCGGCGGGGTGGTTTGGTTGGTGCCGGTGGCGGCGGAGCTGCCGGTGAACGAGAGCCCGAGCGCCAGCCCTGCGGTCACCACCGTGGCGCCGATGACACCGAGTGTTCGAATTTGTGGCTTCATGGTTCCTCCTTGGACGAGGACCATGGTGCGCTGCGGATGTGGAGGGCGGATGGAGACAATGTGTACGCGGCGCGGTTTCGTCGCGCGCATTTGGGTCTACTGCGGGGGCGCCGCCGGCATCGCGACGGTGAGTCGCGCTCCCCCGCCCGACACGTTGCCGGCGGTCACCGTGCCCTGGTGCACGGCGACCAGCTCGGCGACGACTGCGAGACCGATGCCGCTGCCGCTGGCCTTGTCGCCGTTCACGCCGCGCCAGAAACGTTCGAATACGTGCGGAAGGTCCTGATCAGGGATGCCCGGGCCGTTGTCGACCACCTCGAGCGACGCGGTGGTTCCGTCCGAGCGGGTGCTGATGGTGATCGCACCGCCGGCGGGGGTGAACTTCACGGCATTGGCGATCAGGTTGACAGCGATCTGGTGCAGACGATCGGCATCACCGATGACCGCTGCCGGCTCGGCGTCGACCGTGAGCGTGATCTCGCGGTCGTCGGCCAAGGGGCGCAGGAGGTCAGCGGCAGATACAGCGACCGCGGCGAGATCGACCCGATCGGTGCGAGGGCGCAGACCAGCGGCTTCGGCGGCGGCCAGGGTCTCCAGGTCACCGACAAGGCGTCGCAGGCGGGTCACCTCGTCGTTGAGCGACCCGAGCACTTCCGGCGTCGGCTGGTCGACTCCGTCGAGGAGCGCCTCGGTCGACCCTTGCAGGATCGCGAGCGGCGTGCGCAGCTCATGGGCGACATCGGCAACGAGATTGCGGCGGAGCCGGTCTTCGCGGTCGAGGTGATCGGCCATCTCGTTGAACGCCTCGGCGAGTGTTCGCAACTCGCCGGGGCCGTCGGTATCGACCCGGGTGTCGCGTCGGCCGGCAGCGAGGTCACCCGCGGCGGTGGTGAGCGCCGTGACGGGGCGAGTCACCCGGACCGACACGTAGAGCGCGACGACGAGCGCCACCCCCGCAGCGATCAGGACACCCAGGATCGCGGTTCTCGCGAGCGCGTCGCGGACGTGGCGCTCAGCCGCCATCGCCTGCGTGGGGAACCGCAGCATCACGGCTCCGACGGGTTGACCGTCGACCACCACGGCGGCCGAGACCGGGTCGCCTCTCGGCGTGTCCACCGACGCGAGGCCGTGCATCTGCATCATCATCGACGCCAGCGCGTCGGTCGGGGCGGCGACCACATCGCCGTTGGCGTCGACGACGGTCAGCGTCGCCTGGCTCCTCGCCGCGACCGCGGCCGCGCCAGCCAGATCCGCATTGGCCCAACCATCTGCGCGCTGGTAGGCATCACCGGCTGCGATCGCCGTGGCAGACAAGTCGTCCTCACGCTGGCGGTCGGTGAGCCCCGACACCTCGTTGCGTGCCGACAACATCGTCAGCACGGCGAACACAGCGACCGCCGCCAGAGCGACCGTCAGGAACGCCAACGCGAGACGAACACCGAGCGGGCCCAGCAGCGGACGACGTGTCACCGTCACACCCGATCCCGCGACAGGCCGAGCCGATACCCCGCGCCGAGCACGGTCTCCACCACTGTCGGATCATGGGGGTTCGGCTCGATCTTGCGGCGCAGGTTCTTGATGTGCGAGTCGACGGTCCGTTCGTAGCCGTCGAACTCGTACCCACGGACCCGATTGACCAACTCACTCCGCGAAAACACCCGGCCCGGCGACGATGCCAATACGGTGAGCAGCGACCACTCGGTCGGCGTCAGTTCGACGACGGCCCCTGAGATGGCCGCCTCGTGCCGAACCTCATCGATGACGAGCTGCCCGCCACCGAACGAGCTGACGGACGTGTCGACGGCCGACACAGCGCTACGCCGAAGCACGGCTTGCACGCGCAGCACGAGTTCGCGTGGTGAGAACGGTTTGGTCAGGTAGTCGTCGGCACCGAGCTCGAGGCCGTGGATGCGGTCTGCTTCCCCCGACTTGGCGGTCAGCATCACGATCGGAAGCCGACCGGCAAACTCCGCGGCGATCGTCTCGCCGGCGACGTCGGGCAGGTTCAGGTCGAGTACGAGCAGATCGATCCCACCGCGCTCGAGGATCGACATCGCCTCCGCGCCTGAACCGGTCGTGACCACCGCGAGGTCCTCGCGTTCGAGATAGCGGCGTACGAGGTCGCGAATCTTCACCTCGTCCTCGACTACCAGCACGGTCACGCTCACGGGTCGACTCTACGACGAGGCCGCGACCCGCCAGTGGGCACGCGAGCCGAAACCAGACGGCCTTCACCCGACCTCCACACGTTCTGCACACCGGAAGGCCAGAGTGCTCGAACAGCTGGGTGCACCGGCGCACCCAGATCGAGAACCAGAAGAGGACCATCCAATGACGCACAAAGTTCACCGCCTCCCCCTGATCGCCGCCCTCGTGGCACTGGGCGCGCTCGTCGCCGCGTGCGGAGAGACTCGTGAATCGAGTTCGGCCACAACAGTTGATGCGGCCGTGGCGCCCGAGGGGACCAGGGCCGTCGACATCGCCATGGAGGACATCAAGTTCGACCAGACGTCGCTCACCGTCGGGGCGGGCGAGACGATCGACTTCCGGTTCACCAACACCGGCAAGATCGCCCACGACGCGTTCATCGGCGACGCGGACGCCCAGATGGAACACGAGGACGAGATGGCCCACATGAGCAATGGGTCGGGCCACTCGATGGACCAGGCTGCCATCACGGTCCAGCCGGGCGACTCCGGCGAGCTCTCTTACACGTTCACCGAGCCCGGCACCTACGAGGTCGGTTGCCATCAGCCCGGCCACTACCGAGCGGGCATGAAGATCGAGGTCACGGTCGAGTAAGGGTGCACCTCGTCACACTGACGTTTACAATATACCCCCTAGGGGTAGGGTGGACTCATGAGTACGAATTCCATGCATGAGCATCCAACAGGAGTGGACGCGACCCACTCGGACCACGATCACCACTCCGGCGGCCACGATCACGACGCACACACCGCACCTGGCAGCCATGCCGGACACGAAGGGCATGACAAGCATGCGGGGCACGACCCGGAGACGTTCCGGCGACGGTTCTGGCTCACCCTGGTGATCTCGCTCCCGGTCATCGCCACGAGCGAGATGGTCATGGACTGGTTCGGCTACGAGCTCTCCGGCGTCGCCTGGGTCGGCCCGGTGCTGGGCACGTTCGTGTTCCTCTGGGGTGGCTGGCCGTTCCTCAAGGGTGCCGTCGACGAAGTACGCGACCGGGCACCCGGGATGATGCTGCTGATCGCGATGGCGATCACGGTTGCGTGGGCATCGTCGATGGCGTCGAGCCTTGGCTGGTTCGACCTCGAGTTCTGGTGGGAACTGGCCGCTCTGGTCACGATCATGTTGCTCGGCCACTGGCAGGAGATGAAGGCAATCGGCCAAGCACAAGGTGCGCTCGCTGCTCTGGCAGCGATGCTCCCCGACGAAGCCGAGGTGATCGAGGACGACACAACGCGGACCGTCACCCTGGGCGAACTCCGCGAAGGCCAACTGGTGCTGGTTCGTGCCGGTGGACGTGTCCCGGCCGACGGGACGATCGAGGACGGCGAAGCCGAGCTCGACGAGTCGATGATCACCGGAGAATCGAAGGCAGTGCTCAAGGCGGTCGGCGATCGCGTCGTGGCTGGCACCGTCTCGACCGACTCCTCGATCCGGGTCCGGATTTCCGCGGTAGGCGACAACACGGCGCTGGCCGGGATCCAACGGCTCGTTGCCGAAGCCCAAGCATCGAACAGTCGCGCCCAGGTCCTGGCCGATCGGTTCGCCAAATGGTTGTTCTACATCGCGACGGCGGCAGCGGTGATCACCTTCATCGCATGGTCGATCGCCGGTGACACCGACCAGGCCATCACCAGCACCGTCACGGTTCTCGTCATCGCCTGCCCGCACGCGCTCGGCCTCGCCATCCCACTCGTCATCGCGATCTCCACGGCCCTCTCGGCCCGCAACGGCATCCTCGTCAAGGACCGTCTCGCCCTGGAACGTATGCGCACGATCACCGCCGTGCTGTTCGACAAGACCGGCACACTGACTGAGGGCCGCCACGTCGTCACCGGCGTCGCCGGCCACGACATGTCCACCGACGAGGTCCTGCGCCTCGCAGGTGGTGTCGAACTGGACAGCGAACACCCACTGGCCCGAGCGATCGTCACAGCCGCACGCGAACACGGCGACGTCGCCCAGGCCTCCGACTTCCGAGCGATCACCGGCCGTGGCGTCGAAGCAATCATCGACGGCCACCGCTACGCAATCGGCGGGCCCGTCCTGCTCCGCGAACGTTCACTCGCCATCCCCGAATCGATCCGCAGCGACATCGAGACATGGATCAGCCGTGGCGCAACCGTGCTGCATCTCGTTCGAGACGACCAGATCATCGGCGCGATCGCACTCGAGGACAAGATCCGCCCCGAGGCCCGCCAAGCAGTCATCGAGCTTCACCACATCGGGATCGATCGAGTCGTGATGATCACCGGCGACGCCAGACAGGTCGCCGACGCAGTAGCCGCGGAGCTCGGGATCGATGAGGTCTTCGCCGAGGTGCTCCCCGAAGACAAGCAGAACAAGGTCGCCGAGCTACAAGCCCGCGGTTACAAGGTCGCAATGGTCGGCGACGGCGTCAACGACGCCCCGGCCCTTGCCCGCGCCGACGTCGGCTTGGCGATCGGTGCCGGCACCGATGTCGCCATCGAATCCGCAGGCGTCGTCCTCGCCGGCAACGACCCACGCTCGGTCGTCGGTGTCATCAAGTTGTCGAGGGCGTCGTACCGCAAGATGCGCCAGAACCTCGCCTGGGCGGCCGGCTACAACATCGTGTCCATCCCACTCGCCGCCGGCGCACTTGCATGGGCCGGCATCACGCTCGCACCAGCAGTCGGCGCCATCTTGATGAGCCTGTCGACCATCGTCGTCGCCCTCAACGCACAGACGCTCCGACGAGTCCAACTGCGCCCCCACGACGACGCCGAACCCGAGGAAGCTGGCGCGTAATGCGACCAGCTGGCGATCACCCTCGCCACTCTCCAGGGCTGAGCGTCCACTCCCTCGTATCATCCAATCCGATGTCCACGAACTCATCATCTCAACGGACATTCGAAGCCGGCGGAAGCCAATCTGTCCCCGCCGACCTCACCGGCGTCCGATGGCCCGACGGGACCGTCGAGTGCAGGTTCCGACTGACCCATCCCGCTGGCTCACTCGCTGCTGCTGACGGCGAGGTCGGCGTCATCCTCACCGAGCCTGGCGCGGCGTGCACCGTCTGCTCGGACGCCTGCGCCGACTGAGCACGAACACACCCCGCTCCCGACGAGCGGCGCGCGTTCACTGTCGCCGAGGTCGCCGACATCTTCGGCATCTCCCCTCCACGCACGACACAGGAGCAGGGTCAGCGGAACACCCTCGAGATGTGCTCAGCGAGTGCATCGGTGAAACGAGCAGCGAACGCTCGCTCGTCGGCATCGAGGTCCATCCGACGCGCTGCGTCGGCGACCGCGTCGACGAGGGCCGGCGAGTACTCGGCGATGGCCGTCTCGATGACGCCAAAGTCGACGTTCGCCGACGTAGCGAACTTCTTCCAGTCCTCGATGCGCAGGTACTTGAACTTGCCCTGCTTGTTGATGCGCATCGCGAGCTCCAACTTGTGCCAGTTCCACTCGGGCATCACGAGGGCGGACGCCACGTCGTAGAGCGGTGCAAGGCGGGCGTTGGTGCCACTGAGCACCAGGCCGTAGTTCTTGGCATGGGCGTCGGTGCCGGCGATCAGCCAGTTGAAGATCAGCGCCTGCACGAATCGGTCGACGTCGGCCTCGCCGGCGAACACCGAGCGGATCGCGGTGATGATGTCGGCCGGGCCGGGGCCACCGTCGCGCTGGTACTTGAGGTCGGGCATCACGCCGAGGGTCTGACACATGTCGACCTGGTGCAGCCGACGCAGCTCACCATTGACCCGGCGCCGGTCGTAGCGTTCGACGACGAACACCCGCTCGTCGTCGAACCGGGCAAGCTCGGACGAGGCGGCCAGCAACCCGAGCCGCTGCGCTGCCTTCAGACACAGATGCTCGTTGAGGTCGTGATGCGCGATCCCGGGGATCGCCGGTTTGAAGATATGCGTCGTGGGGATACGCCCGGATGGACGCGCCCACCCATCGGCCGTTCGGTGCAGCGCGAACTTGGTCTGGGCGCCGGCGAGTGAGAAGTGCCCTCCTCGTGCCCCCGCAGGTTGTTGCCAGGTGTAGGGATCGGTGCGCAGGTCGCGCAGCATCTGGGCGATGTCGGAGGTGGTCAGTGCCTCGAGTGTCCCGGTGTCGAGTTCGCCAACGGCGTCGGACGGCACGAACTGCACCGCACCAGCGCAATCGGAACCGACGTGAGCAAGGATCGCGAATGCATTGCGCGGCAACACCCCGAACAGCCGACCCCAACGATCGAGGACCTGGTCGTTGTCCGGCAGAAGGCCGGCGACGAACGGTGCCACCTCCGCATGGGTGTATTCACCGCCGGCGACGGTCAGCCTGGGCGACATCGGCGTCGCCTCGGCCGGGTAGTCCGCGTCGTACACGTACCGCAGCCGGCCGTTGCGGTCCTGGGAGACAGTTCCTGCGCGCCGCCCGTCGATGAACGTTGCAAGGTCGCGGATCACTCACCGGCTCCTTGAACGTGGCCGAGCAGATCGTCGCCTCCCCCGCTGGAGCGCTCGGCGATCGCCAGCTCACGATCGAGGGCTGCGATCACACGAACAACGATGCCGATCTCGCCCCGTGGGTTGCCACCCTCGAGCGCCACCAACGTCCGTCGGCTGATGCCGGCGCGCACAGCGAGATCGTCCTGCGTCCAGCCGCGCTGCTTGCGCGCTCGTCGGATCGTTACTCCGAGCTCGTTCACCGTTCGGATCTTCATGGTTGAGAGCGTACCTGCACATTCATGAATGCGCAAGCTCGTTCGCTTTCATGATTGTGAACGAACTTGCTCATGGCTGTCCGGTTGCTCGTCAATGCCCCGTGTGTGAAGGTCATCATCGGCTCAGCAGCATCCCATCTTGCGGGCGCTCGTCGCTGGGCGAGGACGGCGACCACGAGTGTCAGTGACCGCATGGGGTGTACAGAGAGATGACCGGCGATCGACGCATCACCAGGTGTCGCGTAAGGTTCACCGGATGCACCACGTGGCAGGGCGACGCATCATCGTGACCGGATCGACGCGTGGCCTCGGCCGCGCCTTCGCTGAAGGGCTGGCGGCACAGGGTGCGCACGTCGTCGTCAACGGCACGACCGGCGCGCTCGTCGACGAGGTGGTCGCCGGCATCATTGCGGCGGGCGGCGCTGCCGTGGGTGTCGTGGGGTCGGTCGCCGACGATGCAGTAGCAGAAGCGCTCGTCGACACGGCGGTCAGCACGTTCGGCGGGCTCGACGCCGTGGTCAACAACGCCGGGATCGTGCGCGACCGCACGCTCGCGAACATGACCCCCGAGGAGTTCGACGAGGTGATCGCCGTCAACCTCCGGGGAACGTGGTCGGTGAGCCGTCATGCCGTACGAGCGATGCGCCAGCAGGGACACGGCCTGCTGCTGCAGGTGATCTCCGGCTCGGCGTTCGTCGGGTCGGTGGGTCAGACCAACTACGCGGCATCGAAGGCGGGCGTGATGGGGATGCTCTACTCGTGGGACGTCGAGCTCCGACGTTTCGGCATCCGCACCAACGCGTTGTGGCCGGTGGCGGAGACCGACATGACCCAGGTGGTGTTCGAGGGCGTTCGACAGCGCGCCGAGAATCGGGGCACTGAACCGCCGTCGCCACGATCGATCGGCTTCGGCGACCCGGCCGACATCGCCGGCGTGGTGGTCTACCTGTGCAGCCCAGCAGCCGATCACCTGCGAAGCCAGCTCGTCACGTTCAACGGATCGAAGCTCGCGCTCTGGCAGCACCCCCGAGAGACCTGGGTGCGTCGCCAGGAGCAGTGGACGTTCGACGAACTCGCCGACGCGCTCGGTGGCTCCGCCGAGTCAGTTCACGTCCCCGAGATGTAGCCCTCTCGCGAAGAGCCCCGTAGACCCCGCACGGCTTGCAGACCCGGCAGAGTCCATCTGACCTGCTCACATCCACCGTCGTCGTCCGTCTCATCCGGTCTCGTCCGCTGCGGTCCATTCCGTGCGGCCAAGTCCTGTGCAGGAATGGGCAGGTCGCGATCGCTCCGGCGAAGTAGGGCACCGAACACTCCTGATCCCGACTCGGAGCACGATTCGGGGAACAGCCCGCGATATCACCGCTGCAAGTAGCTACACTCGACTTCATGAAGGTAGCCACATCGACACGGATCGAGGTCGGGGTTCGCGACCTCAAGAACAACCTCAGTCGCTACCTCGATCAGGTCGAGGCAGGCATCGAGGTCGTCGTGACCGACCGCGGTCGACCCATCGCCCGGCTCAGCGGCCTCGCCGATGAGCCGACGGACAAACTCGCAGCGTTGATCGAAGCCGGTCTCGTTCGCCCACCGACGTCGAAGGTGCGCCAACGTCCAGTGCCACTCCGAGCATCCGGCCCGGTCAGCGAGTTGGTGGCCGAGCAGCGCCAGTGATCGCCTACGTCGACACGTCCACGCTCATCAAGCTGCTCATCGACGAAGTCGGCACAGCAGAGGCCGCCGAGATCTGGGACGAGCCCGACGTGCTGGCTACGGTCAGGGTTGCTCACGTCGAGGCCCGCGCCGCGCTCGCTGCTGCCCAGCGACAGCGACGGATCACTGCTGCAGCGTTCCGCAGCGCGGTAGCCGGTCTGGAGATGCTGTGGTCACAGATGTCCGTGGTCGAGATCGACGAGGATTTGATGCGACTGGCTGGCGATCTAGCCACGACGTACAGCCTGCGGGGCTACGACGCCGTGCATCTCGCGGCTGCACACCTCGTAGGTGCCGAGGTGTTCAGTAGTGCCGATCGCCGCCTCTGCGAAGCAGCGAGTTCAGCAGGCTTTCACGTCGCCAACCCCGTCGATGCCGCCGCAGCACCGATCACAACAACTGCAACCGTCGAAATCGCTGAGAGTTTGAGTCCCCTCAACACGAGGGGACTCCGGCGTGCACGGGATCCCCGTGCCAGCTACCGCGCAACCGATCGACGACTCCCATGACGGCTTTCGCGTCAGCAGGTACACGATCCAAGAACTCACAGCCGCGTACAAAGACTGGATGTCCACCGATGGCTGGATCTTCGACGGCGAGTACAGCCAGCTCGATCCGTATCTCTCCGAGGGACGACCTCACGTCGGGTACATCACCCAGTCCATCTACGTGAAGCCGACCGCCCCACCGACCACGATCGCAGTCATCATCGGGAACTTCGATGGCAAACCCGGCAACAAGAGAGACCTGAAGGTGTACCTGACACAGACTCCCGACGATGAACTCCCCCACCGCTCCACCCACCTGCGGTGGACCGACGACACTGCCTGACCCGTGTCGGGTGGCTCGCTCGTCTGCGGTGTCTACAGCCTCTCGATGCATGACAGCGAACCTGGATACCAGGCCCCCGCAGAGCGACGAGGCTTCAGCACACATCATCTCGGCTCACATGTGGTGCCCGGGGCGGGGTTCGAACCCGCACTCTCTTTCGAGAAGGGGGGTTTAAGCCCCCCGCGTCTGCCAATTCCGCCACCCGGGCCTGTGGGCACGTTACTGCCGGCGGCGTTGACGCCCTGCCTCACGCACCTGGAGCGAGTTGCCAGAACGCGGCGGTCAACCCGACGTCATCGAGCAGTTGCTGCGTGGCGGCCAGGCTTCTCGGCGCATACGACGCATCCAACCGGTCGCCGTACCACGCCTGTGAGAGCTCCCACATCTGCGCGAGCGTTGCGGTGGCACCAACCTCGGGTTCGAGCTCCTTCGACCGAAGGAAACAGATGGTGCTTCAAGTGAGGACGATGTCGTCCCACCACACGACCGCCGGCCGAGCGAAGTGAATGAAACCATCGACGTCGTCGAGGTCGCCATCGACGACGCGGAGCTCGAGCGGTGCACCACTGTCCGACCAGGTGGACTCGATGCGACCGTCGCTGTGCAGCGCGGCCAACATCGCCAGCGAATCCCACGCGCAGTTCGCCCACCACACACCCCGTGAGGTGGTGACCCGGAAGTCGGTGGGTTCGGCGGCGAACGGCAGCGCCATGCGAATCTCGCCCAGGCGATGGGGGCGGTCGTCGAGCACCAGCATGTGCTGCTCGTGCAACTGCCGAAGCAGCTCGTCGGTCGCTGCCAGATCGCCGACGATCGTGGCGAGGTGGGCGCGGCCGGGCGCGCTGCCGACCTCGACGAAGTGGCGATAGATCCCGAGCCGGAACTCGAGCGGCGTCATCCCCCAATCGTATGCCGCGCGGCGTCCGACGTGCGACACTTGGCCGACTCGCCCGAGCTTGGAGGAACCCGATGACCTACGCCGGTGACCGTGTGCTGTACGACGCCGACACGCACATCATGGAGCTGCCCGACTTCCTGCGGGCGTACGCGGACCCCGATCTGCGCGACGAATTGCCGCTGGTGGACTACGGCCGCTCGATCGTCACCGACGAAGAGGTCGCCGTCATCGTCGGCAACGGCAAGCGGCACAGCGAGGAACACAAGCGCTCGCTCGTGGCGCTCGGCGACCGGATGATCCAGGACGTCAAGGAGATCCAGGCACTCGGCTCGTTCGACAAGCACGACCGCGTCGTCGCCTCCGACATGCTCGGCTTCGTCAAGCAGCTGGTGTTCGCGACGCACAGCCTGCACATGCCGTTCAGCCCGAGCAGCAAGATCGAGGACCGCCTGCGCTACGGCGGCGCCCGCGCCCACAACCGCCACATGGCCGACTTCTGCTCGATCGACGAGCGGCTGATGGGTGTCGCCGCGATCCCGTTGGAGAACCCGGAGCTGGCCATCGCCGAGGTGCAGTGGGCACTGGAGCACGGTCTGGAAGCGATGTGGGTGCCGCACCGCCTGGCCGGCGAACGCTCCCCCACCCACGTGGACTTCTACCCGATCTGGGCGATGCTGCAGGAGGCCCAGGTGCCGGTCGTGTTCCACGTCGGCGGCAACCCGTTGCAGCTCGGCACGGCGTGGAGCAACAACGGCCGCGCCGCAACCCGCGACTGGATGGGCGGCGGCGAGAACGTGCGCGCACGCGACGCAGCGGTGCTGCACCAGGGCATCGAGACGTTCGTGTCGATGATGGTGCTCGACGGCGTGCTGGAGGACTTCCCGCAGCTGAAGCTGGCCTCGGTGGAGCTCGGCGCCGGCTGGGTGCCCCAGATGCTGGTGCAGCTGGACCACATCCACAAGGCGTACTCGAGGGTGGACGACGGGCTGAAGCGGTTCACCCGCACACCCTCCGAGCAGATCACCGAGCAGATGGGCTTCACCCCGTTCGTGTTCGAAGACGTGGCCCGCTGCGTCGACCAGTCCAACGACGAGCTGTACCTGTTCTCCAGCGACTACCCGCACACCGAAGGCGGCCGCGACCCGATCGCCCGCTTCGAGGCCAGCCTCCAACGCATGCCGCAGTCGGTGAGCGACAAGTTCAACTCGGCGAACTTCCTGCGCGTGTTCCCACGGGCGGCCGCAAAGGCCAGCTGACCGCTGGCCCTGTCGGGGGTAACTGGGTGTACGTTCGCGTGCATGAGCCAAGAAGTGATCGCCCGCTACACCCAACTCGTCGACAGTTTCGATGCCCGCGTGCAGGCCGCGCCGGCCGATGCCTGGGGCAACGCCGCCCCCTGTGACGGCTGGACCGCTGCCGACGTCGTCGGCCACGTCGTCGGCGGGATGAACGGCATCGTCGCCGGCCTCACTGGCAGCACCGCTGTCGAGGCCGACGCCGCCGACCCGGTCGGCAGCTGGAACGCCGCCCGCGATGCAGCACTCGCGGCGGTTTCCACCGCCGACCTCAGCACCACTGTGCAGGGCCCGTTCGGCCCGATGCCCGCCGAGCAGGCGATCGGCCGCTTGATGTGCACCGACATCCTGGTCCACACCTGGGATCTCGCCCGCGCAGTCGGCGGCGACGAGCAACTCGATGCCGACGCCGTCGCCGGCGCCTACAGCGGGCTCAAGCCGATGGACGCGATGATCCGCATGCCCGGCGTGTTCGGCCCGAAGATCGAGGCTGCCGAGGGTGACGACGCTCAGACCGAGTTCCTGAAGTTCCTCGGCCGCCAGGTCTGACTGACTCGCGGCGGGGTTGCCGCGTCACTCACCCCTTTGTTTCCGGGGCTGCATCGTCCCGGAGTTGGAGACGATGCAGCCCCTGTTGCCGATTTGGGACGGGCCAGCCCCAGAAGGCGGCTTCATTGCGTCCGCAAGTAATGCGCCGATCGTCCCGGAGTCGGAGACGAATCAGCCCCGGAAGCCGCTGTGGGACGGAGCAGCCCCAGAAGCCACCGCGCCAGCCTGCTGATGTCACCAACGCATAGGCGGCCACTACGGTGGCCCCATGCGAGCGAGGCGACGGGTTCTTGGCATCATCTTCACCGCCGCGGCGGTTCTCGCGGCTGGATGCAGCTCCGACTCGGGCGTGGAAGTGCAGGAACGCACCTCCACAGCCGAGACCTCGCCCGAGACGACGGACGACACCACAGCGTCCTCCGACAGCACCCCTGACACCGACCCGGACGGGCCCGACCTCGCAACCATCGAGTGGGGTGAATGCGACGACGAGGCCGTCACCGACGAGGAGCTCGAGTGCGCCACGCTGCCCGTGCCGCTGGACTACGACGACCCCACCGGGGAGACGATCGACATCGCAATGGTTCGTGCACCGGCAACCTCCGATCGTGAGGGCGCAGTGCTGTTCAACCCCGGCGGCCCCGGCGGCAGCGGGTTCGACCCGATCGCGTACAGCGGCCTGACCATCCAAGCCGAGCTCGGCCTCGACCACTTCGACCTGGTCGGCTTCGACCCACGCGGCGTGGACCGCAGCAACGGCATCCAGTGCGTCGACGACGCCTTCCAGGACGAGCACCTGTACCTCGACGACACACCCGACACACCCGAAGAGCAGGCGCTCCTCGACGAGGCCGATCAGGGCTTCACCGACGGGTGCATCGAGCGCTACGGCGACACGCTGAAGTTCTATTCCACCGAGTTCACCGCCCGCGACATGGACACGATCCGCGCCGGGCTCGGCGACGAACAGATCAGCTTCCTCGGCATCTCCTACGGCACGTACCTCGGCGGCGTGTACGCCACGCTGTTCCCCGACAACGTGCGAGCGATGGTCCTCGACAGCGCGTACGAGCCCAATGGCGACACCATCGAAGAGCAGTACCTCACCCAGCTCGTGGGCTTCGAGGGGGCGTTCAACGACTGGGCCAAGTGGTGCCAGGACGATGCGGCGTGCCCATTCAATGCCCCCGACGTCGGCGCCCGCTGGGACGCATTGCTGACGAAACTCGACGACAACCCGATCCCCAACAGCGACGGCCGCTTGGGCAACCAGAGCACGCTCGGCACCGCCACCTCGGCCGCCCTCTACTCGGAGTCAGAGTGGCCGGTGCTGGCCGATGCGCTCGCCAAGGCGGAAGCCGGCGACCCGGCCGGCATCTTCGCGCTGGCCGACGATTACAACGGTCGCAACGCCGACGGCACGTTCACCTCGTTGTTCCAGTCGTTCGGCATCATTCGCTGCGCGAGCGGCATCACCTCGCAGCCGCCCGACGACCCGGAAGCGTTGCTGAAGGAGATCCTCGAGAAGGCACCTCGCTTCGGTGCCGACACGACGCTCGAGGACCTCACCGACACCGACAGCGATGGCTGTGCCGAACTGGTGGGCACCGATGTGGAACAGGCACAGTTGGACTACACGGGCAATGGCCCGATCGTGGTGATCGGCGGCACCAACGACCCGGCCACACCGTTCCGCTGGGCCGAAGAGATGGCGGCGGCGATGGGCCCGAACGCCGCACTTGTCACGTTCACCGGGGAAGGCCACGGCCAGCTCCTCGCCAGCACATGTGTCACCGAGATCGAGGGTGCCCTTCTCGCCGACCTGACGCTCCCCGACGAGGGCACCGTCTGCGACCCCGACCCTGCGATCGAGCAGCCCGAGTGGTGGGGCGATCTGGTGATCCCCACCGAGTACAGCGAGGTCGTGTCGTTGCCGGCAGTGAACGCCGCGCTGGGCCTCACCGACACGCTCGGCTACGGCGAGACGCGCACGACCACCCTCGACGCACAAGGCGCCGCTGACGCCTTCGGAGCCACGCTGGCCGACGCAGGGTTCCAGTCATTGGGCAGCCAAGACCTGGGCATCGACGACACCGTCGAGTTCGGCTTCCTCGCTCCCAACGGCGACCTGTTCATCGTGCTGGCGATGGGGCCAGCGGCGTTCGACACCGACGACCTCTCCGGCGCGAAACCGAGCGTGCCGCCGGGCCAGACGGTGGTGCTCTACTTCTTCCTGCCGCAGTAGCGGCAGGCAACAGCATCAGGCCACCTTGGCCATCTCCGTTGCAGGCGGCGTGCCGCGTACGGCCTTGGCCGCGGGCACTTGCGTGGGCTGTGCGCCGACCAGCTGCCACAGATCGGTGCGCAACCGATCGGCATGCGGCGGGAGCAGGCTGTTGGCGACGACCACACCCTCGATCATGTCGCCGAGCACTGCCAGCCAGGGCCTGCCTTTGAGCTGAACGGCGACCACAGCACCACCCTGGGGGTAACGGCGAAGTGACCGCTGCACGCCCACGATGCGCGGCGGGCAGCGGTAGCTGGGGGCCACCAGGCCGCGACGACGCGCTTCGCGCCCGAGCAGCCGGGCGGCGTGGGCGAAATCGAGTGCTGACTGGTTGGTGGCCATGAAGTGATCGTGACAGAAGGGTGTCACGCGGATTCCTGTGACACCCCATCGGTAGTGTCGGATCCGTGCAGCCGCCTGACGAAGCCCCCACCGCCGTCGCGGCCGCTGCACCCGACGGCACCGAGCCCGCCGGCGCGGCGCCGGGGTCGGCACTCACCCCGACGCAGGAACGCACACTGGCGCTGCTGCGGCGGCCCGATGAGCCGGTGGTGTTCGACCCGGCATTCGTCAGCGAGTTCGTGGCCGAAGCCACCGACGGTGTGGCCCAGCTGTCCCAGCGGCTCGCCGGCGAGACGTTGTGGGTCAGCAAGTCGTTCCTCGCTCGGGTCCACGGGTGCGAGGTGTTCCACCTGCTGCCCAACGACTTCGAGTGGCGGCCCAGCACCGCGGCCGGGTTCGTGGCCCACAAGGCGATCGAGCTGGCGCTCAACTGGCGCGGCGAGCCGGCGCCCGCCACCGTCGTCGACGAGTCGCTCGCCCGCCTGGCCGATCAGGCCGACAGTCGCGGCGCGTTCGTCGCCGGGCTCAGCGATGCCGATTGGGCCGAGCTGCGCAGCCGGGCCATCGATCGCTGCACGAAATTCCTGCAGGACTTCCCTCCACTCCCGCTCTCGGCGCACCCGGTGCTGGAAGCGGCCGCGAAGTGGCGGCCCGACGGCACCATCGAGCTCTCCGGAAAGGTCGATCTCCAGGTCGGCAAGCCGTTCGGGCGCGAGAGCCGGCTGCTGATCGTCGATTTCAAGAGCGGCTACCGCTCGTTCCACCACCGCGACGATCTGCGCTTCTACGCAGTCGTGCAGACCCTGCGTCAGCAGGTTCCACCGCGCAAGCTGGTCACGTACTACCTCGATTACGCGGAGAGCGAGGTGGAAGACGTCACTGAGGGCAACCTGCGTTCCGGCCTGCGCCGCGCACTCGATGGCATCGAGATGCACATCGAGCTGACCGTGGAGGGCCGCCCACCCGTCAAGCGTCCGGGTATCTCCTGTCGTTGGTGCCCGCTTCACGAGGAATGCGAGGAGGGCCGCACGTTCCTACGCGGCGACGACCCCGAGACCCTCGACGAACTCGACAGCTGACGGCGCAGGCTGCGGCCCGCACCGTCCGGAGTTAGGAGATGACGCGCACTTCGTCGTCGATCGCGAGCCAATCCCACACGCGCACGGCATCGTCCGGCTTCAGCCGGATGCAGCCCGACGACTCGCCGTGCATCTCTGGCGTGCCCACCGAATCCAGCGGCTGGAGGTACTGGCCGTTGCTGTACTTGGGCATGCTGTGGAATGCGATGCGGGCGCCCTGGTACTTGCCGCGGGTGAACGCCACGAAGTGCGTCATCGTGCTGTATTGCCCGGTGATGGTGCTGCTCGCGTTGAGATCCTTCGCGTACACCGGGTAGGTGCCTGGGTCGGGCTGGCTCAGGGCGGTGGTGAGCGGGAACTCGTAGGTGATGGAGCCGTTCTCGCACAGCGCACCGCGCTGGTTGGCGCGATCGACGATCACCCCGTGCGGTGTGCTCGGGCAGTCGTCGTTGGTGGCAGGCATCGGGCCGAGCGGGCCGGCCCAGATGCCCAGCGTCTGCGCGGTCACGCGACCGACGATGCCATCGGCTTCGAGGCTCTTTGCCGTCTGATACGCCTTCACGGCAGTGTCGGTGGCGCCGTCGAAGTTGGTATCGACCGTTGTCGGGAAACCGGCCACCGCGAGCTGCGACTCGAGGCACTGCACCTGCGCACCGGATGCACCGACCTTCAACACCTCGGTGATGGTGCAGTCGGCGGTGATCGGCGGTGCGAGGCTGGATGTGGTCGCCGCGTCACCGTCGACCACGTCGGTCACGGGCTGGGTGCTGTCGCTGGCCGGCACGGTGCCCGCATCGACACCGGAGCTCGAGACGGGAGAGGCGGCGACCGAACCCTTCGCATCGTCGGGCTCCACGAGCTGGGCGATGCCGACCAGCACCAGCATCGCCACGAGTGCGGCTGCGAGGGTGCGGTAGCTGCGTGACATACAGGGAGAGATTCTACGGTCTCGAGGACGGTGTCATCAGTGCAAGCGGCAGGCCGAGGCCCACCTGCGCACGAACCGTGGCGATGAAGCGACCTGGCTGAACTGCCGCCTTGGGCGGCGAGACGACATCGGGCCCCAATCGGCCGCACGACTCGTGTAGATCGGCGAGGTTCCACACGAACCCCCAGAACGAGGCCTGCGCAACGGTGACCTGGGGCGATTCGACGACCTCGATGATCAGCTCACCCAACCGATGGAAGCCTTGGCGGATCGCACCGGCCTCGCGGATGCGCTTCAGCGGCTCGCCGGTCGCGGCCTCGATCGCGCCGCACGTGCGTTCCAACGACGACGTCATCACCACGAGATGGTCGAAACCGGCGACTCTCAACGGGTGGTCGGCCGGCCCGGGGGGTGGCCCGTCGAGGTGATGTGTCGCGAGACCGTCGATGTCGTGCACGTCCTGCGACGGGGCACCGGCAAGCCCCCAGCTGAGCACGCCCTCACGCCCGTCGGCGCCAACGGGCACGAACCGCAGCGCGATGCCGCCGATGCGAGCGACACCGTCTGCCACCCGCAGGCCGATCGCCTCCCAGGGCTCGACGGGCGAGGCAACGAGCAGCTCCGCAACCGCGGTCATCACACGGCCGCCGAGGTCGCGGCGAGGAGCTCCGCCTCGATGCCGAGTTGCCAGGAGAAGAACGCCAGCACGTCGGCGCCTTCGTGCACCCGCATGCTCGCCGGTTTGCCGACGCCGTGCCCGGCGCGCCCCGCCTGCGCGAGCAGGATCGGCCGCTCGGACTGGTTGCTGCCGGCGGCGGTGAGCGCTGCGGCCATCTTGCGCGCATGGCAGGGGTCGACCCTGGTGTCGCCCTCGGCCGTCGTGAACAGCACGGCCGGGTACGCGGCGCCACCCACCACGTGGTGGTAGGGCGAGTAGGCGTGCAGCCAGCCGAACTCCTCGGCCACATCTGGGTCGCCGTACTCGTCGGTCCACAGGCGGGCGATCAGGAACTGCGGGAAACGGATCATGTCGAGCAGCGGCACCGCACACCACACCACCGGCGCGAGATCGGGCCGCTGAGTGATGGCCACGCCCATCAGCAGGCCACCGTTGCTGCCCCCGTGGATCGCGAGACGGGCGCGTGAGGTGTAGCCCTCCCCCACCAGCCAGTCGGCGGCGGCGTGGAAGTCGTCGAACACCCGCTGCTTGTTGGCTCGGCGACCGGCATGGTGCCATGCCTCGCCGTACTCGTACCCGCCGCGCAGGCCCGCAATTGCGTAGATGCCGCCCGCCGCGCACCAGGCAGCGAGGTTGGGCATCCACACCGGCGACTCGGCGATGGCAAAGCCGCCGTAGCCGGTGAGGATCAGTGGCGTCCGCGCCGACGGCGTCACATCGCTGCGGTGAGCGACGAACATCGGGATGCGCGTGCCGTCCAGCGACGGATAGAAGACCTGGGTCACGGTGAGCGACGGCAGCACCGACGGATCCGGGGCCGCCGACCACTGCTGAAGGCTGTCGGCAAGCGTGTAGCGCTGGACGTTCACCGGCGCACCGAAGGTGCCGACAGCGAGAAAGGCGCGACCATCGTCGGCGTCCAGCGAGGCGACGCTGGCCACACCGAGCGCGAGTTCTTCGCCGGCGGTGGCCCCCGGCGCCCAGCGCTCGACCCGGTCGACCGCGACTCGACTGGCGACCACCAGCAGATCGCCGTTGAACGGCGCGTGGGCCCCGAGCACCACATCGGCCCGCTCGGGGACGACCGTCGTCCACTCCGCGGGGTTGGCCAGCGAGGCGCGGACCGCCCGCCCGTTTGGCGCGTCGCGAGTGGTGACCCCCACCAGCGACTCACCGTCGAAACTGAGCGACGACTGTGCGTCCACGCCCTCCACCACCACCCGCCACTCACCCGTGACGGTGTCGTGCAAGTGGATGTCTGTCTGCGTCCACTTCACCATCACCTGCACCAGCAGGTGCCGGCCGTCGCGGCTGACCGCCACATCGGGCCACGACTCGGCAGTGGGCATGCGGTCGAACACGACCTGATCGGCGGACGGATCAGTGCCCATGCGGTGGAAGCGAATGTGGCGGTGGTACTCGTCGCCCTCGGGGTAGACCGCGTACCAGAAGCCGCTGTGGTCGGGCATCCAGGCGACACTTGCCGCACGTGTGTTGGGAATGCGCAGCGCGTCGGTCTCGCCCGTGGCGACGTCCAGCACATGCAGCACACTGTTCTCGGTGCCGCCCTCACTGATGCCGTAGGCCACCTTGCTGCCGTCGTGCGACGGGTGGAACCAATCGATCGCGACCGCCGCGTCGGTGGCCAGGGTCGCCGGGTCGAGCAGGGTGCGTGGGGGCACGGATGCGTCGACGGCACTGCGCACCACCAGCGAGTACTGGTCGGCCCCGGCAGCCCGTTCGAGCACGAACAAACGCTCGCCGGCCACGGCCAGCGAGAGCGTCGTGGGCAGCGCGATGAGCGCGGAAAGGCGCTCGTGCCACCAGCCCCGAGTGGGCCGAGCATCGAGCGCCTCGCGCGTTCTAGAATTGTGTTGTGCCACCCACGCGACGGTTTCGGGGGACTCGCCGTCCTCCAACCACCTGTATGGGTCCGCTACCTCGACGTCGTGAACGACGTCGGCCTCAGCACCACGCCGGGTGGCGGGTGCATCGGCAACAGGTAGGTCAGCCACGCCCCATGTTCGGACGCTTGCCGTGGTTGGCCTTGCTGCGGCGCAGGCGCGCCTTGCGCTTCTTGGTCTTCTTCGACATAGCCGTCGAGCCTATCGGGAGGATGGTTCGCCCCCAACGGCTACCGCCGTGTCAGCCGCCGGCGGTCCAGGCGAGCAGGCGCTCGACCGGCCAGGTGTTGAGCACCATCTCCAGCGGCACACCCACGTCCGCTGCCCGATTGCAGCCGTTCGGCTGCCACTCCAACTGGCCGGTGGCGTGGGCATCGCTGTTGATGGCGAAGTAGCAGCCGTACTCGATGGCCATCTGCAGCAGCGGGCGAGGCGGGTCGAGCCGCTCGGGGCGACAGTTGATCTCGACTGCCGTGTGGAACTGGGCGCAGGCGGCGAACACGTAGTCGGGGTCGAACGACGACGGGTCACGCTTGCCGATCAGCCGGCCGGTGCAGTGGCCGAGGATGTCGACATGGGGGTTGGCGACCGCTCGCACCATCCGCTCGGTCATCGCCGTGCCATCCATGCGCAACTTGCTGTGCACGCTGGCGACCACGACATCGAGCTGCGCGAGGACCACATCGCCGTGGTCGAGGGTGCCGTCCTCGAGGATGTCGACCTCGATGCCGGTGAGGATGCGGAACGGGGCGAGCTGCTCGTTGAGCGTGGCAACATCGGCCAACTGCTCGTGCAACCGTTCGGCACTCAGCCCGTGGGCGACTGTCAGCCGGGGTGAGTGATCGGTGAGCACCATGTACTCGTGGCCGAGGCCAACGGCGGTGCGGGCCATCGCCTCGATCGTGGCGCCACCGTCGCTCCACCGGCTGTGCAGGTGCAGGTCACCGCGCAACGCGTCGCGGTACACGGCGCCGGCGGACGTGATCGGCACCTGGGTCTTCGCCTCCAGGTCGGCCAGGTAGGCCACCTCGCCACCGGCCAGCGCCTGGCGGATCACCGTCGCCGAGCTGTCGCCGATGCCGTCGAGTTCGGCGAGCGTGTCGGCCGCCGCCCGGGCCGCAAGCTCATCGGGAGGCAGCGTTCGAACGACGTCGAGCGCCCTCGCGAACGCCTTGGTCTTGAAGCCGGTGTCGTGCGCACGATCGAGGCAGTGCACGACCCGTTCGAGGGCATCAACCGGTGTCACCTCTACGAGTGTAGGCGAGCTGTTCGCGGCGACGGATGGTGCCGAGCAGGCCGACACCACCCACCAGGAGGGAGGTGGCCACATAGGCAAACCACCCGTCGCCGCCGCCACCCGTGCGAGGCAGCGGGCTGGGGTTCTGCGCCGACGCCGTCGTGGGTGGGAGAACCTGGACGACTGTCGTCGTCGTCGTTGTCGACGTCGACGGCGCCAGCGTTGTCGTGGTCGGTGCCAGCGTCGTGGTCGGTGCCAGCGTCGTGGTCGGAACCTCAGTCGTCGTCGGAACCTCAGTCGTCGTCGGCGCCAGCGTGGTCGTCGGCGGCGGGGCCACCTCCAGCTGCACCTGCGCCCGCAGAACGGCTGGCGAGCCACCGGTGACCAGGATCTGCGCACCCTGCGGGTCTGGCGATGCCGGTGCGCCGCGATATGCGGCCGCCTGCCCAGGGGCGGCCGCGGTGGCAACCACGGTGACGGTGCCGGACGGGAGGAGCGGCACCGTCACCGTGGTCGTGCCGTCCGCACCGGTGAGGCCAGAGAGGGCAGCATCACTGCCACTCACCAGGACGGAGATCTGTTGCCCGGGGACGGGCGTGGCACCGCTGACGAGCGAGGCGACGGCGACACCGTCGGCGTTCACCGTCAACGTGAGGGCCCACTGCCCCGCGTAGCGCACGGCCTCGTCGTGGAGCGCCAGCGCCCGGGCCTGCAGGTCGGCCCGACCACTGTCGGCGGCGATGCCATCGAGCCGTGGCACCAGCGGCGCAGTCGCGCTGCCTGCGCGATTGGAGCCCGCAGCATCCTGCGCGAACCAGTGGAACACCGCCCACAGCGCTGCGGCTGTGAGGTTGTCGGTGGTGTCGCCGTACTTCCACGTGAGGTACGCGGCCTTCGCTCCGGTCGGGTCGTTGGCCAGGTTCTGTGCGACGGGCGATGAGGGAGACAGGATCGTCGGGTGCACGCCCCGATTCAGCACGCACGACCCCACCCGGTACTGACCGCTCTGGTCGAGGAACAACCACTGGCCTGCCCAGATCGGGAACGGCGAGGCGGCGACGCCGGCCGTGTGGTACTCGATCGCGATGCCGGCACATCGGTAGTCGCCGGGCACGTCGGCGCCGCCGGAGAAACTGGTGTGGCGCACGCAGTTGGCTGGGATCGTGGTTCCCAACGGAGCGGCTGCAGCAGGCGCACCGGGCACGGCGGCAGCGGCGATGAGGGCGACGAAGAGGGCGACGGGCTTCATGCCTGTCCTGGGCACGGTGAGATCACTGGACCGGCAAAACAAGTCCGCTCCCCGCCCGCCGGTAGCCTTCCGGACGTTATGGAACGCTTCGGCCTGGTCGGTCTCCCCAACGCGGGCAAAAGCTCGTTGTACAACGCTCTCACCGGTGGGGGCGCGCTGGCGGCGCCGTACCCGTTCGCCACCAAGGACCCGAACATCGGTGTTGCGAAGGTGCCCGACGATCGGGTCGAGCGCCTCGGCGCGATGAGCAAGACCAAGACCCTGGTGCATGCCTCCGTCGAGGTGGTCGACATCGGCGGCCTCGTCGAGGGCGCGTCAAAGGGTGAAGGCTTGGGCAACAAGTTCCTGGCCAACATCCGCGAGGTCGACGCGATCGTGTTCGTGCTGCGTGCATTCGTCGACGACGACGTCACCGGCCCGTCCGACCCGCTGGATCACCTGCGCGTGGTCGAGATCGAGCTGGCCCTGGCCGACCTCGAGACCGTCGAGAAGCGCCTCAACCAGGCCACCCGTCAGGCCAAGCTCGACAAGCACGCCGCCGGCGAGCTGGAAGCGCTGCAGGCCGCGTACGACGCGCTGTCGCAGGGCCTGCCGCTGTACCGCGCCGGCCTCAAGGCCGATCTGCGTGAGGTCCTCAAGCCGTACTTCCTGCTCACCAACCGGTCCGTGCTGGCCGTGGTCAACGTCGGCGAGAACGACCTCGATCGCATCCCCGAGCTGGAGCAGACGGTGCGCGACGAGTTCACCTCCGCCGGTGACAACGTGGAAGTCATCGGGATGTGCGTGCAGCTAGAGGCGGAGGCCGCGACCATCGTTGATCCGGTCGAGCGTGCCGAGATGCTGGAAGGTTTCGGCCTCGGCGAGGGCGCTCTGTTCCGCATGGTGCGCTCGGCGTACCACCTGCTGGGCATGCGCACCTATCTCACCACTGGCGAGAAAGAGACCCGCGCGTGGACGTTCTACGCCGGCTCGTCGGCGCCGGAATGCGCCGGCCGCATCCACACCGACTTCCAGCGCGGCTTCATCAAGGCCGAGGTCATCCACTGGGACGAACTGCTCGAGATCGGCTCCTGGGCCAAGGCCAAGGAGCTCGGCAAGATCCGCATCGAAGGCAAGGACTACCACCCCCTCGACGGCGACGTGATGGAGTTCCGCTTCAACGTGTAACAGGGCTTTCGCGGACTGGCCTCGTCGTGGCGCTGGTCCCAAGCACAACTGAGTCCGTCAGGCCTCGAGCCGCTCCTCTGCCGCAGCCAGCAACTGCTCGGCCCATCTGACGCAACTCGCAGCATCAGCGGCGCTGATGTCCACGCTCTCGTAACCCGCCTGATTCTTGCGATCGAGGGCCCGTTTGAGGGCAGTCGCCAACTTGGCGTCGACCTGGCGCAGGAGATCGACGGCTGATCCGTGGTTGCCGTCGTTCGATCGCTCGCCGAGCGCGTGAAAGGTGATCGCGTCCGAAGCCGCGATAGCGGCGTGGATCGCGCACGTTGCCACGACGTCGGGGGCGTTGAGCAGCTTCGCGGCTTCGAGGAACTGGCGAGCGTCAACGAGACGCTGTCGCGCCTGCTGCACATCGCACGGCTTTCGGGCGCCGTTGGCCCGACTCACCGGCGACGCTCCAGCAATAAGGCCGTGTCACCGGCCAGCGCGATGCCGTCGAGCCGAATCTGCTCGACGAGCGGGTTCTTCGAGCGCACGAGCTTGCGCCACGATCCGGGCGTGTGCTCCACGAACTGCAGGTCGTTGCCCGTCCACGAGCGAACGTCCGCTTGAAGACTCGACAGGAGCGAGTGCAGATCGGGCGCCTCGAGGTCGTCGGCGACGATCAGCAGGTCGATGTCCGACTCGCCGTCCGCATCTCCCCGTGCCACGGAGCCGAACAGCCACGCGCCCTCCAGGTCGGGCCACTGGGAGAGACGTTCCCTCAGGCGGCGGATCAGTTCGCCACGCAGGCCGGCAAGAGCAAGCAACGGGCCGACGGACAGATGGCTCCTGTTGAGCACAACCATCGACGATCGGCCGGCGACCGTCTCGCTCACCAGTCCAGCCTTGATGAGTTCCTCGATGACGGCGCTGGCGTTGCCGGGAGCAACGCCGGCAGCTGTAGCGAGCCGCCGCCGAGTGACAGGCTGCTCGAGGCGGGCCAGTGCCTGCAGTAGCGCGCCACGAACAGCCGGAGCCACATCGAGAACCGGTGCACCGAGGTCCATATCGCCAGCGTACTCCCGTTGATCTGAAATAGGATCATATGATCCGACTTTCGATCACAAGGCAACTCGTTGGATCTGCTGATCGTCGGGGACCACCGTGTGCCGCAGTTCACCTCTTTCAGACTTCGATTCACCGCTGCCCTCACGATCGGCACCCTCGGTAGCCTCGCCGGATGCATTCACACGGCACCCGGCGGTCCGCCCTCGTCGTCCTGGTGGCTCTGTTGGCCGGCGCGTGCACGAGCGAATCGTCATCACCATCGGCGAGCGACGGCGCGGTCGACAGCGTCGAGTCGATCGCCGAGCAGCCGTCGGGCACGTTCGATCAGGAGGCGACGCGCGACGACATCGGCTGCGATGCCGAGACCCTCGGCGAGGACGCGGCTGCGACGTTCACGGTCGCGCACTACGTCGTCGACGGCCGGCTCGGTGCCGTCTGCTACGGCGAGGAGGACCCGACCGTCGTCGCCGCGTGGGATCAGCTTGCGGCCATCGCGCCGCAGGGCCAGCTCGGCGACCTGACCCTGTTCGCAGGCTTCGAGAGCGACGAGAGCGCCGACGACATCACGCTCGCGTTCGTGAACACCCTCGACGACGGCGGTTCGCTGTTCCAGATGTCGATCAACGTGGCGGCGGCGCGCGACGACCCCGAGGAGCTGTTGCTGACGATGGCTCACGAGTTCAGCCATGTGTTCACCGGACTCGACACTCAGCTCGATCGGACCGAGGAAGCTGGCGACAGTTGCGACACGTACTTCAACAGCGAAGGCTGCTACCTGCCGGGCTCGTTGATGTTCAGCTGGATCGAGGAGTTCTGGGGTGACGGCCTGATCGACGAGATCGACCCCGGAGCGGAGGCAACGATCGAGAGCGGGCAAGCTCGCTGCGACAGCTCGCCGGGTTTCTTCGGTCCGTACGCCGCCAGCAGCCCGGAAGAAGACTTCGCCGAGAGCTTCTCCGCCTACGTGTTCAGCATCGAGCCGGCCACGCCCGAACAGCAGGACAAGCTCGACTGGATCGACGGCCAGGCAGGTCTCGCCGAGTTCCGTCAGCGTGCGGTCGCCGCGGGCCTCGGGCCGGCGGAGAACCGGTTCGAGCCGTGCGGCTAGGACGCTCCGGCTAGGACGCTCCGGCGAGGACACAGCGGCGCGACGAGCGACGAGGTGTCTGGCAGGCTGTTCGAATGGAACCCGAGGTCGATCGGATCGCTGCCGAGCACTCGTTCAGTGGTGTGGTCGGGATCGAGCGCGGCGATGGTGAGCTGATCACTCGCGCGTACGGCCTTGCCGACCGGGCACACGGGGTTGCGAACACCGTGCAGCATCGCTTCGGGATCGCCAGCGGCACCAAGACCCTGACCGCGATCGCAGTGTTGTCGGCGGTGGCCGACGGTTGCCTCGATCTCGACCAGCCGGTCCGCGCGCTGCTCGGCGATGAGCTGCCGATGGTCGATGATCTCGTGACCGTTCGCCATCTGCTGCACCATCGATCGGGCATCGGCGACTACCTCGATGAGAACGCCGACCCCGACAGGCTCGACTACACGATGCGCGTGCCCGTGCACACCCTCGACGGGTCGGCGGGGTACTTGGCGGCGCTTGCCGGCTACCCGCAGAAGTTCGTGCCTGACACAGACTTCGCGTACTGCAACAGTGGCTACGTGATCCTCGCCGCCCTGCTCGAGCGGGCGACGGGCACGCCGTACGCACAGGCCGTCGGTGAGCGCGTGACAGGCCCGGCGGGAATGACCCGAACCGAGTTCCTTCGAACGGACGCGCTTCCCGGCGACGCAGCCGTCGGCTACCTCCTCGCCGAGGGCCTGCGCACGAACGTCCTTCACCTGCCGGTCGTCGGCTTCGGCGATGGCGGGGTGTTCACGACCGTCGACGATGTGCATCGCCTCTGGTCCGCCCTCGTGAACGGCCGCCTGGGCGATGATCTGCTGACGACGATGACCACCCCGCCGGTTCCTGACGCTCGCTACGGGATGGGCATGTGGCTGGACGAGCAGCCGGGCCGGATCAACATGGAGGGGATGGATGCCGGCGTGTCGTTCTGTTCGACGCGCGTTCCGGACGGCTCGTCGTTCAGCGTCCTGTCGAACACCACCGAGGGGGCATGGCCGATCGCCAAGCGCCTGGCCGAGGTCCTGGGAGACGAGGCCTGACCGCCGAGCGTCGTCGGGCAGCCGTCCGCAGTGGACGAACGCCCCTTGCACACCAATGCCCACTTCGGGATGCTCATGGTGTGCCGCCGCGGCAACCCGCGACCTGAGCAGGAGGTATCTCCATGAAGGAGCCACAGACCTGGACCGTGACCATCACGTTCCGCGAACACGAAGATGCAACCCGTGCCGACGCATGCCTGCACGTCGACGGCATGGAGTTGGAGGGTTGGGGCCGTTCGCGCCGCAACCCGATCGACCCCGATGTGCCGATGATCGGCGAAGAAGTCGCCGCCGCACGAGCCCTGAGCGATCTCGCCCATCACCTGCTGGAGCGTGCCGCGCACAACATCGAGACCTGGGAGCCTCACCCCGCACAGCTGACGGCCTGACGGCCTGCTAGTCACCGCGCGTCACTTCGGTGCCAGCGGCCGACGACGGGTGTGGCACCCTGACGCGATGCCAGTTCGCCAAGAGGGCCGCGTCACCGTCGAAGAGAACGTCGTGTTCGCCACTGGGGGTGGGCGCGATCTGCACTGTGACGTGTTTCTGCCACCCGAAGCCGGCACCGAGCGCACGGCCATCCTGCTCGTGCATGGCGGCGGGTGGCAACAGGGCGATCGCAGCCAACTGCGCGGGTACGGCATCCTGCTCGCCCGCTACGGGTTCGTCTGCGTCGCCAGCGAGTACCGCCTCTCCGGGGAGGCGGTGTGGCCCGCCCAGATCCACGACGTGAAGGCGGCCCTGCGCTGGGTACGGGCCAACGCCGAGCACTACGGAATCGACCCAGAGCGCATCGCCGCTTCGGGCAACAGTGCCGGCGCCCACCTCGCCCTGATGCTCGCCGGCCTCGCTGATGGAGCATTGGAAGGCGACGGCGGTAATGCCGGCGTGTCGTCGCAGGTGGCAGCCGTCGTTGCGATCTACCCGCCCACCGAACTGCGCGTCACGCATCCGAAGGACATGATCGGGCTGCTGCTCGGCGGCAACGTCGGCCGCGAGACGGAGGACGAGGCCAGCCCGGTCCGCTACGTCCACCCTGGCTACCCGCCGACGATGTTGGTGCACGGAAACGCCGACGAGGTCGTGCCGGTCGAGGCGAGCTTCGCGATGTACCGCGCGCTCATCGAGGCCGGCGCACCGGCCGAACTGCACGTGTACGACGGCGTGCCACACGCGTTCGATGCAGAGGCCGCGTTCGGCCGCCAGGTCGCCGACCTGATCGCACTGTTCGTCGAACGCAAGGTGACTGCCGCCCGCTGATCGCCGGCAACAGTCCAGCACTCAGCGGGCCGACACCTTCGTCCCGGCGATGCCGGCGAGCACCTCGCCGGCATGGTCGAGCGAACCGATCCGTGCCACCCGACCGGTCCGTTCAGCGAAACGACAGGCGGCCTCGACCTTCGGCCCCATCGAACCCGACGCCCACTCGCCGGCGCGCAGCTCTGCGACCGTCGCCTGACGCAGTGCGCGGGCCGTGGGCGTGCGCCAGCCGGCAACGACGGCGTCGACGTCGGTGAGGATCATCAGCTCGTCGGCATCCAGCTCCGCTGCCAACAACGCGGTGGTCAGGTCCTTGTCGACCACAGCCTCCACCCCGCGCAGGACCCCTCCGATTCGAGACACCGGGATGCCTCCGCCACCGGCGCACACGACCACGTAGCCGGCGTCCGCCAACGAGCGGATGGCTGCGAACTCGACGACCTCGAGCGGTTCCGGAGACGCCACCATCCGCCGCCAACCATCGCCGTCGACGCCGACCACACAGCCGCGCTCGGCCATCAACGCGCGGCCCTCGGCCTCGGTGAGCACGGCGCCGATCGGTTTCGAGGGGTGGTCGAAGGCCGGATCGTCGCGATCCACGACGACGAGCGTCAGCAGGACGACCACTCGCTCGGGGCCGATCTGACGGCCGAGTTCCTCCGCCAGCAGGTACCCGATGAGGCCCTCGCTCTCGGCGACGAGCACATCGAACGGCACCGGATCGGCGCCGGCCAACGCTTCGTTCTGGCGGGCCAACAGTCCCACCTGCGGGCCGTTGCCGTGAGTGACGACCAGCCCATGTCCCTCGGTCAGCCCTGCCAGCACCCGCGCCGCGCCGGCGACGTTGGCGCGCTGATTGGCGATGTTGGGCCGCTCGCGACGGTGCAGCAGGGCGTTGCCACCGATCGCGACGACCAACAGCGGCTTGCTGCGCGGCGTGCGCGCACGGCTCACGACTTCCACCTCGCGATCCACGGCGCCAGCACTTCGGCAAGGTCGGGCCGACCGACTTCGCTGAGCGTGTAGGTCGCATCACGGATCGGCACGACGAGGTGCAGCAGGCGGGCGAATGCGAATGGGCTGCCGTTGACCACCACATCGCAGCCGGAGGCAACGATCGTGGCGGTGAGATCGGCGAGTTGCGCGTCGCCGTAACCCATCGCCGGCAGCACGGGCCCGATGTGCGGATACTTGCGGTACGTCTCGGCAAGACTGCCGACGGCCGTCGGCCGTGGGTCGACGAACTCGGTCACGCCGGCGTGGTGCGCGGCCACGGTGCCGGCGCCGAACGGCATGCCGCCGTGGGTGATCGTCGGGCCGTCCTCGACCACCAGCACCTTCTTGCCCACGAGGGACCCTTCGCCGGAGAGGACCACCGGCGACGCCGCCCGCACGATCGTCGCCGCCGGATTGACGGTGTGCACGTTGGTCACCACCTGCGCGACCGCCTCGGCAGTGGCGGAGTCGACCTTGTTGACGACCACGACGTCGGCCAGCCGCAGGTTCACCTCACCAGGGTGGTAGGCCAACTCGTGGCCGGGCCGCAGCGGATCGACGACGGTGATCGTGAGGTCGGGTCGGTAGAACGAGAAGTCGTTGTTGCCGCCGTCCCAGATGATCACGTCGGCCTCGAGTTCGGCCTGGCGCAGGATCGCCCCGTAGTCGACACCGGCGTACATCACCATGCCGAGCCGCACGGGCTCCTCGTACTCCTCACGTTCCTCGATCGTCGGGTTCGACGCGTCGATGTCGGCCTGCGTCGCGAACCGCTGCACACGCATCGCCACCAGGTCGCCGTAGGGCATCGGGTGGCGTACCAACGCCACCTTGAGGCCCGCGTCACGCAACAACTGAGCGACACGGCGGCTGGTCTGGCTCTTGCCGCAGCCGGTGCGGGCAGCGACGACGGCAACGACCGGCCGGCTCGACTCGAGCATCGTGGCACTCGGCCCGAGCAACGTGAACGAGGCACCGGCAGCCAGCACGATCGCCGAGCGCCGCATCACCTCCGGGTACGACAGGTCGCTGTACGCGAACACAACCTCGTCGACGTCGTTGGCGCGGATCAGCTCGGCGAGATCCGCCTCCGGGTGGATGGGGATGCCGTCGGGGTACCGCGGGCCGGCCAGCGCTGCCGGGTAGCGGCGGTCGTCGATGCCGGGGATCTGGGCAGCCGTGAACGCCACCACCTCGGTGTCGGGGTCGTCGCGGTAGGCAACGTTGAAGTTGTGGAAGTCGCGCCCGCCGGCGCCCATGATCAGGATCCGTCTCACGGTGTTGCCCCCTGGGCCCCTTGTTCGGGCGGGTACCCGCGATCATGGTGCACGCGGGCCGGGCCGGCGCACAGGGCCGAGAGTCACCGAAACCAACACCTCGGGTGGGCCCACCCGCGCCAGACTGGCTGCATGACGACGTGGTTCACCTCCGATCTGCACTTCGGCCACGCCAACATCATCGAGTACTCCGGCCGGCCGTTCACCGACGCCGAGCAGATGAACCGGGCGTTGATCGAACGGTGGAACGAACTCGTGCAGCCCGGCGACGACGTGTGGGTGCTGGGCGACGTGGCCATGGGTCGCATCGCCGACACGTTGCCGCTGGTCGGGCAGCTCGCCGGCGACAAACACCTCATCACCGGCAACCACGACCGTTGTTGGCAGGGCCTCGGCAGCCGAGCGGAGCAGTGGACGCAGCAGTACCTCGACGCCGGCTTCGCGACCATCCACCAAGGAGCTGTCGCGATGCGCGTCGGCGGGCACGAGGTGCTCGCCTGCCACTTCCCGTACCGCGGCGACAGCCAGGACTTTGACCGCTACCCGGAGGCCCGCCCGCCCGACGCGGGCGGTTGGCTGCTGCACGGCCACGTGCACGAGCAATGGCGCCAGCGAGAGCGGATGATCAACGTCGGCTGCGACGCGTGGGACTGCCGGCCGGTCGACGAAGCAACCCTCGTCGCGCTCATCGAAGCCGGCCCGGAGGACCTGGCGCCGCTGCCGGGAGGTGTGCCCGTCATCGACTTCGACGGCAACCTGATCTACGACCGCGACGACTTCTACGACCAGGTCGGCGAGCGCCTGATCCCCGGTGCCACCTGGGGCCGCAACCTGGATGCGTTCAACGACATCCTGCGCCGCGGGTTCGGCACTCCCGACGGCCCGTTCGTGATCCGCTGGCACCAGTCGGCTACCACTCGTGCTCGCCTCGGCAGCGACTTCGACGTGCTGATCGACATCATTCGCGATCACGCCGCCGACGGCGTGCACTTCGACCTGCGCTGACGCCGCTCTCCACATCGGCGCGTAGCCTTCGCTCATGCCGCTCTCCTCGATCTTCGAGTTCGCCGACCATTTCGTCGACGAGCAGTCCGCGCTCGACCCGAACCTGGCCACCGGCCGCGGCACGCCAGGGTTCGATCACCTGCTCACCGACCTCTCGCCGGCCGGTTACGAGGCCCGCGCCACCCATCTGCGCGTCTCGCTCACCACGCTCGAAGGCCTGCCCGTCACCAACGACGACGACAGGCGGGCGAAGGACTTCATCACGGAACGGTTCCAGACATCCCTCGCGGCACACGACGCCGGTACCTGGATGCGCTCGATCAGCGCAATCTCGTGGCCGGCCGGCAGCCTGCGCAGCACGTTCGACCTGATGGCGCGAGACGGTGAGTCCGCCTGGAAGAACATCGTCTCGCGCGTCACGGCGGTGCCCGCGGTCATCGCTCAGCTACAGGCCACCTACGAGCAAGGCCGCGCGAATGGCATTCTCGCCGCCCGTCGCCAGGCCCTCGCCGCCGCAAACCAGGTGGGGACGTGGGCCGAGAACTGCTGGTTCGACACGCTGGTCGACGAGGCGGCGGCACGCACCGACGTCTCCCCAACGCTGCAGGCCCAGCTTGCTGACGGCGCTGCCGCCGCGAACGCCGCCTTCGGTGCGCTCGCCGCCTACCTTCGCGACACGTACGCACCCGCCGCCGACCCGATCGACGGCTGCGGCCCGGAACGCTACGCGTTGGGTGTGCGCGCCTTTCTGGGCGCCGATCTCGACCCGGAGGAGATGTACGAGTGGGCGTGGACCGACTTCCACCACCTCCGCGCGGAGATCGCCGCCACGTGTGCACTGATCAAGCCGGGCGCGAGCTTCGCCGAGGTGATCGAGTTGCTCGACACCGACCCGTCGCCCGAGCGGGCAGTGCACTCCCCCGACGCCTACCAGCAGTGGTTGCAGGAATTGACCGACGAGGCGCTCGCGAACAGCAAGCAGCACTTCGAGATCCCCGCCATCATCGATCGTTGCGAGGCGCTGATCCCGCCCGCCGGCAGCGCCGCCGCGGCGTACTACACGGGTCCGTCGGAGGACTTCACCCGTCCTGGCCGCACGTGGTACCCCACACTGGGCCGCACCCACTTCCCGAAGTGGGGCGACGTCACCACCTGCTACCACGAATCCGTGCCTGGCCACCACCTGCAGATCGGCTACGCCAAGGTGCAGGCGGCCTCACTGAGCCGCATCCAACGCAGCTCATTCATCAGCGGGCACGGCGAAGGCTGGGCGCTCTACGCCGAAGCCCTCTGCGACGAGTTCGGCTGGTTCGCGAATCCCGACCACCGGCTGGGCTTCCTCGGCGGCCAGATCCTGCGCACGGTGCGCGTGATCATCGACATCGGGATGCACCTCGGCTACCGCATCCCCGAGGGCACCACGCTCAACGACGGAACGCCCTTTCATGGCGGCGAAGTTTGGGACGCCGACCTCGCCTTCGAGTTCAGCGTGAAGGAGACCGGCAACACCGAGGACTTCATGCGCAGCGAGATCGACCGGTACCTCGGCTGGCCGGCTCAGGCGATCAGCTACAAGATCGGCCAGCGCGAGTGGGAACGTGCCCGCGCCGACGCCGAGGCCAGTGACGGAGCCGAGTTCGATCTCAAGGCCTGGCACACCACAGCACTCAGGTTGGGTGCGATCGGCCTCGACCAGTTGCGCGCAGAGCTCGCCCGATGAGCAGCACCGTGCAACCCAACGCCGTGCGACCCAACGCCGTGCGACCCAACGCCGTGCAGCCCAACGCCGTGCAGCCCAACGCCGTGCAGCCGAACGTACTCTTCGTCACTCTCGACCAGTTCCGGGGCGACTCGCTGTCGTGCGCCGGCCACCCGCTGGTACGCACCCCGAACCTCGACGCGCTCGCGGCCCACGGCGTGAGATTCGCGCGCCACTACTCGCAGGCCGCTCCATGTGCGCCGGGCCGGGCGGCGCTGTACACGGGCACCTACCAGATGAACAACCGGGTCGTCGCCAACGGCACGCCCCTCGATCATCGCTTCGACAACGTCGCCCGCGTGGGCATCCGTGCCGGCTACCACCCCGTCACCTTCGGCTACACCGACACCGGCGCGGACCCGCGCCAGATCACCGACCCGAACGATCCTCGGCTGTCCACCTATGAAAGCGTGCTGCCCGGCTTCGAAGAACTGCTCTGCCTCGACGAGCACCACACGCCCTGGCTGGCATGGCTCCGTGAGCTCGGCTACAGCGGGCCGCAGATCGACGACCCGGACCTTGCCCTGGCCACCGAGCACGAGCGGCCGGTCGCGCACTCGGTCACCACGTTCCTCACTGACCACATCATCGACTGGATGGGCGAGCAGACCGCGCCGTTCTTCGCACACTGCTCGTACATCCGCCCGCACCCTCCGTACGACGCAGCCGGCGAGTACGCGACCATGTACGCCCCGCAGGACTGCCCGCCACCGCTACCGATCCCGCATCCGGTACACCCCATGCACAAGCTGCTGCTCAGCCCGATGGCTGCTGCGGCGCCGGACGACGTCGCTCACATGCGGGCGCAGTACTACGGGATGATCAGCGAGGTCGACTTCCACATCGGCCGCCTGATCGACGCGCTGAAGGTGAACGGCCAGTGGGACAACACCGTGATCATCATCACGTCCGATCACGGCGAGCAACTGGGCGATCAAGGCCTGCAGCAGAAGTGCGGCTGGTTCGAGAGCAGCTACCACATCCAGACGACGATCCGCGACCCCCGACACCCACAGGCACACGGCACCGTCGTCTCGGAGTTCACCGAGAACGTCGACATCATGCCGACGCTGTGCGAGGCGATCGACCAACCCGTGCCTGCCCAATGCGACGGGTTCCCACTCACCCCGTTCCTGCTGGGCGAGCAGCCGCCGCACTGGCGCGATGCTGCGCACTACGAATGGGATTGGCGCGACGTGTTCATCCCTCTCGGCGGCAACGACGGCCCGTGGGATCGCCGCCTGGAGCGGATGAACCTCGCAGTGCTGCGCAGTGACAGCCACGCATACGTCCAGTTCGGCGACGGTGATTGGCTGTGCTACGACCTCGCCACGGATCCGACCTGGCAGACGTTGGTCACCGACGCCACCATCGTGCTGCCGCTTGCGCAGGCGATGCTCGCGTGGCGTCAGAACAACCTCGACCGCGAGCTCACCGGCATGCTGTTGCGCAACGGCGGCATCGGCCGCGTGCCACGGTCAGCCGTCGGCTGAACGGCGGCCGCCGCCGCACTGCCGATCAGCCGATGAAGCTCGCCATCACGTTGATCGTGGCACCGATGATCACCACGCCGAACAGGTGGCTGACCAGCGCATGCCGCAACGCAATGCGACGGATCGCCCGGCTCGTGATGTCACAATCGCTGGTTGCGAACGACATCCCGATCGCGAACGCGAAGTACGCAAAGTCGCGGTAGTCCGGCGCGGCGCCACCGGGGAAGCTGACGCCACCGACCGGCGCGATGTAGTACTGATGGGCGTAGTGCAGCGTGAACATCGTGTGCACCACGATCCACGACAGCAGCACCACCAGGACGGACGCGATGGTGAGGGCGATTTCCATCCCAACGGCGACGTGCCGCGACTTCTCGAGGCCGACCGCAACGCTGCCGAGGCTCATCACGCTCGCCGTCACCATCACCAGCGCAGCAGTGACTCGGCCGCTGTCCTCGATCGTCGACAACCGTTCGGTTTGTTGAGCATCGCACGGCGAGATCTCTGACCACGTCCATGCCAGCAGGGTGCCGGCGAGTGTGACCCAGCCGAGCAGTGTGGACAGCTGCCACGGCACGAACCGCGCCGAGCCGAGCGCGGCCACGAGGCCCGCACCGGCGCACAGATTCACCCGCAACCGGGCGGACACATGGCGGGGTGGCGAAGGTTCCACGTCGGTCAACAGACCCGCTCGTAGAACATGTCAGTGGGCTGCCGGCCGGCGTCGAGACCGCGCTGCTCGAAGCGGGTGAGCGGCCGCCACCCGGGCCTCGGGATCACACCGCCACGAAGTCGCTGCTCGGCGGCGCACACCGTCGTCGCATGGGCCGCGTAGTCGGCGATGTCGGTGGCGAAGTGGAACGTGCCGCCGAGGCGCAGGCGATCGACCAGTTGGCTCACGACGTCGTGGCGGGCGAGGCGCCGGTGGCGTTGCTTCTGCTTCGGCCACGGGTCGGGGAAGTACATCCGCACGCCGGCGAGCGAGGCGAGTGGGATGCGCGGCAGCAGCTCCAGCACATCGCCCTCGACCACTCGCACATTCTGCCAGCCGTGGTCGTCGATGGCTTCCAGGACGTTGGCCACACCCGGCGTGTAGATGTCGATGCCGATCACGGCTTCGTCAGGACGGGCTGCGGCCATACCGGTCAAGCCTTCCCCGCCGCCGAACCCAATGTCGAGCACGACGTCCGCGAGCAGCCCGAAGACGTCGGAGAAGTCCAACAGCCCGCCATCGGTGGACAGCGCCCACTGCTCGACCAACCGTTGATATCGCTGCGCCCTGGCCGGCGACAACGAACGACGGCGCGGCTGGAAGCTGCGCACGGGCGGATGCATCGTCGTCACGACACACATAGCTACCACCGCGGAGGGCACCAGCGGGCGACACCACCGATCCCTGATGCCGGCAACCAACCCGATTCCGGTACGGCCGTACCGCTAACGTCGGCGACGCATGGAGCAGCAACGCCTTCCCGTCGTGGCGTCGCTGCTCGCGCTCGGCTCCGGCCTGATCTGGAGCCTGGGCACCGTCACCGCCCGCAAGGCCAAGCACATCGACACGTTCCAGTACCTGATCTGGCGATCGATCGGGATCATCGTCGTCATCGAGATGCTGGCGGCGTTTCACGGCACCTTCGGCAAGACGCTGCGGGCGTGGCGCAGCGGCCGCACGATGATCTACGCCAACATCGGGCTGTTCCTCGCATCGATCTGCTTCGTGTTCGCGGTGAAGACCACGACACCCGCCAACGCCGCGTTCCTCAGCTCGCTCACCCCGTTGGTGGCCGTGGTCTTCGCCCGCTTCCTCGGTGAACGCTTGGCCCGTTCGACGATCGTCGCGTTGGCCGTGGGCGTCGCCGGACTGATCATCACCGTCTACGGCGATCTTGCCGCCGGCAGCATGGTCGGGAACGTCTCGGCCCTCGCGTCGTCGGTCGGCTTTGCCCTCTACACGACGTGTGTACGCACCGACCCGCATCGCGACTGGTCACTCGTGTTACCCGGGTACGGCTTGATGATGATCGTGATCTGCTCGCTGGTCACCGTCGTCAACGGCAAGACGTTGCTTCCTCCGGCCACCGACATGGCCTACGCGTTGCTCCACGGAGCCGTGATCATCGTCGCCGGCACCCTCATGTTCAACGCAGCCAGCAAGCACGTGCCGGCTGTGCCGATGACGGTGTTCGCCCAGACCGAGATGGCCTTCACGCCGCTGTGGGGCATCATCCTGCTCGGAATCCATCCGACCGCACTGACGCTCGCCGGTGGCGCGGTCATCTTCTCCGCAGTAGTCGGCAAGGCGATCTTCGACACCATGCACGGTCGCCAGAACGAGTACCCGCCGACGCCGGACATGCCGCTGCTCTGATCTCGGCGGGTGAGGCCACCGTGGCCCTCGCCGCGTGCCAATCTGTTGCCATGCCCAGGGAGTCGCACGATGAGCGGTGAGTGCTGGCTGGTCAGCGACGGCCATGTGCTGGCGAGCGCTGAGCGTGCCACTGATCGCCGCAGCCGAGCACGCGGCCTACTCGGCCGCACGGGCACGCAGGGCGCACTCGTGCTCTCCCCGTGCCGCGCGATCCACACGCTCGGGATGAAGTTCGCGATCGACGCCGCGTTCCTCGACGGCTCCGGCGTCGTGCTCAAGATCGTGCGAATGCCGCGGAACCGAATCGGTCTTCCGGTCCGGAAGGCTCGCACCGTCGTCGAAGCCGAGGCAGGCGCATTCGAGCGGTGGGGTCTCCACGTCGGTGATTGCGTGGAGCTCCGCGGATGACGGGTCGGTTGGTGCTGATCAGCACCCCCATCGGGAACCTCGGCGACCTGGCGCCGCGTGCCGTCGAAACGTTGCGCGCGTGCGCGCTCATCTGCTGCGAGGACACCCGCCACAGTGGGAAGTTGTTCTCGCACGCAGGGATCGGCGGCGTGCGGTTGGCGGTGGCGAACGAGCACACCGAGGACGCCCGCGCACACGAGGTGCTCGCGCTGCTCGCGGCCGGCAGCGACGTGGCTGTCGTCACCGACGCGGGCACGCCCGGCATCAGCGACCCGGGCGCACGACTGGTGCGCGCCGCGGTCGACGCCGGCTTCGTCGTGTCGGCCGTCCCCGGTCCGGCGGCCTTGGTGATGGCCCTCGTGATCAGCGGATTCGACACCGCCCGATTCGTGTTCGAGGGGTTCCTGCCGCGTAGTGGCCGCGAGCGTACGGATCGGATCGCCGAGGTCGCCGTAGAACGGCGCACCAGCGTGCTCTACGAGGCGCCGCACCGAGTGCAGCGCACGATCACCGATCTCGCCGGCGCGTGTGGCGCAGGGCGACGGGTCGCCCTCACTCGCGAGCTCACCAAGCTGCACGAGGAGGTGTGGCGCGGGACGCTCGCCGATGCCGCCGTCCACCTCACCGAACGTGCCCCCCGGGGCGAGTACGTGCTGGTCCTGGAAGGCGCGCCGTTGCCGGCCGACGCCGACGACGACGCAATCCTGGCGGCGTTACGCATGGCACTTGCCGGCGGCGCCGATCGTCGGGCAGCAATCGCTACGGTGATGAGCAGCACCGGCGCGGCCAAGCGCAGGGTCTACGACCTTGCACTCACCATTCCCCGCTGAGCCGGTGCATGTTCTGATGACCGACCTGCCGATCTACTCCACCGGGCCGAGCGCCGCGTTCTTCGACCTCGACCGCACGCTGATCAGTGGCTCCAGCGCGTTCGTGCTCGGTGTCGCTGCCTGGCGCGGCAAGTTGGTGCCCACCCATCAACTCGTGCGCGATGCGGCCAGCGCCTTGGCATTCAAGTTCGCCGGGGCCAGCGACGAGACATCGGAGGGCGTGCGCGATCGCATCCTCGGCGCGGTCAAGGGTGTGCGACTCGACGACCTCATCGCGCTCAACGCCGACATCGTCCCCAAGTTGATGGCGCGAGTGCGCCCCGAAGCGCAACGCCTGCTCGAGCAGCATCGCGCCGCCGGCCGGGCAACCTACATCGTGTCGGCATCGCCGATCGAGGTGGTCGAGCCGTTCGCCAAGGCGTTGGGCATGACCGCCGGCATCGGCACTCGCAGCGCGATCGTCGACGGCGCGTACACCGGCGATCTCGCCGGCCCGTTCTGCTACGGCCCCGGCAAAGTCGAGGCGATCGAGGAGATCGCCCGCTGGGAGGGCCTCGATCTCGCTCAGTGCTGGGCATACAGCGACAGCGCAAGTGACCTGCCGATGATGGAGGCGGTCGGCCATCCGGTAGCGGTGAACCCGGATGCCAAACTGGAGCGGGTTGCGGGTCAGCGCGGATGGCCGGTGGTCGTGTTCAGCAAGCGCACCAAGGCCGTCATCCGACGCACGACGCAGGGGATCGGCGCAGTAGGGCTCGCTGCGGGCGGCTTCGCTGGCGGCATCCGCTGGGCCCGCCACCGCTGACCCAGGTCGAGCCGGCGAGTCCCCAAAGGATCCTTGCGGTCGCAACTGGGGCGCCCCAGTTGGGTACGTACGCTTCTGGGGCGCCCCAGTTGCGCGCACAAAGAGTTCGCCGCCGGAGGCCTCGAAGGAAGCGCGTCAGCCGAGCGGGGTGAGTCCGAGTTGGCGGGATTGGGCGACGAGGCGGCCGGCGCTGTCCCACACCTCACCGTCCTCGTTGAGGAAGCCACACTGCACCACCTGGCTGCGGAACACCGCACGCACCGGGCCCGGAGCCGGCACGCCCCGCACGTGCACCGTGTACTCCACGGTCGGCACCCAGCCCGGTGGCATGTCGAGGTGGAACACTGCCGGCGGCAGCGCGTCGCACACCAGCAGCAACGCCAACGTGTCGAGCGGTCTGCCGTCGCGAAAGCCGAACCAGCCAGCCATCTCGGCGACGCCCTTTCGATCCCCGACCAGATAGCTGCCATCCCCTGGTCGCAGCCGGACGTCCAGCCGATTCATCAGCGCCACCGGTACCGCACCGTTGACGTTGCTGCGCGGCGGGCATTCCTCCATCGGCGGCAGATCGGGCGGGCCGATCGAGACGTGCTCGTACGCCGACGCCGGGGCCGACAGGTCGCCGAACGTGCCCACCACCTGCAGGATTGGCTTCCCGCCGGCGTGCAACTGGCCCGCCACCGTTGCGAAGCGGCGGCCGGACTTCACCACCGAAGCATCCACCTGCACCGGGCCCGGCCGGCCCGGCGCAAGGTAGTGCGCGGTGATCGAGACCGGGTCGGGCCGGCCGCTCACCGCGCGCAAGTGCCTGGCAGCCAGCGCCATCAGATAGCCGCCGTTGGCGTTGCCGTTGATGTCCCAGCCGTCGTGGATCTCGCCGGTGCCATCGGCCGCTACCTGCGTTGCGTCATCGAACTCACTCACGTCGGCCATTGTGGGCGATCGGCTCAGGTGGCGACGAGTTCGTAGTACGTGCCATCCGCCACGACACGGCCCGCGTCGATCAGACGATCGAGGTGTCGTCGGACGGAGTGCAGTTCGACCCCGTCCCCGAACAGCGGCGGCCGGGTGCCGGGCCGGTAGACGATGCCGACGGCACACAGCTCCTCCAGCGTTTTCGGCGTCGACAGCAAACCCAGCAGCGCCGCCTCGCGCCGTGCGATCATCGACCCGAACGCGGCGACGGCCTCGGAGAACGCAGCGTGCCCGTCGATCACACCCTTGTGGTGGAACGTGACGTAGTGGTCGGCCTCGAGCGTTGGCAGCATTGCCAGCGTCGCCTCGAACTCGTCGAGGCTGCTCTGTGCATCGCCGTAGTACGGCCCGAAGCTCGACAGATCGATGTCGCCCAGGACCACGACCCGATGCGAGCCATCGTCCGGTTCGATCACGAACACACAGTGCCCGCCCGTGTGCCCGGACGCGTGCACGGCACGCACTGACACGCCACCGAGATCCCAGCGAGCATCTGCGCCGAACCCGACCGCCGATGGCCAGCCGGCGTAGTGGAACCGCTCGACCACCAGCGCCGTCATGCCGGCAACGCCATCCGGCGGTATGCCGTACAGCGCCATCAACCCATCCACCGACTGCAGCGCGGCCAGGTCGCGGTCGTGCACGCTGATGACGCCCGCACGGACCGCGGACAGCCCCGCCATGTGATCCTCGTGCGCGTGGGTGAGCAGCACCAGATCGACTTCGATCGCAGGCGAGGCCGAGTGCACCGACAGCGACGGATCGATGAGCAGCGAGGTGTGTGCGCCGCGCACCAGCACGCTGTTGCCGTCGGGGTACTTGCCCTGCTCGGCCCCGAACAACACGGTGGTGAACGAGCCGAGTGGGCGTTGTGCAGCAACCATGGCTGCGACCGTACCCAATCGAACCCGTTCAACAATGCGGTTGACCGACGATCGTGCACCGGGCGTAAGCTGGGCCACATGACGACCACGTCCTTCACTCGTCGAATGTGCACCGGCTCCTGAACAGCCGACGTACCGCCATTCCTCGAAAGGACCTCTCATGAGTCGTTACCTCCTCACCACCCCCATCTACTACGTCACCGCCAAGCCGCACCTCGGCCACGCGTACACCACCATCATCGGCGACGCCATCGCTCGCTGGCACCGCCTCAGCGGTGACGACGTGTTCTTCCTCACCGGCACCGACGAGCACGGCCAGAAGGTGCAGGACTACGCCGACGCCGCGGGCAAGAGCCCGCAGGCGTTCGTCGACGAGATCGCACCGCTGTACGCCGAGGCATGGCGGCGGCTGAACATCAGCAACGACGACTTCATTCGCACCAGCGAACAGCGCCACAAGATCGGCGTGGCCGAGCTGCTGCAACGCTGCTACGACGCAGGCGACATCGAGCTCGACGTCTACAAGGGCAAGTACTGCGTGCCGTGTGAGGAGTACTACACCGACGACGAGCTCGACCCGGGCGACCTGTGCAAGATCCACAAACTGAAGGTCGAGTACTACGAGGAGGAGAACTACTTCTTCCGCCTCAGTCGCTTCCAGGACCGCCTGCTCGCGTGGTACGACGCCCACCCCGGTGCGATCCAGCCCGAGTTCCGCGGCAACGAGGCACTCGGCCTGATCCGTGGCGGCCTGCGCGACTTCAGTGTCAGCCGCACCAGCCTGAAGTGGGGCATTCCTCTGCCCTGGGACAGCAAGCACGTCGCGTACGTGTGGTTCGATGCGCTCGCCAACTACATCACGGCCGTCGGCTTCGGCAGCGACGACGAGCGCTTCGGTGAGTGGTGGCCGGGCACGCACCTGATCGGCAAGGACATCATCCGCCACCACTGCGTCTACTGGCCGGCGATGCTGATGAGCGCGGGCGTCGAACCGCCCGCGGCCTGGGGCGTCGGCGGCTGGCTGCTGGTCGGTGGCGAGAAGATGAGCAAGACCAGCGGCAACGTGGTCAACCCGTTGGAGCTGGTCGACGACATCGGCGTCGACGGCTTCCGCTACTACGTGCTGGCCGAGACCTCATACGGGCAGGACGGCGACTTCACCTACGAGGGTCTCATCGGCCGCTACAACAGCGACCTGGCCAACAACCTCGGCAACCTGCTGTCGCGTGTGGCCACGGTCGTGGGCAAGAAGTGCGACGGCGTCGGTCCAGCACCCAGGGCGGACTCGCCGCTCGCGGAGGCGGCGGCTACCGCGCTGGCGGGCACCACAGAGGGGTGGGCTGCACTGGCACCGTCGAAGGCGCTCGACGCGACCTGGAGCCTGATCCGCGCCACGAACGCCTACCTCGAGGCCAACGAGCCGTGGAAGACAGAGCCCGGACCGGAGGTGGATGCGGTGATGGGCGACGCGCTGGAGGCCCTGCGCATCGTGTGCATCCTGGCCAGCCCGGCCGTTCCTGCGACGTGCCAGACGATCTGGGAGCGCCTCGGCCTTCCCGGCCAGATCGCCGACCAGCGGGTGCCCACTGACGCGCAGTGGGGCGGCTACCCCGGTGGCCTCACCGTGACCAAGGGCGACCCCCTCTTCCCTCGTCGCTGACATGGAGCACGGCTACGTGGACACGCACTGCCATCTGTACGACTCGAAGGCCGGCACCGTCGCGGAACTGATCGTCGGCGCACACGCGGCCGGTGTCACGACGATGATCTCGGTCGGTTGCGATGCGCAGAGCACCGCACAGGCGATCGCCGTGGCCGCCGCGCACGATGGCATCTTCGCAACAGCCGGATTGCATCCGCACGAGGCTTCCCACGGCGTCGCCACCATCCTGCCGTTCCTCGACGACCCGCACGTGATCGCCATCGGCGAGTGCGGGCTCGACTACTACTACGACCACTCGCCGCGCGATCTCCAACGATCGGCCTTCGCCGCCCAGATCCAACTCGCCCACGAACGCTCGCTCCCGTTGATCGTCCACACCCGCGAGGCGTGGGCCGACACGTTCGACCTGTTCACCGCCGAAGGGGTGCCCGAGCGGACCATCTTCCACTGCTTCACCGGTGGCCCCGAGGAAGCCCGGAGATGCCTCGATCTTGGCGCCTACCTGAGCTTCAGTGGCATCGTCAGCTTCAAGACGGCCACGGAGCTGCACGACGCAGCTCGGCTGTGCCCCGAGGACCGGATGCTCGCCGAGACCGACAGCCCGTACCTGGCCCCCGTCCCGTTCCGCGGCCGGACCAACCAACCGGCGTATGTCACCCATGTCGTCGAGGCGCTCGCGACGCTCCGCGGCGAGCCCACCGAGAGCGTCCGACAGGCAACGTCGAGGAACGCCTGCCTTGCGTTCCCGGCCCTGGGTCCGTAGCCTTTTGCCGTGGGCTCCTGGCACAGGCTGGCGCGCTCACACACGAACCCTGATGATCGCCACCGACCGCCGACGCGTAGTCGCCGCCACAGTCTTCACCGTGATGGCACTACCCGCATTGTGGATGTTCAACCGCGACTCGGCCTCCTCCAGCACGGCACCGAAGGTGGGCGCTGCCGGTGTGGACATCAACGTCGACCAAGCCGCCAACAGCGCACCCACCACCGAGGCGTACCAGCCCGAGCAGCCGTCGTTCGTGGGCGGCGACGACCCGCCGGTGGCCCCCAACGAGATCAACATCGCGGTGCCACCAGCCGCCAATGCCAACGAGGTGACGGTGAAGGCCAGCTTCCGGCGGTTTTCGGTGGGCAGCCGCCAGTGCACCACGTTGCTCGCGCCCGACGGTGCGCTGCTCACCGTGGTCAACATCGACAACGGGCAGTCCACCACGTGCACCAACACGCTGGGCATGGCGATTCCGGCCGGTGCCGACATCGTGCTGCACACAGACGTGTTCGGCGAGATCGGCGACCTCGCCGATGCGCCGGTGCCTGTCCGGGTGAGCTGGTAGTCCGTGCACAACCGTGCCGCAATCGGTGAGATGCTCGCGCGCGGCGGCCTCAGCCCGCGACGCGATCTCGGCCAGAACTTCGTCGCCGACGCGAACACCGTGCGGCGTATCGCCCGACTGGCCGAGGTCGGCCCCGGCGACAAGGTCGTGGAGGTAGGCGCCGGCCTCGGTTCGCTCACCCTCGCATTGGCCGAGACGGGGGCCGAGGTGCTGGCGGTGGAGGTCGACCGTGGCGTCGTGCCGATCCTGCGCGAGATCGCCGAGCCACATCCGAACATCACCGTCGTGGAAGCGGATGCGATGAAGGCCGACTGGCCCTCCTTGCTCCGCGGCGAACCTGGCTGGGTGCTCGTCGCCAACCTGCCCTACAACGTGGCAACACCGCTGATCTGCGATCTCCTCGACGATGTGCCGCTGATCGAGCGGATGTTGGTGATGGTGCAGCGCGAGGCGGCCGAGCGGTTCTGCGCGTCGCCCCGCACCCCTGCCTACGGCGCGGTCACCGTCAAGGTGTCGTACTGGGCGACGGCGCGCATCGCCGGGTACGTGCCGGCGAGCGTGTTCGTGCCGCGGCCCAACGTGGAGTCGGCGCTCGCCGACATCCGCCGGCGGCCCCAGCCCGCGGTCGATGCACCGGTCGCCGATCTGTTCCACCTCATCCGTACCGGCTTCGGTCAGCGACGCAAGATGCTGCGCCGATCGCTCGCCGATGTGGTCAGCCCCGACGTCTTTGCTGCGGCCGGCATCGACAGCCAACGCCGCCCTGAGGAACTCGACGTGCACGAGTGGGGTCGTCTGGCGGTGGCGTGGCGGGCCGCGCGGTGAACGCGCCACCGACGCCGGGCGGCACTGTCACGGTTGCGGCACCGGCCAAGCTGACGCTGGAGCTGCGGATCACCGGCGTCCGCGACGATGGCTACCACCTGATCGACGCGGAGATGGTGTCGCTCGCCTGGGCCGACACGCTCACGATCGACCCCAACGGACACGGCCTCACCGCGGACGGCGCGTTCGCGGCTGGGATGCCGGTGGATGACAGCAACCTGGTGGCGAAGGCTCTGCAGCTCGCCGGGCGCAGCGCGGCGGTGCACCTTCACAAGGTGATCCCCCATGGTGGCGGGTTGGGTGGAGGGTCATCTGATGCTGCCGCCATCCTGCGTTGGGCCGGTTTCACCGACCTTGCCGCCGCGGCACGCCTCGGCGCCGACGTCAGCTTCTGCCTCGTCGGCGGCCGCGCGCGGGTGCGCGGCGTCGGCGAGATCGTGGAGCCGCTCGCCTTCGTCGCGATGGACATCACGCTCGTGGTGCCGCCGCTCACCGTCAGCACGCCAGCGGCCTATCGGGCATGGGACGAACTGGGCGGGCCGCGAGGCGACGGCCCCAACGACCTGGAGCGGGCGGCGCTGGTGGTCGAGCCGCAGCTGGCACGCTGGCGTGACCGGATCCGCGACGCAGCAGGTGTCGCCCCTACCCTCGCGGGGAGCGGCGCCACCTGGTTCCTGCACGGTCACCACGATGTCGCTGCGGCGTTAACCGAAGCGATGGTGGTGCAGACGCGCACCGACCGCCAACAGCGTGCTGCCGGCGGTCGGTGAACGAAATCGAATTGTGGTTGCAGAGAAGCTGAGCTTCAGCCCTTGCCGCGCTGGCGCGCGTGCCGAGTACGGCGGAGCATCTTCTTGTGCTTCTTCTTGCGCATGCGCTTGCGGCGCTTCTTGATCAGTGAACCCATAGCTCGTGAGACGCTATCGGGCGCGAGGGCCATGCCCAAACCCCCACCGCGGATTGCATCAGTCGCGATAACCTCAGGCCCGTTCCTTCCGGGGTCGTTCAATGGTAGGACGGCAGGTTTTGGTCCTGCATATAGGGGTTCGAGCCCTCTCCCCGGAACTCTGCTTCCACCTCGGTGACGCTCCGCCAGCAATTGGCGGTGCGGTACTGTCGCATCGTGGCTGTCACCAGCACTGCGACGTTCATGGTGTGCGATCTCGTCGGCTCCACCGCGCGGCATGCCCGCATCGGCGAGGACGCCGCCGACCAGTTCCGCAGCCGCTTCTTCGACGCACTGCGAGGGGCGGTCGCGGCGAACCACGGCGAGGTGATCAAGAACCTCGGCGACGGCTTGCTGGTGGTGTTCCGATCGAGCACGGTCGATGCGCTGCACTGCGCACATGATCTGCACGATGCCGTGTCATCACTGGACGGCGACGATCCCGTGCTGCTCCGCGTTGGCGTGAGCGCAGGCGAGGCGGCCGAGGAAGACGGCGATTGGTTCGGGATGCCGGTGATCGAGGCGTCGCGTCTGTGCGCCGAGGCCGCGCCGGCCACCACGGTGACCACGGGCATCGTCCGGGCCTTGGCCGGCTCACGTGGCTCGCACCACTTCACAGCACTCGGGTCGCGCGAGCTCAAAGGAATCCCGAATCCGGTCGACCTCTGGCGGGTCGACCGCGAGCAGCCACTGGCAAGCGCGCCAACCACTGCACGGAGCCAGCGTTCCACGCGCCGGTTCGCGCTGCCGGCCACTGCGGCCGCCCTCGCTGTGATCGCGCTCGTGTGGGTGGCCATCTCCACTGGCGCTGACGACGACGCACGTGTCGGCTCGACCGCCGAGGGCAACTCGCAGCCGGCGACCGACACGGCCCCCGACACCGATGCGTCCACCACGCCGACACCCTCGACGGGACCCACAACCACGACCGTCAGCGTGCCCGCGACAGTGACGGCGCCAACCGGCTACACGCCCCTGCTCTCCGATCGCGATTGCGCCACCGACCCGGTCGTCGAGGGCATCGTCGGCATCGAGTGCTGGACGCTCACGGTGCCCGAGAATCGCTCCCTGCCGCAGCGCGTGATCGAGCTTCACGGTTACCTCATTCCAGCCACGGCCAACCCGGAGGCCGCCCCCACGATCATCGACCTCGGCCCCTCCATGGGGCTCGCCAACGGCATGGCCTCTGTGGCCAACACGGTGATCGTGCCGTCGCGAGGGTTCGGTCTCAGCACGCAGGCGTTCGACTGCGCAGAGGTGGACCAGGTGATCATCGATGGCCTGGCCAAACCATCGAACGACGCAGGTGTTGCCGCCGCTGCGTTGTCGGCGGTGGGCGCGTGCCACGACCGTTTGATCGCAGCCGGTTTCGACCTCGCCAGCTACAACGCCGAAGCGGAGATCGGTGATGTGACCGACTACCTCGTCGCCGCCGGCCTCGACCACGCGTTCATCACCGCAAACCGCAGCGATGCCCCGGCCGCACTCATCGCAGCCGACCGATTCCCCGGGACGTTCCAAGGTGTCTTCCTCGAGAACCCGATCGACCCCGGTTCCAGCTGGCGCGCCGACCCGGTGGACGATGCTGCGGCAGCGTTCTCGCGCTACGCGGCGCTGTGCGCCGCCGATCCGGGGTGCGCCGGTGCATTCCCCAACTTGGCGACTGCCGTCGCCGATGCCTACCTGAGAATCGAGGCCGCGCCGCGCACACTCGATGCCACGGTCCGGGTGGTTCACCTCCGTCAAATCCCTCCGCAGGCGCCGCGAGACGTCAAGGTGTACTACGACGGTGACCGAGCCTCCGCAAGCGTCGTTGCCGCTTTGCAAGTGTCGGTGATTCACAGATTTCTTGCCAAGTCGCTCGTCGGGGCCGCCGAGACAGCGCAGCCGGCCGGTGACGAGAGCACAGCCGGGGTCGCTGCCGGCGTCGAACTCGGCGCCTACCAAACCAACACGGCGGCCTATCTGAGCTACCAGTGCGCCGCACTCCCGCGTCTCGCGAGCCTGGCGCCCACTTCAGCCGTCCTCATCCCCGAGTTCGCTGGGGCGTACGACGAGCGGTTCCTCGACTGGTGCGAGGTGTGGGATGTCCCCCGGCTGCCGCCCGAGTTCACCGCACCCAGCCAGGGCGCCACGCCGACGCTCATCGCAGTCGGAGCACTCGACCCCAGTCCGGCTGCGTTGTACGCAGAGGGCCTGCAGCGCGCCCGCAGCAACACCACGGTGATCACGTTCGCAACCATGGGCTCGGCCATCTACCTACTCGGGCCACCTTGCTATCGGGACCTCGTCATCGCGTTCGTCGCAGACCCGAACGGCGAGTTGGCCGTCGACGAGTGCGCGGCGCAGTCGCCGCCCATCGACTTCATCCTCTGAGGCACGCAAGCCGCGCGGCGAGGTACGGGACCTCAGCCGACGTGGCGCCACATCGTCAGTGCCTGGCGGTGTGCCGCGACATCGTGGGCGCGGATGATCCGGGCGCCGCGCTGCACACCGGCGAGGTGCACGGCCACGCTGCCGGCGACACGATCCTCCGCTCGTTCCACGCCCGTCAGCACACCGATGAAACGTTTGCGCGACGCACCGAGCAGCACCGGATGGCCGAGTGCGACCAGCTCGTCGAGCCGGCGCACGAGCTCGACGTTCTGTTCGACCGTCTTTCCGAACCCGATTCCCGGGTCGAGGATCACTGTCGGTACACCCTCCGCGAGGGCGAGCGCTGCGTGATCGCGCAGGAACGCCACCACCTCGCCGACGACGTCGACGTACTCGGTGTGCTGCTGCATCACCGCCGGGTCCGCGACTGGCATGTGCATTGCCACCGCGGGCACCCCGTGGCGAGCAGCGACCGAGCGCATCGCCGGGTCGCGCAGGCCCGAGACATCGTTGACCACGCATGCGCCGGCGGTGACCGCGGCCTCGGCCACCAGCGCATGGCGGGTGTCGATGCTGACTGCGACGCCTGCACTGCACAGGTCGCGCACGACAGGCAGCACCCGGCGAATCTCCTCCTCGACGCTCACCGGCGAGGCGCCCGGTCGTGTGCTCTCACCGCCGACGTCGACGATGTCGGCCCCCTCCTGCACCAGCCGCAGCCCATGCGCCACCGCACTGTCGATCTCGTAGTAGCGGCCGCCGTCGGAGAACGAATCGGGGGTGACGTTGACGACACCCATCAGCAACACCCCGTCGCCGGCGAGCGCTGCAAGGAACTGGTCCGGGTTCATCCGAGCAGTATCTCGGCCGGACGGCGCCCACGCAGCGAGTTGACGACCGCAAACTCGGCACATTCACGCAACTCGTCGAGCGGCAGCACCCGTTCACTGACGGTGTGATCGGCCACCAGCGCCTGGCGGCCGATGCCAGGCAGGCCCCCGCTCGTCAGTGGCGGGGTGTACCAGCGGCCGTCCATCCGATAGAGCAGGTTGGCGATCGTGGTCTCGACGACTTCATCGCGCTCGTTGATCAGCAGCACGTCGTCGGCTTCGGGGTGCGCTGCCCGGGCCCGCTCGTACACGGCACGGCGGGTGGTCTTGTGACAGAGGAACGGGTCGCTGCTCGAGACCCGCTCGACCGACACGGCCAGGCGAACCTGTGCGGGCAGCTCATCGAGCGGGTACGTCTCCACTCTGTGACGACCGCTGCGCTCGAGCACGATCCGCAGTCGGTGCGGCGTGCGTGGCGTGGGCAGCGCCACGACTTGCGAAGCGATCTTCGCGGTGTCGTAGGGAAAGCCGAAGTAGTCGGCCGACGCCGCAAGGCGCCGCAGGTGCGGCGCCAACCGGTGCACTCCGTGGGCATCGAGCCGCAACGTCTCGAACAGCTCGAACGCCGTACGGGCGCGGCGCAGGACGTCCGTCTTCGATTCCAGCTCGTCGTCCTCGTCGGCGGGAACGGAGTCGTAGGTGATGCCACCGCCCGAGCCGAACTCGAGCTCACCGGTGGCGGTGGCGACGACAGCGGTACGGATCGCGACGCTCCAGATCGATGAAGGCCTCTCGCCCGCGACCGACGGCGAGATCATGCCGATCGCGCCGCAGTACAGCCCGCGCGGAGATGGCTCGAGTGTGGCAATCGCATGCATCGCCGACACCTTCGGAGCACCCGTGATCGAACCGCACGGGAACGCCGCCCGGAAGATGTCGAGCAGCCCGACGTCGGGGCGCAGGCGAGCTGCGACCGTGGACGTCAGCTGCCACACTGTCTCGTACCGTTCCACGCTGAACAGCTCTGGGACGCTCACCCCGCCCGGCGACGACACCCGCGTGAGGTCGTTGCGCAACAGATCGACGATCATCACGTTCTCGGCGAGATCCTTCTGCGACGCGAGCAACTCCGTCGCCATCTCGTGGTCCCGTTCGGGGCGGCCGTGTCGACGACGTGTGCCCTTCATCGGCCGCGTCACCACCGTGTCAGCGTCGATCTCCAGGAACAACTCCGGTGACGCGCTGATCACCACGGCCTCACCGAGGTCGATGAAGGCATTGAACGCACCACCCTGCGTCGCGACCATCGATCGGTAGAGATCGAACGGGTCCGCCGTCAGACGGCAGCGCACCCGATCGGTGAGGTTCACCTGGTACACATCGCCGGTCTCGATCATCCGCCGGATCTGCTCGACGCCGTCCTGGTACCACTCGCTGCCGTGCGCGCGGTGCACATCGGCGACGAACGGCCCGCTGGCGGCGGGCTCCACCAGTTCTACCGTGTCACGGCGGGCAAACGCTGCGAACCAGGCCAGCGGCAGCACCCCGGGAGGCGGCGCCACCGGGAACGCATCATCGAACGCCTGAGCGGCGGAGTACGTGACGAAGCCGACCACCCACGCACCACCAACGGCGGCGGCCTCGGCGGAGCGCACGACCTCGGCGACCTCGGCGACCTCACTCGCGACCCACACCTGCAGCGCCTCGGCGAACTCGAAACCGACGCCCTGCGCAACGTCGTCGAGGCGAACTCTGTGCGGCCGGAACATGCCCGCCGAGGATAGGTCAGCGAGCGACGGTGTCGACACGGCCATAGGTCGTGGTGCGCTGCGCCAGGCGCCGACCGAGCGGAGCGACCAACGAGGTGAACCGCTCCTCGGTCATCGCTTGGCCGTGCGCAGCGCCGGCCGCACGCGAGATGTTCTCGTCCATCAGCGTGCCGCCGAGGTCGTTGCACCCGGCCTGCAGCATCTGCACAGCGCCGGACTCGCCCACCTTCACCCACGACAGCTGGATGTTATCGATCAGGCCGCGATACGCGATCCGGGCCACCGCATGCATCAGCAGGTTCTCGCGGAACGTCGGGCCGCGACGCGCAGCGCGCTGCAGGTAGATCGGCGACGCCATGTGTACAAAGGGCAGGCCGACGAACTCGGTGAAGCCACCGGTGACCTTCTGCAGCGCCCGAGTGCGCAGCATGTGCCGCGCCCACGATTCGGGGTGCTCGATCGAACCGAACATGATCGTGACGTTCGACTTGAGGCCGATCTCGTGCGCGGCCGCATGGCAATCGAGCCACTCGTCGGTGGTGATCTTGTCGGGGCACAGGATCGCGCGCACCTCGTCGTCGAGGATCTCGGCGGCGGTACCGGGCAGCGAGGCCAGGCCTGCCTCCTGCAAACGGCGCAAGTACGTGTGCAGGTCCTCGCCGAGCCGCTTGGCGCCCTCGGTGACCTCCAGCGCGGTGAACCCGTGCACGTGCATCTCCGGCACAGCGTTCTTCACCGCGCGGGTGACGTCGATATAGTAGTCACCGTCGAAGTTGGGGTGAATGCCACCCTGCAGCGTCACCTCGGTGGCACCCATCTCCCACGCCTCGGCAGCGCGCTGGGCGATGTCGTCGAGGGTCAGCAGGTACGGCGTGCCGCGCAGGTTGAGGCTGAGCGGGCCCTTCGAGAAGCCGCAGAACTTGCACTTGAACGTGCACACGTTCGTGTAGTTGATGTTGCGGTTGTGTACCCAGGTGATCTCGTCGCCCACGGCCTCGTGGCGCAACTCGTTCGCGAGGTCCGCGATCGCCACGACCTCAGGGCCACGAGCGCGGAACAGCGTGACGATCTGGTCGAAGCCGACCTCCTGCCCTGCGCGCACACCCTCCAGCACCTCGCCGATCGCGCCCACGGCGCGACCCTTCGTGGCCGATGGCAGCAGCACCGGCGGCGGGTTGGTCGCGCCCGAGTACCACTGGGTGCTGCGATGGCCGACCAGGACCACCTCGGCGCCGTCCATCACCACATCGGCGGCGGTGACCTTCTCCGGCCAGAACGCACCCGGATCATCGCGGGCCATGCACTCGGCGTCGCTGCGATCCATCACGCGGAAGCGCAGCGCCTTGTGCAGCCAGCGTTCCGGCCGGCGCACGAACTCCGGGTAGATCGTTAGGCGCGGGGCGAGCGCGAAGCCGCGGGCCTCGGTGACCTCACGCAGCCGATCGAGTGCGGGCCACGGCCGCTCGGGGTTGACGTGATCGAGCGTGACCGGCGAGACGCCTCCCCAGTCGTCGATGCCGGCGTCGAGCAGCACGCCGAAGTCGTCGCTGAGGTTCGGCGGTGCCTGCAGGTGGATCTCAGCCGGCAGGACGAGGCGGGCCGCCGCGATCGACCACAGGAACTCGTCCTGCGGGCAGGGGGCCTCGTGTTGCATGCCGGTGCCGGGCTTCGGCAGGAAGTTCTGCACGATCACCTCCTGCACGTGGCCGTGCCGGTGGTGCGAGGCAGCGATGGCCTCCAGCGCCGCGAGTCGGTCCTCACGGGTTTCACCGATGCCGACGAGGATGCCGGTGGTGAACGGCACCTGTGCACGCCCGGCCGCTTCCAGGGTGGCGAGGCGACGCTCGGGCGTCTTGTCGGGCGCGCCCCGGTGGCACGGAAGGTCGCCGCGCAGGGTCTCGATCATCATCCCCTGGCTGGGCGACACCTCGGCGAGTTGGCGCAGCTGCGCCTCGTCGAGCGCACCCGCATTCGCGTGCGGCAGCAGCCCGGTCTCGTCGAGCACCAGCTTGGCCATCGCGTGCAGGTAGTCCACGGTGCTCGCGAATCCGTGCTCGGCAAGCCAGGCGCGGGCCACCTCGTAGCGCTGCTCGGGTGCCTCGCCGAGCGTGAACAGCGCCTCGTGGCAGCCCATCCGGGCGCCGTCCTTGGCGATGCGCAACACCTGCTCGGGTGTGAGGTAGGGCGCCTGCAGTCGCGCCGGAGGTTGGGCGAACGTGCAGTAGCCGCACTTGTCGCGGCACAGCATCGTCAACGGGATGAACACCTTCGGCGAGTACGAGATGCGTGTGCCATGTGCCGCATCGCGCACCGCCCTGGAGCGCGCCATCAAGTCGTCGAGCCCCGCCCCCAGCAGTTCCTGCGTCATGGCGAGCACTGTAGCCCGAGTGAGTATCAAAACAGAACCCATAGGCGAGCATCAATCCGACCCAACTCCGAGGCTGCCCAGGAGCGACAGTCGTTGTGGCCGCAACTGGGGCGCCCCAGTTCGCTACGTAGCCTTCTGGGGCGCCCCAGTTGTCCGCGCAACAAGTTCCACTGCGGGAGAGCCTGCCTGGGAGCGGGTGCGGGTACAGTCCGGGCGTGGCCAACCAGGCGAACTCGCAGCCCGCCGACGACGGCACGACGCTGGAGCGCACGTTGCAACTGGTCGGCGACCGCTGGAGCATCCTCATCATCCGGGCCGCTCTACGCGGGATCTGCCGCTTCGACGACTTCGCCGACGACCTCGGGATCGCCCGCCCGATCCTCACCAAGCGCCTGCGTCGGCTGGTCGAGGGCGGCGTGATGGCCAAGGAGCCGTACCAGGATCACCCGCCGCGCTACGACTACCGGCTCACCCCTGCAGGCGTCGCACTGTCGCCGGCCCTCGTGGCGATCATCCGATGGGGTGAACATCACCTCGCCGATGGCGCCTCGGAAATCGTGCTCGTCCATGGCCCGTGCGGCACCGAGTTGGAGCAGGGCTTCTGGTGCCGTCGCTGCGTCACGACCTTCGGCCCGGGCGCGATTCGCGCTAGAACGGGAACATGACAGTTTCCGCGATCGTGCTGGCCGCGGGCGAAGGCTCGCGGATGCGGTCGTCGCGGCCCAAGCCGCTGCATCTCATCTGCGGGCGTCCGATGGTGATGCACGTCATCCACGCACTCGAGCAGGTGGCGCCTGAGCGTACGGTCGTCGTGGTCGGCCACGGCGCCGAGCGAGTCACCAAGAAGGTGCAGGAGCAAGCGCCGCCGTGGGCTCACGTCACGTTCGTGGAGCAGACGGTGCAGCGCGGAACCGGCGACGCAGCGATGGTCGGCCTCAGCGCGTTCCCGGGCGATGATCTCGACGACACCTCCACCGTGATCGTGCTGCCCGGCGACACACCCCTCCTGCAACCTCACACCATCGAGGCATTGGTGACGACGCATCTCACCAACGAGTACGCCGCGACCCTGATCACTTCCGTACTCGACGACCCCACCGGCTACGGGCGTGTCATCCGGGCGCCATCCAAGACCGGCGATGGGCGCGTGCTGGGCATCGTCGAACAGCGAGACGCCACCGACGAGCAGCGAGCGATGCGCGAAGTGTGCACCAGCATGTACGCGTTCCGCCGCGACCTGCTCGCGCCGGCGCTTCGCCGGCTCAGCCCCGACAACTCCCAGGGCGAGTACTACCTCACCGACGTAATCGGCTCGCTGGCATCGATGGGCCATCGCATCGGCTGCGTGCAGGCACCCGAAGCCGAAACGCAGGGCGTCAACGACCGCTGGCAGTTGGCGCTCGCCGAACGCGAACTGCGCAGCCGCACGAACAGGCGCCACCTGCTCAACGGCGTCACGATGCTCGATCCGCGTCAGACCTTCATCGATGTCGACGTCCGCCTCGGCCGCGATGTCACGCTCTACCCCGGCACGATCCTGCAGGGCGACACGGTCGTCGGCGACGGCTGCGAGATCGGGCCCGACACCCGCCTCACGGACTGCAGCATCGGTGACGGTGCGGTCGTCCAGCACACCGTCGGTCACGACAGTGAGGTCGGCGCCGGAGCCGCCGTCGGGCCATACGCGTTTCTCACCACAGGCTCCTCGGTGGCGTCGGGAGCCACCACCGGAGCCTTCTACACTGCCAGGGCGGACTGACAATGAACTCGGCGGACAACATGACCGAACAACGGGGAGCCATGCAGAAGGTCACTACCAAGCGGATGTCGCTGTACTCGGGGCGTACGCACCCTGAGCTGGCGCAGGAGGTGGCCGACCACCTCGGCATCGAACTCGGCAACCCCGGCCTGGTGGAGTTCGCCAACGGCGAGGTGCGCGCACGCTTCGGCGAGAGCATCCGCGGCAGCGACGTGTTCATCATGCAGACGCATTGCGGGCACAATGGCCGCAGCATCAACGACTCGATCATGGAACAGCTGATCATGATCGACACCGCGTATCGAGCCTCTGCGAAGCGCATCACGGCGGTCTGCCCGTTCTACGGCTACGCGCGCCAGGATCGCAAGGCGGAGGGCCGTGAGCCGATCACCGCACGGATGGTGGCGGATCTGTTCAAGTCCGCCGGTGCCAAGCGGATGGTCAGCATCGATCTCCACAGCGGCCAGATCCAGGGCTTCTTCGAGGGCCCGGTGGATCACCTGACGGCGATGCCCGTGCTGGAGAACTACCTGCGTCAGCACGCCGAAGCCCCCGTCATCGTCTCCCCGGATGCTGGCCGCATCAAGGTGGCCGAGCGGATGGCTCAGCACCTCAGCAACCTCGGTGCCGATCTCGCCTTCATCTACAAGCGCCGCCCGAAGGGCACCACCAACGTGGCAGAGGCGAAGGAAGTGATGGGCGACGTCGCGGGCCGCCTGTGCATCCTCACCGACGACATGATCGACAGCGGTGCCACGATCTGCTCCGCTGCCGAGGTGCTGATGGCCCGCGGCGCACGCGAAGTGTGGACGATGGCCACGCACGGCGTGCTCAGTGGCCCTGCCATCGAGCGCCTGCAGAACTCCGTGATCTCACGGGTGGTCGTCACCAACACGCTCCCACTCGCACCCGAGAAGCGCATCGACAAGATCGAGGTGCTGTCCATCGCCCCGCTGATCGCCGATGCGCTCAGCGCCGTCTTCGACGACACCAGCGTCAGCGAGATCTTCGGCGGCGAGAACCAGTCGTAGGGGCCCTCTCGCACACAACTCCTGTCGGACGCGGGTGGCCGTTTGCCACCGACGCAGATAGGATTCCGACCCGTTCTGTCACGTTCTGATCGAGGCCCGTCATGTCCAACACCAAGCTCGTCGCCCAGCCCCGCACCACCAAGGGTTCGCCTGCAGCCCGTCGGCTGCGCGCCGAGGGCCACATCCCCGGCGTCATCTACGGCCAGGGGATGGTTCCGGTCAGCGTGATGGTCGAGCGCCGCGATCTGCGCCTCGCGCTCAGCGGTCCTGCCGGCTCGAACACCGTGCTCACTCTCGAGGTCGGCGGCACGAGCTACCCGGCCGTCGTCAAGGAGATGCAGCGCCACCCGATCCGCCGCACAGTCGCCCACATCGACTTCCTGCAGGTGAACATGAACGAGGAGATCACCGTCTCCGTCGCAGTGCACATCACCGGCGAGGCCAAGGCCGTGACCGACGCTGGTGGCCTGGTCGATGCTGCGGTCGACACCATCGAGGTCACCTGCACCCCGAACAACATGCCCAACGCATTCGAGATCGACATCACCGAGATGCAGCCGGGCGATGTCATCCGCCTGGCCGATGTGCCGATGCCCAAGGGCGTCACTGCGCTGGGCGACCCCGAGATGCCGATCGTCACCATCCTCATCACCTCGGCTGCCGAAGCCGCCGCTGACGAGGCCGAGGCTGCCGGCGACGATGCCGGGGCCACCGACGCCGCAGAGTGATCTGACGCCGGCGTGATCGACGCGATCATCGTCGGCCTGGGGAACCCCGGCAAGGAGTACGCACGCACACGCCACAACGTGGGCGAGGAGACCGTCGGCGTGCTTGCCACGCGCGTCGGTGAACGGCTGAAGGCCGGTCGCGACAAGGCCCTCGTGGCCCAGGCGCTCATCGGCGACAAGCGTGTCATCCTGGCCTTCCCGACGACCTACATGAACGAGAGCGGGCAGGCAGTGGGTGCGCTGCTCCGTCGTCATCGAGTCGTCGATCCCGCCCAGTTGGTCGTCGTGCACGACGAGCTCGACCTACCAGTGGGCATCGTGCGGGTGAAGGTCGGCGGAGGGTTGGCAGGCAACAACGGCCTGCGCAGCATCACCCAGCACCTGCACACGCAGGACTACCTGCGCGTGCGTATTGGCATCGGCAAGCCGCGTAGCAAGGAACACGGTGCGGACCACGTGCTGTCGCGAGTGCCCAAGGCCGAGCGCGAAACGCTCGACGTCATCGTGCAACGAGCCGCCGACATCGTGGAGATGATCGTCATCGAAGGTGTCGACGCCGCGATGCAGCAGTTCAACGGCCTGACGTAGCCCAACGGCCTGGGTTCACGCTGCGTGGACTGTTGATGCCCGCGCTGGTACTCATCGGGCCAGCTTCCCGGTACTCGATCGCGCCGATACCCTGAGCGGCCGCATGTCGCTCGCATCGCTCCCCAGGTTGCTCCGCAACGATCCTGCGCTGACGCAGGCGTTGGGCAACCCCAGCGGGTTCGTGGCCGTGCCTGAATCTGCTCGCGCGATCGCGATTGCGGCGCTTGTACAGCTCGGTGGCAAGCGGCCGTTGGTGGTGGCCTGCCCCACCGGCACCGACGCAGGCCAGCTCTACGACGACCTCGTGCAGTACATGCCCGACGGAGACGTCGTGCTGTTTCCTGCATGGGAAACGCTGCCCTTCGAGCGCGTCAGCCCCAGCGTGGAGACGATGGGACGCCGGCTGCAGGTGCTGTGGCGACTTCGCCATCCGGATCGTTGCCCCGCCATCGTGGTTGCCGGTGTTCGCGCGCTGCTGCAACAACTCGGCCCCGACGCAACGACCGTCGAGCCGGTCCACATCACCAAGGGTGCCGTGCTCGATCCCGACGCGCTGATGGCGCAGCTGATCCACTACGGCTACCGCCGCGAGGAGCTGGTCGAGCACCGTGGCGAGGTCGCCCAACGCGGCGCGATCATCGACATCTTCCCGTCCACTGCTGATGCGCCGATCCGCATCGACCTGTGGGGCGACGAGGTCGACCGGCTCACCGAGTTCGCGGTCAACGACCAGCGCAGCACTGACGATCTCGACGAGGCCTTCGTCTTCCCTGCTCGCGAGCTGATGCCCTCGGACGAGGTGCGGGCAATCGCCGCCGGTCTCGTGGCCTCCGAGCCCTGGGGACGCGAGCAGTGGGAACGGCTCGCTGAAGGCACCCTGTTCGATGGCATGGAGAGCTGGCTGCCCTGGCTCACCGGCGACCGTCAACGGTTGATCACCGACGTCCTGCCCGACAACGCGAAAGTCGCCCTCGTCGAGCCGCGCCGGATGCGCGACCGGGCCAACGACCTGTTGGCCGAGGAGGACGACCTGGCGCGAGCACTTGCCGGCACATGGGCGCGCGATCCCGACAAGACGTTCCCCCGCCTGCACGCCCATACCGACCGCCTGCTCGCCAGCGGGCAGGCGATGTGGACGATCAGCAATGTTCCCGAGACGCCCGACTCGCCGATGGTCAACGCCAGCGGTTGGGGCCCCGTCGTCGGCGACGGCGAGGGGCTGGCCGGCCGCCTGCGTGAGTTGCTCGCCGACGGTTTCCGAGTGATCGTGGCCGCCGATGGCGAAGGCTCGGCCCAGCGGATGAGCAGCCTGTTGTTGGATCGCGGGCTGTCGTTCGCGCACGTCGGGCCGGGCGCCGACCTCACCCGGCCCGGCGGGTACGTAGCCACCGCGCCGCTGCACCGCGGGTGCAGCGTGCCGGCCGCGAAACTGGCCGTGGTGGCCGAGGCAGACCTCACCGGCCGGCGCCGCGCCCACCGCACCGCGCGTCCACGCAAACGGCAGGGCACCGGCCTGTTCGAGGACCTCAAGCCGGGAAACTACGTCGTGCACTACCAGCACGGTGTCGGCCAGTACGAAGGCATGGTCAAGCGGACGATCGGCGGCACCGAACGCGACTATCTGCTGCTGAAGTACAAGGGAGGCGACAAGCTCTACGTCCCCAGCGATCAGATCGACGCACTCCGCCAGTACGTGGGCGGCGAGACACCCGTGCTGCACCGGCTCGGCGGCGGCGACTTCGCCAAGGCGAAGAGCAAGGTGCGCAGTGCCGTGCGTGAAATCGCGCAGGAGCTCGTCGTGCTCTACCAGAAGCGCATCAACGCGCCTGGCCACGCCTTTGGGATGGACACCCCGTGGCAGCACGAGATGGAGCAGGCGTTCCCGTTCGTGGAGACGCCCGATCAGCGCAAGGCGATCGACGACATCAAGCTGGACATGGAGCGAGCGTTCCCGATGGACCGGCTGGTTTGCGGCGACGTCGGCTTCGGCAAGACCGAAGTGGCCATCCGTGCCGCGTTCAAGGCCATCCAGGACGGCAAACAGGTCGCCGTGCTCGCGCCCACCACGCTGCTCGCCACCCAACACGGCAACACGTTCGCCGATCGCTTCGCGGGCTACCCGATCCGGGTGGAGGTGCTCAGCCGCTTCCTGACCGCAAAGGAGGCGAAGAAGGTCATCGAGGGCCTCAAGACCGGCGAGATCGACTGCGTGATCGGCACGCATCGCCTGCTGCAGGATTCGGTGGTGTTCAAGGATCTTGGACTGCTGGTGGTGGACGAAGAACAGCGCTTCGGTGTCCAGGCCAAGGAGACGATGAAGAAGCTGAAGCACAACGTCGACGTGCTCACGCTGTCCGCCACCCCGATTCCGCGGACGCTGGAGATGAGCCTGGTCGGCATCCGCGACCTGTCGCTGCTGCAGACCCCGCCCGCCGACCGGCAACCGATTCTCACGTTCGTGGGCGGTTACGACGAGCGGGTCGCCGTCGAGGCGATCCGCCGGGAGCTGCTGCGCGAGGGTCAGGTGTTCTGGGTGCACAACCGCGTCCAGTCCATCGACATGGCCGCCGGTCGCCTCCGCGAGCTGGTGCCCGAGGCGCGCATCGCGATCGCGCACGGCCAGATGGACGAAGGCTCGCTGGAACAGGTGGTGGTCGACTTCTGGGAGGGTCGCTACGACGTGCTCGTCTGCACCACGATCATCGAGAGCGGCATCGACATGCCGACGGTGAACACGCTCGTGGTCGAGCGCGCCGACCTGCTCGGCCTCGGGCAGATGCATCAGTTGCGCGGTCGCGTCGGCCGTAGCGGATCGCGGGCATACGCGTACCTGTTCCATCCGACCGAAGCCCGGCTCAGCGAAGAGGCCTACGAGCGGTTGAAGACGATCGGTGAGGCCACCGAGCTGGGCAGCGGCTTCAAGATTGCAATGCGCGATCTGGAGATCCGCGGCGCGGGCAACCTGCTGGGCGAGTCGCAGAGCGGCCACATCGCCGCGGTCGGCTACGACCTCTACTGCCAGATGGTCACCGAGGCCGTGGGCGAGATGAAGGGCGAGGCGCCTCCTAAGCCCCCCACCGAGGTGAAGCTCGACGTACCCTCGGACGCGTTCCTGCCCACCGACTACGTGGCCAAGGAGGAGCTGCGGTTGGAGGCATACCGTCGGCTGGCCGGGGTCACCACCGCTGCTGAGGTCGCCGACATCCGCGCTGAGTGGGAAGACCGCTACGGCCCGGTCCCGGCCCCGGCCCAGGCGTTGCTCCACGTCGGCTCGCTGCGCGCCGAGTGCAACCGGCTGGGGCTGCGCGACGTGCAGATCACGGGACACCAGGCTCGCCTGGGCCCCCTCACCCTGAAGGTGAGCGAGGAGATGCGCCTGCGCCGGCTGAGCCGCGCGGCCATCTACAAGGAGGAGCAGCAGCAGCTGGTCGTGCCGCTCAAGCGCGGCGCCGACCCAGCCGAGTTCCTCAGCGACTTCCTTGCGCAGCTGGTGCCACCCGCACAACCGGTCGCCGGCTGATGCGGCTGCAGCTCGTCAAGGCCGCCGAGCACGGTGCCATCGTCGATTGGCCGTTCGACCAGCCACTCGCCGAATGGACGATGGCCGGGATGCACACCGTCATGGGTCTGCACCGCCACGTCGTACGGCTGGTCGAGGTGGGCACCACCTCGTACGTCGTCAAGGAGCTCCCGGACCCGCTCGCCGAGCGTGAGTGGAGGTTGCTGCACGAGCTCGCCGAGGCGGGCCTGCCGACGGCGGAGATCGTCGGCGTGGTCACCGGCCGCGACGACGAGGCCGACGGTCTGTTGATCACGCGTCATCTCGACTACTCGCTGCCCTACCGCACCCTGCTCTCTGGTCGAGGGCTGCGCATCCCGTACCTCGGCGAACGTCTGCTCGACGCGCTCGCAGTGTTGCTGGTGCGGCTGCACCTGGCCGGCTTCTACTGGGGTGACTGCTCACTCTCGAACACGCTCTTCCGCCGCGATGCTGCAGCGCTGGCGGCGTACATCATCGACGTCGAGACGAGCGAGCGTCACGAACAGCTCAGCCCAGGTCAGCGCCAACTCGACCTGCAGATCGCCACCGAGAACGTGTTGGGTGGCCTGCTCGATCTCCAGATGGGCGGGTTGCTGGCAGACGGGATCGATCCGGAGTCGACGGCGATCGCCATCGAGCAGTCGTACGAGGCGCTGTGGCAGGAGCTCACCGGCATCGACGAGTTCAACGCGGAGGAGACCTTCCGCGTCGACCAGCGCCTGCGCCGACTACACGATCTGGGGTTCGACGCAGCCGAGCTCGAGCTGGTCACCACCGTCGACGGCTCGCGCCTGCGCCTGGTGCCGCGCGTGGTGGAGCACGGGTTCCACGCGCAGAAGCTGCGCTCGCTCACCGGGCTCGATGCCGGCGAGAACCAGGCGCGCCGGCTGCTCAACGACATCAGCCGGTATCGGGCGGTGCTGGAGCAGCGCGGCGGCCGCAAGGTGGTGGAGGCCGTCGCCGCGGCGCGCTGGCTGGAGGAGCGATTCGCGCGGGCTCTCGCCGGCATTCCGCCCGAGATGGCGGCCAAGCTGGAGCCCGCCGAGCTGTACCACCAGGTGCTCGAGCACCGATGGTTCCTGTCGGAGCGGGCGGGCGGCGACGTCGGTATCGACGACACGGTGGCCTCCTATGTTGCCGACGTGTTGGCCAACGCGCCAGCCGAGCAGATGATGACACCCGACGAACCGTGATCGACGCCCGCCGCGCGTCAGGAAGCCGCTTCGAACTGCTGCAGATCACAACACCGTCCGCGTGCGCCATCACTCAGCGTTGACGTCGCCGCCGCGTCGGTCCGGGGCCTCCCCTCTGCGAGCTATCCTCCGATCCCGGGCGTGTCGCACGCCAGGGGGGAGTGGGCATGGACCCGTATGTCTTGGGGGTCGACCTCGGCACCACCTACACGGCGGCAGCGATCGCTCGCCACGGCCGCGCCGAGGTCTGCCAGTTGGGCACGGCGACGGCGGCAGTGCCATCGGTGGTCGTGGTCGGCGAGCGCGGCGACGCCGCTGTGGGAGAGGCGGCCGAGCGCCGGGCCTCGACCGAGCCGACACGCACCGCCCGCGAATTCAAGCGGCGTCTCGGCGATACCACCCCGCTGATGCTCGGAGGCACGCCATACACGCCCGAGGCACTCATGGCGATCGTCCTCAAGTGGGTCGTCGCGCAGGTCAGCCAGACCGAAGGTGGTCCGCCGAGCCAGGTGGTGCTCACGCACCCCGCCAACTTCGGCCCCTACAAGCTCGACCTGATGCGCGAGGTGGGTCGGCTGGCCGACCTCGACCACGTGGCCCTCATCAGCGAGCCTCAGGCCGCAGCAGTCTCGTACGCACAACGATCCGCGATCGGCCAGGGCGCCGTCGTCGCGGTATACGACTTCGGCGGCGGCACATTCGATGCCGCCCTCGTGCAACGCACCGCAGGTAACGGGTTCGAACTGATCAGCACCCCCACCGGATTGGATCGTCTCGGCGGCATCGACATCGACCACGCAGTGCTCGCGCACGTCCTCGATCACGCCAACATCAACGCCAGCGTCGACCTCGATCCCACCGACCCGGCCGTGCTCGCCGCGACGTGGCGGCTGCGCCACGACTGCCAGCGCGCCAAGGAGGCGCTGTCCAACGACGCCTCGGCCGTCGTCGCCGTCAACCTCCCCGGGTTCAACACGACCGTCACCATCAACCGCAGCGAACTCGAAGACCTGGTCCGCCCGAGGGTGATGGAGACAATCGAGGCGACCCAGCGTGCCGTACGGCTCGCCCGCCTCGAACTCTCTGGCATCGACCGCATCCTGCTCGTCGGCGGTTCCTCGCGCATGCCGATGGTGGCCGACCTGCTCCGTTCCACTCTGCAGCGCCCCGTCGCCCTCGACGCCAACCCGAAACACGCCATCTGCGTCGGCGCAGCGCTCATCGCCTCGCAGCCCGCACCACCGACGGTCCTCGCTTCTTTGCTCCCTCCGACGACAGCGACAGCAGGGGCGATCGCAATGGCCGCACCTCCCTTGTCGACGGTGCCCACGGCGCCCAAGAAGCGCACAGGCCTCATTGTCGGGGCCATCGTTGCGGCGATTGCGCTGGCCGTCGGCGCAGTCGTCCTTCTCGGCGGTGGGGGCGATGACGGCGACGCCACCCCGCCAACCGATCCACTGATCACTCAGCCGGCGGCAACCGACGCACCCCAGGGCACGACCGCCTCCACCGACGCAGTCACGACCACCGGCCCGCCCGCCGCCGCCTTCACGGTGTCCGAGCCATGGGTCGAGGCCGACGGCCGCGTTGCGGCATTCGGCCCGTTCGACTTCGAGATCACCGAGGTCGAGATGTCCGACTCCGATCCCGCCTTCGACGAGACGGCTGCGCTCGCCGGACCCACGACGGTGCGGATTCACCTCGACCTGGTCAATCGAATCGGCAAGGAGGGTTCCGACTTCGAAACGAGCTACCTGCTGCAACTTGCCGACGGCGACCCGTACGTCGCGACGTTCTCCGCTCAGTTCGTCGCCGCCGGTACGTCCGGCGAGCAGGTGATCGACTTCGTGTTGGACAAGGATGTCGTCCTCGACAGCAGCACTCTGCAGGAAGCCGTGCTGCTGTTCGATTCCTCCACCGCCGACCGCGTGCGCACCGGCATCCCGCTGGCAGGCACCTTCGCAGCTGCCGTCGATCCCGCCGCGGTGACCATCGGCTCCCCGCCGATCGAGTTCGACACCTTCAACGAGCGGCACTCGTGGGTGGTGGTCGACGCCGCGGTGTCGTTCAACGATCCGGTAGCGCCGGGCAGCGGCACGTTTACCACCCATGACGTTCGGGCCGAGGATGGCAAGGTTTGGGTGATTGTCAACCTCCGGTTCACCTGTCTCAGCGGAACGGGTGGCTGCCTCGACTCCGATGCGTCCGTCCGAGTCGACGCCGATGGTGCTGCAACGAACACCAGCTATCCCGTCGGCGTCATCAGCCCCGGCGAAACCGCCGACGCAAGGATGGCGTTCCAGGTCGACAGCGACGCCACCCAGTACACCTTGTTGATCTCGCCAAGCCAGGACCTCAGCGCGCCGACGTCGGTCACGCTGCCGGTCAACGCAGCCCTTGCCGAACTGGCGCAACGCCAGGAGCAGTTCCAGCGCAGCTGATCGGCACCGGCCGCGTTCGAGCTAGGCGGTCGTCTCGAACTGCTGCCAGATCACCGAACTGTCGGGGTGCGCCATCACACGAGCCTGCAGCAATGCCCGCTGTTGCTCGGCCATCAGTGCCGGTTGATCCACTGTGGCCCACTGGACGAGCCCGTTCCAGAAACGGTCGATCAGTTCCTGGCCGGCGATGTCGCCTCCACCGGTAGCGCGGAACCTGACTGACGCACACTCGCCGAGGTAGAGGCGCAACGACGACACATGGATCTCCTCGTCGGCGCGGATGCGCTCGATGATCTCAGCGGCCTCCAGCGCCTCGGCGTCACGGCCGGCAAATAGGCCAGGGGTGCGCAGGATCGCCTGCGAAGCGGCAAAGCCGATCTCGGCACGGAACTCGATCACCAGCAAGTTCATCAGCAGCGACAGCAGACCCTCCACCGCGGGTGACACCTCGGGCATGAACCGTGTGCCGGCCTCCGGCCGTGCGATGTTCTCCGGCGGATCGACGTCGGGGTACGCCCCGGCGCCGAACGCGAGGTCGCGGGCGACGAACCACATCTGATCATGTGCTCCCCGTGCCTCGCCGTCAGGTGCTTCGATGCCGCCTTCGTCCCATCCGTGCGCCTTGAGCAGGCCCCTGCCGAGATGGCCGATCGCCATCTCGGAGATGTCGTCGACGATGTGCGGCTGCAGATCGGGGAAGCTGAACTCGGCGAGCAGACGGCCCCGGGCTTCGATCTTGCCGGTGATGGTCAACGAGTTCCAGAACGTTTCGCCGAGGCCATGACGAAGCAGCACGCGAGACTGCTCGACCGTGGGAAGCCGAACGCCACCGAGCAGCGACGCATCGGCGGCGAGCACGCTGCCACCGCGAGCGACGAGCGCGGCCTCCCATTCCAGTAGCGCAGGCACCCGCACCAGCGCGCGCGGCGGCTGGTAGCCGCCATCGGCGCGAAACCCGCCGTGCATGCGCAGACCAGCGACCACATGCGGGGCCAGATCGGGGTGATCGCGCAGCAGCTCGTCCTCGGCGTACACCAACGTCGTCATCGCACGATCGTATGCCCCCGCGCTGGCGTGATCGCTGCCGGAGGGGCTGGGCCGTCGGCTCGGTAGCCTTGCTGCCCGATGAGCCAGCTCAAGAATCGCCTGCAAGCCCTGACCCTGCTCGACCGTGCGTTTGCCGCGATGACCGACGAGGAGCTCGCCACGCTCGTGGCCTCGCTGCCCGAGGATCACGTGGAAGCGCTCGACGAACTGTGCGGCGCCCGCGAAGGCGGCTTCACTGATGCAGACGCCCGCCTGCTCGCCGTGCGCAGCACCGCGGCCCGTGGCCGGATGAACGGCGGGCTCGAGCAGGTCAGTACGCTGCTCGCCGATCCGTGTCTCGCCAAGTGCATCGAGGCGCTCGGCGACCACAGCGACGATCCCACGGAGGAGCAGCTGCTGGAAGCCACGCCGGCGCTCATCGAGGAGTTCGGTCTCGCCACAGTGCGCCTGATGATCGCCACCTCGATCACTGGCGAGGCCGCCGCGTCGGTGATGCTCACGCGCGTGCTCAAGCACGACGAGACGCTCGCACTGCCGCCGGCCGAGCGCACAGATGTCGAGGTGCTGCCCGCGCGCACCGCCGACGAAGAGACGAAGGCGAAGCGTAAGGCAGCCAAGGAGCGCAAGCAGGCCGCGGCCCGCAAGGCCCGCGAGCAGCAGCTCAAGGCCCGCCACCGCTGATCCCTCGGTTCGCAGGATTGCGACGCGCTGCTCAGAGCAGCGTGAGCGAGCCCTGCTCATGGCGCAGCAGCCATGCCTTTGCCTCCACCCCGGCTGCGAAGCCGGTGAGCGAGCCGTTCGAGCCGACCACCCGGTGACAGGGCACGATGATGCTGATCGGGTTGCGCCCGTTGGCGGCACCGACGGCGCGCGACTTGTTCGAGTCACCGAGGCGCCTCGCCTGTTCACCGTAAGAGATCGTCTGGCCGTAGGGGATCCGGCGCAGCTCCATCCACGCCGACTCCTGGAAGGGCGTGCCCACAGGGTCGAGCGGCAGATCGAAGTCGTGACGGTCGCCACGGAAGTACTCCTCCAATTGCAGCGCTGCGTCGCGCAGGATCCCGACGGCGGCGGGATCACCGGCGGCGGCGCTCGCAACGCGGTCCGGATCGCCGAACTCGTCGGGCCAGAGCACCGCACGCAGCCCGCGAGGCGATGCGATCAGCGTCAGTTCGCCCACCGGTGTGGACATCGTCGTGCGGCACAGACCATCGACGTCGCCAAGGTTCGGGGGTGTCGTCTCGCTGCGGTTCATTCGTTGCTCCTTCACAAGCTTGCCCACAGATGGTGCAGTGCGTACGAACGCCATGGGCTCCAGCGTTCTGCGAGTTCGGCTGCCGCGCGAGGGGAAGAGTCTGCGCCGAGCGCATCCAGCGCATGACGCACACCGAGATCGGTGGGGAGGAACACGTCCGGGTCGCTGAGCGCCCGCATCGCGACGTAGCCGGCCGTCCACGGCCCGATGCCCTTGAGCGCCGCGAGCGAGGCAACGGTGTCGGCTCGATCGCTGCCCGCATCGAGCACGATCCGACCATCAGCCACCTGCGCACACGCCTCGATCAGCGCTGCGCCACGGGCGCGCGGCATCGCGAAGTCGTGGGGGCTGAGTCCCGCGATCGTTGCCGCTGATGGAAAGACGTGCGTCATGCCGCCGACGGGCTCGGCGAGTGGCTCGCCGTGCGCCGCTACCAGTCGTGCCGCGAGTGTGCGCGCCCCGGTGACGCTGACCTGCTGGCCGAGCACGGCGCGCACGAGCAGTTCGGTTCCGTCGGGGTGGCCCGGAGCGCGAAGGCCGGGTCGCTTCACGACGAGCGGGGCGAGCAACGGATCCGCTGCCAGATGTTCATCGATCGTCGCCGGGTCGCAGTCGAGGTCGAGCAGACGACGGGTGCGCTGAACCGCTGCCTGCGCATCGGAGACGTCGTCGAGCGTCAGCGTGCACGAAACGAGCCCACCGCTCACGGTGACCGAGACGACTCCCGTGCCGCGCACGAGCCGCAGGGAGCGGCGATACGTCCCCGCATCCACGCTCTCCACTCCGGGAACAGCACGGGCGGCGAGGAACGCGAACAGCGCATCACCGTCGAACGGTTCTCGACACGCAAGTCGCACGGTGAGCGGGCCACCGGCAGTGCCCGGCGACTTCGCTGCGCGCAACTCGCTCGGCGACGCCGCGTAGACCTCGCGCACGGTGTCGTTGAACTGACGAACGCTCTGGAAGCCCGCAGCAAACGCGACGTCGGTGATCGCCAGGGTCGTGGTCTCGATCAGGATGCGCGCCGTCTGCGCACGCTGCGCTCGCGCCAACGCCAGCGGCCCGGAGCCGACTTCGGCGACGAGCAGACGATTGACCTGACGATCGCTGTAGCCCAGCCGATCGGCCAGCCCGCCGACGCCTTCTCGATCGACGAGACCATCGGCGATGAGTCGCATCGCGCGGCCGACCACGTCGGCGCGCGAGTTCCATTCCGGCGAGCCGGGCGAGGCGTCGGGTCGGCAGCGCTTGCACGCCCGGTACCCGTGGGACTGCGCCGTGGCCGCCGCGCGGAAGAACTCCACGTTCGGCCGCTTCGGGGTGATGGCAGGACACGACGGCCGGCAGTAGATGCCGGTGGTGCGAACGGCCGTCACGAAC
>JAYSPV010000050.1:0-4728 GCA_043721915.1 Ilumatobacteraceae bacterium | reverse complement strand
GCGATCTGGGAGTTCGGCGAGTTGTGGTGGCGACATCTGTGGGGCGTTGTCGGGCGCCGGTGACGAGGCGACGAGTTCCAGCCGGAGTTGGTCGCGCTGCGAACTACGCAAGCGGTCGAGGTGTCGGTGGCGGGTTGCGACGATCAGGTACCCCGTGGACAGTTCCGCCAGTGCCCCCGAGCGGGCCTTGGTCAGCGCCCCCACGTAGACGTCCTGCACCAGATCCTCGGCGGACGGGCGATCGCTGCCGCACAACATCGCGGCGTAGCGGTACACCTCACCGAGCGTTGCGCGATAGCAGGCCAGGAAGGCCTCCTCGCTGCGAACGTCCCAGGTTTGTGTGCTCATACCCTTCCAGCGTCGCAGACCCCACCAAACCCGTCGCGCCGCCGCCGATTTCGGCGGTGAGGTGCGGATTGGCCGCACCTGAACGCCGACTTGCGTGGGTTGAGCCCGAAGCCAGCCAGCTTTGGCGGTGAGATGCGGTATTGCCGCACCTCACCGCCAAAGCGTGGAGAGGCCCGACGCCATCGCTACTTGCCGTAGGTGGTGTGCAGCGGTAGCAGCGACTCGTAGTGGCGGCCGGTGTGGGTCAGCCACCAGCGTTGCGCCTTCTTCATCTTGAAAACGAGTGGCAGCAGCTTGCGGTCATCGTCGTACATCGTGCGCGCCGTGGCTCGGTCGAGAGAGAGGCCGAGGCGTTCGTTGATGGTTGCGATCGCAGGGTCCACCCACTGATCGAGGCCTTCCTTGAACAGGTTGCCGACCAGGTCGCCCAGCGCGCCCTCCGCAGTGGTGAAGCGGTGGATCAGCTTTGTCAGCTCACGCTGCAGGTACGGCCGCAGTAACACCGGATACTCCTGCAGGAACGCGTGCGAGTCGTACGTCAGATCATTGCGGGCAGCAGTGAGCGTGAACGGCGAGGTGAAGTCGAGCTGGGTGGCGGTGGTGCCATCCCACAGCCAGTTCGCCACCTGCACATCGAACCCGACGGTCGGGCCGCACACCTTCGCAGTCGCATCGACGATCGCGTCCAGCAGTGGATGACGTTCGGTGAGCGGCGCAGTGCGCAGCACGTTGCTGCCGATCTGCGCCGCGTCGGCGATCGGTTGTCGGTGATACACCACGGCCCGTCCGTCGGCGCGTTCGTGGACGTGCAGCGTTGTGGGCAGGGTTGCGATGCCCGCCGAGGCGAGCTGCCGGAAGAACCCGTCGCAGGCAGCGACGTAGCGTTGTGCCGTTGCGGTGTCGCGAAATGGCGGCACTCGTTTCAACGCAGCGTGTGGCTCCCCGACCGGCCACGCCAGCACGAGGCTGATCTCGCCGTGACCCAACAGACGCAGCTCGTCGTTGCTGCCTCGGTCGATCGCGGAGCGCACGGCAGCTTCCACCGCATGCAGATCGATGTCGGGCATGGCGTCGCTCACAGCGTGTGACAGTAGCCAGCCGCCGTCGGCTGCTCAGCCGTAGAGCGCGGCGCGCACGTCGAAGGTGAGACGTGTGCCGTCGAGCAGCAGCCGGCGCGTGTTGAACCCTTCGGCGTGCACGCTCACGCCGAGCTGGGCGCTGGCGACATCGCTGGGCGTGGCGAAGCCCACGCGGCCGTTGGCATCGGTGGTACCGCTGAACAACACGGTCGCTGTGTCGCCCTCTCGGTGCAGCTCCACCACCACGTGTGCTCCCTCGACAGGGGGCTTCTCGCCGCTCTCGTCGGCGTCGTTGTCGCACACGATCACCCGACCGGTTCGGCGGTCGGGCGCCCGCTCCGGCGTCACCGCCAGGTCGCGCAGCCAGATCAGCGGCTCGTTAACGATCGCAGAGATGCCGACCGTCAGCACGTGCGCTGTCGGGTTGGCGTTCAACTCGATCGCCTGCGGTGCCATACCGTGATCGGCAGACACGATGAACAGCGTTTCGTCGAACAGGCCACGCTCGTCCAGCACGGCGAGCACCCGGCCGATGCGCAGGTCGGTCTCGGAGAGCGCATCGTCGAGGCCGTCGCTGTGCGGGCCGTAGTCGTGCCCTGCACCGTCGGTGAGTACGAGCTCGTGGTACACGAACAGCGGCGCCGGCAGGTCGCGGCGGGTGAACAGCTCGTGCACCTGCGCCGTGCCACGAGTGTCGAGCTGTGCTTCGCCGGCCACTGACTGGTGCTCGCCGTGCCATCGTGGGTTGATGTCGCCCGAGAACTCCGCGGTCAGTTCCTTCAGGCGGGCTCGGTCGCACAGGTTGCGGCCCTCGAGGACCGCGTGCGTTGCAGACCGCCCGAACGGCGCGTGGATGGCCGCGGTGATGCACCCCGGATAGACCCGCTCGAATGCCTCGTAGATGCTCTCCACGGCAGTGTTGGCGAAGTGCTCCGTGCCCATCGAGAGCCCTTGGGGTGACACCGACGTGTGCTGCGAGCGCAGGTAGTAGCTCGGGTTCACCACGTCGTGGTGGCCGCCCCACGTGCCGGTACCGATGGCGGTGTGGCTGGGCCACGTGATGGACGGGAAGTTGACGATCGAACCTCCCGCCAGCACGGCGGCGCGGTCGCGCAGGCGGCGCAAGTGGGGGAGGCCCTGCGGATCGCGCTCGAGGCGATCCTCCAGCTCGGTCTGGTGCATGCCGTCCATCAGGAACAGGTACGCCCGCGTAGGGTGAGCAGCCGTATCGAACAGCTCGACGAGCGGCCGGCCGTCCTGGCGGGCGAGGTAGACATCGGGCGCGGCGCCGCGCTCGCTGCTGGTGCGCCCCGATGCATCGGCCCCGTCGATCAGCGGGAAACCGAGCGTTGCCAACACGGTGGGGGCGATGTCGACAGAGCGAGCTGCGAGCTCGTAGCGCCCGGGTGTGATGCCCGGTCCGGCGAACCACAGCGGTGCTCGAGCCTGGCGCACGTGCAGCGCCCCGTGTGTGCCCGGCTGATTGCCCGAGCACCAGTCGCGCGGCGACACAGCGAGGTCGGGTGCATTCGGCGAGTCGAACAGCTGGGCGACGCGCTCATAGCCGAACGGATAGCTCTGCTGCTCCGGGGCGATGAAGCGACGGGCAGGTTGCTCGGCGTCGAAGCCACCGGCCGCGCTGGCCCCGCGCTCGGCCGCCACAGTGGCCAGCGCCAGGGGATCCTGGTTCGCCAACGGGTTCTCGCCGGCCACCTCGATCACCTCGAAGTGCAGCCGGTCGTCGCTGTCGATCAGACGACGGAAACGCACCAACCCACGTGCCGCCCACACCTCGTAGGCACCGGGCTCACCGCCTTCGCCCGCACGCCAGGTGAACACCAGATCCACCTCGGCCCCCACGCCCTCGGCGGACAACAGCGCGTGGATCGATCTGTTACCGGAGTCCTCCTGCTCGGCGTCCAACCCCTGCCCTGCCAACCGTTCCGGCCCGTGCACGATCATCTGCTGAACAGTAGCGACGCAGGGCTCGGCCAATTGTCAGCGGGTCAGTAGTGCCGCAGCTCCACGACCGTACCGTCGGGGTCGCGCACGTACAGCGAGGTGCCGTCGCCCTGCGCGCCGTAGCGACTGCCTGGGCCCTCGACCACGTCGAACCTGCCTGAGGCGGCAACTGCTGCGAGATCCACGGGTTCGACGACGACACAGAAGTGGTCCAATCGGTCGTCGCCTCCGGCACCGCGGATGAGATCGATGATCGTGGTTGCGCTCACCCGCACCGAGGGAAAGGGAACCTTGCCGTCGCGCCACTCGTCCACGCGCACCGCCGGCAACCCCAACACTTCGAGGTACCAGGCGAGCGTGGTCTCCACGTCGGCGCATCTGAGCACGATGTGATCGAACCCAATGACGGTGACGGGAGATTTCGTTGTGTCCATGCCGCGAGGGTAACCACGCCGGTTGTCGCCGCTGCCTCCATCGAGAAGACCGCCGCACCTCTGCGCCCGTGCGATGATCGTGGAGTGATCGTGGACAGTGCGTTGTACGTGGACGGAGTTCGGCGACCTGGCCGGTTCGATACGGCCGACGCGATACCTCTCGCCGACTCGAACGGGTTCAGCTGGACGGGACTGTTCGAGCCCACAAAGGCCGAGTTCGACGAGATCCGCCGTCACGTCGATCTGCACGACCTCGTCGTGGAGGACGCTCTCAATGCCCATCAACGACCGAAGCTCGAGCAGTACGGCGATGCGATCTTCCTCGTCCTCAAGACTGCCAAGTACGACGACGGCGCAGAGGATGTCGAGTTCGGAGAGATCCAAGTCTGGGTGACGCCGCGCGCGGTGCTGCACGTTCGGCACAATGCGCCGTCGAAGCTGGTGGGTGTGCGGGCCAACCTGGAGCGAACGCCGGATCGGCTGCAATGCGGCCCTGGGGCGGTGCTCCACGCGATCGTCGACCAGGTGGTGGATGGCTACGAGCCGGTGGTCGACGGCCTCGAGCAGGATGTGCGCGAGGTGGAGCGCGAGGTGTTCAACCGCAACCTCGGACACAACCCGGTGGAACGCGTGTATGGCCTGATGCGCACGGTGCTGCTGTTGCAGGATGCGCTGACTCCGCTCGTGCTGCCACTGGGCGACCTCGCCACCAAGAAGTACCCCACCGTCAACCCCGAGCTGCGCGAGTACTTCCGCGACGCGCACGACCACCTGGTCGCGGTGGTGCAACGGGTCGGTACCCTGCACGACCTGCTCACCGGCATCCTCGCCGCCAACCTGACCAGGGTCTCGATTCGTCAGAACGAGGACATGCGCAAGATCTCCGCGTGGGTCGCGATTGCCGC
>JAYSPV010000049.1:0-43405 GCA_043721915.1 Ilumatobacteraceae bacterium | reverse complement strand
CGTCGTCGAGCGCTCCGCCCTCGAGGCCGATCGACGGAACTGCTTTGGGCTGGATACGTCCGATAGTGGGGTAGCGGCGAACCGCACGGGCCGCATCGGGCGACGCGACCGGGGCGCCCTCCTGCTCGGCGGGCTGGCGCCGAATGTCGGCCATGACGGCCGACGCGACGCGATCCGCCTCTTGCTCGTAGCGATCGCTGGCCGGGCCGACGGTGAGCTTCGCCTGCACGAGCGACACGGGGCTGTGGCGGCCATGCGCCGCGGCTTGTGAGAGCTTCTCCCGACGTGGCGCGTCCGTCTGCTGCGCGCGTTCGACGTGGCCGGGGGCCTGCTTGCCATGGTCGTCTACCAAGCTGCGCATCGTGTTCCGCTCACTTTCACTCGTGCCGCAGAGGCGGCGCTCGACTCTGAGATCACCCTCTCGCAGAGTAGCACGGAGCGTGAAGCCGCTGTGCGAGAAGATGAGGCGGTCGGCACGGCGCTCGGGTACTCCGCCCGTCATGCTTGACTAATGCCCGTGAAGAGACGAACCGGGCAGCATGACACGGCAACTGACGGCGCAGCAGATCTCGGAACTCGCGTCGAAGCCTCAGCGAACGCGGACCCGACTCGCAGTGGCCGAACGGGCCCCGCATGGTTCGAGTACGGACGGTGGACGACCGTCCGCCATGCGCGTCACGCCCGCGCCGTCACCCAAGCCGAGATGGTTCCGGATGACGAGCGGGCCCAGCTCGATGCGTTGGTGGCCGAGGCGAGCGCGAACCTGGAGGCGTCGCTGATAAAGCCCGGCGCGTTCGCCACGCTCGTCACCAACGCCGCACTGGATCTCGACAGCGCCGAAGTGTTGGCCCTCATCGCGACGGCCGAATCCGACAAGGCGTGCCAGCAGCTGGTCGCCGAGCTCCACGGCTCCTCCACCACCGTCGATCGGCCGACGCTGGGTGTGTTGCGACTGCTCCTCGGCGCCCACCATCGCGGAACGCTGTGTGTCTCCCACGATGCGCCGCTGCGGCGCTGCGCATTCATCGATGTCGGCTCCGTCGGCCCATGGGTCGACCACACCGTCAGCCTGCACCCGAGTGTTGTGTGGTCACTGATCGGCGACAGCTCGCGCGACCCCGACGTGCCCGACGGGGCAACGACCTTCGAGCACGAGGAAGCCTCTGGCGGCGACACCGCTGACTTCGTCATCGTCAATGGTCCAGATCGCATGCGCCGCTGGCAGGCCGCAGCGAGGTCGACCGGTGCGGGGCGGTTCCTGTGCGTGGCGGCACCTGAGGCCGACGTGGCCTGGGCCGCATTGGTCCGTGAGGCCACCATCACCGGGCGCGGCCTGATCATCGAAGTCGAGGATGGCCTGCCGGCGGTCGGTCGACGATGGATCGACCGCGCTCGGCACCTGGTGTGGGTCCTGTCTGCGACCAGTGGCCCGCCTGCCAACGAGCTGCCCGAACGCAGGTGGGTCGACGTGCTCGCCGACGACCCAGCGCCCACCGACGACGAGTGGGCCGCTCTGCTCGGGCCCAATGCGGAGCGCACGCACCGGCTCACCATGGACCAACTGCACCGCGTGAGCCGCGACCATGCGGCCGCACGCGGAGACGTCGACGCCGCCGTGCGCCGCCTGTCCAGCGGCAAGCTGGAGAAGTTGACCCAACGCATCCGCCCCACGAGGACGTGGGCCGACATCGTGGTGAGCGAAGACCGGATGGCGCTGCTGCGCTCGGTGGGCGACCGCTACCGCAACAGCAACACGGTGTACGACGAGTGGGGCTTCTCAGCGGCTCCGTCGCGTGGCCTGGTGGCAATGTTCTCTGGCCCGTCCGGCACCGGGAAGACACTGGCGGCCGAGATCATCGCCCACGACCTAGGGCTCGATATGTTCAAACTCGATCTGTCGTCCGTGGTGAGCAAGTTCATCGGTGAGACCGAGAAGAACCTGGAGCAGGTCTTCGATGCCGCGAGCGCAGGAAACACCGTGCTCTTCTTCGACGAGGCCGACTCCATATTCGGCAAGCGCTCCGAGGTGAAGGACGCTCGCGACCGGTATGCCAACATCGAGGTGTCGTACCTGCTGCAGCGGCTGGAGACCTACAACGGGTTGGTGGTGATGGCCACCAACTTCGAGAAAAACATCGACGACGCCTTCCTGCGCCGCATCCATGTCAGGGTTGCATTTGCGAAGCCCGAGGCCGACGAACGGGAGGCAATCTGGCGTCAGAATCTGCCGGCGGCGGCACCGGTCGGCGATGTGGACATGCGCTGGCTGGCCGAGCGCTTCGATCTGTCGGGCGGCTCCATCCGCAACGCTGTCGTCCACGCCGCGTTCGCCGCCGCCCAAGCCAATACCGCGATCACGATGGAGCTACTGGTGTCCGCCGTCGCCCAGGATTTCCGCAAGATGGGCCGGCTGGTCCAAGAGAAGGACTTCGGTGCCCACTTCCATGCCGTCGGCGAGGTGCGCTAGGCGGCGGGCATCCATCGGGCAGTCCGCGCCCACAGCTACAACCGAACGTGCAACTCCGGGAAGTCGTCGCGCTTGATCAACCTGCCCTGCTTGCGCAGCTCACGCTCCACGCCCATCAGCAGGTGCACCATTCCGATCCGGCCATCGTCGCTCGCCGCCGCGAACGCCGCAGTCACTGCAGCGTTTCGAATGGAACCACCCGTCAGCTCGAACCGCTCTGCCAGCGAATCGAGATCGATGTCGTCGGCCAACGGGGCCGCCGAAGGCAGGTGCTGCACCCACAACTCGCGGCGCTGCACCACCGACGGCGTCGAGAAATCGATGCGCGCGTGAATGCGGCGGATGAATGCCTCGTCGATGTTCTTCTCGAAGTTGGTGGCCATCACGACCACCCCGTCGTAACGCTCCAGCCGCTGCAACAGGTACGACACCTCGAGGTTGGCGTACCGGTCGTGAGCGTCGCGCACCTCGGAGCGCTTGCCGAACAGCGAGTCGGCTTCATCGAAGAACAGCACGAGGTTGCCGGCGCCGGCAGCGTTGAACACCTCGTCGAGGTTCTTCTCCGTCTCGCCGATGTACTTGCTGACCACCGAGGACAGGTCGAGCCGGTACATGTCCAGCCCGAGCGCGCCGGCCATCACTTCGGCAGCGAGCGTCTTTCCCGTGCCCGATGGACCGGAGAACAGCAGCACGAGGCCGCGCGACGGCGACGTGGGGAAGCCCCAGTCGTCGAACACCATGCCGCCGTGGCGGTAGCGCCGCACCATGTCGGCCAGCAACGCTGTCTGATCCTCGGGCAGCACGAGTTCGTGCCAGCCACGAGTCGGCCGGGTGCGACGAGTGAGATCGTCGAGGCGGGCACTCACCAGGCGGCGCACTGTGAGATCCAGGTCGCGCCCGTTGGCTTCGAATCGTTGCCCTGCATGCTCCAGCTGTTCAGCAGTCAGCCGGTGGGTTCTCGGCGCGTCCCCCAGCACGGCGGACCACTCCGCATCCGTCGGATGGTCATCGCCGGCCTCGATCTCCACGAACCGCCGTCGCGGCATCTCGATCGCCGGGACAGGCCGGCGCGACGCGATCACCACACGCAGGTGGTGCGCGCGGTCGATCCAGCGCCGGCCGATCTCGGAGAGGCTGCCGTCGATCTCCAAGTAGGCGACCGCATTGGCGAGCGTGGCTTCGCGGACCACAGCCTCCCACTCCGCTTCACGCTCGGGCAGCGTGCACACCAGCAACCGCGGCCCGCCCACGTAGGCAAGCGCAGCCTCGCGTCTGCGCACTGCATCGGGCCCGACCACCAACACCGCATCGACAGCAGTACGCAGCGGCTCGACCGCCACGATCCGCGCCCCGTAGGGCAGATCGGGATCGGGCGACGCATCGCCCAGCAACGCGCCGATCACCGTCGGCGCCAATTCCACGACGTGACGGCTCCACGGGCCGATCGGGCGCACCGTCAACAGCGCCGCACGCCGCAAGCCGGAGGCATCGGAGACGGCGAGCGCCCGTGGGTGCGGTGGCGCGAACAACACGTTGAGCAGGCCGAGCTCGATGCGCGTCCGTTGCGCGTCCGCGCAGAGGTGCACGACCAGCTGCTGCAGGCGTTCGTCGGTCTCGCAGCCGATGAGCAACGCCAGTACCTCGGCCTCGTGCTGATCGAGGGACGCAGCGTGAACCAGCGCCGCGAACGGTGACGGCACCCGCAACGACACCATCAGATCGTTGCGGGCGCGTTCGAGCGCGCGATTGCCCTCGGCGGGCGCCACAGAACCCACCGGCGACGCGCTATCGGCGCCGGAGTGGCGCCCGCGCGCCACGACGAGCCGTTCGAGGAGCGCCGCAGCAAACGCGACAGCCTCCTCGGGCAGGCCGTGCGCATTCGGCGTTGAGACCACGTCGGCCTCCGATGCGCTTCCTCTACGCGACCACTTGGCTCCCATCAGGAACAGTCAAGCAGGTAGACCGGCTAACCTCGGTCCCGTGCCATTACCTGTCGTACTCGGAGCACAGCTGATGTGCAGCTTCGGAGTGGCCCCCAGCGGGATGATCGTCACGCCCGAGGGCAGGGTGCTCTTCGAGAACAAGCCCGTTGCGACGATCATGGACAACATCCCGATGAAGAACATCCTGCCGTTCGGGATGTGCACCACGTTGTCGAATCCGATGGTGGCGGCCCTCACCGCCGCCGCCCTCGGCGTCCTCACGCCGGCGCCGTGCATCCCCGTGATCCCGGCCCCGTGGGTGCCTCCCGTGCCCACCGTCCTCATCGGCGGAAAGCCGGCGATCGACCAGACGGCGAAGTGCATGTGCGCGTGGGGTGGCGTGATCCAAGTGCTCAATCCGGGGGCCACCAAGGAACAAATTCCCTGATCGAACGCTCCCGTCGGCCCCGCGATCGTCCGACGATTCGACAGTGTCGCTGACAGTGCTATGTTGCCCGACGAAGGCGAGCAAGTGCTCGCTTTCCAGCACACATCGACCACGGTCGGCGTGGATGCTGTTATCACGTCGCGAAGGGAGATTGTGATGGCCTCGACCTACCTCACACCAGGGGTTTACGTCGAAGAAGTGGCTTCGAGTTCTGCAACCTTGTCGGCCGGTGCAACTGCGGTTGCGGCGTTCGTAGGGTTCACAGCGAAGGCACCGAACGACGACCCGAACGATCCTGAAGGTGTGAAGCCGAGGCTCGTCACCAACTGGACCCAGTTCGAAGCGCTCTACGGTGGCTTCGTGCCGGGGGCGATGCTCGCTCACTCGGTGTACGGCTACTTCAACAACGGTGGCAGCCTCGCCTACATCGTGCGCATCCCGCACACCGCACCCGCCGAAGAAGCCGGTGCACTCGCACTGCCCGCCGGCGATCGCACGCTGGGCCCGGCAGTCGAGTTCACCACTGTCGAGCCGAATGCGCCGATCTCGATCAGCGTCACGCCCGAGGCACCCGCCGCCGATGCTGGCGACGACACCGCCCCAACCTTCCGGGTCGACGTCATCGAAGGCGGCAAAGTCGCCGAGAGCTTCCCGAACGTGACGCTCACCAAGGGTGCCACCAACGTCGAAACCGTGATCAACAAGGGCTCGACGAAGGTCAAGGTCGCCACCAAGATCGATGTCGACGCCCTCGACATCGATCTCGCCTCGCTGCAGGCCGGGACGTTCGCGATCGAGCCGGCTCCGGCCTCGCCGATCAGCGTCAGCGGCCGTTCGTTCACGGGCTCCGAGACCGAGCGCACCGGCATCAACGGGCTCGTCATCGCCGACGAGGTCACGATGGTGATGGTGCCCGACCTGGTCACCGCCGCCACCAAGGCCGACGGCACCGTCGATCTCAACATGTGGAAGTCGGTGCAGCTCGCACTCATCAACCACTGCGAGGGCCAGGCCAACCGCATGGCCGTGCTCGATTCGCCCCCCGGCATGTCGCCGCAGCAGATCAAGGAATGGCGCAGCGACACCGCGATGTACGACTCGGCCTTCGCCGCGCTGTACTACCCGTGGATCAAGGTTTCGAACCCTGCCGCCACCAATGGCGACACCGAGATCCTCGTGCCGCCGTCGGGCCACATGGCCGGCATTTGGTCGCGCAACGACGACACCCGTGGCGTCTGGAAGGCCCCGGCCAACGAAGTCGTGCGCGGTGCACTCGATGTCGAGAAGAACATCACCAAGGGCGAGCAGTCGCTGCTCAACCCGATCGGCATCAACTGCATCCGCCCGTTCGGTACCCGCGGCATCCGCGTGTGGGGCGCCCGTACGCTCAGCAGCAACACCGACTGGACGTACATCAACGTGCGGCGCCTGTTCAACATGATCGAGACCTCGATCATGAACGGCACCCAGTTCGCCGTGTTCGAGCCCAACGATCAGAAGCTGTGGGAAGGGCTCAAGCGCACCGTTGGTTCGTTCCTGCGCGGCCTGTGGCGCGACGGCGCGCTGTTCGGTGCCGGCGAAGAGCAGGCGTTCTACGTCAAGTGCGACAGCGAGACCAACCCGCCCGAGTCCATCGATCTCGGCCGAGTGGTCGTCGAGGTCGGCATTGCGCCGGTGAAGCCGGCGGAGTTCGTGATCTTCCGCATCGCACAGATCAAGGAGACCTCGGCCTGAGGCCGGGGTCTAACGAAGGGATCTCAGAATGCCACCGAAACTCGCGGGGCCAATCAAGCACGTCGAACAGCTGGGTTCGTACTTCGCTGTCGAAATCACCGGCCTGACACTCGGCTACTTCACCGACATCAGCGGCCTGTCGCACGACGTCGGCGTGGTCGATGTGCAAGTCACGAACTCGAAGGGCGACGTCATCACCAAAAAGGTGATGGGCACCCCCACGTACGGCGACATCACGCTCAAGCGTCCCTTGTCGAAGGACAAGACGTTCTACGACTGGGCCCAGAAGGTGCTGAAAGGCGATCTCGACATCCGCAAGGACGGCGCCATCGTCTTCTTCTCCAGCGACAACAAGGAGTCGGGTCGCTGGAGCTTCACCATGGGATTTCCCAAGAAGTGGTCCGCATCGGACCTCGACGTGGGAACTGACGACCTGATGGTCGAAGAAGTCACATTGGTCATCGAAGGTATCAAGAGGGTGAAGTAAGTCATGGCTGACCCAATCGGAGAGTACGCAAACTTTCAAGGCTCGTTCTTCAGCCTCGAGATCGACAAGGTGAAGCTCGGATACTTCACGGCATGCTCGGGCATCAGCATCGAGTTCGACGTCGCCGTCCACAAGACGGTCATGGAGGGCGGCAAGCATCTGGAGCGAAAGATCCCGGGCCGAGCGAAGTACAGCGAAGTGGTCTTGAAGCGCGGGTACTCCAGCAACATCGACCTCTACACCTGGTTCACCCAAGTTGTCGAACAGAAGAAGGACATCCGCAAGACCGCAGCAATCGTCGTTCTCGACAGTGAGCTCGCTGAGGTTGCACGGTTCAGTCTCGACAAGTGCTGGCCATCGAAGATCAGCGCATCGGATCCCGCCGCGAAGAGCGACGACGTCGTCATCGAGGAAGTCACGCTCCAGCACGAACTTCTGAAGTGGGAGTAACGAGACGGTGGGCCTGCAGACCGAGTTCGCATTCACGCTCCCGAAGGGGTACGTGGGCCATGACGGCTCACTGCACCGCCGCGGCGTGATGCGGTTGTCGACGGCTCGCGACGAGATCGAGCCGTTGCGCGATGCTCGCCTCTCGGGCCCTGATGACCCGTACCTGACGATCCTCGTGATCGCCCGCGTGGTCAAGGAACTCGGCTCACTCGACGAAGTCACGGAACGCGAGATCGAGGGCTTGTTCGCTGCCGATCTCGCGTTCCTGCAGGACCTGTACGGCATCATCAACTTCGGCGACCCCGCCGATGCCGATGCCTTGCAACAGGCAGTACTACCGATCAACGACACGTCGCCGGACGTTGTGGACAACCCGACAGCAGCCGTCGCCGTGGACGCCGACGAAGCGCCCGCTGAAGATGTCGTGGATGACAGTGAGCCAACCCCGACGAAACCCCGTGGTGCCAAGACCGAGAAGCCGGAGTCGAACTCGCCCCGGCGGCGGGGTCGAATCGAAGAGATCACCCACACCGCAGGGTCATGAAGCTGTACCCCGAGCAGGCAGTCTGGGACGAGATCGTCTATCTCGCCTATCACCTGCACTGGGACATGGATACGTTGCTCGACCTCGAGCACGGCGACCGCACACGGCTCGTGCGCAGCGTCGCCGATCTGAACGACCGGGCCTGGGAGGCGATGCGACGTGAGCAATGATGGGTTCTATACCGAGCGAGTGAACGTCGCATCGTTCTTGGTCGAGGTCGATGGGGTCGAGATCGGTCGCTTCACGGAAGTGACCGGACTTCAGGTCGATATCGCTGTGGAGGAAGTGACCGAGGGCGGCGAGAACAGCTACACGCACAAGCTCCCTGGCCGCATGTCCTGGCCCAACATCGTGCTCAAGCGTGGCGTCACCCAGAACGACTCGTTGCTGAAGTGGCTCAACAAGTCGTCAGGGGACGGCTTCGCCGTCGGCGGTAACAAGCTGAAGCGGTCGACGGCTGCCATCACGCTGATGGGCGGCGGAAACGTGCGGCTGCGCACCTGGAATTTCGACGGTGCGTTCCCCATAAAGTGGACGGGTCCGAAGTTCGCAGCCGGCTCGAACGACGCACCCGAGGAAGAGTTGGAGATCGCGCATCATGGATTCCGCGTCAAAGATCTCTGACCACGGCGTGGGTGCCACGTCGTCGATCCCCGGCGAGTTCGGCCGCACCCTTGCGCGCCGGACGAGCCCACAGGTCACCGTGATTCGTCGCGCAATCGTGCAGCCCGGATTCATCGCTCGACGCTCGGTGGCCTTCAGCAGCTACGTCGGCCAGTCGCAGGTCACGCGCTGGTCGATCGGAGCAACCATGTCTCGTGGCGCCCTGACGGTGCGCCCTCCACTCGACTACTGGCCGTGGGCAACCACCGACGAGCCGGCGCCCGTGTCGGTTCCCCGGCTGGAGCGCAGTTTGCCGCGCACCAACCTGCTGCGCCGAACAGCACAACCACAGCCAGGGGCGATCGTCCAGGCGATGCGGCCCGAGGTCGTCGAGCTTGCGGCACGCGGCCCGTCCAAGGAGCCCAAACGCAGCAAGATGGACCTGCTCAGGGACATGCTCGTTCGCACCGGTGAGCTGCCAGCATCCGACGACACTGGGGCCACCACGGCAACAACGTCACACTCTGCCCCAGGTCGCGACCGGTTCGCACCGTCTGCAACGGCACACTCCAATGGCCCCGGCACTGTGCGGAGATCCGTCACGCCCGCGGCGGCGAGCCGATCATCGTCCTCAACGACACCGTGGTCCTCAACGACACCGTGGTCCTCAACGACATCACAGGCCACGTCAACACCACAGGCCACGTCAACACCACAGACCTCAACGACACCACAGACCTCAACGACACCACGAACCACGTCGACGCCAGTCGGTGCAGCCGCCGACAAGGCGCAAACGTCCGGCAACAACCACGCTCCACGACGCAACCCGTTCGAACAGAATGGCGGTCCGGCCGCCCTCGCACAGTCGGACACGGACACGGCCACGGCGACTGACGCCGATACCACTCCGCTGCCCAACTGGTCCACCAACGTCATGCCGCCGGCGCAACCGACGATCACTGCGCAGCGTGCCGCAGAGCAGTTGCGCAGCGCACGCGGCCCACGACCGCTCCCAGCCCTCGTCGCGCCCAGGTTCGAGCAGCCTGCCGAGCGCCGGTGGGGCATCAACGACACGGTCAACGCACAGGAACTCGCCGAACGACTGACCCGTGGCCGCTCTGCAGGATCGGATCGGCCACCGCCGTCTCCACAGACCGAACCTGCGACCCAATCGCTGGCCGCAGCGACAACGGCGGTGACTGGCCGGCGCCCGTCCACGGCGACGAGCGACACCGGCCGTGACGTCGACCCTCAGCAGTCGCGCACTATCCAGCCCATCAGTGACGTCGACGCTCAGCAGTCGCGCACTATCCAGCCCATCAGTGACGTCGACGCCCAGCAGTCGCGCACTATCCAGCCCGTCACCGACCCCGCAGACTCCCCCGAAGCTGCCGTCGCTCCGCCCGGCATGTGGCGCGATCGCACCGCGACCCCGAGCCTTGCCGAGGAACCCGCCGCCACGCTGCGCCGTAGCCTCGTCGAACAGCACCCGGTGAAGCCCGCGGCCGGCTCGGCCTGGATGGCGCAGCCCGACGAGGTCGCGGAGCGCGCTGCGCCGACCTCCCATCAGTTCGTTACCGAGTTGTCGACGGCGGCCGCACTCCCACCATCAACATCAACATCAACATCACCCGCACCGTCACCCGCACTTCGGCCGACGCCGGACAGCCTGCGACGCAGCACGCCGAACGGCGCCTCGCTGCTACTCCCCTCCGGCGAAGCGGCGGCTGCGCCACGCACCGATGGCCGCGAACGGGCGCGCCAGCTGCCGATGCCTGCGACACGGACAGTCGGCAACGCGGCGGACCTCGGCCTGTCGACACGCAGCCACGATGTGTTGGCTCGGCCGATCACTCCCCAGCCACCCGACGTCATCCTTCGTTCCGCGTCACCCACGGCACGGTCCCTGCAGCGGTCGCCCGGCACTGGTCCACTGTCGTCGCACGATGTCATCGACTGGTCGGACAGCGAAGATGAGCCGACGCCATCGCCGACAGGTGCACACGCCGGGCGCGTACAACCACCGTCGGATCTCCCCGCGGTACTGCGCCTGTCGGACGGATCAGCGACGCAACCGACAGCGCCGTCCCCAACCACACCACGCGCAGCCACCGAAGCGACCAATGCCACGACGCTGAACCAGGCGACACGGCTATCGCACGCAGCGCGACCCACCCAGACGTCGCAGGGCCGGTCCCCGGCGACGACGGCACTGGCAACAACGGCACTGGCAACAACGGCAACCCCCGACCCGACGACCGCCAGCTCGACAACGCAGACCCGAACGACGCCGGAGTCGAGCGGGCCTGTCCCCGTCGCTCCTGCGATGCCGACGATCAGGCCGACACCGGATCGCTTCCTCGAGGTGTTGCGGACTACATCGGCGCCGAGCCCGCGGCCGCTGCCCGCCCGCTTCGCCCCTCTCGCGCACGCAATCGTCGGCAGCACCAACGTGCTCGTTCGCCACGATGCAGGGTCGCGAGCTGCACTCGCGGCCGTCGGCAAGCGTGCAGCCACCATCGGCAACACGATCCATCTCGCAGAAGCACCTCACGGCGCTACAGCGACGATGGTGCTGGCCCACGAGCTGACACACGTCGCCAACCCCACGCTCGCACCACGTTTCTTCGACGATGAACGCCAGTCCGTGGAGGAGCGGCGCGCCGATGCCGTCGCGCAGCTGATCCAGCGGTCACCCTCTTTGCTCACAGAGGCCGGGGCAAGCGCTCAGCCTTTGGGGCGGACAGCCCATTCGCTGGAGAGTTCTCTGGGGAGTTCGCTGCCAGGCCGCCAGCCGCACGCGCACGCGCTGGTTGCCGGTCAGTCGTCGCCGACACCCACGGGCACCATCCGTCGTTCGTTGGCGGCGGGGCAGCTACCGCCTCCCCCGCCCCGGTTCGCCCCACTCGGGCTTGGTTCGGCCCACTCGACGGCTCATGACTCACACGGCTCTGGGCCCATCGGCAGTGCCTCCCCCGGCGGCGTCGCCAGCGGCACCGCGCGTACCGCAACGGTTCGACGTTCCATCGCCAGCGAACGAGCCACCAGCGCCCCGCAGCGATCCGAGCCAGCCACCACGATCCGACGCACTGTCGAATCCGACAGCCAGAGCCCGTCGGTCGAGATGGCTTCGGACTCGGTACACGAAGCGCTACCGGAACGTATCGCTGCGCTCTCCACAGCCGGTGGCGTGGTGGATTTCGTCGATTGGATCGTCGAACAGGTGGAAGACCGAGTCGTTGCCGAGTTCCAGCGCCGCGGCGGACGATTCCGGGAGGACTTCTGATGACTGACCAGTTGCAAAAAGCGTTCTTTATGACGGAGAAGAAGACGCGTATCGATTGCATGTTCAACCCGTCGAAGTTCGCCTACACGATGAGCAATAAGTGGGACGCCGAGCCGGTGCCTGGTGCCAATGCACCGTCGCTGCGCTTCGCGGGCGCGCAGAGCGGCAAGTTCAGTCTCAGCCTGGTGTTCGACACCACGGCCACGGGCGCCTCCGTCACCACGCACACCAACAAGTTGCTCAAGTTGATGGAAGTGGACAAGACCCTCACCGACTTCGACCCGAAGCGCAACAGTGGCAGGCCGCAGTGGCTCACGTTCAACTGGGGCACCGAACTGCACACGTTCAAGGCGATCATCAGCAGCCTGAGCGTGACGTTCACCTACTTCTCCAGCGACGGCACACCGCTGCGCGCCAACGTGGAAACCTCCTTCGACCAATACGAAGCAGATGCCACTTGGAGCCGGCAGAACCCCACCAGCGGCACGCCCAATCCGCAGCGCACCCACCAGGTGCTGCCGGGTGAAACCCTCGATCGCATCGCGGCCAGCTACTACGGCGACGCAACCCGTTGGCGCCAGATCGCTGACGCGAACGGCATCAGCGACCCGCTCGCGATCAGGCCCGGTGCCCTGATCGCCATCCCCGAACGAGGGGCCACATGACCGACATGCCGGGCCCCGGGGCCCTTCAACGCCCGCTCATCAAGGTGGCGGGTACCGCGCTCAGCCCCGAGTTGTCCCTCGAGTTGGTGGACTGCCGCGTCGAGAAGGCCCTCAATCGGCCGGCAAAGGCCACGCTTCGGTTCAACGACGAGGAATACAAGCTGATCGACGCCACCCAATTCGAGATCGGTAAAGAGATCCAGGTTGGCTTCAGAGGCGACAACGGCGAGGTGATCACGTTCGTCTTCGTGGGCGAGATCATCTCGATCGGTCTCGAGATGGGCCCGAACGACGAGCCGGTGCTGATGCTCACCGCCTACGACGCCTCCTACAAGCTGGGGCGCAGCAGCGTGGCGAAGGCGTGGGTGAAGCAGACCTACTCGGACATCCTCAAGTCGATGTGTGGCACCGCAGGCCTCTCCTTCCAGGGCGACACGTTGCCGCAAGTGTTCGAGCATGTTCTGCAGACGATGGACAACGGCGCAATGCTGCAGTTCATCGTCGGCCAGACCGGCACGGCCTGGTATGTCGACGAGAAGAAGTTGCACGTGGTCAAGCCGGCACTCGGCTCACCAGTCGCGACGGTGGAGATGCGCAAGGACATGCGCCGGTTCCGTGCAGTGGCATCGGCTACCGATGCCGCCCAGGAGGTCACCGTTCGCGGGTGGGACGCGAAGTCGAAGGTTGCCGTGGTGGGCAAGAGTGGTACCGCCACGAAGCTGTCCGACACCGCAATGCAGACCGGTGCCCGCGGGAAGGCCACATCGAACTACGCCAGCAAGCGCAGTACCCTCGCCACGCGAGCGATGAGCGTCAAGGAGGCGGAGACGATTGCCGCTGCGTTGTCCAACCGCAGTGCATCCGACGAACTGATCGTGCGTGGCGAGACCGACGGCAACCCGGTGATCGACGTCGACAAGACCCTGGACGTCAAGGGCGTGGGCACCAAGCTCTCTGGCAAGTACTACATCACGGCAGTCGAGCACGTGTTCACCAGCCGCGACTTCCGCACCCGCTTCACGTCGGGCAACGTCCAGCCGGCTCACCTCGTCGATCTGCTCGGAGGCGGGTCGGGGCCCGCGCAGTGGCAAGCCCGCGGGCCTGTGGTCGGCGTGGTCACCGAAGTCGGCGAAGGGGAATTCATCGGGAAGGTGAAGGTCAAGTTGCCGTCGCAGGACGACCAGCTCGTCACGGATTGGGCGCGCCTCGTCTCGCTCGGCGCCGGCGCCGGTCGTGGGCTTTTGTTGAAGCCACACATCAACGACGAAGTCCTGTTGATGTTCGAAGACGGCGACACCCGTCGCCCTGTCGTTCTCGGCGGCGTGTGGAACGGTAAGGACAAGCTGGCGGGTCCGCCGCTCATCAAGTCCGGCGAACCCCAGGAGTGGCTGCTCAAGTCGCGGCTCGGCCACACGATCACATTGCGCGACGGCGCCCAGCCCGCTGAACAGAACGTCGAGATCGCTCTCAAGGACCAATCGATCAAGCTGTACCTGGGTATGGACAAGGTGGAGCTGATCGGCCTCCAAGGCAAGACGATGCAGCTGAAGGTCGGTGATGCATCGATCACCTTCACCGCCAACGGTGACATCGAGGTGAAGGCCAACAAGATCAAGCTGACCGCCACCGCGGATCTCGCAGTGAAGGGGATGAAGGTCACCATGGACGCCGACGCAACGATTGCGATCAAGGGCGGCGGCGGTGTCGACGTCGGTGGCCCGAAGGTGAAGATCGCAGGCGACGGCATGACGGAGATCAGCGGCGGGATCGTGAAGATCAACTGATGGGAACGACGAGATGAGCAACGCAGCGGACTTCATCGGTCGGGGCATCATGTTCCCCATGCGCGTCAACCAATCGGGTTCGATCGCGATGTCCTCGGGCGCCGACGACCTCGGTTCGTCGATCCACATGGTGCTCGCCACCGCTCCCGGTGAGCGGCTGATGCGACCCACCTTCGGTTGCCGGATCTGGGAGCTGATGTTCGAGCCGATCAACGCCAACACCATTGGCCTGATGAACGTCGCCGTGCGCGAGGCCCTCGGGCAATGGGAGCCACGCATCGACGTCGATACTGTGGAGGTCGAGCCCGACGGTGCCACCGACGGTCGGGTCAACATCGCGATCACCTACCGGGTGCGCGCCACCAACGACCACCGCAACCTGGTGTTCCCCTTTTACGTGATTCCGAAAGAAGACGAGGAATGAGCCTGCCCGTCCCCAACCTCGACGATCGTCGCTTCCAGGACATCGTCGACGAAGCGAAGCGAATGATCCCGACGTACTGCCCGGAGTGGACGAATCACAACGTCTCCGACCCCGGCGTCGCGCTGATCGAACTCTTCGCATGGATGACGGAAATGACCCTCTTCCGGCTCAACCAGGTTCCCGACGTGTTCTACACGCACATGCTCAACCTGATCGGGTTCGAACCGTTCCCCGCCAGCGCTGCTCGCACCGAGATCACCTTCTGGCTGTCGGGCGTCGTGGCCGAGACCATCGTCATCCCCGAGGGCACCGAGGTCGCGACCGGCGGCGATGTCGGCGAGCCACGAGTGTTTTCGACGCTCGGCGACCTCGTCATCACGCAACCCACACTGCTGGCCGCACTCACCTCCACCGAACCCGAGGTGTACACCGACGTGTGGGACGACCTGCGCATCGAGCAGGGCGCGGTCACCTGCTTCCCCGCCGAACCGCTCGAACCGGGCGGCACCTTCTACCTCGGCTTCGATCGCTCGCTCGCCGGCAATGCGCTGCAGCTCACGATCCGCGCCAACGTCGAAGGCATCGGCGTGCTCCCTGATCGGCCCCCGCTGATCTGGGAGGTATGGCAGGGCGAAGGCTGGATACCCGCCCGCGTATTCAGTGACTCGACAGGTGGCCTCAACCGCGACGGCGCGGTCGTGCTGCTGGTGCCGAACGCGCACGAGCCGATCCGGCTCGGCACCACACGTGCACACTGGTTGCGCGCCCGCCTCTTGACACCCGAGCCCGGCCAACCGTTCTATCGCGCATCTCCACAGCTGCGCACGATGTCGGTCGCCACGATCGGCGCCACGATCACGGCCGAGCACAGCGAACGTGTCGACAACGAGGTGCTCGGCATCAGCACCGGCCGAGCCGATCAGCGCTTCGATCTCGATCGGGCCCCGATCCTCGTCCGCCGCGAGGGCGAGACGATCCTGGTGGTCACCGACCTCGGCGCCGAGGAGTGGACAGAGGTCGCCGACTTCGTGGCCTCGGGGCACAACGACCGCCACTTCGTGTGGTCCTCCAGCATGGGCGGGGTCACGTTCGGCCCCAACATCCGCTACGCGGACGGCTCGACTCGCCAGCACGGTGCCGTCCCTTCGGAGGGCGCTCGGATCGTCGCAGGCCGATACCGCCACGGCGGTGGGGCCGGCGGCAACGTCGGCTCCGGAACCCTCACCCAGTTGCGTTCGTCGATCCCCTACATCACCCGCGTCGACAACGTCGACGCCGCGACTGGTGGTGTCGATGCGGAGACGATCGAGGGCGCCAAACGGCGGGCACCCCAGACGCTGCGCGCCGGTGCCCGTGCCGTCACGGCGGAGGACTTCGAACGTCTCGCGGCCGAGGCCGACCCCGCAGTGGCACGCGTCCGTTGCCTGCCCCCGGAAGCGAGCGGCCGCCCCATCCGCCTGCTGGTGGTGCCGTCGGTGAAGGTTCCGCTCGAGGAACACAAGCTCGACGATTTCGCACTCTCCCCCGACCTTCTGCAACGGCTCGGCCACCACCTCGACCAGCGCCGGATCCTCGGCTCGACGATCGAGATCGCCACCCCGTACTACCAGGGCGTCACGATTGCGGCGATGGTGACGGCTCGCCCGGGTCGGCCCGCCGGTCTGGTTCGCGATCGTGCCAGGCGTGCCATCTACCGCTACGTCAATCCGCTGCTCGGCGGCCCCGACGGCAACGGCTGGCCGTTCGATGCCGACCTCAGCGCGGCCAACGTCTTCCAGGTGCTGGAAGCAGTCGAGGGCGTAGAACGGGTGGAGGAGGTGCTGCTCTTCGAGTATGACCTGCGCAACGGCGAGCGCATTGGCTACGGCCGCGAAGTGATCAACCTCGAACGCGACTCTCTGTTCCTCTCCGCCTTCAACCGCGTGGTGGTTCGATGAGGCGCGACGACTGGCTGCTGGCCCAGCTACCTGTGGGCATGACCGAAGACGACTTCCTCGCGCGCTTCGTCTCGATGTTCCAACAGATCTCCAGCTCCGTGCTGCATCACGTCGACAACCTCGGCCACCTCGGTGACGTCGCAGTCGCCCCCGACCCGATGGTGCGTGCCATCGGCGGCTGGTTCGGTCTCGACTGGGTGGATTCATCGCTGCCCGACGAGCTGCAGCGTCAGTTGGTCCGCCAGTACGCCAACGGCCTCATCTGGCGTGGCACCCGCGCGGGTCTGCAGGCTCTGCTGCAAGCGGTCACCGGCGCCGCCGTCACCATCCACGACAGCGGCGGTGTCTACCCTCAGGGCGAAGCACCGGGCAACTTGCCGCACGTCGTGATCGAGGCCACCGCCTCGCCGTGGGCAACCGACGACGACCTGCTGCGCATCGTCCGTCTCGAACTGCCCGCGACGGTGACCTTCGAACTCGTCATCGATGGACGACCCATGATCGGAGCTGCGGCATGACCACACTCACCTGCCCTGACTGCGGTCACCAAGCATTTTTCGATCGGATGCGCCGCGGCGCCGACGAGTTCTGCCCGACCTGCGACTACCCACTGTTCTGGGCGAAGAGCGATGTGCCGATCGGCGAGCTCGAGGAATCGGTCGACGCCACCCGTCGCCGGCTGCCGGGGGCAGGCGGTCGGTTGACCATCGGCAGCCGCACCTGCCCGGAATGCACTGAACACAACCGCCTCAGTGCCACCCACTGCATCCGCTGTGGCGCCGACCTCGATCCACCGCCTGCCCCCGAGCCCGAGCCCGAGCCCGAGCCGATCGTGGTCGAACTGCCCCCACCTCCCCCGCCGCCCGCGCCGGTGCCGACATGGCCGTTGTGGGTGGCCGTCGCAGCCAGCGTCGCCGTCTGGGTCGTCTACCTGTTCGTGATCAACTGAGGTCACTCGCCCGGAGTCAGCGGGCGCCGCCGGTCACGGCGGATAGGCGAGTGTCACTGGCGCCCCCGTGGCGCCCGCCGCGGTAACCGTCACCGTTGCGGAGACCGTCACTGCCGAACCGCCCGAGCCCTTGGTGACCCACACGATGTACGTGCCGGGGGCAACCCCGGGGAAGCTGAAGCCGGTGGCGGTGCTCCGGACGACGGCGGTGAGCGGGTTAACGCACGTGGTGACGACGCCGGCACAGAACCGCACCGTCACATTTCCGTCGCCCTTCTTGAGCCCGGTCACCTCGCCGGACACCACGTTCTGAACCAGTGTGACCCCCTGGGACAGCGTCAGCGGTTCAGCGGCATTCGTGGCCACGCTGAGGCTGCCGGACTTGGTGATGAACCCCGGTGCGGCGATCGAGTACGCCATCGGCGCGTCCTCGTCGAGGGTGAACGTCAGTACACCAGGATCACCCTCGACACCATCGAGGGTGACCGTGGGCACGGGAATGACCGCGATGGGACCGGGGGCCGAGTACGTCATCACGAACGTGACGGCGACCGGGCGAGGAGCCAGTTGGATGTCGAGGCCGGTGACAGTCAGGTCGCTACCCGGTTCGACGACGATGAACCCCGGCGTCGAACCGCTGCCGACGCCGCCCTTCTTGGCCGTGATGGTGTACTTGTCGCCGTACCCGATGTCGGTGAACAGGAACTCACCGAGTGCGTCGGTGGTGTCGGTGCCGACGAGTGCTCCGTCGTCGTAGAGCACAACCGCCGCACCGTTCACTGGACTGCCAGCGCTGTTGGTGACCACACCGGTGAACGCGCGCAGCGCTTCCAGCGCAACGGTGAACGGATGGGTGCCGCCGATGTCGGGGTCGAGGCTGCCGGTGGCCGGAATCGGGCGGGTTGCGCGATTGGGCGCACTGGCAGCGAAGGTGTAGAGCTGCCCAGGGTCGAGCCCGGTGACCTCGAACACCAGGCCGGTGCGCACCACAGTGACACCGGTGTTCGGTGTCACCGCCACGGAAGCGGTGCCGTCGTCGGGAGTATCTGTCACCGTGATGGTGGCTGACGCGAACTTCTCCACCGCCAGATCCGGCGCCGGCGTGTAGGTGGAGCCGAACACAACTCCGTTCACCGCGACCGACTCGATCGTGTAGCCGCTCACCTCGCCCTGCACTCGATAGTCACCCTCTGCCGCAACCTCGAACCGATAGGTACCTGCGGTGTTGGCGACTGCCGTCTGCAGCAGCGTTCCTGTGGTGGTTCGAAGGGTGATCGCTCCGGCATCGTCAAGCGGGTCCGACGCACCACCGGTGCCCAGCTTCACCGCCGAGCCTTCGATGATTGCGATTGCGGTCAGGTCGATCGACGTAGCGAGCATCACCGAGCTCGGGCCGACCGTCACCGACATGTCGCCTTGCGCCACAGGCTTGTAGTAGATGCTGTCGAACGACAGCACGTAGTCGGCATCCTGCGGGGCAACACTGACGAACTCGTACACGCCGATGTCGATCTCGACAGCATTGATCGTGTCGCCTTTCGGCCCGAGAGCCGAGACGGCCAACCCCGAGACCGGGTCGCCGTTCCCGTCGAGGAAGGTGACCTGCCAGGTCACGTCGGTCGCGACGTACTCGATGATGCCGACATCCTTCTTGGTCACGCCATCAACCTGTGCCACGACAGGGTCGGGGGTGGTGAAGCCGTCGATTGGGGGGAACGTCAAGGTGTACTCGCCGGCCGGAAGCGACTGGAACGAGAAACCACCTGTGAGGTTCACATCGGCGGTCGACGACGGAACCGGCCGCAGGTTGCCTTCAGTGGCGTCGTTGTCGACGCCGAGCACGGTGCCGACATTGCCTGCCTGAGGATCCTGCACGTTGCGCGTGATCACGATGCCGGCGGGCAACGCGAGCGACGAGCCGACGTCGAGGTTACGGGCCGTCACGATACCGACCAGTGAGCCATCGGTGCGCGGCATCACAGCCCGCCGCTTGAGCGTACGCGCCGCTGCGTCGCGACCACGCGGCACCGAGATGTCGGCAATCACCGGGAAGTGATCGTCGCGGATACTTTCGCCGGCGGGGTACGGCCCCGGATCTGCTTTGCGCACGACCAGCAGATAGGCGCCGGGAATGACGCCCTTGCCTGTGCCGTCCACGAACGTCGCGGAATCAGCCGGGTACGCAGGATCGAAGATGATATTGCCGTTGGTGTCGGTGACGCCCTGGTACAGGACGGCCGCCGTCCCGATGTCGGCAAATTCGGTGCCGAACGCGAAGAGCCTGACCGATGCGCCGACCACTGGAGCCAACGACACGTCGTCGGTGACGACTGCGAGCTCGAAGGTGCCGCGGGCGAGATCGAGGTTGACGCTGCCGTCCACATCCTCCCCGTCGCCGACGGTAAAGGGCACCGTGAGAGTGTCGTACTCGGGGTGCGAGTAGGTGATCTCGTAGTCACCGGGGGAAACTGACACCCCGAACGCCTTACCCGCGGGCGGTGTCGGGTCGAGCGGGAAGTCCTGGCTGTCGCTCACACGGCGCACGCTCACTGCCAGCTCGTGGTCGAGATCGAGCGCCTCGATGTCGCCGGCCAACGTGCTGGGCGGCCGCAACAAGCCCGTCACTGTGCCCGAGATCGAACCGAGTGCGGGCATCGTCACAACGACCCCGAGCCGGCTTCCAGCGACGACATCGACCGTGAACGAGGTGGGGTCGGCTCCGCTGGCGATGGGTGTGTTGTTCCCGGGCTCGAACACCTCGTAGCTGCCCGCTGGCACGTCATACCCGTCGGCACTGACCGAAAGGCGGTAGGTGACCAGGCCGGAGATCGGATCGACCTCCGACACAGACAGCTTGCGCACCACCACAGGGCCAGACGGGCTCGAGAGATCGGGTCGATCCGTCCACGCGGGGTACGTGTCGGCCGCCACCGGATCCTGTGCGACGCTGAACAATGGCGAGTTGACCGCGACCTTGTTGGTGTCCTGGAACCGCACCGACAACTGGGCGAGATCCCAGTAGGTGGCGGTTCCGGCATCGGTCGGCTGGCCTGCGTCGACGAAGACGTTCTGCGGACCCTGGACGGGGGCAGCCACCAGGTTGCTGTCGGGCTCGGTCCGGAAGTCGAGCTGCCAGGTACCAGCGGCCGCACTCGTGGCGCCGTACTCGCCGTCGGTGACCACCAGGTCGACGGCCACGCCGCCGGGAGGCGTTGCATGGACGAGCGCCTCGTCACGCACCGTCGACGAGCCTGTTGTCACGACATCGATCGAGCCGGACAACGAGCCATCATCGGGCTGAAGTCGCAGATCGAGGAAACCGTCATCGACGACGAGTTCTGCGAACCCGGAATCGGTGCCCCCCGTGACGACGCGGCTATCACCGTCGATGAGCAGCACGAACGACGCATCTCCGAAGTTCTCGGCCGTGAGCTCGTAGGTGTTCTCACCGGCGAGTTGCTGCTGCCCGAGCGCTGTGAAGCCCCACAGGCCCGTGTAGTCGACCGCATCGTCGACAGTGTCGATCTCGGTGAAGGTGAGCAGTGTCGTTGGCTCGCCGTTGTCGGGTACCGGCGCCGGGATTGTGCCGTCCTCACCGTCGCTGTCGACCGACTGTGTGACGTCGAAGCCGACGATCACACCATCAGCGGAGATCCGAGCGCCGCCCACGCCGTGGAGCGTTCCACCGGGCCCGAAGTCGAACCAGGAGGCGATCCCAACCAGATCCTCGGGATCGTCGGCCAGCACAACGGCGACCACGCGGTCGTCGTAATGGGGGCCGTCTGCATCGGCGGGAAGCGTGGAGATGATCAATGGGTTGGTCAGCGAACGATCCACATCGACGAACCCCGACGAAACGACCACGATCTTGCAGGCGCCGAGCACGCCCGTCGCCGGCACGACCTCCACGCCGAACATGGTGGCGATCGTCTCGCGGGTGAACTCGAAGGTCACCACGCCCCCGGTCGGATCCAACGGCACTTCAGCCGAGACGCTCCCGCAGACCAACGTCGCCGTCCCGACCGTGGGGGCAGCACCCTTCTGGAGTTCGACGCCGTTGTTCCAAACGGGGGCAAACACGACGCCCCTCACGCTGGGGAACGGGAACACCGCAATGTCGTCGACCGGCAGCGGATCGTTGCTGAAGTCGATCGTGAAATGCTGGACGTTGCCGTCGGCATCGGGTCTGGCGGCGTACCCATTCGGGAGCTTGGCGTCGTCGCAGTCCTGGTTGTTCGCACCTTGGACTTGCGTGAAACGCAGCACGTAGTCGCCGGACAGCAACTTCAGGTCGTCGCTGACTTCCCACTTGATGCTCTGGTATTCCGGCGGATCCTTGGGACTCACGGGCAGAACGGTCACTGGCCCTTGGCAGGTGTAGACACCTGCAGTCACCTTGTACACGACCAAGCGGTAGTCGCTGAGCGGTCGACTCGACACGAGTTGATCGCCCACCGTGATCTGGGGAGCCAGGCCGTCGATCACCTGGCCGAATGCCTGGCCGTACCTGATCAGGATGGCTTCCACGGGAACGTCGCCGAGATCCACCACCACGCGCCGTGGGTATTCGTAGTCGCGGTACCGCGGATGGGTCACCAGGACGCGGTAGGTGCCGATGGGCACGGCAGAAAACGTGTGAGACGTCTCCGCCGGGCGTACGACGCCGTTGCGTTCGACGCCGTCGCCCATCACGTAAGGATCAATGGTGACGCGACCGGCCACGTCCACCAGCCTGACCGTGGCGCCACCTGGCGGTCCGACAACGCTGACCGACACCGAGCCCGACGGGTTGAGCTGCTGACGCGGCGCGTATTCCATCGCCACGAGCCCGATGTCCGTGGGCTCGCCGGCTTCCACGACGACCACTTGCGAGTACTCACGATGGTCGTAGCGTTTGAAGAAGACGGTGTACGTACCGGGCGGCAGGTTGCCCAGTTCGAAGGCACCACGATCAGGGTCTGTTGCCGACAGCGTGCGCACAGGAAGGCCGTTGACGGTGATTTCCACTCCGACCCCGGCGATGGGAAGCGGCGGAGCGGTGCTGAGAGGGATCGCGCTCATGACTCTGCCGATGATCGTGCCCGTGGCGCGCTTGAGGGCGAAGTCGACCCCGGTGGCGTTACCGGTGAGCGACAACCGGGTCTCGGTGAGATAGCCCGGTGCGCTGGCGGTGATCGTGTACGGGCCGGTGACGTCGAGACCCGGGAACAGATAACTGCCGACGGCGCCCGCGCTGAGGCTGGTGGTGGTGCGGGTGATGCCGTTGCCGGACACCGACAAGGTGATGCCGCCCAACGGACCGGGCGCGCCATCGATCGTGCCGGTGACCGTTCCACCGATCGCCCCGACGCCCTTGGTCATCACATAGTCGAGGCCCGTCGACGTGTCGCCGACGCCGAGCTCCTCCTGCGCCGAGAGCGCGCCGTAGCCCTCCTTGGTGGCGGTGACCGTGTACGTGGACGGCGTTGACAGGCCCTCGATGATCCAATCGCCCAGCGTGGCCGGGTCGGTGGAGGTAGTGGCGGAAAAGGTGAGTGTTCCGTCGGTGACCGTGAGCTCGACACCGCCCAAGGCGCCGGCCGAATCACGAAGCCTGCCGCCGAGCGCGCCCGACGCCGGTACCAGCTCGACGTCGAGCTCGATCGGCTTCGGGTCGGCAGGCGTGGTCACCTGGAACGACTGACGGTCGAAACCCTTCTTGTAGAAGCTGACCTCGTACGAACGCCGCAGCGGGACGTCGTCGATCGTCCAAGTGCCAGCAGGAAGGCTGCCCGCCGTCACCGACACCGTCGCTCGGCCGTCGACGAGTTGCGACCCCGTGTACGTGCCGTATCGCGCCGGCCAGAACTTGCCGCCGGTCGCAATGCGGCCCTCGGCCACCAGGCCCACGCGCGAGGCGAAGCCCAGCGCAACCGACAGCAGCGAGCGCGATTCGTCGTCGACGATCGGCGAGCCGAGGAAGCCGGCCGTGGTCACGCTGGTGACGGTGGCCGGAGCGCCTGCATCAGCGGGATCGAGCGACGGGGCCACCGACGTGAGCGTGACCAGCACGCCACTGTCGTCGCCGGTGTCGCCGGCCTTTACCGTGCCGCGCAGCGTGGATGAGGTCGGCCCCTTGTCGGCCTTCGGGTCGGTCCCAGGCGCGGCACCGGGGGCGCCCGCTTCACCGCCGTCGGAGCCACCTGCGTCAGGGGCGCCATCCGTACCCGTACCCGTGCCGGGAGCGTCGGGTTTGCCGTCGTTGTTCACATCTGCGAAGTTCGCGGCGGTCGTCGAGCTCGTGTCGCGCTTGGCAAGCCAGAAGGCTGCACCCCCGAGTACCCCTGCCCACAGCGAGAGCACCACCAGCGCCGCTGCGAAACCGCGCAGCCCTCGGGCGAGCACGGGCCGTTCACGGAACACCACCCTGGTGTACGAGGGAACCGCCGACCCGCTGCCCTCGATGTTGACGATGTGCTGACGGTCGTCGCCCACCCAGTGGTGGCTGCCGCTCACCCTCGCGGCGACCAATGCAGTGTCGCCGGGGGGAACCACCACCGTCGTGGGCTGGAACTCCACGCGAAGACCCGGGGTTTCGGCTGCCAGATCAACCGTGACCGCATCTTCTCGCCTGTTGATCACCTCCAGCTCGAAGCGGGCACGGAACCGTCCGCGAACCACGGAAGGCTTTGTTCGCAGCAGCACCTGCTCGAGCGAGCCCACCTTGACGATCATCGGTGCCATGGCGACCGTTGGCTTCATCGGTCGACGGCCCGGCGTGGACCGTGGCGGGCCACCGGCGCCCGTGAGGGCCGCATCGACCGATACCTCGATGGCCACCGAATGCTCGCCTGCGACCATCGCATCGGGCACCACGACGGGCACCTCGATGTCGAGCACGCCGCCTGGGGCCAAGGGCTCCCACGGCACGGGCTGCGCCGCAACATCCTCGCCGAGCCCCACCACTCGCACGGTGAAGCGCAGCGGCGAGGCACCGTCGTTGTGGACGCGCACCGTGCACGGCACGATCGAACCCGGCCGGGCGAGCACCGAAGCAGTGACCGCCTCCACCCATAGCGGGGGATTCGCTGCGACGCCATCAGACATTGATCAGATTCCCAACCTCGACTGCTAGGCCCGGAACGCTGACGACCAACTCGGAGTCGATCACGTCGGGTGAGGCGACCGAAGCATACACCTTGACGATGAAGTCGACGTCGCCGGCGACGGCGAGGAACGTGTAGCTCCCGTCGGCAGCCGTGGTCGCGTTGTCGACCTCGACCCCTGGGGCGTCGGCTCTGAACAGGCGCACGTACAACCCGGGCGCAGGTGTGTCGTCGAAGTTGAGCACAAAGCCCGTGAGCGAGGCCAGTGGCCCGAGCGTCAAGGACTGGTCCAGGGCGTCGCCGGCCTGCACCGTCACCAATTTGACCACTGGCGCTGCGCTGCCCGCCAGGTTGGCCGTGAGGGTGTAGGTACCGGGCTCGAGATTGGCGAACGTGTACTCACCCAGCGGCTCGTCCGCCGAATAGAGCACACGGGTGCTGACGCCGTTGGTGAGCTCGAGTTTGCTCACTGCCACCGGATTGTTGTCGGAGTCCCTCACGATCCCACGGATCAGTGCTTTCGAGGAGGACATCACCACGTTGATGTCTTCGACTTTCCCCGGCGCGTCACCGCCGACGTTGACCAGCCGCACCTGGCTGACGAGACCGTCGAGTGAGAAGGTGAGCGTGTAGGTACCCGGCCCCGGGAGCGACTCGAACACGTAGTAGCCAGCAGGATTGGCGCCGGAGACCACGCCGAGCGACCGAGTGGAGCGCACGACCTCACCTCCCGTGAGCGAGACGACGACGCTACCCAAACCCTGCCCACCCGAGGTGAACACGCGCCCCGAGATGGACCCGATTGCCGGCAACAGGGCCCAGTTGGCCGAGGCGGCGCCCGCCGGCCCGAGGCTGATGGTTCTCGTCTGCGGCAGCAAACCGTCGCCGGTGACCGTGATGGTGTAGACGCCTGGTGTAGCGAGGTTGCGGATCACGTAGCTGCCCACCTCGCCCACCGCGGGCGCGACGGCCGCTTGCGTCAACGACACAGTGGAGACGATGTTGGTGCCGTCGGTGGCACTGACAGTGATCCCGCCCAATCCAAGGCCGTCGGCAGTGATCTTGCCGCTGATCACACCATCACCGGGGCGCTGCACGATCTCGATGCCCTCGACCGCGTCGCCCGCAGACAGCACGATGGTGCGCGTCTCGGCGGCCGAGCCGGGGCGTTCGGCCACCAACCTGTATGTGGCCGGAGAGGGAATGCCGGTGAGCGTGAACGAACCGTCGGCGCTGACGTCGACCGTACCGACCACTGCCGGTGGTGCACCGGGAGCGAGACCGCGCAGGCTGAGGATGGTGATCGTGGTGCCGACGGGATCGGTGGCGATGACGCGGCCGCTGACGGTGCCCGGTCGGCCGTCGAACACCATCGGCTTGAGCGCGAACACCTCACCCTCGGGTGCCTCGATCTCCGTCGCCTCCGCGAAGACGCGTCCGCTCTCGTACCAGAGATCGCTGAAGCCGGCACCGATGAAACGAAGCCGATAGGAGCCCTCCGACAGCCGGCCGAAGGCGAACGAGCCGTCGTCGGCGGTGGCAGCCGAACCCACTGGCACCGTTGCGTCATCTGCGCTGTACAGCTGAGCCTGCACACCTGCGATACCGACACCGGCGGCCGTCACGACCGTACCGGTGAGCGTCGACGGGCTGAGCGACACGATCTGCCCTGCCGTGGGGCCCTTGTCGAGCGCCGCATTGACCACTTCATCGGAGACAGCCGCCTCGTCGACGACGTTGGACAGCGTGCGACTGATGACGGCGGCAAACACCGCCGCGGCCGCCATCAAACCCAACAGCGACAGCAGCCAGCGCCCGATGCGTGGCTTCTGTACGAACGTACCGATGGTCTCTGCACGACCGACCGCCGTGGCGCGGAACGTGAGCACCCGCACCTTTGGGGCGCCGACCCACGGGCGCTTCGATTCCACTCGCGCCTGCACCACGTGCTGCTCGCCCGGCTGCAAGTGCATCGTCGCCGGCAGGAACTCGAAGGTGGCCAGTTCCTCCGGGTCGACGGCGTCGGCAACCACATCGACCGACGCGTTGCCCTGGTTGGCGATCACCATGCCGAACTGGGCGGTCTTGCCGCCGGTGATCGAGCTCGGGTCGAGCACGATCGAGACGAGCGGCCGATCCGCGATGTGCAAGGTGAGCGTGGCCAACGCGAACTCTGTGGGCCTGTTCTCGCTCTGGACATGCACGCTGATCTGGCGCAGCCCTGCGGGATAGTCCTGCGGGACCGCTAGCTCCAGCTGTATCTGGCCGATGTCGCCGGGGAACAACGACAACCGCGCCGGCTCGGCGATCACCCATGTTGAATCGAGGCCGTACACGCGCAGCGAATACGCGTCGATCACGTCGGAGGTGTTCGCCACCGACAGCGAGAGCGAAACCGATTTGCCACCCACCGTCTCCAGGTACGACGGTGCAACCGAGGCCACCAACGTGCTCATGGGTTTGCAACCACGGTGATGTTGCGCGTCAGATCGACACCCAGCACGACCTCGATCAGCACGATCCGCTGCTTCACGTTCGCGCCGGTCACGGTGAGCGTGTAGAACCCCGGCCCGACGTTGGCGAACGAGAACGCCCCACCCGGTGATGCAGCAGTGACGACCGTACGCTTGGTCGTCGGGTTGCCGTCGTCGAGGACGACGGTGAGGCCGGCCTTCGGGGTGACCCCGAGGCTCACCACACCGAAGACCGTCGCGGTCGCCGGCGACAGCACCGCGTCGAGCCCGGACTGGGGGCCGGCCACTGTGAACACTGCATTGATCGTCGTGCTCTGAAACCCGGGCTTCGAGAACGTGACCGCGTACACGCCCGGCACCGACAGGCCCGACAGGCCGTAGCTACCCTTGCCATTGGGGCCTGCGCCGGCAGTGAGCGTCGCCGTCTGGAGCTCGAGGCCCTTGCCCTGCACCAGGATGCTCACACCCCCCAGCGGCTGGCCGCCCGAGGAGACGATTCCCGAGATCGACCCGGCGCCGCCGAAGAGCTTCGCGGTGACGGGCGGCGGGGACTGGCCGCCGGCCAGGTTGAGCACGATGGTTGCGGACGTGTACCCGGGAAGGGTGAACGTCAGCACGTACGTGTTCGGGGTCTCCAGCCGGTCGATGGTGAACGCACCTTTGGCCCCGACGGTGGGTGTCGTGATCACTCTCTCCGTGGTGCCGCTGCGCAGGGTGACCGTGACACCGCCCAACGGCTGGTTGTCGGCGTCGACAGCGATTCCACTGATGCTGCCGTTGGCGGCCAACAGGTTGGCGGTGTCGAGAACGGTCGCCTGCCCGCCACCCAGTACGACCTCGAACAACTGTGTGTCGAAGCCCGGCCGCTCGATGCTGACCTGATACGTGCCAGGAGTCTCCAGGTCACCGAACTCGAACGCGCCGGTTGTTTTCACTGGCTCGGGGATCGCCTGCCCCGGCTTGAGCGGCACCGGAACGATGGTGACCGTCGCCTCGCCCCCGCTCGCGGCACCTTGCGGGACCGCGATCTGGCCCTGCAACGAGCCGCTCTTGCCTGCAATCGTCACATCCTTGTCGCCCACGGCGTCGAGCGGAGCCAGCGGGATCAACTCGGCGGCGGCTGGCGCGACCAAGTCGGCGCCGGCAACGGGGTCGGGCGAGGCGGGGAACCACACGGGCGTGAAGCCGGAGGCGCTGAACCGCAGCCGATACGTTCCGGGCAGCAGGCCACCGAGCGAGTACGCGCCGTCGTCGCCGGTGACCGCGGAACCGAACAGCACGGGCGCACCTTCGGGGTCGGAGCGGTACGCACCCACCGTGATGCGAGGCAGCGGATCGCCCGTGGACGCGGCCGTGACCGTGCCCGACACCGTCGCCGCGATGTCGGCAAGACCGACCTCGCCGGCACCGGTGGCCCACGTCTTGGGCACGGCTTTCGCGGGGTCGGCGCCAGCACGGAGGAACTTGATCGCGAACAGGAAGATCAGCGCCCAGAGCACGATGATCGAGGCGAGGATCAGCACCGTAATGACCCCGCGGGGCACCCTCGGCTTCTGTATGAACCGTGCCGTGCTGTGCAGCTCCAGCGTGGAGGAATTGGCAGCGATCTGGATGGTGCGGTCATGCGCCTGCCCGAACAGTGGGCGCTTGCCGTGTGCGAGCACGGTGACCTGGCCGGTCTCTCCAGGAGCAACCGTGAGTGTGGGCGGCGTGACGATGCACTCGAGTGCACGGGTGGGCTCGATCGCCGTGAACGCGAGCTCGGTGACCGCGTTCCCGAGGTTGTGCACCAGTGCTTGCATCCCGGCGTGCGTGCCGCCTTCGACGAGGCTGGGCCGCATCTCCAACTCGGCAAGCTCGACTGCCTCGACCACGAGCCAGACAACGTGATCCTCCGACCGATCCAGATCGACCGTCGAGTGCACGCGGATGGTGAGCGCGGACTCACCGGCAGGACAACTCGGTGGCACGTCGAAGCGGAGGGTGATTGTGCCGGTGGTCTCCGGGAACAGCGTGACCACCGGCTGCACCAGTTGCACCCAGCCGGGATCGAGGCCGATCACGACCGCGGTGAGGCCGTCGATGATGTTGGTGGTGTTGGTCACCTCGATGTCGAGGGTCGCAGGGACACCCGGGGTGAGCCGGAGCAACTCCGACGCCAACGCAGCGCGCATCAGGAGATCACGACTCCACCCTGCTCGGGCACGATCACGGTGCGCGGGACATCGAGTTCGATGGTCAGCACGTCGCCGGCTTTCGCCCGCACCAGGAAGCGGCCGGCAGGATCGACGGTCGCGCTGCCTCGCGGCGACAGCACCGTCCGCCCGACTGCGCCGGGTACTCGCACCTCGCCCGCCACGCGTCGCGAACCGGAGAAGGTGCCCGGGTTGTCGCGATCACTGATTCCGACGCCGATATCGCCAACGGGCGCCGCCGTCGGCTTGCCCAGGTCGGTGTCGACTTCGGTGACGATCATCACGTCGAGCGCAGGCTTGAGCTGGCCCTCGAGCGTCTTGAAGACGTCCATCTTCATGTCACCGCTGCGGGTGAGCGACAGCAACAACGGGGACAGATCCCGCAATGCTGGCGACACGTACTCGACAGGAATGTCGCCATGGCCGAGCACCGTCTGCAGCAACGAGCCGAGCAGAGCCCGTTCGTCGGCGTGGTCACTGGTCCAGGCCGACACGAGGTAGCGCAGCTCGATGCGCGGCAGCGCCAGACGACGCATCCGCTGGCCCTCACGTTCGTACTCCTCGATTCCCGTGCGGGCGTGGTCCGTGGACCGCTTGATGTCCCAGAGGAACATGTTCACCGTCGGGCGATTGAGCTTGGCGCTCCACTCGCGATCAGGCGCCTGGAACGAGACGTCGACATCGGCGGCGGAAAGAGGGGCTAGCGCCCTCAGGAACGACTCAAGGCTCTCATCGATGTACTCGAGCACCGCTCCCTCCCGTTCGGACTGGATGCACCCCGCCACTCGGCAGGACTGCAGGGATAGTAGCCGCGCTACTCTGCATCCATTCACCCGACGATCTGCCTTTCACATCTTCTCGGCACAGCCCGCCGGTCGGCGGGCCCCCGCCGTCCGCGCCGGCGCGGCGGCGCCTTCTTGGTGGCTGCCTTGCTGCTCGGCGCATGCTCCGACGACAAGGGCGCCCCTGTGCTCGAGCTGGCCAAGAAGGGCGAGGGCACCTGCCTGATGGCAGGGCTCGACATCGGGCCCGAAGTCACCGAGATCCCGGTGGTCGACTGCGACGGCGAGCACTCCCACGAGCTGTACGCCGTTGTCCCGTACAAGAATCTCGCGGCCCCAGAGCAGAGCGATGTCTTTCCTGGCTTGGCTGCGCTCGACACCTTCGCCGAGCGCGAGTGCATCGCGAGATTCGAAAGGTACGTGGGCGTCAGTCCGTTCGACTCCACGCTCCTGTTCTCGTGGCTGGTGCCCACGTTGGCCAGCTGGAACAACAACAACGATCGCGACATTCTCTGCGTGGTCGGGCTGTTCGACGGCAACATGCTCACCGTCCCGGTGAGGGACAGCAAGCTCTGACGAACGGCGCTCGCCGTGTGACACGGTGCGCACGATCCGCGAAGTTGGCGTTGGGACGCCGCCTGGCGACGTGCCACCGCCAACTTGTGTCCGTGCATGGCCGGCGGCAGTGATCTGAATTTCCGATCCTCCGCGATCGTGCGCTTGCGCCACGCCAGACTGGGCAGTCCCCATGAACGACCGTGTCCAACTCCGTCCGTGGCAGCGGGCCGCGTTCGACAAGTTCGCTGCCAGTGAGCGATCGGATTTCCTCACCGTCGCCACGCCGGGCGCCGGCAAGACGACGTTCGCGCTTGCGTGTGCTCGCTGGGCGATGGCGCAGCAACGCCGCCGCATCGTGGTTGTCGCCCCCACCACGCACCTCAAGACGCAGTGGGTGAAAGCAGCACACCAGATGGGCCTGCATCTTGATCACCAGTGGTCGCCCGCCGACGGCGTCGCCAAGGACGTGCACGGCATCGTGACCACCTACCAGCAGGTGAGCACCGCCGATACCGCGAAGAAGCTGCGTGGCCTGGCCAACGACGCGTTCGTGATCCTCGACGAGGTGCACCACGCCGGCGACGAACGAGCGTGGGGTGATGGCGTGCGCACGGCGTTCGAGCTGGCCAACCGCCGACTGTGCCTCAGCGGTACGCCCTTTCGCAGCGACACCGCCAGCATCCCATTCGTGCGCTACGAGGAGACGGGGGTCGGCGGCGAAGCCCAACCCGACTTCACCTACGGCTACGCCGATGCGCTCCGCGACGGCGGCGTCGTGCGCCCCGTCTACTTCCCCCGTTTCGACGGGCTGATGGAGTGGAGCGCGCCCGACGGCAGCATCGTCAGCGCCAACTTCCACGACGACCTCGACCGCACCGGCTCCTCGCACCGCCTGCGCTCCGCGCTCAGCCTGGAGGGCGACTGGCTGGCCGTGGTGATGAGCCAGGCCAACGCCCGCCTGCAAGAGATCCGTCACACGCAGCCCGACGCCGGCGCGCTCGCGATCTGCATGGATCAGGACCACGCACGTGACACGGCTCGGTTCATCCGCACACGCTTCGCAGTTGAGCCCGAGATCGTGGTCAGCGACGATCCGGATGCCAGCAGCAAGATCGCCGCGTTCGCGACCAGCACCCGCCCATGGCTGGTGGCGGTACGAATGGTCAGCGAAGGCGTCGACATCCCCCGCCTGCGTGTCGGCGTCTACGCGAGCACCGTGGTCACCGAGCTGTTCTTCCGCCAGGCCGTCGGCCGCTTCGTCCGCTGGACCCGCGGCCTGCCCGGCCAGAAGGCGTACGTGTACCTGCCCGACGATCCGCGCCTGCGCCAGCACGCGTTCCAAATCGCCGAGGCCCGCCGGCATGTGCTCAAGCCACCCGCCGATCGCGACGACGAGTTCTCGCAGGAGGACCTGGAACGCGAGGCGATGAAGGAGCTCGACCTGCTGCCCGAGCAGCTCTCGCTGTTCAGCGTGCTGTCGTCCACTGCCACCGGCATGTCCGTGCACTCCGTCACCGAGGACGGCGTCACCCACTTCGACGACGAGCCGGAGATCCCCGAGCCGGATGCGGCACTGGCAGCAGACGACGCGCTCGACCTGCCGGAGATCCCCACCGACGCCGGCTTCCCTCTCACGGGCACCAAGACGGTCGCCGAGCGCAAGGAAGAGCTGCGCGAGAAGAACATGGAGCTGGCCAAGACGCTGGTCGACTACACCGGGTGGAGCCACGCCAGGGTGCAGATGGAACTCAACCGGCTGGCCAACATCACCTCGGTGGGTAGCGCCACCAACACCGAGCTGGAACGCCGCCTGCGCCGCGGCGACAGCTGGCTGCGCCGCCGGTAGCCTCGCAACCATGCCTGCTGTCGGAGAGCACCACCCTGCTTTCGAGGAGTACTGCGAGTGCATCTTCGAGCTGCAGGAAGACGACGTCGCCGTCATCCAGGCGCGCATGGCCGAGCGACTGCAGGTCAGCCGGCCCGCCGTCAGTGAGATGATCCGCCGGCTCGAGGCCGAGGGCCTGATCACCACCGACGGTGCGATCCGTCTCACCATCGCCGGACAGACATTGGCCCAGCGGGTCGTTCGCCGACACCGGCTCGCCGAGCGTTTCCTCACCGACATGCTCGGCCTGTCCTGGGCCGAAGCCCACCACGAGGCCGGCAAGTGGGAGCACGTGATGAGCGATCACGTGGAAGCTGCGATGGACCGTGTGCTGGGCAACCCCACCACCTGTCCCCACGGCAACCCGATCCCCGGCTCGCTCTACGACGCACCTGACATGCACCCGCTCTCGGATGTGGAAATCGGCCGAGCGTTCACCGTCGCCCGCATTCCCGAGGAGCTGGAGTTCGCGCCCGGTGTGCTCGACTTCTTGGAAGAGTCCTGCATCCTGCCGGGCCACTCCGGCGTGCGCACCGGCACCGACAGCGACGGCAACGTCATCATCGAGATCGATGGTCATCGAGTGGGTGTCGGCGCCTTCGCCAGCTCGCGCATCCTGGTCACCGCATGAGCCGCCGCCTTCGTGTGGCCGCACTGGCCCCGTTGGTGGCACTGGGCCTGGCTGCGTGCGGTCCCACCACCTATGACGCCACGGCAGAGACCACCCCGCCCGCCGACGCCGTCACCACCACGCTGCCCACCGGCACCGCCGCCGAACTGCTGCCGCTGATGCTCGCCGAGGTGGAGAGCCTGCCCCTGCGTGTGATGAACGCCGACGGCGACGGTGCCGCGGCCACCCGCATCGAGCAACTGTGGACAGCGATCCAGCCCGAGATCCAGGCGAACGACCCCGATCTCATCCCCGACTTCGAGTTCGTGGTGCGCCGCTGCCGACAAGCCGCCGACCGCAACCGCCCCGCCGACGCGGATCGCGCTGCCAAGAACCTCGCCGCACTGGTCGCCGCCTACCTCGACTGAGCCCAGCGGCCGCAGTGGCTCACAACATCGCGGCGGGCAGCGGCTTGGCGTGCACGATCGCCAGGCGCTTGGTGCTGCGGGTGAGTGCGACGTAGAGCGCCCGCAGGCCCTGCTGCTCGCCGGCGACGATGTCGGCAGGCTCCACCACCACGACACCGTCGAGCTCGAGACCCTTGACCACGCTCACCGGCACGACCGTGATGCCCATCTCCAGCCCGCTACGGGTGGCCTTGCCATGCTCGATGCCCGCAGCTGCCAGTGCAGCCGAGACGGCCTCGAACATCGCATCGGGCACGACCACGGCGATGTTGCCGTCGCCGACATCTGCATCCAGATCCTTCGTCGCGCCGACCACCGCGGTGAGCAGCTCCGACGGCGCTACGTGCAGGAACTCGGGGTGCTCGTCACCGACCCGCACGCTGGTGGGCGCCCGCAGCGACGGCGTGGCGGCCATCATCACCTTGTTGGCCAACTCCATGATCTGCGCCGGGATGCGGTAGCCGACGCTGAGGCCGATGACCCGCGAGCCACGGGCGAGCGGCAGGTGCCGCAGGATGTCGTCCCAATCGTTCGGGGCGAGCGCACCGGTGGCCTGGGCGATGTCGCCGACCACCGTCATACTGCCGTTCAGCGAGCGGCGCGACACCATGCGCAGCTGCATCGGGGTGAGATCCTGCACTTCGTCGACGACGATGTGGCCGTAAGTGCGGATCTCGTCGGTCTCGTCCGGCTTGAGCGTGCCCTTCGCCGGGCGAGCGCCGAGGTAGCTGGAGGCTTCGTCGAGGATGGCGACGTCGTGTTCCGTCCAGCGCACGTCGGCCACATCAGCCTTGCGTTCGCGGTACAGCGACAGGTACTCGGCCTCGCTGAGGTGCTTGGCGCCGGCGAGCTTCAGCAACGCCTTGCTGCCGTAGAGGTCGTGCAGGAGCTGGGCGGGCGACAGCACCGGCCACATCCGCTCGAGCGCTGCACGCACGTCGGGAAGCGCCCGCACCGCTTCCTTGACCTGTGCGACGGTGACCTCCTCATCGTGCCACCCCGACATCATCGCCGCCCAGATCTCGCCTTCCACCCAGCGGCGCGCAGCGTTGTGTTTGCGGAACCTGCGCTGGGCCGCACGCACGATGCGTTGCGATTCCTCGGCGCGCAGGCGCACGTACCCGGTGCGGAACGGGACGACGAGTTCCTCACGCAGGGGACGTTCGCGATCGGTGACGGCTTTGTCGATCACGATGCTCATCCGCGTGTCGCCCTTCACGCGGGCAGCCAACGGGTTGTCGGGCGGATCGATTGCGTAACGGGCCCACTGCACGTCGTGCACCAGATCGGCGAGCACGACCTGCTCGACACCTGCCTCGCCGAGCGACGGCAGCACGCGCTCGATGTACCGCAGGAACACCCGGTTGGGGCCGATGACCAGCACGCCCTGGTCTTCGAGGGGGAACCGGAAGGTGTACAGCAGATACGCAGCACGGTGCAGCGCCACCACCGTCTTACCGGTACCAGGGCCACCCTGCACGACCAGCACACCGGGCTGTGGGCTGCGGATGATCTCGTCCTGCTCGCCCTGGATGGTGGCGACGATGTCACCCAGCTGACCGGTGCGACCGCGCTCGAGCGCGGCCAACAGCGTGCTGTAGCCCCGAATGCCGTCCGCGCGATCCGCGTGGGCGATGGCTGCGACCTCGTCGCCCTCGGCGCCGATTCCGAGGTGGCCGGCGCCGAACAGCTCGTCTTCCAAGCCCAGCAGCTGGCGGCCGTGCACGTGGAAGTGGCGACGGCGCACGAGGCCGAGCGGCTCGCGCCCGGTGGCACGGTAGAACGGCTCGGCCACGGGGGCCCGCCAATCGACGACCACGGGGTCGGCATTCTCGTCGGCCACCGCGAGGCGACCGATGTGGAAGCTCTCCGTAACAGCGGCATCTTCGTCGCTCGTGCGGTCGATCCGGCCGAACACCAGCGCCGCATCACCGAGATCGAGCTGGGTGAGACGGTTGAACACCGCCTCGTCGAACACATCGCGCTCGTAGCGCGCCTGAAAGGTGCCGCCGAGCTGGCCCTGGTGCAGCCCGCGCATCTTCCACGCGTCGACCTTGCTCTGCTCGAGGCAGAGGTAGGCGTGATCGATGAACGCCTGTTCAGCAGCGAGATCGGGGTGATGTTGCGACATGTGGGGTGTCGTCGTCGGGCCCACGGGGCCGACAACGTGGTCCGTAAACTCTATCGCCGCTAGCGGTCGCGCCAACCGAGCCCCGCCTTGGCATCAGGAGGTGGTGGCGATGCCGCCGTCGACCGCGATCACCGAGCCGGTGACGTACGAGCCGGCACGGCTGGCAAGGAACACCGTCACGCCTGCCATGTCGTCGGGGCGGCCGATGCGGCCCAGCGGCGACGACTTGGCGATCGAGTCGCCGAAGGCCTGCAGCGTCGCAGCCATCATCTTGCTCTCGAACGGGCCGGGCGCGACGGCGTTGACGGTGATGTGCTGCGGCCCGAGCTTCTTCGCGAGAGCACGGGTGAGGTGGTGCACACCGGCCTTGCTCGCGGCATAGCTGTACGTGTCCATCGGATTGACGTGCAGTCCGTCGATCGAGCCGATGTTGATCACCCGGGCCGGATCGTCGGCGGTGGCCCCTGCTCGAAGGTTGGGCAGCAGACGTTGGGTGAGGAAGAACACGCCCTTCACGTTCGTGTCCATCACCTTGTCCCAGGCGTGCTCGCTGAAGTCGTCGAGCGGCATGCCCCACGTGGCGCCGGCGTTGTTGACGAGGATGTTCAGGGTCGGGAAGTGGGCCGCCACCTCTTCGGCCAGCTTCTCGACACCGGCGAGCTCGCTGACGTCGGCGCGGATGGCGTGCACGTCACCGAACTCCGACAGCGCGATGCGCGCGTCGTCGAGCTCGTGCTGCTTGCGCGACGAGATCACCACACTCGCGCCGGCATCGAGCAGGCCGCGGGCGATCATCGCCCCGATACCACGGCTGCCGCCGGTGACGAGTGCGGTCTTGCCATGGAGTGAGAACAGATCGGAAACCATGAGGCAGAGCTTGCTACACGGCGGCAAGGCGCAGCAGCACCGGACCGAGGAACTCGTCCATCACTCGCCGACCGCTGCTGCTCGTGGCCCGCAACGTCGGCCGTGCGCACTGGGGGCAACACAGGACCGCACGGTAGATTGCGCATGCGATGCCGTCCACTCCCTTCCTCGATGCGGCGTTCGGTCGCCCCGCTGCCCACACGCCCGTGTGGTTCATGCGCCAAGCCGGCCGTAGCCTTCCCGAATACAGGGCGCTGCGCGGCGAAGGCAGCATCCTCGACGCGATCAAGATCCCCGAACTCGCCACCGAGCTCACCCTGCAGCCCGTTCGGCGGTACGGCGTCGACGCAGCGGTGCTGTACAGCGACATCGTGGTGCCGGCACACGCCGTCGGGTTCGGCATCGACGTCGCTCCCGGAACCGGGCCGGTGGCCGCGCAACCCCTGCGCACCCAGGCCGACCTTGCACGGCTGCGCGAGTTCGAGCCCGAAGCCGACACGCCGTATGTGCTGGAGACCGTCCGCCAGATGGTGGCGGCGCTTCCGGCCGAGGTGCCGCTGCTCGGGTTCGCCGGTGCCCCGTTCACAGTGGCCAGCTACCTCATCGAGGGCCGACCGAGCAAGACCTACGAGCACACGAAGCGGATGATCCACACTGAGCCCGCGCTGTGGCATGCACTGATGGAGCGCCTCGTGCAGCACTCGGTCGCCTCGATCGCCAGCCAGTTGGCCAACGGCGCCCGCGCGTTCCAGTTGTTCGATTCGTGGGCCGGCGCACTCAGCGCCGCCGACTACGTCCGCTTCGTGCTCCCCCATTCGCAGGCCGTGTTCAGCCAGCTGCGCGAGCAGTTCCCCGAGGCGCCCGGCATCCACTTCGGCATCGGCTGCGATCACCTGCTCGAACACATGCTCGCCGCGGGCGCGACGGTGCTCGGGCTCGACTGGCGCACCCCCATCGCCATCGCTCGCCGCCGGATGAGCGATGGTTTGGTCGTGCAGGGCAACCTCGACCCTGCGCTCGTGCTCGCCGGCCGCGACGTCGCTCTGATGGGCGTCGATGCAGTGCTCGCCGACAACGCCGGCCACCCGGGCCACATCTTCAACCTCGGCCACGGCGTACAACCCAACACTGATCCCGAGGTGCTCACAGCGGTGGCCGCCCACGTCCACGAGGTGACCCAACGATGAGCCCCCGCACGGCAGTCCTGCTGATGGCCTACGGCACGCCACGCACGCCGGAAGAGATCGAGCCGTACTACACCGACATCCGGCGCGGTCGGGCGCCCACCCCCGAGCAGTTGGCCGATCTCGTCGCCCGCTACGACGCACTCGGCGGCACGAGCCCACTGGCCGCACGCACCGAGGCCCAGCGCGCTGGGCTGCAGGCCGCGCTCGATGTCGCTGCGCCCGGCTCGTACCACGTCGTGCTCGGCCTCAAGCACGCCGAACCCAAGATCGAGACCGCAGTCGACGCGCTCGCCGCCGAGGGCTTCGGGCACATCATCGGCCTCGTGCTCGCACCCCACTACTCGTCGTTCTCCATCGGCCAGTACCTCGATCGGGCGAAGGCCGCGGCCGAGCCGCACGGCATCACGGTCGGCGGGATCACCAGTTGGGCCACCGAGCCGGCCTTCGTCGAGTTCATCGCCGCCGATCTGCGGGCCAAGCTGGCCGGTTTGCCAGGCAACACGAAAGTGCTGTTCACCGCCCACTCGCTGCCACAGCGGATCATCGATGCCGGCGATCCGTACCCCGATGAGCTCCGTTCGACTGCCGAGGCGGTCGCTGCCGCTGTCGGTCTCGATCAGTGGAGCGGTTGGTCGATCGCCTGGCAGAGCGCCGGCCGCACACCCGAGCCGTGGCTCGGCCCCGACATCCTGCAGGTGATCGACGAACTGGCGGCCGCCGAGAACCACGAAGGCACTGAACGTGGCGTCCTGGTCAGCGCCGTCGGATTCGTCGCCGACCACCTCGAAGTGCTGTACGACCTCGACATCGAGGCGGCCGCACACGCACGGGCGCTCGGGCTGCAGTTCGCCCGCACCGCGTGCGTCAACGACGACCCGGCAGTCATGGCGGCTCTCGCGCAGCGGGTCATCCAGGCCGACCAGCCGTGACCACCGGCCAGCGGGTCGCGGTGGTCGGTGGCGGCATCGCCGGCCTCGCAGCCGCGCATGCGCTTGTCACCGGCACCACTCCGGTCGAGGTCGTCGTGTTTGAACGCGACGACCGCCTCGGCGGCAAGCTGCTGACGTCGCCGTTCGCCGGGCACCCGGCCATCGACGAGGGGCCCGATGCTTTTCTCGCCCGCCTGCCGTGGGGCACGGCGCTCGCCCGGGCCGTCGGCCTCGGCGACCAGTTGGTGCCACCGGCGTCCGGCAAGGCGGCCGTGTGGTGGGATGCCCTGCACCCGATCCCGGAAGGGCTGCTGCTGGGCATGCCCACCGACATCATGGCCATGGCCCGCACCAGGCTGCTCTCGTGGCCCGGCAAGCTGCGGGCAGCCACCGAACCGCTGCGCCGCCGCACCCCGCTCGACGGCGACTCGCTGGGCGGCTACGTGCGCGCCCGCTTCGGCAACGAAGTCCACCTCCGTCTCGTGGATCCGCTGGTCGGCAGCATCTATGCCGCCGACACGGACCACTTCAGCCTCGCTGCCGTGCCGCAGATCGCCGACCTTGCCGGCCGGGCGCGCAGCGTGCTGTTGGCAGGGCGCAAGATGCCCAAGCCGGCGGCGGACGCTGGGCCGGTGTTCTACGCACCCAGCGGCGGGATGGGCACCCTTGCAGCAGCCACCGCCGCAGCTGTGCTCGCGGCCGGCGGGCAACTCCGCACGCACACTGCGGTCACCGACCTGGCTGCCGACGGCGCGGCGTGGCGGGTCAACGACGAGCGCTTCGACGCAGTCGTGCTCGCCGGCCCGGCAGCGGCGACCGCGTCGCTCCTGGGCCACGCCGCTCCCGACGCTGCACGCACCCTTGCCGGCATCCCCAGCGCGGACGTCGCAATGGTGACGATCGCGCTCCGGGCCGCCGAGTGGCCACAGCGGCTGTGTGGAATGAGCGGATACCTGGTGCCGAAGCCGATGCAGCGGCTGGTGACGGCGGTGTCCTTCGGTTCACAGAAGTGGCTCCACTGGGAGCATGCCGGATTGGTGATGCTGCGGATCTCGCTGGGCCGTGACGGCCTCGCAGTGCTGCACCTCTCCGACGAGCAGCTGCTTGCGGCCGCAATCGAGGAGGTCGGTCACCACCTCGGGCTCGCGGTGCAGCCGGAGCACGCCCGTGTCAGCCGGTGGCCCGGCGCGTTCCCGCAGTACCGACCGCACCACGCGGCGCGGGTCGCCGCCGCCGAGCAGTCCCTGCCCAGCGCACTGGCGCTTGCCGGGGCCAGCTATCACGGCATCGGCGTACCGGCCTGCATCCGTTCGGGGCAGGAAGCTGCCGCCTCGCTGCGCAGAGCGCTGCACCCGGTGGCAGAATGCCCCTGATGCGCTACCGCCCGATTCTCCTCGCTGCATCGGTCGTCCTGCTGGTCGCCTGCAGCGACGACAGCACGTCGTCCGACACGGTTGCCACCACTCTTGCCACCACCACGACGGTCGCCACCACGCTCCCGGCCACGACGACATTGCCGGCGGCCACCACCACCACGACGGTCGCTCCGGTGCTGCCGATCCCGGCCGACCCACCGGATCCACGGGCCCCCGAGCCGTTCATCGAGCTGGGAACGATCGAGATCCCGAAGATCGGCATCACCCGACCGCTGCTGGAGGGCATCTCGCTCACCACCCTCGACAACGGCCCCGGCCACTGGCCCGGCACGGCGATGCCCGGCCAGTTCGGCAACGCCGTGATCGGTGGGCACCGAACCAGCCACGACAAGCCGTTCCGCAACATCGATCAACTGGTGGCCGGCGACGAAGTGATCTTCACCACGGACGCTGGACGATTCACCTACCACGTCACATCGACTCAGATCGTCACTCCGAACGACATCTGGATCATCGATCAGAAGCCTGAGTACACCGCCACCCTGTTCGCCTGCCACCCAGTGGGTTCGACGCGTGAGCGCTTCATCGTGTTCCTCAAGCTCGACGGCACCTGACGTTGGTTCCAGCGGCCCGTAGCGGCGAGCCAGTAGCGTCGATGAAGATGTCGCGCCAGCTTCACCTTCCATCGCGTCACTCGTTGATGGCCGTGCTCGGTGGGTTGCTCGTTGCTGCGGCGCTACCACCGTGGGGCATGTGGCCGCTCGCATTCGTCGGCATCGCCGTCTACGAGACGTCGGCGCAGCACGCGGCCACCGGTCGCCAACGCGCGGCGAGGGGCTGGCTGTTCGGCGCCGCGTGGCTGTTCCCGGGAATGTGCTGGATGTGGTTCCTCACCGCCCCCGGTTACCTCTTGGCCGCCTCGATGTTCGCCGGGTTCCACGCGCTCGCCGCCTGGGCGGCGCCTCGCGGCCCCTGGCGCGTGTTGGGCCGGCCAGCGGCGCACACCCTGGCCGAGGCGTTGAGGTTCTGCTTCCCGTTCGGCGGCGTTCCACTAGCCAGCCTCGCCATCGGCCAGGCAGCCGGCCCGTTCGCGACGATTGCCCGAGTGGGAGGCGCGCTGCTGCTCACGTGGTTCGTCTTCCAGGTCGGCTTCGCGCTCGCCGGGCCCTCGCCGGTGGTCCCTGCGCTCGCCCGCAAGCGGGGCATCACCGCACGCGGTGAGTGGCACGGGTTGGCGGCCTTCGCCGTCGCGATGGTCGTCTGGCTGCTGCTCCCCGGCCTGGCCGATGGCACGCACAGCGTGGATGTCAAGGCAGGCGCGCCCACGAGGGTGGCGGTCGTGCAAGGTGGCGGGCCACAGGGCACCCACGCCATCGACACCTCCGCGCGCGAGGTGCTCGAGCGCCACCTCGTCGCGACGTCGACGATCAAGCCGGGTTCGGTCGACCTCGTGGTGTGGCCGGAGAACGTCATCGATGTCAACGGCATGCCGTTCACCGAGAGTCCGGAGCTGCAACTCGTGGCGGCCGAGGCCGAGAGGATCGGCGCGCCGATGGCCGTCGGCATCACCGAAGACACCGCCGACGGCGAACACTTCCTCAACGCACAGGTGATCATCACCCCGGAAGGCGACGTCGTCAGCCGCTACGACAAGGTACGACGGGTGCCGTTCGGCGAGTACATGCCGATGCGAGGGTTGCTCAGCGCGCTCGGCGCGCCCACCAACCTCGTACCGCGCGATGCGGTGGCCGGCACCGATCCGGCGTTCCTGACGCTGCCGAACGGCGAGCGAATCGGTGTCGTCATCTCGTGGGAGGTGTTCTTCGGTGGGCGGGCGAACGAGGGCGTCGAACACGGCGCCGCGTTCATCATCAACCCCACCAACGGCAGCAGCTACACGTGGACAGTGCTGCAGAGTCAGCAGATCGCGGCCTCGCGCCTGCGCGCGATCGAGCAGAACCGCTGGGTGGTGCAAGCCGCGCCCACTGGGTTCAGTGCGTTCGTCTCCCCCGATGGCGATGTGTTCGACCGCACGGCCGTCAGCGAGCAGAAGGTGATCTACCGCGACATCCCCGGGTACGCCTGGATACGCACCTGGTACTCGCACACCGGCGACCTGCCGTGGGTGGCGCTGATGGTCCTGCTGCTCGTCGTCTCACAGTGGCGCTACCGCCGCACCCGGCCACGTGCGTAATGGGGGTCAGAGTTCGATCATCAGCGTGACCGGGCCGTCGTTCTCGATGGCCACCAGCATCTCGGTGCGGAAGCGGCCGGTGGCGACCGTCGCCCCCAACCCCAGGAGATGGTCGACGACTGCCTGCACGAGCGGTTCCGCGTGCTCCGGCCGAGCCGCGGCGATCCAGCTCGGCCTCCGGCCACCGACAGTGTCGCCGTACAACGTGAACTGACTGACCACGAGCACCTCACGGGTGGTGTCGGCCACGCTGCGGTTCATCACTCCGGCGTCGTCATCCATCACCCGCAGATGCCAGATCTTCTCGGCCAGCTTGCGTGCGTGGTCCGTCGTGTCGTCGTGGGTGACACCGACGAGGACACACAGGCCCCGCCCGATCGAGCCGACGACCTCCCCCGCCACCGTGACGCTCGCCGCACGAACTCGCTGCACCAATCCACGCATGGGCATTCATGGTAGAGAATGGCTGCATGATCGAGCTGCACTCAGGCGAGGCCCGGATGACCGTCCACCCGGATGAAGGTGGTCGGATCGGGAAGTTGGAGGTCGGCGGGCGACCCTTGCTGCGCTCGGATCCGGGCGGCGGGCCGATGTCGTGGGGCTCGTATCCGATGGTCCCGTGGGCCGGCCGGGTGCGCAACGGTGCCTTCACCTTCGACGGTGTCAGCTGCCAGCTGCCGATCAACATGCCGCCGCACTCGATCCACGGCACCGGTTTCGTCAGCAGCTGGGAGGTGCTCGATGCCGGTCGCGACTTCTGCGACCTGCAGACCGACCTGCACTGGCAGTACGGCGGCATCGCGACCCAGCACATCCAGCTCGACGAGCACGGGCTCACCGCGTTGCTCAGCGTGTTCGCGAATGCGGTGCCGATGCCGGCGATGGTGGGCTGGCATCCCTGGTTCCTCAAGCCGCTCCGCGCCGACCTCGAGTTCGGCTCGATGTACGTCCGCGACGACGAC